>QZDS01000039.1 GCA_009917455.1 bacterium 1xD8-48 | reverse complement strand
TAACTTTTTAAACAGCATCAAAAAATTTCGGCAGTTTTTTGGTGATTTTTTTGACAAGGCTGAATAGTTACTTTTTATACCCAAAAAAGGAGGATGATACACCATGCCACGCGGAAGAGCAATGAAAAATCCCAACGGTTACGGCTCCGTTGTAAAGCTGTCCGGGAATCGTAGAAAGCCCTTTGAGGTAAGAGTCAATACACGGATGGATGAACGCTATTACCCTGTTTATGACGTTCTGGGGCGCTTTCCTACCCGTGAGGAGGCATTAATATCCCTTGCCGAGTACAACAAAAACCCTTACAGCATCGCCGACCGGAACATCACCTTTTCACAGCTCTATGAAAAATTCTATAAGAATAAATATGAGCTTAGCGGAAGAACCTACTCCCGCAGCTCTATGGACTGCACCAAATCAGCATACAGGCAATGCAGTGCATTATATGACCTTGCCTACAGTAAATTAAGGGCAGACGATTTCAGGGGCGTTCTCGGCCAGATAAATGATAAGGGAAAGCCGCTTTCTCATGCTTTACAGGAGCATATCAAAAACCTGTTCACACAGATGGATAAATTTGCCCTGCAGAATGATGTGATAGAAAAAGGTTATGCGTCTTTTGCGGCTATCACCGTATCAGAGGATGACACTCCGGGCGTACCATTTACACCAGAGGAGCTGCAGCTTCTCTGGGAGAGTAAAGACACGCCATGGGTAGACAGCATCTTAATATACATATACTCCGGCTGGCGGGTGTCTGAACTTATCCTCATGCCTCCTGAGGATATTGACTTAACAGAACGGACTTTTAAAGGAGGGCTAAAAACTGCTGCCGGCAAGAACCGCATTGTACCCATCCATTCCAGAATATACGGCTTTGTTGAAAAGCGTCTCAAAGATAATAATGGCATTCTATTCACTGTAGCCGGGCAGCCTGTAAGCAAGACGGCCTATACCAGATTATTCAAAAACACTTTAAAAAGCATTGGAATCACCACATACCATACGCCCCACGACTGCCGCCATACATTCACTTCCTTACTGGACAGCGCCGGAGTCAGCCAGGTATGCATCGACAGGCTGATAGGCCATGCATCAAAGTCATTGACCGCGCGCACCTACACCCATAAGACCATAGAGGAATTAAGACAGGCCATTGAAATGATATAGCCCTTCTGGACAACTTCCGGAGGGGCTATATTTTGTCACTAGTTTGTCACTAGTGAGGTACAAAACATCAAATTATTTCAATACCATAGACCGGAAAAACATGATAAATACGGCATTTCTCAAAATTCATTATTTCTGATAAACGATATTTCCTAATAAATCATTAAGATTTATGGAAGATGTTAAAAAATCTTTACTCACGCCAAATTAACTGCTAAAATAGGAAAAGATTTCAGAGGGGAAAATATGATGTATTACATAATCGTGAATCCGGCCTCCAAATCAGGCCGGGGCGCTAAAATCTGGTCCATGCTGATGCCGGTTCTGGAGCAGAAGGATATTGAATATAAGGTTTTCTTTTCCGCAAAAATCGGTCATGTCACCAAGCTTGTACGCGACCTGTCAGACTCGGTGCTTTTGCGGAATCCTGAAAGCACCTTGAAGCTGATTATCCTTGGCGGCGACGGAACTCTGAATGAAGCGATTCAGGGGATTTCCGATTTTGGCCGGGTACAGCTCGGCTATATCCCCACCGGCTCAAGCAACGATATGGCAAGGGATTTAAAGCTGCCTGCAAGCCCTCTTGAAATTCTTGATAATATTTTGCGCTGTGAAAAGCCTTTGCTTCTGGATATCGGCTGCCTTGTCTATGAGAAGGCCTCGCAGCAGCTTTCCCGGCAGCATGGCAGCGAGGTTTCCTTAAAGCGTTATTTTGCAGTCAGCAGCGGAATCGGCTTTGATGCCGCTGTCTGCGAGGAGGCTCTTGCTTCTAAATTTAAGAACATTCTGAATAAAATAGGTCTTGGAAAGCTGACTTACCTTTCCATTGCCCTTAAGCAGCTCATCATGGCCAGAAAAATCACCTGCGCCATCACGCTGGACGGCAAGGAGCCGGTTTCCATTCCCAAATTTCTATTTGTGGCGGGAATGATTCATCAGTTTGAGGGGGGAGGATTTAAATTCTGTCCCGACGCCGACCCCAGGGACGGAATCATTGATATCTGCGCCGTGGGAAATATCCCGAAATGGCTGATACTGTTGGCTCTCCCGACCGCCTTTAAGGGAAATCACTACCGCTTTGACGGGATTGACCGCTATTACGCCTCCCGGGTCCACATAGAAACCTCCGCTCCTTTGTGGGTGCATACGGACGGAGAGGTTACCATGAAAAGCAGTTCCATTACGCTGACCTGCGAACGCGAAAAACTGCAGCTTTTATTATAAGTCTCCGGCGAGAGGGCAAAAGTCCCGTCGGACAATGGCTGCATAAAGATAAAAAGATTTACAAAGAGGAGAATTATGAAAAAAATTTATTTTGAAAGGTATAAGCACGGAATACCGCTTATTGTTTATGCCGTAATTTACTGTGTCTGGTTTGCATGGCTTGAAAGAACCGTAAAATATCCCCCCTTTATCATTCATATGAAGGTTGACGATATGATTCCTTTCAGCGAAATATTTGTTATTCCATACTTTTTATGGTTTTTGTATGTGTCCGCCGCTGTTTTGTATTGTTTCTTCAAAAACAGACAGGAATACTGGAAAACCTGTGTATTTCTGTTTACAGGAATGACTGTGTTTCTGGTAATTTCCACTCTCTGGCCCAACGGACATCATCTCCGCCCTTTGGTAATGCCCAGAGAAAACATATTGACTGCTATGGTCACCCATTTGTACCGTGCGGATACTCCTACTAATTTATGGCCCAGCATTCACGTGTATAATTCTATCGGCGCCCATTTGGCCGTTATGCACAATCAAAAGCTGGCGGATAACAAAATACTGCGCAGAGGTTCCTTTACGCTTTGCGTTTCCATTATCCTGTCAACCATGTTTATCAAGCAGCATTCCGTGTTTGACGTGCTGACCGCTTTTATCATGGCCGGGATTATGTACCTTGTGGTGTATCAGGCTGACGTTGTCGCCCTGTACCAGGCGGGCAGAGCCCAAAAGCAGCACGGCAGGGTGCGCAGGGTTTAAGATAAGGCGCTTGCAAAAGAATCCTGAATATGATTACCGGGAGCGAGATTATCTCATTTTCGCTCCCGGAATTTTTTTGTAAAAATGAACCAGAAAAATGTATCGTTTCAGGAAAGCAAATTCCCCTGAACAGGAAAAAAGCGGCCGGGCATTTTCATGCTCTGTCCGCAGTTCCCTGTAAGCTGACCTTCAGTTGAAATTGAAAAACCGGCGGCAGATTTTATACCCTTCCACAGAAATCCTCCTGCCGCTTCTTCCGGGAAGGTTCATGCACTGGCCCAGCAACCCGTATCTGAGCTTTCTATATAAAATCCAGTCCTTTTTCTTCAAATAATTCCATAGCTCCTTTTTCTTTGCCAGATTTTCCTTCGTGCCTGAACGAATCAGGAGTATCGAAGATACTGTAGTTATGATATCCAGATAGCTTGTCATATAGTGGCTCATTTTTTTTACAGGAGCAATCAGACCTTTATTTTCTGTCATATAGTCTATCATCAGCTTATTGACCGTGATTTGCTGGTCGATTCTCCCTATCATGATATCCTCGTTTACGGACTGGCCTTCCCTTCCTATATAATAGCGGTAAAAATTCACGTCCAGATAGTACATGTTTTTTACATAGGGAAGGGGCTCAAATACGTAAAGATTGTCTACATAGTAGGTGTGTTCAGGGAGCTTTAAGCCGCATTCCTTAAGGAGTCTTGTCCTGAAAATCACGGAATGCATAAGAATATACTGTCCCTTATGAAAATGCCTGACCTCGTCCCAGCCAAAAAGCCTGTCCACAGGCAGCGCATGTTTGTACCGCATCACCTTATGCCGCTCCTGCCCCAGCTTTTCGTAGACGAAATTGCTGATTAGCATATCCAGCACCTTTTCCCCGCCGGTGAGGCCCTTTAAGGCGTCAAGTATCCTTTCGTAAGCTTCCTCCTTCACCCAGTCGTCGCTGTCCACTACTTTAAAATACAGTCCCTGCGCATTCTCAATTCCGGTATTTACTGCGGAGCCGTGTCCTCCGTTTTCCTTGTGGATTACCCTGACAATGGACGGGTAAGCCGCTTCGTATTCATCCGCAATCCGGGCTGTGTCGTCGGTGGAGCCGTCGTCAATAATGAGAATTTCCACGTCCTCTCCGCCTTTTAAAAGGGAATCCACACATTTTTTCATATAGGCCGCTGAATTATAACAGGGCACTGCAAAAGATAACAGCTTCATTTCTCCTCGTTTTCTCCAATCCGATAGTTATTTTATTTATCATACCCATTTTACCGGAAAGAATCAACTTAAGAAATTATAAAGATACGCGCCGTAGGCGGAAGGAACAGGATATTTATCCCTGACCTCCTGCTTTTTCGCAAATATCAAATCCCCGCTGTTTTTCTTGTTTGCCAGCTCGTCCACCCTGACGGCATACCCAATCATGTGCCACTCCTTGTGGGTGAAAATATGCTTACTGTCGGCAAGCCTTTCTATTTTTAACACCGAAAGTCCTTCCTCTTTCAGGTACGCAAGAACCTGCCGTCTGGAAAGATGCCCGGAAAGGCAGGGAAATTCATACATTCCCCCAAGGAGACCGCCCTCCGGCCGCTTCTGCAAAGCCGCCCTGTTTTCATCCAGAATCACAAGCACCGTCTTTTCTTCGATTGTCCTTGGTTTTTTCGGTGTCTTAAAGGGGAAATCCAGTTCTCTTTTCTCCCTGTGGGCGGCGCAGAGCGCCTCCCACGGACACTCACCGCAATGAGGCGCGCCCACCGGAATACACACTGTCGCCCCAAGCTCCATCAACGCCTGATTGAAATCTCCGGGCCGCTCCGTATCCATATCCCGCCACAATTCCTCCGTGACGTCGTCCCGAACAGACTGCCGCGCGATATCCCGCCCGTCCCCCTTAAGCCTCGAGAGAACCCGCAGCACATTTCCGTCCACGGCCGGAGCCCGCCTCCCGCAGGCGATAGAGCTGACGGCTCCGGCCGTGTAGCTGCCGATTCCGGGAAGCCTTAAGAGGTCTTCGTATTCCTCCGGCATAACGCCCCCGTACTCCTCCATAATCATCCGGGCCGCCTTTTTCATGTTTCTGACCCGATTGTAATAGCCAAGCCCCTCCCAAAGCTTCAGGAGCTCCTCATCCTTTGCCTGCGCCAGATGAGCGATATCCGGCAGAGCTTTCATAAACCTGTCATAATAGCCCCTAACCGCCTCCACTCTCGTCTGCTGGAGCATAATTTCCGATACCCAAACATGGTAAGGCGTAGGGTCCTCCCGCCAGGGCAGGGTTCTTTTGTTTTTATCATACCAGGAAAGAAGCGGTTCTGCGGCAATCTCCATCTCCGACAATTTTACCGGGACGCTTTGTCCTATTTCCATGGAATCCGGCGTTACCTTGCAATCGTATGCAAGAATCTGCACCCCCGCTCCTCTGGCCGCAAGAAGCGCGTCGGCAAATTCCGGCTGTGTCTTCCTGTTCGGCGTAAAATATTTTACATTTTCCATCTGAACCACAAAAATCACATATGCCTTATAACCCTCCCTTACAGCCTCCGCCAGCTCCGTCACATGCTTTACCGCCCTCTGTGAGGGAGCGTCGGGAAAAAGTACGACATCCTCCTGTTCAAGGGTAACCCCTTTCACCTCGATAAAAATTTTATCCTCTGCCGTTTCCACATAAAAGTCAAAACGGGAATTGTGCCATGTCGTCTCCGGCCTTACCGACACCGTATCAGGAAAAAGCCCCCCTTTTTCAAGCCATTCCTGCACGGTCTTATTAGGCGCCTGTGAATCCATGTTAATCAAACGGCTGCCCTTTTGGACAGCCACCAAATCGTAACATGTACTTCTTTTCGGATTTTTGCTTTTGTTTAAAAACACCGCCGCGTTCTCCGTAAGAAGCTCCCGGCACCGCCCCGTATTCTTAACATGAACCTTTTCCTGTTTTCCTTCAACCGACACGTAAGCAATGAACCTGTTGGGACGGCTCTCAAAACGGGCTTCCTCTATGTTATCGTATGTCATTTTCTCCTCATCTCCGGTTTCTCATCCGCCTGCCGGACTTCCTTCGTCCGAAAACGCCGCAGGACGGATGACATTTTTGCCGTTTCAATTATCTCAGCCGGTTGCTCTCATATTTTCCGAAGGTTAAAAGGCAGCTCCGAAGCTCGTCATACCGCCGTTCTACATCCCCTTCTTTGATTTCAACGCCGACGGAGATTGCCATGATATTTATCATATCATCGGTAATCCGCTCCCGCAGCGCTGAAAGAATATTCAGACGCTTCTCACAGGTGTCTGCATCAAGGAATTCAATGATTAATGGGTCTAAGTTAAATTCGCCCTCGTCCTCCTTAGGAGTATCTTCCGGCGCTTTCGTCATTTTCTCCGGCACGGGCACTTCAATCAGCTCTTTCTGGAGCGTAAAACGAAATTCCGCGTCGGCGTCAGGATACTTATCCTTATCAATTTTCTCCGCAAACATGGAAAGCGGCCTTGCGTACACCTTATAATCACCGTAAAGAGCCTGATAGATTACCAGTTCCTCCCCCGTCTCGCTGTGTTCCGCCAGCGTTACTATTCTGTACATTTTGCCCTTGAAATGCCTGTATACCTGTCCAGGCTGTGGAATGTTCCGCATAATTTCCCTCTTTTCTCCAGATTTCCTCAAAATACGTCCCCTATCGTCTCAATTCGCCTGCAGCTTTCCGGAAGGGCGGCTGGTTCCCTGCCTGACTGGGCGGTAAACACATACATGCTGTCTATTCCATAATTATCGGCTCCCAGAATGTCCGCATGATACTCATTACCTATCATAACGCTTTCTTCCTTTTTTAATCCGTATTTCTGAAAGATTGCATCATAAAAATAAAAAGAAGGCTTTTTTACGTCCGCATCGGAAGAATATAAAATGCCGTCGAAGCAGTCGGAAAGTCCCAACAGCTTCATTTCCGGCTCGGTAAACATTCTCTGAGCATTGGAAAGAAGATAAATCTTTTTCCCCGCTTCCTTAAGCCGTTTAAACAATTCTTCCACACCCTCGCAGAGCCTGATTCCGTTCATGGAAAGGCTTCTGAACATCAGGCTTATCTGCCATGCCTGCTTTCTGTCGATTTCCACGCCCTTGTCCGCAAAAAGCTTCTCAAATACGTCCTCTAAATGAATCTCCACCTCGCCCGCTGTGATTTGATTGTCCTTAAGCTCCTCCCGAACCCGCAGAAGATTCCTCCCGGTCTCCTCCGCATAAAGCTTTTTATACATTTTTTTGAGTTCCGCGGGCTCATAAGACGCTCCCATCATGGAAAAAAGCCACGCCATGTTTTTCCACAGGGAGGCTTTCGCCTCGTTGGTATTGATGTCCACTAAGGTTCCGTACAAATCAAATATATAATTTTGGTATTCCGCCATGTCTTCAGTCCCTTTTGCGCTTTTTTTATAAATATTCCTTATTATAAAAGTGTAAAGACTTCGAAAATTCAAAGGCCTTACACTTTTCTTAGGTAAATTATTCGGATTTAATTGCCATCTTCCAACATATTTTGAAAGATGTCCTTTAATTCCTGCAATTCTTTATTATCAGGTGATTCCTTTAAAGCCCTTTCAATCTGAGCTAAGGTAAGCCTGACAAACCCCTGAAATTGCTTATTGGTCATTCCCATTCTATCACCTACTTTCCATAAATACCTTCTTCTTTGATAGTTCCATTATATCAATAAGTGATATAAGTGTAAAGACTGATTAACGCTCTCATAGTCTTTCTTCCCTATCAGCCGCTCACATTCGGTAAAAAAGCGCAAAATATCCCCCTTATCTTATTTACACTTTTTTCAAATCCTGTATACTTTTTTATCAATAAAAACCGGCTATTCCGCTGAAGTCATATTCCCTTCTCAAATAAGGGGCACCGCTGTTTTCAACTGCCCAGTGCTCCCTTTTTATCCGGCCTGCTTCTTCTGCGGTCAGTTCCATGTCTGAAATCATACCTGTTTTCTGGATACCTTTTCCGGTTTCTTCATCCGGTCAGGTTTCGGACTGCGGCTGGTTCTTTTTAACCATCAGCAAAATGTGCCCCTCCTGGGAAAATATCTGCTCCATGATCTGCGTCTGGGTCCCCACCGCGTCTGTCGTGACGGTGCTTCCCTTTATATCCAGCAGTTTCAATAGTTCCGGTATCGCTTTAATCTCACAGTCCTTATTTTTTATGGCATCTGTGCCACCACCACTCCTGTTACTGCATTGATTGCACTCAGGACCATTGGCGCCCGGAAATCTTTCACCTTCTCCATTGCAACACGCAAGGCTTTCCCATCCACCGCAAGAGGAATCCCTTTCGTGTTCACGCTCTCTCCAATCCATTCCATAAATTCAAGCGCCAACAGTTCCTCATCCATTCCTGACAGGAGCCGACACGCTGTGTACGGGGAGGCGATGCCATTTTTTAATGGAAGATACTCCCTCAGTTCTTCCAGATGCTTTTTACACCATCTGAGGCTCCTGCGTATCGTCGTCTTCCCCGCAAGGAAACCGGCCACAAGGCATACCAGCACTTCCCCGTGGGCATGTTTGGTTTCCCGGCCGCATCTGGGGTCCGGCACCGCCCTCATATATTCCAGGAATGGCTCTGTCCGGAATCCTTTTTCAGCACACGGAAATATCCACCCCTGTTTTTTCCAGCAGCCGTGCCTGTTCCGCATTTATCTTTGAGACCGTCCTTTCTTTTTATTATTATTTTCTATTATTCTTCATGAAACAACCCTGACACACCATCTTTTCAAACAGGCTCCCTGATGATAAAATAAATCTGTCCTGAGATAAGCACCCGGACTTTTCCGGGAGAAAGGAACCTGTATGATTCAAACATTATACCATGTACCCGAATATAAGGAAGAGCTGATTTACCCCGCCGTCTGCAGGGCTATGGAAGCCCTTGGCATTGCCGGCGATATGAGGCCGGGATTAAAAGTGGTTATTAAACCCAATCTGATTATGGCAAAAAAACCGGAATTTCCCGTAACCACCCATCCGCTGGTAATCAAAGCCGTGGTCCGCTGGCTCACTGAACACGGCGTAAAAGATATCACCCTCGCCGAAAGCTCGGGAGGGCTTTATAATGCGGAATATATGAAAAACATATACCATGTCTGCGGCGTAAAGGAACTGACTCCCCAGCTTAAGATGAATATGGATTTTTCCGCCCGGACGGTGGACTGTCCAAAAGGATTTGCCAACCACTCCTTTCACATTATTACCCCTGTGCTTACGGCAGACTATGTTATCAACATCTGCAAGCTAAAGACCCATGCCATGACCGGATACTCGGGCGGAATAAAAAATCTTTTCGGCGTGATACCGGGACTGGAAAAGCCCCAGATGCATTATCTCTGGCCGAACCTTTCCGATTTTTCCCGGATGCTTCTTGAGCTTGCCCAGACCGTAAACCCTCAACTCACTATCATTGACGCCATCGACGCAATGGAGGGAAACGGTCCCACCGGAGGCACTTCCCACCCTCTTTATATGCTTCTTGCCGCCAGGGATTTTTATACCCAGGATTATTTTGCCGCCACTCTTATGGGCATTGACCCCATGAAAATCGAGATGATACGGCAGGCGGCAGAGGTTGGTCTTGCCAGGCCTGATGAAATTACGTTAGTTGGCGATGCTGTGCCGGAAAATCTGACTCCTTTTCAGATGCCCGACACAAAGAAGCTGGATTTTACCGGCAACGTACCCGGCTTTCTTAAAAAATCTTTTCTGTTTTTTGCCGAACGTCTGATGAAATCCTATCCCCAGCTTAACCGCGATGTATGCGTGGGGTGCGGCAAATGCGCGGAGAGCTGTCCGGCTCATGTCATAAAGGTTGAAAACGGAAAAGCAAAGTTCCGGAAAAAGGGCTGTATTTCCTGCTTCTGCTGTCAGGAAATGTGTCCTGTAAAAGCGATTTCTGTAAAAAAAGCGCTTTGAAATTTATAGCTGTTATACCCATTACCTGCTTCCTGTGCAATGCCGAATGCTTGCTTTTAAAAATTTTATATCCTCTCCTGGCACTGCTGGACGAATAGAACATTGTCCTGCTTTCGCCGGAAGGATAACGGTCTCGGCGTAATGCAGACAGTAGGATGGAAATGCATTGTCAATACTTTCTATTATAGCAGCTTTTCCATCCACCAAATTGCACATTGCCATTTCACCGTCATATCCTATCGGTGCCTTGGTATGAACGGTTAATACCTCTGTTTCAATAAACTCCAACTCGTGAAGGCCAGTTCTCACCCTCATATAATCTGAGTTCCTTTCTAACTCCTGAAAGGAATTTAATAAATTATCTTTTACCCATGATGTTGTACGGTTAAACTGAAGGACGTTCTTTCCATCTTCAATATGAATAGGGCGGGGTCTTCCGTCCAAACCAACACGTCCCCAGTCCCAAAGTTTAAAGGTAAAAATGTAAGGTGTAGCGCTGACTTCAAGTACCATACAATTTTTAGAGGAGCAGTGGATTGTTCCGGCTGGAATCAGAAAATGGTCATGCTTTTTTGCCGGAAAGAAATTAACATATTTTTCAGCATCAAAAGGGTCCCCACCCTGCTGAGCTTCTTCCAGGTCTTTAATCATCTGGTCATTATTTATGTTTTCTTTTAATCCCAGATAAACTCCGCCTCTCTCTCCGGTATCTAATATGTAGTAACTTTCATCCTGAGTATAGGCCATTCCAAATTTCCGGTGAATATAATCCGTAAGAGGATGAACCTGCAGGCTTAAGTTCTGTCCGTCCATCGTGTCAAGAAAATCAAAACGAATAGGAAATTCAGCTCCGAATCTGGCATAATTTTTTTCTCCCAGTGTTTCCCGCGGCTGATACAAAATCAAATTCATTGCCGGAGATTCTATTCTGACACCTCCATAATTCAAATACAGGCTGTTCTCCTCAGGTACGCCGTCAAAAGCCCATTGACATCCCACATGTTGACTTCCACGTCTGCCGGAAAAAGATACTGTCCCCGTCTGTCGATGTTGCGTTCTATTATTTCATACACGGTACGGATCGTAAATGGATGCTTTTTTCCATCGGAACCAGCATAGGAAACATCACGCCAGGCAGAGCCGATATAAACGGGTAAGTAATGTAACGGAAATAACTTCTCAGATTCAAAGCAATGCCGTACAGTGCGGCAATGCCAGCGAACTGGTAGACAAGGCAAACGGATACGCCATCGAGGCGGATGAGAAAATGGCGCAGCTGATGGAGGCTACAAGAAATATTGACCAGTCCTCCGTTAAAATCAGCAGCATTGTAAAGACAATTGAAGACATTGCTCTCCAGACGAATATTCTGTCATTGAACGCTTCTGTGGAAGCGGCCCGCGCCGGCGCTGCCGGAAAAGGCTTTCTGGTTGTTGCCAACGAGGTTCGCAGCCTTGCCTCAAAATCCGGCGAAGCCGCCCAGAACACCGGCGTTCTCATCGGACGCTCCGTCCAGGATATAAAGGCGGGGACAGAATCCACCGACCATGTAGTTTCGGCAATGCGGGTTATCAATGACTGTATCCAGTCGATTAAAATACTGATGGATGACATTGCCTCCGCCAGCGCACAGCAGTCGCAGAAGATAGCCGCCGTGGAGGAGGGAATCAGGGAAATTTCCAGAGTGGTGCAGACGAACTCTTCCGCCGCTGAGGAAAGCGCCGTAGTCTCCAGGGAATTATCCGAGCAGGCTGATACACTGAACAGATTAATCGGGCAATTCCGTATCAGTTGAACCGGATTTGTATCTGAGTTTCATTGAAAAGCCGCCGCAGCCATGATTCATCAAGGCGTCTGCAGGAAGCATCTTATCTGCTTCCTGCATGCGCAAATCACAGCTGCGGCGGTTTTCTTCTTTCGGGTCTTAACCTTTTACTTCCACTACCTCATATCCCGCTTCCGTCACGGCGGCTCTTAATATCTCCTCCGGCACATCTTTCCCGAGGGTAACTTCCGCGCTTTTGCTCTCAAGGCTCATAACAACGCTTTCAACGCCCGTCAACGCCTCCAATGCCTTCTGCACTCTGCCCGTACAGTGCGCGCACATCATTCCTTCAATAATTATTGTTTTCGTCATTTTCTTTTCCTCCTTCATGGATTTATACTTTTCTGTTGCCGCGTCTTTCTCTGCCGCTTCTCCGGCAGCGGTTCCTTCTTTTATTGACGCATTGCCATTACCACTGTTTTCCGGCTCGGATTCATCCGTCTTAGCCTGACCGGGCTGCCGCACCCTGAAATTCCTCAGCCGCAGGGCGTTCCCCACCACAAACAGGCTGCTCATGCTCATGGCTGCCGCCCCGAACATAGGGTTTAACCGGACTCCGAAGGCCGGGTAAAGAAGCCCTGCCGCAAGGGGAATCCCTATGGTATTATAGAAAAACGCCCAGAACAGGTTTTCCTTTATATTTTTGATAACGGCGCGGCTTAATCTGATGGCGCTTATGGCGTCAGTCAGCCTGCTTTTCATCAGTATGATATCGGCGCTGTCAATGGCAACGTCCGTTCCCGCTCCGATGGCAATACCCACGTCAGCGGCCGCAAGCGCCGGGGCGTCGTTAATCCCGTCCCCAATCATGGCAACCTTCCTGCCCTCACCCTGGAGCTTTCTGATTTCCTTTTCCTTATCCTCGGGAAGGACTTCCGCAACCACCCTGTTAATGCCAAGCTCTCTCCGCACCGCCTGAGCCGTTCGCTCATTGTCGCCGGTCAGCATCACCACTTCTATTTTCATGTTATGAAACTCTCTGATGGCGCTTACCGAGGAAGACTTGACCGTATCCGCAACCGCTATGATTCCCAGAAGCTTTCCCCCACCGGCAAACAAAAGGGGAGTTTTTCCCTCCTCCGCCAAATCCGCCACAGCCTCCTTCTGCATTTCCGACAACGCAATCCCCTTATCCTCCATAAAAGCCCTGTTGCCCGCAAAATACCTCTCCCCATCGCAGACTCCCGTAACGCCTCTGCCGAAAACCGCCTGAAAATCCGTGACGTCGGGAATCCTCTCCCCCGTCTTTTCCGCTTCATTTAAAATAGCTTCGGCAAGAGGGTGCTCGCTGGGTTTTTCAATAGCAGCCGCAAGCAAAAGCAGCCGCCGGGTGTCCAATTCCCTTTCATAGCCGAAAATATCCGTAACCTTTGGCCTTCCTTCCGTGATAGTTCCGGTTTTATCGAGTACTACCGTGTCAATATCCTTCGCCGACTGCAGGGCGTCCCCCGATTTGATGAGGATGCCGTTTTTGGCTCCCACTCCCGTCCCCACCATAATCGCCACAGGCGTCGCAAGTCCCAGAGCGCAGGGGCAGGAAATCACAAGCACCGCAATAGCGCTTGACATAGCCGCCTCAAAGCCGCCCCCGGCTATCAGCCACACAATAAAGGTAATAAGGGCGATTCCCATCACCGCCGGCACAAAAATCCCGGCGATTTTATCCGCCATTTTGGCAATGGGCGCTTTGGAGGCGGAAGCCTCCTCCACCAGACGGATAATCTGGGAAAGGGTGGTATCCTCCCCTACCTTCACCGCCCGGCACACCAGTCTGCCCGCTTTGTTCATGGTAGCGGATACTACCGCGTCCCCGGCCTGCTTTTCCACAGGAATACTCTCCCCTGTGATTGCCGCCTCGTTGACGCTGGAGGTTCCCTCCACCACCACGCCGTCCACCGGAATCAGACTGCCCGGCTTTACCACAAATAAATCGTCCTTTAAAAGCTCATAAGTGGGGATTTCCTTCTCCTCCCCGTTTTCCAGAAGCAGAATCGCCGTCTTTGGCGATAAATCCATCAGTTTTTCTATAGCTTCTCCGGTCTTGCCTTTGGAGCGGGACTCCATATATTTTCCCACCGTAATCAGCGCCAGAATCATTCCCGCCGACTCAAAGTAAAGGTCGGAAGCATACCTCGAAACCAGAGCCCCGTCCCCGTGTCCAAGGCCGTACCCAATCCGGTAAATGGCAAAGACGCCGTAAACAAGGGCCGCTCCCGAGCCGATGGCAATCAGGCTGTCCATATTGGGGCTTAAGTGAAGCAGGGTCTTAAATCCCGTCTGGTAATACTTACGGTTCACATAGATAATCGGAAGCGTAAGCAAAAACTGGGTGAATGCAAAGGTCAATGCGTTTTCATTTCCATGAAACAGCTTCATCAGCCATTCCGGTACGGGAAGATGCAGCCACATAAAAAACATGTGGTGCATGGAAACAAGCATAAGAAGAATCATAAAAACAATGGAAACGGTAAGCCGCACCTTCATTTCCCTGTTTTCCTTTTTTCTTTTCAGGGCCTCCCGTCCGGCGCTGTCCTTTCCTGACGCTCCTTTGCCCGCTCCCGCTGCCCTGTTGCCTGCCTCTGCTTTTCCTGTCCCGGTTCCGTTTCGGCTCTGCGTTCCTTCTGACGCTGCCTGCCTTGCGCCGTAACCGGCCTTCTCCACCGCTTCAATGATTTTATCCTCGCTGCACAGACTTTCATCGTATGCCACCTGCATACTGTTGGTAAGCAGGTTCACCGTCACCTCGTTCATCCCCGAAAGCTTACAGACGCTCTTTTCCACATGGGAGGAACAGGCGGAACAGGTCATGCCTGTCACTTCATATTTTTGCTTAATCATAATATCCGCTCTCCTTTATTTCAGCTTCTTCACAAGCTCGATGGCTTCCTCCATAATTTGTGTGTTGCCGTTTTGGATTTCCTCCACCACGCAGGTCTCCATATGCTCCTGCAAAATCAGATAGCCAAAGCTCTGCAACGCGCTCTCCACAGCCGCCACCTGTATCAGGATATCGCCGCAGTAACGGTTTTCCTCCAGCATTCTGCCGATGCCGTTTAGCTGGCCTGTGATTCGGCTGAGACGGTTCTGGAGCTGTTTCCGTTGCTTTTCGTTCCTGGGCGTATGCTTGGTGCGGCAGCAGTTACATATATTTTCCTGATTCATAGTATCTCCTGTTTGCGGCATATCAACACCTCGCTTTTACTTTATATACCCCTTGGGGGTATTTGTTTTTACAAACCATATGATATACCCCCTTAGGGTATTTGTCAAGAGGAAGATAACAAACCTGCAGAAATAAAAACCGTCAGCAATCGCTGACGGCCTTTTCATCTTTTTTAAAAACAGTTTTAATTTTTCTGCCCTTTGGCGTTCAAAATCTCCATAAATTCATCCCCTGTAATAGTTTCCTTCTCATACAGGTATTTCGCAAGCTCGTGGAGCTTGTCCAGATTGTCGGAGAGAAGCTTTTTCGCCTTTTCATACTGGTTTCTTACAGATTCGATTACCTTCCTGTCAATTTCCCTTGCGGTATTCTCCGAGCATGCAAGGGACGCGTCCCCGCCAAGATACTGGTTGGATACGGTTTCAAGGGCGACCATGCCGAATTCCTCGCTCATACCGTATCTGGTAATCATGGCTCTCGCCAGCCTGGTTGCCTGCTCGATATCGTTGGAGGCTCCGGTGGTGATGGAATGGAAAATCAGCTCCTCCGCCACCCGTCCGCCGGTAAATGTGGCAATCTTATTTTCAAGCTCTTCCTTGCTCATAAGATTGTGTTCTCCCTCGTCCACCTGCATGGTATATCCCAGCGCGCCTGAGGTACGGGGGATAATGGTAATCTTGGTAACCGGAGCGGAGTTGTTCTGCAGCGCCGCCACCAGCGCATGTCCGATTTCATGGTAGGACACAATCAGACGCTCCTTATCCGAAAGCACCTTATTCTTCTTCTGATAGCCCGCAATTACCACCTCAATGCTTTCTTCCAGGTCAGCCTGGGTCACATACTGGCGTCCCTCCCGGACCGCCCTAAGGGCCGCCTCGTTCACCATATTGGCAAGCTCCGCGCCGGAAGCGCCGGAGGCCGCCCTTGCAATGGCGTTGAAATCCACATTGTCTCCCAGCTTTATCTTTCTGGCGTGTACCTTTAATATAGCCTCCCTGCCTGCCAGGTCGGGAAGCTCCACGGGCACCCGCCTGTCGAACCGTCCGGGACGCAGAAGCGCCGGGTCTAAGGATTCCGGCCTGTTGGTGGCCGCCAGAATCACAACCCCCTTTGAGCCGTCGAAGCCGTCCATCTCCGTGAGAAGCTGGTTTAAGGTCTGCTCTCTCTCGTCGTTGCCGCCCATGCCGCCGTTATCTCGCTTTTTACCTATGGTATCAATCTCATCTATGAACACAATGCAGGGCGCTTTTTCGTTAGCCTGCCTGAACAAATCCCTCACCTTTGCCGCGCCCATTCCCACGAACATTTCCACGAATTCCGAGCCGGAAATGGAAAAAAACGGAACGTTCGCCTCACCGGCCACGGCCTTTGCAAGAAGCGTTTTGCCTGTTCCAGGAGGGCCTACCAGCAGCGCCCCTTTAGGCATGGAAGCGCCGATTTCCTGATATTTCCGGGGATTGTGAAGGAAATCCACAATTTCCGCCAGTATTTCCTTGGCCTCGTCCTCGCCCGCCACGTCGCTGAACTTGATTCCCGTGGTGGACTCCACATAAATTTTAGCGTTGCTCTTTCCAAACTGCATAGCCGGCATCCCGCCGCCCATCTTCTTCATTAACCAGCCGGAAATAAGCTGGCCAATCACAATGAAAATAACAATCGGAAGAATCCAGCTCAGGATAAAGCTTAAAACGGGAGACATTTCCTCCTGCACTACCCGTCCGAAAGAACACCCTGATTCCTGCAGCCGTTCCACAAGCTGCGGGTCATCAAAGGTGGTGGTCCGGTAAAAACCCGGTTCTTCCTGCTTATCGGTGAAGTAAATATAATCTCCCTCGATTTGCACCATCGCCACCTGTTTTTCGTCCACCATGCCAAGGAAAGTGCCGTAATCCACATTTTCCACCTGCTGCCGCATAAGCTTTGGAAAAAGCAGGCTGTTGAGCAGCATCATCACCAGCATGACAATCAGATAATAAAATATCAGCGGTTTCTTTGGTTGTTTTACTTCTTTCATGTGTCCCCTCTTTTCCGCGCCGCCTCCTCTTTCGGTCCGATTTGACCTGCGCGGCGCCCGTATACCAATCAGGCGGATTTAATCTTTTTAATCTTATCGTGTGCAAAGGATAAATAAAACATCCTTATCCGAAGCTTATTTTCCTCATAAAGGTCGATACTCCTGTAAAGCTCCTTATAGTAATCAAACAGAATTCGCCTGGTTCGGACAGTCTGGTGAAAATTCGTCTGGGTAGCGACAAGGCTGCCCTTCGTCTTTACGTAATAATACAGCGGCCTGGTAATTACTCCCACCTGCCCCACATACCGGAGATATTCAAGATTGAAGCGGAAATCCTCGCACCAGTCCAGCTCCGGCGAACAGATAAGTCCGAATTTTCTGATAATATCGGCCCTGAAAAATTTGTTCCAGAGCACGCCGTAATAAAAATTGGCCGGAGCCGCCATCATATATTCCGCAAACCTGCTCCGGGTAATCACCGGCCCGCCTTCAATATTGCCCTTTTCATAAATCCGCTTCCCGCAGACCCTGTAATAATCGGAAATCACCATACCGCAGTCATAAGTGAGCGCCGTCCTCACAAACTCCTCCGTGGCATACTTCGGCAGCCAGTCGTCTCCGTCCACGAACTGGAAATACTCGCCCGACGCCGCCTTCATTCCCGCGTTCCGGCTCTCGGAAACGCCCTTGTTCTCCTGATTTATGATAACGAACCGCTTATCGGAAGCGGCGTATTTTGCAAGCACCCTTTCCGTGTGGTCCGTGCTTCCGTCATTTACGACAATGATTTCCGTGTTTGTATAG
This sequence comes from bacterium 1xD8-48, assembly GCA_009917455.1. Lineage (GTDB taxonomy): Bacteria > Bacillota > Clostridia > Lachnospirales > Lachnospiraceae > Suilimivivens. The sequence goes on along the minus strand of QZDS01000039.1, from coordinate 25,201 downwards.
CTTTGATTCTGGATACTGCGCAGGCATCTTTCGATTGCCCTTTCACCGTTATAGACGGGCACGATTATGCTCACTAACGGTTCTTTTATGGATACTTCCATACTAATCCCCCGCTTCCGTAACTGCTTATTAAAAATGTATTACCGTTACATAGAAAAGTCAATTACGGGATTATAAACAATTTATAAAAACTTTTATACCCGCTCTCTAAACCTTTCGGACATGGCGCAAATCTCACCAGGGGGCTTTGGTGTCAATCTCCTTCCCGTCAAGAACCGCCAGGTACAGCTCTCCGTCCTCCCTATAGCAAAGCTTTAAGGAAAAGAAGGGCAGTTCCCGCCGCAGATAATCAAAAAACAGCAAATCTCCCGTCCACAGTTCCAGCTTACTGATTCTGTCCTTTTCCACCCATTCAAGCCTTCCCTCGTCGCATTCCTTAAGCGTTCCCTCAAAGCCGTCCGCCGTATAAAGGCACATATACTCCACCAGCTCCTCTCCGCCGCCGCTTTCATAGCAAAAGGTCACGATTCCGCGGAAACGGTAGGAGGTAAGGGTCAGTCCCGTCTCCTCCTTCACTTCCCTCAAAAGGCATTCCTCCGGGCTTTCCCCCTTTTCAAAATGTCCCCCGACTCCAATCCATTTATCCTTGTTTACATCATTTTTTTTCGAAACCCTGTGGAGCATAAGGTATTTGTTGTCCTTTTCAATATAACACAGGGTTGTAAGGCTGCTTTTCATAAACTTCACCACATTTCCTTATTTTACAGTATTGCTATCAATTATAATACAGTATAGCATTTCCGCAACTTTCGTCAAACGAATGTTGCTATCCTTTAACGGATAATGCTATAATTAAAAGGCATTTTCAGACAGCGGGTTTTGTATACCTGTAAAAAGTACGACAACAATATCATACAAGGAGGTATGAATATATGGAATTTGTATGGCACAGACCGGAGCGGGGAGGCAAACTGCAGCCATTGGACGTCATCGACGGTTTCAAGGTGAGGCCGGGATTTTATAACAGGGACGGCGCAGCGGCGGCTCCTAACGGCGTCAGCTTTACTATCCATTCGTCAGGCGCCACAAGCTGTACTCTGCTGCTCTTTCATCCCGAGGAATCGACGCCTTATGCCAGGCTGAAATTCCCGGAATCCTATCACATCGGAAACACCTATTCCATGCTGGTATTCGACATAAAAATCGAGGATTTCGAATACGCATTCCAGTTAGACGGCCCTTATGACAGGGAAAAAGGGCTCCTTTTTGATAAAAACAATGTTTTACTCGACCCCTATGCGCGCGCCGTCACAGGGCAAAGGCACTGGGGGGAGCACCCGGAAAGCGGGAAGCACTTTACCTATCACGCGAGAGTGGTTGAAAACAACTTCGACTGGGGTAAGATGAAGCAGCTTGAAACTCCCTTAGAGGATTTGGTCATTTATGAAATGCACGTCAGGGGGTTCACAAAAGACAAGTCCTCCGGCGTTTCCGCAAGGGGAACCTATGAGGGACTTCGCCAGAAGATACCTTATCTGAAGGACCTGGGTATCAATGCCATAGAGCTGATGCCGATTTTTGAGTTTGATGAAATGGAAAACGCCAAGGTGGTGGACGGCGTACAGCTCTACAATTACTGGGGATACAATACTGTCTGTTTCTTTGCCCCCAACACCAGCTATTCTTCCGTTGTGGAGCATAATCACGAAGGCGACGAGTTAAAGCAGCTCATTTATGAGCTGAAGGAAAACGGAATTGAAGTCATCCTCGACGTGGTATTCAATCATACTGCCGAGGGAAACGAGGACGGACCCTGTTTTTCCTTCAAGGGAATTGACAACAATATTTATTATATTCTGACTCCAAACGGGGAGTACTACAATTTCAGCGGATGCGGAAACGCCTTAAACTGCAATCATCCTATGACGAGGCGTTTCATCATTGACTGCCTGCGCTACTGGGTAACGGAGTACCGTGTGGACGGTTTCCGTTTCGATTTGGCCTCCATCCTCACAAGAGACCAGAACGGAGCTCCCATGGCAGACCCTCCGATTCTCCAGGGAATCGCCTGCGACCCTATTCTGGGAAACGTCAAGCTGATTGCCGAGGCCTGGGATGCGGCGGGGCTCTATCAGGTGGGCAATTTCCCGGCCTACAACAGATGGTCGGAATGGAACGGGAGATACCGGGACGACATGCGGCGTTTCCTGAAAGGAGACGAGGGTCTGGCCGGAACCGCCCTTACCCGGATTACAGGCTCAAAGGATTTGTACGACCCGTCCGTCCGGGGAAGAAGCGCCTCCATCAATTTCCTGAACTGCCACGACGGCTTTACCCTGTATGACATGTATTCCTATAATATGAAGCATAACGAAAAGAACGGCTGGAACAACACCGACGGCGACAACAACGGAAACAGCTGGAACTGCGGCGTTGAGGGCGACACGGACGACCCTGAAATCGAAGGTCTCCGCCGCCGCATGATAAAAAACGCCTGCGCCACCTTGATGTGCAGCCGGGGTCCTGCCATGTTTTATGCCGGAGACGAATTCTGCAACACACAGTTCGGGAACAATAACGCCTACTGTCAGGATAATATTATTTCCTGGCTCGACTGGACAAGGCTGGAAACCTATCGGGAAATCCATGACTTTTTCCGGTACATGATTGCTTTCCGCAAGGAGCACCCCATTCTGCGAAAGCCCACCAAGGCGGCCTCCTGCGGTCTTCCTGAAATCAGCATCCACAACGGCTATCCCTGGAACGGCGGAACCGGACACACCAGCCGCCTCATCGGCATCATGTACGCCGGACGGAATGCGGAGGATACCAGAGATGATATTATTTTCTATGCCGTCAACGCCTACTGGGAGCCTCTTTATCAGCAGCTTCCGGATTTGCCCGACGGAAAGAATTGGAAAATCAAGGTGAATACCTTTATAGAATATGAAGACGGGAGGGATTTTGAGGAACAGACGGAGTTTAATTTCGGAAAAAGTCTGAAAATTCCGCCGCGGACTGTGGTAGTGCTGGCGGCTGAGTAAGAGAGGGGCGTGACGGGGGACGGGTATTCGTCCCCCGTCGGCCCTTCCCTCAACTGCTGTATTTCACAATCAGCATCTCCACACTCATATTATCATTCATACGCCCCGTCTTGATATTTTCCTCGGCCTCAACGGCCTCCTCAACGGCCGCCCGAAGCTCCTCTGTCCGAAAACGTCCCGACTGCGCCACGTATTTTCCGGCCACAAATCCCGGCAGTCCTACCTTTTCTCCGATTGCCTTGTTCTGAAAGCCTTTCCCCTTAAGCTCCTTCACCTGCAAAAGCAGATTAAACTGCCTCGCAATCAGAAACAGGATTCTCATGGGCGGCTCCTTCTGGGCAAGCAGCTCATAATAAAGCTCCAACGCCTTCTTCTGCTTTTTGTCCGCAATTGCCCCAACCATATCAAATATATGATTGCCGATTCTTTTCGTGCAGATTTCGCTTATATCCTCCTCCGTGACAGCGTCCCTGTCAAGGCAGTAACAAAACAGCTTTTCCATCTCCCGCCGGATATTCTCCATATCGGTCCCGGTTTTTTCCAGAAGAAAGTCGAGAGCTGCTTCCGTAATTTTCCTGTTTTCCTTTTTTACCATGCCGAGTATCCAGCGTTTTAACGTACTCTCATCCTGGACGGAAAACTCCACCGCGCAGCCCTTTGCCTGAACCGCTTTATACAGGCGGCTTCTCTTATCAATCTCCGTCTCCACCATCAAAAAGAAAGCGGTGGGCGCCGGCTCTTTCAGATATTCCGCAAGCTGCTCCCCGCCGCTTTTAAATAAACCGCTGTTTTCAATCACCAGCAGACGTCTTTCTGCAAAAAAGGGAAGCGTTTCCGCCTGGTCAATCACTTCCCCTGTGGAAATATTTTTACCTTCATAGTAATGATAATTCATCGTATCATCGCCGATGATGGCTTCCTTAAGCCTGTCCCGGTACTGCTTCCGAAGATAAGCTTCCTCCCCGTAAAGGAGATATACCCGGGCAAACTGCCCTGTTTTAATATCCTGCACCAATCGCTGCATAGTTTCTCTCATTTCTGTCAATCTTGTCCCGAAGCTCCTGCATCTGATAATCCAGCGCCTCAATGGAGTCCGCACAGACCCGAAGCTCGTCCGCAATCTGCTCCGCGTTATCCAAATCTTTTTTATACTTTAATTTATGTTCCAGACTTGCCCAAAAATCCATGGCAATGGTGCGGAACTGAATCTCCGCCTTCATGTATTTTCGCTCATTGGACAAAAAAATCGGGACGCTCAGTATCAGGTGGAGGCTTCTGTATCCGTTGTCCTTGGGATTTTGGATATAGTCCTTTTTGCGCAACAAAAGAATATCCCCCTGCCTTGTAAAAAGCTCCGCAAGGCGGTAAATATCATCGGGAAAAGAACAGATGACCCTAAGGCCCGCCACGTCGGTTAAATGCTCCCTGATATTCTCCACTGTGATGGGATAGCCCTTGCGCCTTAACTTGTCATAAATACTTTCGGGAGATTTCAGTCTGCTCCTTATGGATTCGATGGGATTTCTCTTATATTCCCGGGAAAACTCCTCGTTAAGCACCTTCAGCCTTGTCTCCACCTCCATGATGGCAAACCGGTATTCCATCATCAGCCTGTCAAAGGGCTCCGCCTCCTTAAGCCGCTCCGCCTGTATCTGGATAATTCTGTCCTGATGCCTCAGCGTCTTTCTCTGCTTTTCCACTGTTTCTTCCAGCCGGTTTTTATAGGCAAACAAATCCAGAGTATTTTTCAACCGGTTTCTGACAATAGACGCGTCGAAAGGTTTGTGGATAAAATCCGAAACCCCCAGTTCCAGGCATCCGCTTTCAATTTCAGCCGCGTGCTCGCTGCTGATAATAAGCACAGGGATTTTATTCAGCCACCCGTTTCTTTTCATTGCGGCAATGACTGCAAACCCATCCATCCTGGGCATCTGTAAATCCAAAAGAACCGCCGCCATCTCTTCCCCGTATTCCTGCAGCTTTATCAGCGCATCCTCCCCGTTCTCCGCGGTTTCAATGGCAAAGTCATCCTCCAGTATATTTTGCAATAGTTCACGGTTTGTCGCCATGTCATCTACAACCAGTATCCTTTGCATATCCTGATGTCCTCTCATGCAGTAATATCTTTATTATACACGATATACAATTATTCAGCAATTACCGCCGCACACTCTTTTTCGAAAACTGATATCAATTTGTAAACCCCTTCACCCGCACCTTGCTTTTGTCAGCCCTTACCATTACCGCGCCGTCCTTTGAAGTCTCATAAATCACGCATCCCGCTCCCTTAAGCCGTTCAATCATCTCTGCATGGGGATGCCCGTATTTGTTGTTTTTGCCCGCTGAAATCACGGCAAGCCCCGGCCGGGCCGCTCCAAGAAAATCTGCGCCTGTAGAATTTCTGGAGCCATGGTGCGCCGCCTTTAAAACAGTCACCTCCTGAAATTTATCGTTTTCCTGTAAAAGCCGGGTCAGCTGCAGCTCCCCGGCGCCTTCCACATCACCGGTTAGAAGTGCGCTGAACCCTTTATAAACAAGCCTCATTACAATGGAATACTCGTTAGGCTCGCCGGATGCTTCCCCCTCCCCGGGATGCAGGCAAATCAGTGAGAGCTCTCCCCTTTCAATCCTCTGTCCCCGGCTGATGTAAGCCACAGGGATACCGCTCTCACCGGCCGCGTCCACCAGCGCAAGATAAGATTCGCCCCGGGCGCTGACGGCAATGTCCGGCAAAATTAAGGTGTCTATTCTTATTCCCTGTTTCTCCCCTTCCGCCAGCAGCTCTCTGATTCCGTTACAGTGATCTTCGTCAGGATGGGTCACAAATACGGCGTCCAAAAGGGACGCACCCTGAGATTTTAAAAAGGGAAGAATCCGGTATTCGCCCACGCCGCTCACAGAAGAACTCCCCCCGTCAACCAGATACCGACTCTTATCTTCGTTTTCAATATAAATACAATCCCCCTGCCCTACATCTAGAAAGGTAAGCAAAAGCCCTCCCGGCGGGCGAATGATAAGTATCACAGCCCCCGCAAGAATCATCCCCCATCTTGCCGCCAGTTTCGTATTTTTTCTTGCGATAATCACAAAAACAAGCACCAGGAAATAAACCGCCAGCTGCCAGTCCTCCGGCTCCCCCGGCGTAAAAAGATGGCCGGGCAGACTCTCGCTTACCCCGCAGGCTTTCTCATAAACCAGCAGAACGCCTTTGATAAAACAGGAAAATGGAGCCGCCGCCGGCGGAAACAAAATCTGACAGACGAGCAGGAATAGCCCTGCCGCCATCAAAAGACTCATAAGGGGAATTACCAGAAAATTCAAAAAGACCGAATACACCGGAAACTGGTAGTAAAACTTAAGATAAAGGGGAAAGGTGACCGCCGCCATTCCCACGCCGCCAAGAAATCCCTTTACCAGAGCCGGAATACTTTTCCCACGGCCTCTTTCGGTAAGCGCCGGAAGCAGCAGGCCGATTCCCAGCACGCACCCGAAGGAGAACCAGAACCCGCTGTGCCTTAAATAAAGCGGCTGTTTTATCAAGATTACTGCCGCCGCCAGAGCTGCCGCAGTCACCATATCGTAGGTTCTTTCAAGAATGATTCCCAGCATCTGGATGGAAAACATAAAAACCGCTCTCACCGCAGATACGGAAAATCCGGTCATGGCTCCATAAAGAAACATTAAAACAAAAGACAATCCGGCGGCGGCTTTCATAGGAATTTTGCCCCTTCGGAAAAGCCGGTATATTCCCATTCCAAGAAGGGAAATATGTAAGCCTGATATGGCCAGTACATGAGCGATTCCGTTTCTCTGATAAAGAGCCTTCAGCTCCTTTTCCATGCCTCTCTTTTCCCCTAAAAGCATGGTCTGCATCACGGAAGCTTCTGTTTGCGGAAGAGCCTTTGAAAGCTCTGCGGACAAAAATCCCCTGAAAGTATGAAGCGCTTCCATGAACCTGTTATATTTTACTGTCTTTGCCGAAATCTCCGCCTGACTTAAGCGATAAGAAATTCCAGAAATCTGATAATAAGAAAATGCGTCGAACTGCCCCGGATTTGTGGCTCTCTCAAAGGCTCTGACCTTTCCCGAAAGTTTTACTGTGCTGCCAAGTTCCGGCTCCTCCTGTCCGGCAGCCAGATAACAGACGACCCGCTCCCCCGGCGGTCCTGTTTCCCTCTCTCTTTCCGTATCCGCGTCGCCTGCTTCTGCTTTTCCTGAAAGCTTTAAATAAATCACGGACACCGGCTCGTTTGTCCTGCCGGCAGTTTCCTTTTTATAAACCCTGCCGGTAAGAGTAATCTGCCGTCCATCCCATTGCCCGTATATGTCCTGTTTTCTCTGTCCGGCATCCGCCTGCGGGCGGATTTGACCTGCCAGAAACAGACACAGCGCCGCCGCGAGGCAGATAAACGCCAACGGCCGCCGCTTTACACAGCCAGGCAGACGTATCTTTTTTTGTAAATACATATTTCTCCTGTTTCCATGCAGTCTTTTGCACAATGCTTTCTTTCACTCCCCCACAAGCTCAAGGTTTCTCTCAAACACTGTGGAGAGGCTGATGTTTTCCTTGTAATTAACGTTGGTATCTCCATTGATGGATATCTGTACCTTGTTCACGCTGGAAAGCTCCGCCAGCGAATTAATAATAGAGTAAATTGCCACATCCGAGGTCACATTATAAATCTGCGTCAGAAAGGTACTGTCAAAATCCACGTAGCAGATTCTGTCCTTCACATTGACGCTGATGATTTTCGTGTTGGGATTGATGGTGGGAAACGCCTTTTCCCCCTCGCCCGGTCCCGCAAGCAGCTGCTCCACCACCAGCCTTTCCATGGAAATATTACTGTTGTAAACAACCGACCTGTTCACCGTCTTTAATTTGCTTCCGCTCTCATCCGCCAGATACAGAGTGAGCTTCACCTTCTCGTAGGTATTGATTTCATTGCCGGCGTTGTCGATAAACATATCGGCGTTCATATTCCCGATTACCGTGCCGTAGGTGTCAACCAAAGGCTCCGATTTAATCTGAAAGGCCACATAGGAAATCCCGTCAATCTGGGTCAGCGTCCTGACAATGGCCGCCCTGCCCAACACCTCCGTAGTGACCTCCTGCCAGGCGTAGTTTTCGTCAAAGCTTAAGGTAAGCTGATCCTCGTTTACCGCATAATCAAGAAGTGTAAACTTATCGGTAAGGGGCGCTTTATACTTCAACCGCTCCGAGCCTGTACGAAGCTGTTCCAAAAGTTCGTCTATCAGCTCCTCTCTGTCCGTGGTTTCCGTAACATACTCATAAGGGGCAATTGCTGTTTCATCAGAATTTATATAATAAACATTGTAAATATTTCCCGGCTTTGCCTCCTGCTGCTGCCCACAGGCACAGATAAGGGCAGTCAAAAACAAAATCAGGAAAATGATTTTTTCTGCTTTTTTCAGCATCATTTCCTCTCCTTTTACACCAAAGTCCTGGTCAGTGGTATTTTCACCGTAAAGGCGGTGCCTTCTCCCACAACGCTTTCCACTTTAATGGAACCCCTAAGGAGCTGTACGGCGCTTCTGGTGATGGCAAGACCCAAACCGGTACCTCCGATTTCCTTTGAATGGGACTTGTCCACCCGATAAAACCGCTCGTAAATCTGCCCCAGCGCTTCCGGCGGAATGCCAATGCCCGAATCTCTTACCCGAACCGTGAAAAACTGATGGTCCGCATCCAGCAAAACCTCCACCTTTCCCTGTTCCTTATTATATTTGACGGCATTTTCGACCAGATTATTCAATATCAGACTCATCTTCACTTCGTCCACTTCCGCCACAATTTCCCGCTTGCTTATCAGCGTGACCTCCACATTGCTTTTTTTGGCAATTGGACGAAGCCTTTTCAGAATAATTTCCACAAGCTCATTAATGACCACCATACTGATATTCAGCTCCGCCACGGATTTGTCCTGCTTTACCAGCGCCAGCAAATCATTGATGATTTTATTCTCCCGCTCGATTTCCTCGGCGATATCTTCCATAAACTCATGATAAAGCTCGGCCGGGACATCCTCCTGGGCAAGAAGGGAATCCGCAAGCACCTTGATGGAAGTAATCGGCGTTTTCAGTTCATGGGACACGTTGGCCACAAACTCCTGACGGGAATCGTCTAACACCTTCATCCTTTTAATCAGGCTGTTAAAGGCATCCACAATATGCTCGGTTTCCAGATAATCGGATACCGATATCGGCTCGTCCGTGTATCCTTCCTTCACTTCGCTTATGGCTTTCGTTACGCGTTCAAAAGGGCGCACCAGTATCCTTGAAAGTCCCATGGCAAGGGCAAAAATGAAAATAAACATGATATTTCCCATGATGATTGCCCGCCGGTTTAAAATATCCAGAGTGTTTGCAATGCTGTCTGTGGAAACGCTGGTCAGCATGACTCCCCGCACCAGTTCTTTTTCCCTCGCCCCTTCCCCGGAGTCATCCGGCAGAGTGACTGTCTCCACAATCGGCATGGTAATCTCAATAAAACGGTTGACCGAGTCATAATTGACGGTGTTTTTCCCTTTTATACACCGGATGACTTCCTCGGAAACAATCGTCTTGCCATCGCTGATTCCATAGGTGTCCTTAACCACCTTCAAGTTTCCGTTGATAATCAGGACACGCCCGTTATACAGATTGGAAAGCTGCTCCAGCTCCGCTCCAATCACTTCCGAGGAGGTATCCTGCAGGTAATTATAGGTAATCAGGTGATTTGCAATGATTCGAAGCTGCGTCTGCACATCGGAAATGCGCACATCCACGGCACGGCTTTCGTAATTCTCCAAAATGCCCACACGCATGATAATACTGGGAATAATCCCCATAAGAAACACAATGATAAGCAGACGGAGCTTAAAGCTCCGCCATATTTTAAACTTTTTCAGAATTGTCTTTATTTTATCTGCCATCTTTTCAAACTGCCTGTCACAGAACTACGCAAAGTAGTAGCCCACACCCCATTTAGTAATCACATATTTGGGGTCGGAAGGTTTTTCCTCGATTTTTTCCCGCAGCCTCCTGATATGCACATCCACGGTGCGGACATCTCCGGGATAATCGCTGCCCCACACCAGTTTCAGCAGATTTTCCCTGCTGTATACCTTGTTTGCATTTAAAATCAGCAGCTCCAAAAGCTCAAATTCCTTGGCGGTCAGATTGATTTCCTTCCCCGCCACGTAAACCCTCCGTCCTTCGCAGTCAAGCCTCATATCGCCGTTTTCGATGAACCTGGCCGTTTCCTTCGGTTTCGGGGAGGTACGCCTTATTATCGCCTTCAGCCTTGCCTTTACCTCAAGAATGTTAAAGGGCTTTATAATATAATCATCCGCTCCGTACTCAAGTCCCAGGATTTTATCCATATCCTCGCCCTTTGCCGTCAGCATGACAATCGGTACGCCGGAAAATTCCCTGACCTGCTGGCAGACCTCAAAGCCTGTGAGCTTCGGGAGCATCACGTCAAGAAGTATAATGTCATACTCCTTGTTCCTTATCATCTCAAGAGCCTCTTCCCCGTCGTAAGCGCAGTCAACCTCCATTCCGTCCTGCTCCAAACTGAAACGGATTCCTTTAACAATCAGCTTCTCATCATCTACTACCAGCACTTTTTTTGCCATATATCCACACCATCCATTTTTATTTCCGCGAGCAATGAGCCAGGCGACTGCAAAGCAGGCATTTGGCGAATGCCGCGAGAGACACATACCCCGTTGCTTGCAGCGGGGTTGTTGGCTTCCGCGAGCAATGAGCCAGGCGACTGCAAAGCAGGCATTTGGCGAATGCCGCTACACTGTGATGCTGTCTTTTATTTTCTGGAAGACGCCATCCTTTATCCCTTCAACGTTCATAATATCTTCGATTGTCCGGTAAGCGCCGTTCTTTTCACGATAGGCAATAATGCTTTTCGCCTTGTTGCTGCCCACACCCGGAAGCGTACAAAGCTCCGCTTCTCCCGCTGTGTTGATATTGATAAGTAAAACGCTTCCGCCCAAGGTATTTTTCTGCTTCCCGTTCTCTGCATCTGCGGATCCTGTACCGGAAACGCCGGTTTCCCCGGAAATTTTCCACTCAATCTCCCCGCCGGACTGTTCCACCTCCGCTTTGGTCGGCACATAAATTTTCATTCCGTCGGAAAGCAAATCCGCCTGATTTAAATAGTTTTCATCTGCGCCGTCATCAAAGCCCCCGGCCCTGTCAACCGCCTGATAAATCCGTGCGTCCGCTTCCATAACATAAACGCCCGGCTCCCTTACCGCGCCGCAGATATGAACCACACAGGCAGCTTCTTCCGTTTCCGCTTCTTTCGCCGGTGCGCTTTCCCCTTCCGGCTGTGCGGGCACACCGGCTGATAGCGTATCCGGCCAAATTGCCTCTGTGGCCGACGCTGTACTTTGTCCCTCCGGCAGCGCCGCCCCGTCCGGTGTTATCATCCCGTAATCGCCTTCCGCCGTACCGGCGCTTTTCCCGCCTTCTTCCCCTGCCTGTCGTTCACCTGACTCTCCGGCTTCCTCCAACGGCAAAAGAAGCTCTCCGGCTTCCTTTTTCTCACAGCCCAAGAGCGTACAAAAAGTAACCGCCAAAATTATTGCCGTCACCTTCATAATTTTCAATCTCTTTTTCATCGTTACTCCTTTCTGTCAGACAGAAAGCCCCCTGCAACGATACTATTTCATTGTAATGGAAATTTGCGGGATTGACAAGCTAAATTTTAGCCAGATGTACAAATGGCATTGGCAGCCGCATTTACAGGTCGTCCTTCCAGTATTTTTCTACCAGTTTCTCCGCCTGACCGGCATATTCCGGGAATTTACTGCGAAGCCCGGCAGCCGCATTTTCCTTTGTATCATGGTGCTCCTGAAATATTTCCACAATTGCTTTTATGCTCTGCCCGGTGATTTCTCTGGTAACGGAAGCTGTTACTTCTTTTGTTACCGATTCTGTTACTTCTTTGGTTACTGCCTCCGTCACTTCTTTGGTTACCGCTTCCGTCACTTCTTTGGTTACCGCCTCCGTCACTTCTTTGGTTACCGCCTCCGTCACTTCTTTGGTTACCGCCTCCGCCATTTCTTTTCTTACTGCTTCCGTTACTTCTCTCCTTACATCTTCCGCCATTTCTTCCTTGGCTCTGTCCAGCATACTGTCAAAATAATCTCCAAGTGTCATATATCCCGCCTCCACTTCCGGCAGACTCTTCACCCTGTTCACATAGAAATCTATCTTTCTGGTTGCATCATCCACCGCATTTTTGCTGTCACTATTTTGAATATATGTTAACATATTTTTTATCGCCTGGCTACCGCCTTTTTGTCCTTTCGTATTAAAATATACAAACTGCAGGCCGTCGTCATACTCTATATCCGGTAACTCCTCACATTTATTGCGGAACGTGTACATCATATAATCTCTTTCGAATATGTCATAATTTGTAATCGTAATCACATACAGGTTTGGTATCTCTGAAAAGTCCTTAAGCCCCCTTTTCACATACCTGCCGTCTATCTTTGCCTGATAGTACCTGTTGTGTCTCGGCAGATGGAGTCCGTCCTTAAGATGCGGTTCCACATTATATATGCCGGTTATGTTTCCCTTATCATACTCCGTAATTTCCACATCCATCCGGATTCCCCGCAGCTCCGGCGTTGTTGCCGGAATTATCTGCTGTGCCAGCACCCGGACTGTTTTTAGCTCCTTTCCGAGCAGAACGGACAGGAGCAGCCGGTAAAACGGCTCGCTTAACTCGCTGTTGGAAGCAATTGCATTTGACAGGAAGTTGTCAATCAAATCAAGTTCCTGAAGTGTCTTTTTGGTATATCCCATACCTCCTCCTTCCGGCAGAGTATACTGGATATATAAGAATGGCGTCACGGACTTGTCCTCCGCACCGGTCTTTCCATCTCTGCCTTTTATCATTTAGTTTTTCTTTCGTGAATTTCCGGCGAGATGCCGATACAGATTCCTTCCATAATATAATGCTGCCGTACCATACATAATGAATGGAAGAAATAAGAGCTTCACTTTGAATTGATGAATTCAATATAGCAGAATATTTACTGAATGACAAGTTTCTGACGTTTTTTTTAATATTTTTTTATAGAATATGTTTTTTTCGTCAGGCGGCCAGAAAGCGGCTCTGTACATACAGAACATACTTTGCCGCCGTTTCCGTTTTTCCTGATTGGCTGATTTGCCAGACACAAATTACAAATCCATCAACTTCATTTTATCCGCGCCGGAGAGCATCCGTTTTCCCCGGACAATGTAAAAGAAGATTCCCACAAAAAGCACAATGGTATTTGCCGTGAGCACTGTCAGTATCACCATATGATGATAGTTCTGGACGCTGCCTCCCGTTTCCTGTGTATAGCGGTAAATCTGCCACAGAATAAGCAAAATTCCCGCCGTATACACCGCAAACAGCCCCGCCATCATGCCAAGGCGGACAGAGGGCTGCGTTGCGTTCCAGAGCCTTGAAAGGAAATATCTCGCCATAAGCCCCAATCCTACCGCCAGTATGCTGAGTACTCCGTAATTATTCATCATTTCCATTTTGTTTCTCCTTTCGATACTCACGAATCAGAATCGTGGCGGCGTCAAACTCCAGCTTTTCTTCCAGCACCATTTTCTTAATCAGGCTGATATAAGCCTCCTCCTCTTTCTCGTCGGAGGACATAATCCGCTTAATCACACGGTCTAATCTGGAACGGACTGTCGGGTATGTTACGCCGTAGATTCCCGCCATCTCCTTCAGCGACCCGGAGGAAAGTACAAAACGTTTGATAAAATTCAAATCCTCCTCCGGCAGTTCTGCAATCCATTTGGGTATACCGTTCATATTCCTCCCCATTTCTGCGCTGCTTTGTTGCGCAAAACCAACCTGGCTTCTCAAGTTTGTGGATACAGCGCAGACACAAACTTGCAAAGGAAAGATTTGAAAAATCTTTCACTCTTCCCTCTTTCTGCTGCTCTGCACCAACGCCGCAGCCTTGCCGGAGCGATATGTGCAGGTAAAAGGTGCTTTTCTTTATACCTACATTATACATTTTAATAATATTAAAGTCAATATTAATATTATTAAAATATTATCTGTTTTTTATTAACTATTAAAAACCAAACTTTCATTTTTATATAGTATCGGTTGTGGGAAGGCGGTTCCGCATGGCATCAGAAAAATCCCTCAATCCAAAGACAGTGCAAAGGTATCCGCCATTACCTTAAGCACCTGTCCCCATCCTTCCTCTGCTTCTTCCGTATGGCAGTAAAAGATTTCCCACACGCGGCCGTCGTCTTCCAAAAGCCTTGCCCTGTACACCATTTCTCCTTCCCGCCTGACCAACTCATAATCTTCCGGCGAATAGCCGTCGTTTTCCAGCTCGTTCGCTGCCTCATCCCTTGTCCTGTCCTCGTATGAACGAATCCGAAGCCGTACCCGTCCGTCTAAAACCGGCGCTCCATCATACACAGCCACCCATTCGTCAGCCGCCTCCTGGCGCCAGTCTCCCTCTGTCAGATAAATGGAGTACCCTTCCCCTGCATAAAGAGCCGCCGGTATTTCATCCGCTTCCCCCTCCCGGTATACGGTAAGTGTTCCCCTGTTTTCCTCAGACGCGTTTGACCCGGAGGCGCTTTCCCCGGACAGGCTTTGCCCGTTCATATCCTGCCCATTCTCATCTTCTTCCCCTCTTTCCACGACACTGATAACGCCAAGGCTTTCCAGTGCGCCCTGCAAGTCACCGGTAAACAGTTCGTCTCCCGGAAGACAGTCGTTCTCAAACAGTTCCGTCAGAAAAGTAAGGCTCTCGCCCTCCTGTCGGAAAATCAGGAATCTGCTGTCAGGATAATCCGGCACAACCCAGCCTTCTTCATCGACTGTCATACCGCCCGCCGGAACCACCTTTTCGGGCGTACCGGACAAAAACTGGTAATTCATCTGATAAACCTGCAGTGTCATTCCGCTGAAATGCTCGTAGGTATAGCGCTGAGCCAGAGACTGGATCCTCCAGTTTTCATAATGATAGTCGGCAAACCCCTCCCGGGCATTGTCATACCATGCGTCCACAAGCTCTTTTGCCTTATCCAGCACAACGGCGGGAACTTCAATTCCCTCCATTACAATTCCCTCTTTCCGCCCCCCATCTTCTCCCACGGAGCAGCCTGCCAGAGCTCCCAGAATGGCCGTCAGAACAAGTATTCCCGCCAGTATTAACGCGCCGTTTTTCTTCTTTTTCCTGCTTAAAATATTTTTAAAACGTTTTTTCATAATCTGTTTTCCCTCGTAAAATTGTGTGGAAAAGGGAATGTTCCTACTGCACTTTTTATGCAGCGCGGAAATCAAAACCTCTGTGTATGCCTTCCGTGCGTCCTTTCCCTTCCCCCGTACCACCCACTCGTCACAGGAAAGCTCCATATCCAGAGCCGCCTCCCTCTGCATGAGCCAGATAACCGGATTGAACCAGTGAACCGCGTTGGCAGTTACCATCAAAAGCTTAAACCACACGTCCCGCCGCTTTAAATGAAAAAGCTCATGCTTCAAAATGAAGTATAATTCTTCATCACTGTATTTTTCCTGCGGAAAAATCATCAGGGACGTAAAAAATCCCGTAGTCATCGGACCGGGGGCTTCCCCGCATTCTATCGCAGACACCTTCCTCTTTATCCCTGCCTCCTTTTGAAGCCTCTTAAGCTGATACATCAGCCTTTCGTCCTCCGGCGGCCTGCCGGTCTTCATAAGCCCCTTTCTGTAATGCCAATAGCTCAGCAAATGAACCAGCACAAAGATAAGTCCCCCGGTAAACCGTATCGCCGCCAGGATGTCCAGTATTGTGATATCTGCGGCATTTTTCTCCGTTTCAATGGAAATCGGCGTTGTCATTTGCGGCGGCAGCTCCACAACAATCCGCCGAAATCCCGGGCTTTCTCCTGCCTCCATATCCGCCGAAGCCTCGCCTGCCTGCCGTTTTCCTTCTGATGCTTTTGCCAGCAGCTCCCCCGCCGTCTGTCCGTTTACGGGAATCACCAGACGCAGCGCCAGAAAAAGCCAAATCCAGTATTTCCACTTTGCCGCATAACGTTTATTTAAAAAAGACCCTGAAATCATCAATAAAATCACGGGCACGCTTGTGGTCATTGAAATTGTTAAAACCGTAACAAACAAATCTGTTATCATTTTCCCCTCATTTCCGCACAGCCTTACCGCACGTCATTCTTCCTCCTGCGTCGAATCTTCCTTTAACAGTTCATTCAGATATGCCCTCAGTTCTTCCACCTCGGAAGGCGGGAGAGCCTTTCTGCCGTAAAGAGTCGCCACCATGTTTTGTATGGAGTTGTCATACAGCCTTTTCAGAAAGCTTCTGCCCTCCGTGGCCTTATAATCGTTTTCCGCTATCAGGCTGGTATAAAGATTCATGCCCGTGGTGCGGTCGCAGGATACAAATCCCTTCTCGCACAGCCTGGATAAGGACGTCATCAGGGTTGACAACTGCCATTTTCTTTTCCCCTGCAGTTCCTTCAAAATGTAGTTTGAAGTGACAGGCTCCCTGCTTTTCCAGATTACCTGCATGATTTCCAGTTCGGCTTCGCCCAGTTTTTTCGAATTATTTTTCAATCTTACGCCCTCCTTTATTATGCAATCGCATAATGAATTATACACTCGTATAATACGGATGTCAACCGCAATTATGTTCGGCTCTTGATTTTCATGAATTTTGCGCGAAAAGCAGCGCAGAAATGGGGAAAAATATGGGCGAAATCAACCGCGACGATATGCTGGAGCTTACCAGAAGAATGACTCTGAAAAGAAACTGCTTCGACAGGATTGCCGGGGCATACTTTGACGATGATGGTTTTCCGATACCAATGTGCAGCTAAAGGAATATATTTTCGGGGAAGCGGCCAAAAAGCCGGGAAGCCTCTGGCAGCTTCTTATGGCCCTGAAAGAATACGGGCTGAAAAACGACGCCATGCCGGACCTGTTTTACGAGGAATTCGGCCAGCGATGCAAGGCGGCCGGAAGCTTCGGAGTTTATCTTTTTCACAGCTCCGTCACGTTTCCCGCTCCCCCCTCACGCTTCCCACTTGAATATGACAATCCCGGCAATCGCCACCGCCATACCGATAACCTTCCGCCACTCGAAGGGCTGTTTTTCCACGCCAAACCATCCCAGAAGCTCGATGATATACGCCACCGCAAGCTGGGCGACCACAATCAGCATAACCGCCCTTGCTGGCCCCAGCATATCCATGCTTTTAATTACGGTATAGGTGATAAAAGCTCCGATTGCGCCTCCCAGAAGCATGTATTTGGGCTCCACCTTAAAAAGCTCCCCGAAAGAGGAACGGTCCGCAAAGAGCCACGCGCCAAGGCAGACCAGAAGGGCTGTAAACTGCACAAAGGCATTTGCCACCCAGATGCCTGACGCCTTGGTCACCTGCGTATTGAACACGCCCTGCACGCTCATCAGGGCGCCTGAAATCAGTGCAATAAAAAATCCAATCATATGAGTATCTCCTTTTCCTCTTTTGCCGGAGCATATTTGTAAATTGCTCCGAACTTATGATACCCATATGACCGGATTGTTATTCAAAACTGTATTTTCGCTCTAAGATTCGAAACGTAAAACATAAGTCTCTGCATCCGAAAAATTTCTGAAAAATTATTATTCTTCCGCACTGTCTCCGCCCTCAGATTCTTCCCCGCCGTCTTCCTCCTCCGGTTCTTCCGGCTCCTCAAGGTATTCCTCCTCACAGGGCTGCCCGGTCACCTGGGTTTTCATCTCCTCGGACAGGCTCTTTAATTTTTCATTGGCGTCCGCTCCGTTCCACACCTGGGAAAACAAAACCTCAAGCTTTACCCAGAAATTACTGGTTTCCAGCATTTTCGGCATAGGAACAGACTTTTCGTACTCCTGCGCAAACCGGTCAAGAGCCGCGTAGTCGTAATTCACATCCTTTGCTGCGGAAACCTTTCCGGCTCTGGCATAGAGAATGTCATTATATTCGGAAGTTACAAAAGCAGCAAAATCATTGGCCGCTTCTTTCCTGTCGCCGTATCCGTTGACAACCACGCAACTTGTCATGGAAAGAGACCTGGAGCCGTGATTTTCATCAATGCCCGGAAGCGGGGCAATGTCGTATTCATAGGTAAACAGCCCTTCTTCCCCTGCCTGCTCCAGCCTTTCCACTGCGTCTGTTGTGGCTGTGGTAAAGACCATTTTCCCCGCCATAAACTCGTCCAGAACCGCATCATAGGTAATCTCGTTTGTATCTATGGAAAAGAACTGGCTCAGCTCCTGATAAGTGCGCATGTTATGGATGGCGTCAAGGTTGTAAATATCTATCCTGTCCGTATCCCAGCCGGCCTCGCCTCCCATATCGACTGCGCCGCCCACAAAGAAATAATTATAAAAAATATCGGTGACATCCCACTTAAAAACGCCCTCCACCTGCTCGGGAGCATCGTAATTATCGGCAAATTCCCTGATATCATCAATGGTTGCGGGAAGAATTTCCCTCATTCTCTCCTCAATCTGCTCCTGGGTAAACCGGCTTTCGCCTTCATTGTCAGCGGCCGTCGCCCCAAGGTCCACAGTATTTTCGCTTCCCATGGTGTCGATTTCCTCCGCCACAGCCCCGATAGTACCTAAAGCCGCCGCTTCGTCCGCCTCGTTCTGCGCCTGTTCCCCTTCCAGCGCGTCCGCTTCCGCCTCCAGCCCTTTCAGAGCCATATCTTCCAGATAGGTTCTGTTATACAAAAAGGAACTGGTTTCAAAATAAAAAGGGTATGCGATTACTTTATCCTTATAAGTGGCCGCTTTTATCCCCGTATCTATATAAGTATTTTCCATGGAAAAATCCTCCGGCGGCGCCACCTCGCCGGCAAGCCCCGCCAGATATGCCTTTTCAAGGGAGTCATGGCTTAAAATATATAAATCCGGCGCGTTGCTTTCCAGTGAAGACGCGTTGATATTTTCCAGATATTCCAGACCGGATTCCAGCACCGGAACCACTCTGATATTGTGATTTTCGTTATAGGTAACCGCCGCCCCGCTGAGATAGGGCGTCAGCGCCTCATCCGTATACCACAGATAAAGAGTTTCCCTTCCGCCTGAAAATATTGTTTCCTCCTGCTGCTGCGTAATCTGCCGTCCACTCCTGGCAATACCAAAGGTAACCACCGCGGCTATGGCAATGATACCCACTGCCGTAAGTCGTTGCTTCAAACCCATTATTTTTCCTCGATGCTTTCTTCAAGAATTCCTATCA
Organism: bacterium 1xD8-48; assembly: GCA_009917455.1. Classification (GTDB taxonomy): domain Bacteria; phylum Bacillota; class Clostridia; order Lachnospirales; family Lachnospiraceae; genus Suilimivivens. The sequence goes on along the minus strand of QZDS01000039.1, from coordinate 5,879 downwards.
TCTCGTCCACATGCTCTTTCGTGATGACAAGAGGCGGTACAAAACGGATAATATCCGCGCCTGCGTTAATAAGAATCAGCCCTTTTTCAAGGGCGCGGGTAATCACAGGCCCTACCGGATTTTTAAATACCAGTCCCTGCATCAGCCCAAGGCCCCGTCTTTCCGAAATACAGTCATAACGCGCCGCCAGCTCATCAAGCCGCATGGCAAGATAAGCCCCCGTCTCTTTCACATTATCTATTATATGGTTCTCCTCAAATAAATCAAGCACAATATTTATTGCCGCCGCCGCCAGGGGATTGCCGCCGTAGGTAGTTCCGTGGTCGCCGCTTGTGAGGGACGCCGTCCCCGCCTTTTCCGTCATAAGGAACGCGCCCACCGGCACGCCGCAGCCGAGAGCCTTGGCAGTAGTCATGATATCCGGCTTTACTCCGTACCGCTGCCATGCAAACATTTCCCCCGTGCGTCCCATTCCGCACTGGATTTCGTCCAGTATCAGAAGGATATCCTTCTCCTCGCAGAGGGCTTTTATATTTTTCAGGAAGCTCTCCTGCGCCGGAAAAATCCCGCCTTCTCCCTGCACCGTTTCCAGAATCACCGCACAGGTTTTCTCCGTCACGTTTGCCAGCACGCTGTCAAAATCGTTCATCTTCGCAAAGCGGATATTGCCTATCATAGGCGCAAAAGCCTCCCGGTACTTCGGGTTTCCCGTCACCGACAATGCGCCCATGGTCCGCCCGTGGAAGGAATGCTCCATGGCAATGATTTCGTGGTCGGTTCTTCCGTCCTTTAGATAAGCATATTTCCGTGCCGCTTTAATGGCGCCTTCCACCGCTTCCGCACCGCTGTTGGTAAAGAAAACCCTGTCCATGCCGGAAACTGCCTTCAGCTTTTTCGCCGCCTCAATGGCAGGAACGTTGTAATAATAATTGGAAGTGTGAATCACCTTGTCAATCTGCGCTTTCAACGCATTGTTATATTTTTCATTATGATAGCCCAGGGCAAACACCGCGATTCCCGCACAGAAATCCAGATATTTTTTGCCCTCAATATCGTAGAGATACACGCCCTCGCCTTTATCCAAAACAACCTGATACCGGTTGTAGGTGTGCAGCAGCGCCTTTTCCGCCTCTTCAATATATTGCGTCATTTTTTCCATCATATTCTCCTGTCAGCCTTTTTGCTGTTCATCTTTTATCTTCGTCCCGCAGTATCATGGTTCCCACGCCTTCGTTGGTAAAAATCTCAAGCAGAAGACAGTGGGGAATACGGCCGTCCAGAATATGTACCTTGTTGACGCCGTTTTTCACCGCCGACGTACAGTTCCCGAGCTTGGGCAGCATGCCGCCGCCAATGATTCCTCCGGCAATCATCTCCTCCGCCTCGGAGGTGGTAATTCTGGGTATAAAGGAGCTCTTGTCGTTGATATCCCGGTAAAGCCCCTCAATATCCGTCAGAAATACCAACTTATCCGCTCCCACCGCTTTGGCTACGGCGCAGGCGGCGTCATCCGCATTGATATTATAGGTATGGAAGCCGTCGTCCAGTCCGACTGGCGCAACAATGGGCAGAAAATCCTTTTCCAGAAGGTCGTATAAAATCTTGGGGCAGACCTCCGTAATCTCGCCTACAAAGCCGATATCCTGCCCGTCGGAGTACTTCTTTTCCACCCGAATCATTCCGCCGTCCTTTCCGCTAAGGCCCACGGCCTTCACCCCCAGCTCCTGTACCATGGTGACAAGCTGTTTGTTGACTCTGCCAAGAACCATTTCCGCAATTTCCATAGTCTCTCCGTCCGTCACCCGCAGACCGTTCACAAATTTTGCTTCCTTTCCGACCTTTCCCACCCAGCGGCTGATTTCCCTGCCTCCGCCGTGCACGATAATGGGTTTAAAACCCACCAGTTTAAGAAGCGTTACATCCTTGATTACATTTTTCTGCAGTTCTTCGTTGCTCATGGCGGAGCCGCCGTACTTTACCACGATAATTTTCCGGTTAAATTTCTGTATATAGGGAAGGGCTTCAATCAGCACCTCCGCCTTTTTCAAAACTTCCTGCATGTCCTTGTCCATTTTTTCATTCTCCCCATTTTTTATATTAACTTCGGTAGTCCGCATTAATTTTCACATAATCATAAGTCAAATCACAGCCCCATGCCGTTGCCGACTCTTCTCCCGCTTTCATATCCACCAGGATAGTTACTTCCGGCTCCGATAAAATCCTGCCGGCTTCCTCCTCGCTGTAATCGGCACCCACGCCGTCTTTGTAAATCAGGATTTTACCCGCTTTGCTCTCAAAATAAAGTTCCAGCTTCTCCGGTTCAAAGGAAACGCCCGAATAGCCCAGGGCGCAGAGGATTCTTCCCCAGTTGGCGTCGTGGCCGTAGATTGCCGCCTTTGTCAGGCTGGAACAGATAACGGATTTCCCAAGCTTTCTGGCATCGTCCTTTGTGGCCGCTCCCACCACCTTCGCCTCAATCAGGGCCGTGGCTCCCTCGCCGTCCCCTGCCATCATTTTCGCAAGGGATTCGTTTACATAATGAAGAGCCTCCCTGAAAGCCTCGTAGGCCGGACCCACCTCATTGATTTCGCTGTTGCCCGCCATACCGTTTGCCATCACCAGAAGCGTATCGTTGGTGGAGGTATCCCCGTCCACGGAAACCATGTTGAAGGTGTCTGTAACATCCTCTTTAACTGCTTTAGTCAAAAGTTCTTTGGAAATCGCCGCGTCTGTGGTCACAAAGGCAAGCATGGTGCACATATTGGGATGAATCATGCCGGAGCCCTTGCACATGCCGCCGACGGTCACTTTCACGCCGTCAATCACAACCTCCGCCGCCGCCTGCTTTGAGTGGGTATCCGTGGTCATGATTGCCTCCGCCGCCAGGGTTCCGGCTTTTGACGTATCCTGCTTTTCTCCCGCAAGCTTTTCGATTCCCGCTTCTATCCTGTCAATGGGAAGCTGCATGCCAATCACCCCTGTGGAGGCCACCAGAACCGATTCTTTTGGAATGCCAAGAACCGCCGCCGCCTTTGCCGCCGTCCTCTCGCAGTACTCGTAGCCCTCTTTGCCCGTACAGGCATTGGCAATCCCCGCATTGACAATCACCGCCTGCCCGAAAGGCGCGTTTTCCACCACATTCCTGTCCCACAAAACCGGAGCCGCCTTTACCACGTTGCTGGTAAAGGTTCCCGCCAGAACACAGGGGGCCTGACTGTAAATCAGCGCCATGTCCTTTCTGTTCTGATATTTGATTCCCGCTTCCGCGCCTGCGGCCTCAAAACCCTTTGCCGCCGTCACGCCGCCTTCTGTTATTTTCATAATTTTCCTCCATTCCTTCCCCATAGGCAGCGAACCGGTCCACTGCCTGCGCAGGGGTTTTGACTGCGCGAATGCGCTTCCGTCATCCTCTGTTAAAATTCACGATATTTTTATCATTCAGGACAAAGTCATAATAATTCAAATCCTCCCGCTTTGTCCAGCCGATTTCCTTCCAGAAAGCGTTACCGATATCATTCTGCGTAAAGGCAATCAGGGAAACCTTGCTGATTGCCTCCTTTTCAAGGGCTTTCATGCAATATACCACCATCGCCTTTCCGATGCCCTGTCTGCGGTAATCCTCGCGGACGCACACATGGTAAAGGCATCCCCGCCGGCCGTCATAGCCGCAGAGAATGCTGCCCACAACTTTTCCGTCCGCCACCGCCACCACGCTGGCGTCGGGATTTCTCTTAAGGAAGCGCGCTACCCCGTCCCTGGAATCGTCAAGGCTGCGCATGGCAAAGCCCTTGATGCTCATCCACAGCGCGTACACTTCCTCATAATCGTCGATTGTCATTGCTCTGATTGTCATATTCTCACACCTCAGCTATAGATTTAATCCTTTGTCCTCTCCGCAGCCCAGCATAATATTCAGGCACTGAATGGCCGCGCCGGAAGCGCCTTTCCCCAGATTGTCAAACTGCGCGGAAAGCACCGTCCTCTCCTCGTTTCCGGTTATGTATATTTTCAGCCCGTCATAGCCGCAGCACCCGTTTCCCGCCAGCATTTTCCCATGAAGGTTTTCCTCTGCGCCGAAAGGCTCCACAGTGATAAACCGCTGCCCAGCATAGTAATCCGCAAAAAACTCCTGCAGCCCCCGGGGAGTGTTCCTTTCCTTCAAAAACTCATTATACAGAGGGACGGAAACCACCATTCCGCTGTAGTAATCCGCAACAATGGGAGAAAACAGGGGCTGGCGCAAAAGCCCTGTGATTTCCCTCATTTCCTTTAAGTGCTTATGCTGCTGGGAAAGTGCATACTCTCTGGGAGCGTCAAGCTCCCCCGCCCGTTCCTTTTCCTCATACTCTGCAATCATCTTTTTGCCGCCGCCGCTGTAGCCCGTCAGAGAAAAGGCCGAGAGGGGGTAGTCCGCCGGGAGAATTCCCGAGGCTATCATCGGATAGACAAGGGATATGAAGCCCGTGGCATGACACCCCGGCACCGCTATCCGCTTTCCTTCCCTTATCTTTTCCCTGTGCTTTTCCGACAGCTCGGGAAAGCCGTAAGCCCACCCCTCTTCCGTCCTGTGAGCAGTCGATGTGTCGATTACCCTGACATTATCGTTTTCCACAAGGCTTACCGACTCCCTTGCCGCCGCATCCGGCAGACACAGGAAAACAATATCGGCCTGATTTATCAGCCGCCTCCGTTCAGAGGTATCCTTGCGCTTTTCCGGGGCAATGGGTAAAAGCTCCACGTCGTCTCTTTCGGAAAAGCGTTCATGAATTCTAAGACCTGTTGTGCCTTCGCTTCCGTCAATGAAGATTTTTGTTTTCATAAGGACTCCTTAAATAGATTATATTTTTGAATTTCTACACATTTACTTCTTTCAAATTTAAACATGACAATCCATGGCATCAGATTTTTTCAAAGGAAGAATCAAAATAATTGTTAATCGTGCTTAAAGCTGTGCCATGACTGCCGATTCCTATGTTTTTGTCATTATATATATACAGCACCTGATTCAGGGCGTCAATGTTCCGCTTCTGCACCTTCCGCTCCCTGAAACCGTCAACGAGCGTTATCTCCAGCCCTTTGGCGTCGGCAAATCCCCTGACTGTATCCACGGCTCTTTTGTAAGGGCCTGACAGAACCGCATCGCCGTGAGCTCTATAATTGGGGGCTGCATGACGCACAAAATATATGATGGTCATCTTTTTCCTCCTGCCCGTGAGACATCTTGAATCTTCGTCCCGATATGCTTATCCCTCCGCCACTGTGGGGCAATTCCGTCGTCTCCCCAATACTCGTCAACAGACATAATTTTTTCGTCCTTTATCCTGATAAACGACGTCACATGGAAGGACAGCTTTCTGTCGCGGGAGTATACATGGGTTGCCGTAATGAGCAAATCTCCCGCTTCTTCCAGCCGTTCAATTTCCCCGTCCCACGCTCCCGGGTACTCGCAATTTGCCCTGATAAACTCGCTGACTGTAAAATGCTCGTTTGTGTTATGCCAGTTTACATAAGCGTCCTCATGGAAAAATGTTTTTATTTCCTCCGCCTGCTGCTGCAGAACGGCGCGCCAGTAGCTTTGTATATTCATTCCTTTTTTCCTTTTTGTTTTGACATGCGGCTTTTCTGTCACTTTTATTTCGTCACTTTTTCAGTTTCAAACGATACTTAAGCAGATGATAGCTATGCCCGTCCCGTCCGTCCACCTTAACCTCCGAAGAAATACATTCAAATCCCAGCGAGCGCGCCAGTCCCACTGACGCCTTATTTTCCTCTCTCGTCGAATAATAAAATTCCTCCGCGTCAAATGTTATAACTTCTCGGAATCTTCAGCCCTTATTTCATGGGGCTTTCAGAACCTATTTTTCAAAAATCACCCACTT
>QZDS01000038.1 GCA_009917455.1 bacterium 1xD8-48 | reverse complement strand
ACAAAATTTGAATGCCGCTTGCAAAAGGTGAAACTTGGTTACAAAACGGGAACCTCGGTTTGCAATCGACCCTGCGAATTTTTCCTGATTCCTTTTCAGCCCAAAATCCACCAAAAAATGTCTTTTCATACAAGTCTTTTGTATTTTCCTGACATTCATTGTATAATTACAAGGGGTAAATGTAGTAAATCACATGAAAAGAGGTATGAAAATGCGAATACTCATCTGTGACGATGATGCGCTGATAGTTGAACAGCTTCAAGAATATATAAATAATTTTTTTGAAAACATTGGTGTGAAATGTCCTGAATTGATCTGCTTTTCTGATGGGGAATCTCTGTTGGCAGATAAAGGTGAAAAAGACATTCTATTTCTTGATGTAGAAATGCCCGGAATGAATGGTATCTATGTGGGAAATGAATTAAAAAAGAAGAATGATAAGATTATTATTTTTATTGTGACCTCTTATTCCGAATATCTTGATGAAGCCATGCGGTTTCAGGTATTCCGTTATCTGTCAAAACCTGTGGATAAACAGCGGTTCTTCCGAAACATGAAGGATGCGGTTGAGCTGTATAACACTATGACAATCAAAATACCGGTTGAAACAAAAGAAGGCATACACACCCTTTCCGCCTCCGCTGTCATCGCAGTAGAAGCACAGGCAAGAAAAGTAATTGTACATACAACCCTGTGTGATTTTGAATCCGTCCATAATATGCAGTACTGGCTGAAAGAGCTTCCCAAAAACTGTTTTTTCCAGACACACCGCAGCTTCATTATCAACTTTGAACATGTCACGGATTTTGATCATTCCCTTGTCAATATGTATGGCAATCAGATCCACGCTTATCTGACAAAAAGAAAATACAGTGCATTTAAAGAAGCCTACCTTCTTTATCTTGAAAGTACGAGGTAAACCAAATGAGCAATGCTGTTTGTTATTTTTTTACTTTTCTGATAGAGGCAGTAATACTGTGGCAGTATTCCTCTAACCTTTTTACTGCCAGACGCAAACCGTGGATACAATTTGCAATGCTTTTCCTTTTTTATGTTACGATGTTTGCCATTTCTCTGTTGGAACATAAATGGCTGAATATGACATTATATTTTATCCTGAATTTTATTTTCCTGTTTATCCAGTATGACCTCAAATGGTATTCTGCGCTGTTTCATTCCGCTGTTTTAGCTGCCATTATGGGAATGTGCGAATTGACCATATACAGCATAATGGAACGTTTCTCGCCTCATTTCCTTGCAGAATCCGGACAGTTTCAAAATATGATAATTTTTATTATTTTCAGCAAAATGATATTCTTTACCATTGTATATATCCTGATTCATGTATTGAAGGGGCAGCAGACACAGAAACGGCAGCATGACAAATCCGTACTGCTTCTGATTTTTATTCCTGTAACCTCTGTCTTTATCATGCTCACATTGGTAAGCATCAGTGATTCTTTCCTGCTTTCGCCCCTTTTAAAAGGAATGGTTACGCTGAGCGCCTTTTTCTTACTGATCAGCAACCTGCTTGTATTTGGCATCAACCAGTACAACCAAAAAAAAAGCATGGAATTTACACAGATGCAGCTGCTACTCCAAAAAGAATCTAACTCTATTGAATATTATGAAATGCTGCGCCTGCAGAACGAAAACCAGCGCATTTTAATCCACGATATAAAGAAACACCTGCACTCCATTGATATGCTGAATCAGCAGAAAGAACATGATAAAATAGATGCGTATCTGCACCAGCTGATCCGTTCTTCTGACTTGAAAGAATCCGCCCGGCTGTGTGAACATGAAATGCTGAATTCCATTTTATGCCGATATATGCAGCAGTGTACTGACAGCCACATAGCTTTTCACGCAGATATACGAAGCCAAACGACGGATTTTATTACCGACAATGACCTTACCTCATTGTTCTGCAACCTGCTCGACAACGCCGTGAAAGCGGCTGAAGGTATCCCAGACTCCTTTATTGATATCAGCACGGGCAAAAAAGGACAAACGCCGTTTACGGTTTTAACAGTCATTAACTCCTGCAGGACAAATCCTTTCACAACGGAAAACGGCAGCACTACTATAAGCATACCTCGCAGCCATAAGCATGGTTTCGGACTGAAAAGCATCCGCAAAATTGTCGCCAAGTACAATGGAAATATGCAGATATACTACAACTCTGATACGTTGACATTCCATGCAATCATTACTTTAAAGAAGCAGGGATTATGAAAAACCATAATCCCTGTGCAGCTACTTTTAGGAAACATTTTTTTCACTCCCAATAACCTATGTCCATTCTCCACTACCTCGCCCCTTTATCTTTCTTCATTGCCTGATGCACTCTGCACGCTTCTCTTTCTTCTACGATCTGTTCTTTCTGCCTGAGACGTTCTTTTATGCTCATAGGAACTGTCGCTTTATCTCCATAGGTCTTGTCCCACTCTGCACGAGCCGCCTGATAATCAAAATACTCTCTCTTGGACACATTGAGTTCCTTATTAAATGCCTGAACAGAATCAAATTTATATTCCCTCACAATAGAGGAAAGATGCTTTTTCATATTGGAGATCTGCTTATCAACTCTGTCAATCTCCTGCTGTAACTCCTTACGCCTGCCGCCTTTGAAAATGCCCGTACATTCGGACAATTCCTTTTTCAGTTCATCACGCTTTTGTTCCCGTTCAAAAATTGCCCTGTTCTGGTCTTTCAGTTTGTCCTCAATCTCTTTCAGGCGGGGATATTTAGCCGTCAGTACGGAAGGTTTTGGCTGTAGCGGTCTTTCTGTTTCCGGCTGTTTTGTTTCGGCAGAAACAGATTTTTGCTCTGCTTTTGTCTGTTCGATAACGGATTTATTGTCTGCTGCTACGCCTTTTTGCTGTGGCTGTTCCGTCTGATTCTGCTTTTCCGATTTCCGATAATGGTCGAATGGAAACGGTATCTTCTTTATCTCCGGCTGATGTGTCGGCTCATCTTCGGATTGGATATGGCTTGCCGATTCTCTCGACATTTCCTTTGGCGTTTCCTCGATGACAGCAGCTTTACTGATCGCTTTCTCCACCATTTCCATTACTTTCTGCATAACCTTCGCAATCAGACGCTCTAATAACAAAATTGCCGCCTTGACAATATCCCCGAACAGCTCCGGCTTATTACCGTTCTGCTCCACGGATTCCTTTACCCTGTCCGTAATCTCCGTCTTTTTAAGCCCCACAACCTCCTCATCGGATACGCCGCTGACAAGCGCACGGTCAACCGCCCTGTTCCATTCCATGCGGATTTCATTGTCTGCCTTTATCTCCGCCGATTTCGGGTTGTTTTTGCCAATTTTCTTGGTAGCAAGGTACGGACCGTTTTTATCAAATATGCTAAGCCTGTCCTTATCATCAAGCACCATCTGATTGATCAAATCCGTATAAAACACTTTTATCTTATCTAAAAAGGACTCCTTCTTAAAGCAATTGTCTTTTGTGGTAAAAATCTTGCGCTCATATACCTCGCCTTTTTTGATGATCTTACAGCCCTTTCGTATATTTCCACCATCATCAAGAATCTCTTTCTTTGTCCGCACATGATGCCCCTGCTCATCGTAGAACATATTTCTTGTGGCGGTCTTTTCTGTCGGCTGTTCTAACCGTTTCCTCTCCGCAAATATCATATGGATATGCAGGTTTGTTTTCCGTTTATTGTGGTGGAGTGCGGCAAAACACTCCACGCCGTAGCGTTTCTTAAATTCGTCCGTCATCCTTTTCAGAAGATAATCATGGTCGTAATTGATAAAACTCTCCGGCAGGGCGATCATCAGCTCCCTTGCCTCGATACATTTCCCGTTCGTGCCGCTTTTTCCAAATTCTTCCTGACTGCACTTAGCAAGTTCCCGCCAGAATGCCCTGTCCGGCTCCGTTGCATAGACCTCATACAGATGCTCCTGCTTGACATGACTTGAAATATAAGTGATGCACCCGGACAAGTCATGCAGCTTTGCCATTTCTATAAATGAATTTCTTTTCATTCAGATGCCTTTCTCCTTTCAGTGACGGATAATCCGCCGCAATTTTTTATGAGCAGCCGTTACAAAACGGCTGACTGCGAACCATGTCCGTATCCGGGCGGTTTACGGCTGTCGCTTTCTGACAGCCACAGAGGGGCTTCTGCTAAGTCCCGTAGATGTTGCTGCATATTTGCCCCAAAATGTAGCCGTTAGCAGCAACAGCATCCATGCGCCTGTTCTTTGGGCGGCATGGATAAATACAGTCCGGCTCTTTCGGACTGTAAATCCACGCCTGCGTGGATTTGCCCCCTGCAAGGGCGAAATCCCCGGAGTACAAAACGAAGTTTTGTGCGTAGGGTGTATTTCGCTCTCAAACGCCGAGGGCTTAGGGAAGAGCTTGCGCCCTCCCCGGAAACTACCCCCGACACTCCCCGGACACCTCCGAATTTGTCATCAAAATAGGTCTTTTCAGGACATAAAAAAGCCGCCTGTCTGAAATCTGATATATCAGTCCCAAAACAGACGGCTACAATTACGCCCTTATTTGCAGCCTTCCGGCTGCTTTTTGCTTTTATTATGCAGGCTTTAATGCCTGCTCTGAATCATGCAGCCTTTTATGGCTGCCCTTTATCCTTGTTTTGTAGCCTTTTAGCTACACTTTGCTCTTGCTTTCTTAAAATATGGCTGCATTTTCGCTTAATTATGGCGATTTCTAAAAAAATAAGGCTACAATAAATCCGCTTACCGTAGCCCTATCCATATTTATATTAAAATGCGTCAAAATCAATCAGTTCATTGTCTGGTGGCTCTGTAACACTCTCTTGCTTATCCTGCTCCTGCGTATCTTCCGTATCCTGCATACCATGATGCGCTACCTCCAGTTTGACACGTTGGAGCAGAACGGACACCGCCACTTTGACGCATGGGCGGCGGACTTTGGCGAAAAGGTCACGGCGATGGAATTAAAGCCGGAGGGCAGCGGCTTCCGCTCCAAGACAAGGTTTGCCAAGTTTTACAACCTGCCGGAACTGATTTCTATCTGGAAAGAAGCCGCCGACATCCAGACCGCCGATATGCTCAACCTCCCCGTGCCAAAAGCAGAACATATCACCGTCACTACCGAACCCAGCGGGTTCCAGAAAGAAATGGTGGAGGAACTTGGCGAGCGTGCGGAAAGTGTGCGCGGAGGCCAGGTTGACCCCCATATCGACAATATGTTGCGCATCACTTCGGACGGGCGCAAGCTGGCGCTGGATCAGCGGCTGCAAAACCCGCTTTTACCCGACGACCCGGACAGCAAGGTCAACGCCTGCGTGAAAAATATCGTGCAGGAATGGCAGGCCAGCACGGAGATTTTGGGGACACAGTTAGTGTTTTGCGACCTCAGCACACCAAAAGGCGACGGCTCATTCAACGTCTATGACGACATCAAGGAAAAGCTGATTGCCAAAGGCATCCCCGAAGCGGAAATCGCTTTTATCCATGACGCCAACACGGAAACCCAAAAGGCGGAACTGTTCGCCAAGGTGCGGCGGGGGCAGGTGCGTGTTTTAATCGGCTCCACGGCAAAAATGGGCGCAGGCACGAACGTGCAGAACCGCATTGTCGCGTCCCACGATCTCGATTGCCCCTGGCGTCCTGCCGATTTGGAGCAGCGGGCGGGCCGTTCTCTGCGCCAGGGAAACATGAATGCGTCTGTGAAAATGTTCAAGTATGTCACCAAAGGGACATTCGACGCTTACAACTGGGGGCTGGTGGAAAACAAGCAGAAATTTATCGGCCAGATCATGACCTCCAAAAGCCCCGCCCGCTCCGCCGAGGATGTGGACGCCACCGCCCTTTCCTACGCCGAGGTCAAAGCCCTTGCCACCGGCGACGACCGCATCCGCGAAAAAATGGATTTGGATGTGCAGGTTTCCAAGCTGAAAATGCTCAAAGCCAACCACACCTCCCAGCAGTACGAAATGCAGGACAAGGCGCTGAAATACTACCCGCAGAAAATCGCGGAAACCAAGCTGCTAATCGAAGCGCTGACGGCGGATTTGCCAACGGTGCAGGCCCACCCGGTCAAGGACGATGCCTTTTCCATGACCGTCATGGGGCAGACCTACACCGAGCGCAAGGCAGCGGGCGAAGCGGTGATTAAGGCGTGTATGCTGATGGACGACCCGGAAAAAATCGTGGATTTGGGCGAATTTCGCGGCTTCCCCATGCAGCTCAGGTGTGACGGCAGCAAATTCCGCGTCACCATGAAGCAGAACCTGACCTACTCCGCCGAACTGTCCGACGATGCAGTGGGCAACGTCACCCGCATTAACAATGCGCTGGAAAGCCTGTCGGAACGGCTGGACGCGCAAAAGGCGCGGCTTACCACACTGGAAAGCGAACTGGAAAACGCCAAAGAAGAAGCCGACCGGCCATTCCCAAAAGAAGAAGAACTGCGGGAAAAATCCGCCCGCTTAAACCAGCTTAACCGGGAGCTGTCCAGACCGGACAAAAAGGAGGATGAGCAGGAGCAGGAGGTTGAAGAAAGCCCTGATTTGGAGGACGCCGGAGAACCCGCGCCGGTTGTGCCGATGCCCGCTGCGGCGGCTGGCCATAAACCCTCTATCCGTCAGGCACTCCGTAACTATGAACCGCCCGCGCCGGTACAGTCCGGCATGGAGCGCACCCCGCGAAAGGAGGCGGTGCTGTGAGGGCAAAGGAGGGGCGCACGGTGGGGCTGTTCACCAAAGTTTCCCCGGAAGAAAAGGCGGCGATTGACCGCAAAATGGAACTGCTGGGGACTTCCAACCTGCGGGCATACCTGCGGAAAATGGCGGTGGACGGCTACATTGTGCAGCTTGATATGGGCGCGGTGCTGGAACTGGTAAAGCTGCTGCGCTCCGTTTCCAGCAACGTCAACCAGATCGCCCGCCGCTGCAACAGCACCCACAACCTGTACGCGCAGGATGTGGAGGACTTGCGGCAGGGCTACGCTGAAATCTGGCAGGGCGTGAACGACCTGCTGAAGAAATTTGAAGCACTGTAAACAACTGCGGCGGGAGCGATTTTTCTTTTGCTCCCGCCGCTTATTTTTATATCTGGAGGTGATTACTTGGCAGGCGTAACCAAAGAGCAGATTGCAAAAGCAAAGGAATGGGACTTGCTCTCTTATTTGCAGGCTTATGAGCCGCAGGAACTGAAAAAAAGCGGCCCCCGCGAATACTGCACCAGAACCCATGACAGCTTAAAAATCTCCAACGGGAAATGGTGCTGGAACAGCCGGGGCATCGGCGGGCGCACGGCGCTTGATTATCTGATTAAGGTGCGCGGCATGGACTTTGTGGGCGCGGTGGAAGCCCTGTGCGGGTACTCTGCGCCGCCGCCCGTAAAGCAGACGTTCACAAAACCCACGAAGCCGCAAAAGCCGTTTAAGCTGCCCGAAGCCAGCCGGTGCGCGTCCGCCGTGGTGGGCTATTTGCAGGATCGCGGCATTGACCCGGAACTGCTTGGCGTGTGCATGGAAGCCGGGATTTTATACGAAAGCCGCCGGTATCAGAACTGCGTCTTTGTGGGGCGCGATATGCAGGGGAACGCCCGCGCTGCCAGCCTGCGGGGGACGCGGGACGGCTTCCGTATGGATGTGGAGGGAAGCGACAAGCGGTACAGCTTCTGCCTGCCCGCCAGCCGCCCGGACTGTCCCCGGCTGGCGGTGGCGGAAAGCCCCATTGACGCGCTCTCCCTCGCCACACTGGTGAAGCTGTCCGGCGGCGACCCACGGGACAGCCACTACTTATCTCTGGGCGGAACCGGCCCCCGCGCCCTGATGCAGTTTCTCCACGACCACCCCCATGTTACACAGATCAGCTTATGCCTGGACAACGACAAGGCCGGCTTGAAAGGTATCGAACGGCTCACGCAGGAAATCCAGAACAACGCGGAACTTTCCGGGCGGGTGAAGCTGGTTTACCCCAACCCGCCGAAGCAGGGCAAGGACTACAACGAGTTTCTCTGCACCCACATGAAAGCGGCGCGGACGGCACAGCGGCAGCGGGACGGGGCGCGGTAACGCTATTTAATTTCCGGCTCTAAATTTTCAAATTCGGGCGCATCGAAAAAATCTATCAGCGTCATATCCAAACCGTCGCATATTTTCTTGATGGTTGAAATTTTCGGATCGGTACTCTTGCCATACAAGATGTTTTTGACGGAGGATGGCGGCAGCGCCGACATCGTAGCCAGTTTGTTGATGGTAATGCTGCGCTCCGCACATAAACGGAGTATCCGGGTCTTAATCGCTGAAATCGTATCCATAGCTGTATCCTGCCCCCTTTTTTATCAAGCATACAAAATATGGCTTGCAAAAGTAGGCTACCCATGCTACTATTTAGGCTATGGATAGCCTTTTTTAGAAAGGAGGAACCTTTGGCTATTTCCAACATTTTACCACGAAAGATTATGAAAAACCGCACCCGTCAGCAGTCAATGGCAGAACGCCACGACTATGACCAGAAAGAAGAAAAGACAGACGGCGGCGAACTGGTTTCCTCCTATATGTGCAGCCCGGAAACTGCCGCCGAAGAATTTGAAATCAGCAAAAAACTGTACGCCCAGCTTACCGGGCGCAGCCAGTCAGAAAAGCACGACATTATTATGTACCGCATTATCCAGTCATTCAAGCCCGATGAAATCAGCCCGGAGGAGGCGCACAAAATCGGCTGCGAGCTGGCGATGAAATTTACCGGCGGGCAGCATCAGTTTGTGGTGGCCACCCACACGGATAAGCGCCACATCCATACCCACATTGAATTTAACAGCACCAACCTAAACTGTGACGCAAAATTCCAGAACGTGAAAAATTCCGCTTTTATCCTGCGGCGCATGAACGATGAATTGTGCCGCGCCCACGGCCTTTCGGTAATTGAGAATCCGAAGAAAAAAGCCAAGTCCCAAAAGGAAATGGCGGCGGCGCAGTATGGCATCAGCCACAAGAAGCAGTTACAGCAGACCATTGACAAGGTGCTGCCGGAGTGCAATCATTATGAGGAGTTTCTGGCAAAGATGCGGGCTGAGGGATATGAGATTGTGGACGGCAAAAATCCCGGCTTCCGTCTGCCCGGATGGGAGCGCCCTGCAAGGGTGAACCGGCTGGGCGGCGATTATACCAAGACCGCCCTGCGCGCCAGAATTACCAGCCAGCGCGGGCGTTTGGCGGCAGGAAAAACAGCGCCGAAACGAACCGGCAGAAAGGTCAATCTCCTGATTGACATCCAGGCGAAACTTGCCGCTGGAAAAGGCGCAGGCTATGAACGCTGGGCGAAAATCTTCAACCTGAAAGAAGCGGCGAAAACGCTCAATTTCCTGATGGAAAACGGACTAACCGATTATGACGAACTGGCGCTTCGGGCAGCGCAGGCCGAGGACGGTTTCAATGCGGCTTCACAAAAAATCAAACAGTTGGAGGCGCGGATGGCAGGCGTGGCAAAGTTAAAAACCCACATCATCCAGTATTCCAAAACGCGGGAAGTCTACGCAGCTTATAAGAAGTCCCGCCACAAGAAAGAATTTCTCGCGGAGCATGGCGCGGAGATTGCCCAGCATGAAGCCGCAAAGAAAGCCTTTGACGCATTGGACGGCAAGCCTATTCCCAAAGTGGCGCAGCTTTCAGAGGAATATGCTGCGCTGCTGGAAGAAAAACGGGAGCAGTATGAACAGTACAAAGCGTTGCGGCAGGATATGATTACTTATCAGACCGCCCTCCGCAATGTAGATAAGATTTTAGGATTGGAGCCACTGGAGCAGGCACAGGAAAAAGAACAGAAGAAACCGGAACGGTGACGCAAAAAGTGCCGCCCCATTCCAACCGGGACGGCACTCATTTTTTATAATATCCGTTTTCTTAACTGATAGATAGGCAGGCTTTGTACCTGCATAACTGTCTATAATCTATCGAACACTAAAATTAGATTTGATGGCTCAATTTGTTTCGCTGCCAAAGGATCGCTTTTTCAAATATAAGAAAGGTTGTGATACTATGGTTTACACAGACGAAGTAAGAAAAAAGCTGGACGCGATTTTGAAAGCGTTTGAGAAGTACATTGACGGGCAAAGTTATTTTGATATAGTCTACTCAAAGAAAATCGGCTATGTTTGGATTTTAGCTGACTACCCCGGTGATGCCGGCGCGGTGGTTCTGGATACGCCAGCGAAAATGCTTGACCGGCTGTTTAACGAGGTTATCAACGATGTAGTCAATGCAGATGAAAATAAGACGCATATCCCTAACGCCCTCACCCTCTCCGAGTGGGAGGAAAACGAAGTTCGCCGCCGAATCGCCGCACTGCTGGAGCCACTTACTGAGGATAAAGACTGTTACTTGCAATTCTTGGACAGATACCTAAAAGTCTATCAGGAAAACAACGGCCACATCGGGGAGCCGGACGAAATTTAATCTTTCTTTGGCAACGCTTTAACTAAGTTTTCCATCGTTTAAGGCAATCTGCCAACGGCGCAAAATGCGCTGCCCCTCTCCTGCGCGGATGTGCAGGAGGAAGCGACCGCAGGGAGCGCAAAGCCACGCCGAAAGGCGTGTTCGACCGGACGCGCAAGCGGTAGGTCTGGGGCTTGGGGGAACCCCAACAAGCGAGCCGGAATATCCCAAAAGGATATTCCGGCTCATTGCTTGCCTACGTTATGGGAACATTCTATAAACCTACACGCTCTTAACTTAATCACGCTTTCCTTACCCTATATAATAATAAGATTCTTGTGCTAAGTAAAAAATTCCCTAAATCAAAACAGACTCTATACTTCCATTTTGATTGCATCGTCAATAGTAGCTTCGATGATGGGCTGCTACCTTGTTCAATTAATTATCTAAAATAATTCTTGTGGAACAACTTGAATTTATTCGGCTAACCGTATATAATTATAACAATTAAGCTTATGGAAAGGAAGAGTGAAAATGTTAGAATATATTTCTGCCCCAGAAGCAGCGAAAAAATGGGGCATTTCAGAAAGACGGGTGCAAAAGCTATGTGAAGAAAACCGCATACCCGGCATAGCAAAGTTTAGTCGTATGTGGTTGATACCAAAGGACGCAGAGAAGCCTATGGATAAAAGGAAAAAGCGAAAAGGCGGTGCAGACAATGAAAAGTAAAATATTATTAGTAGACGACGAAAAAGATATTTCTGATCTGATAGAGGAAGCATTACGTCAAGACAACTTTGTAGATATTCAAAAAGCATACACAGGAAAGGACGCAGTTCAGATATGCAGGGAATACCAGCCGGACGTGATTGTATTGGATGTTATGCTGCCGGATATTGACGGGATCGAGGTATGTAAACAGATACGGGAATTTTCAATTTGTTCTATCCTGTTCCTATCTTCAAGGAATGATGATATTGACAAGATACTTGGGCTTTCCAGTGGGGGTGATGATTACATTACAAAGCCTTTCAGCCCACGGGAAATTGTTTACCGTATCAAAGCGCAGCTTCGCCGCCAGCAATACCAATCTGACAAAAGCAAAAGTCTGAATGATTTACTGGCTGTTGGCTCCCTTACACTTGATAAGGAAAGCTGCCGGATTTATAAACGAGGACAGGAAATCGAACTGACAGGGCGTGAGTTTTTATTATTGTCCTATCTCATGGAAAATGCAGATAAGATCATCAGCAAAGAACAGCTGTACGAACAGGTATGGGGAGAATACAGTTGCATTTGTGATAATACGATCATGGTACATATTCGCCATATCAGAGAAAAGATTGAGGATACTCCGTCTGCTCCAAAGCAACTGATTACGATAAAAGGCTTGGGCTACAAATTAAAGAAAAGGACTGATTAAATGAAGCAATCCGGCTACCGTACCACCTTTCATATTTATTTGATATTTTTCTTATCACTTTTAGGAACCCTCATTGCCGTGTGTTGCCTTTTTGCAATGCTGATTACTGCGACAAATCCAAACGGTAAAAATGTCCGTAGCGACCAGCCTAAAATTTTTACACAGGATTTTTCAAAATACATTGTTTTCGTAAACGATACCCCTAAAATAAAACAGACAGGGCTTGAACTATTACAGGAAACCCATGTAGGGCTGCAAATTCTGGACGATGCCGGAAATGAAGTATATGCGTATCAAAAACCAAATAACGCACAGGACTATTATTCTAATACCGACCTTTTACAGCTTTATCAGACGGGACACTTTGACAATGCAAGCCCGGAAGATATGACTGCTTTTATTGGTGTCATAACAGGAAACGAAAAAGACTATGCCTATGTTCTGTATTTCCCTATGAACATTCAAAAAGTAACCATGTATTTAAACGGAGAACGGTTTGCAGGCGGGAAAAAGGTAATCATTTTCATTATCGGCATTTTATTAGTAATCGTCCTTTTCTTAGGATTGGGCTATGGACTATTGGTAACAAAAGCAATCAGCAGATTATCCGCTTCCATTCGGGATATTTCGGGACGCTGCTATCTGCCCGCCAAAGAAAAAGGCGCATTTCGAGATTTGATAAAAAGTCTGAACGAATTGGACGGGGAAGTAAGGGCGAGTGATCGTCTGCGTGAAAAAACAGAAAACCTACGCCGGGAATGGATTTCTAATATTACCCATGACTTAAAAACTCCTTTGTCCCCGATAAAAGGATATGCGGAGATTTTATGTGATGATACAGAAAAGACAATCCCCCAATGTAAGCGGTATGCAGAAATAATGCTAAAAAACGCGGCATATATGGAAAATCTGATTGACGACTTAAAATTAACATGGCAATTAGAAAATGATATGCTTCCAATCAACAGGCAGGAACAGAACATTGTCCGCTTTTTACGAGAATTATCCATTGACATTCTGAACCGCCCCAAATACGAGGAACGCACGATTGCATTTCAGTGTAGCGAAAATATAACAGACGAAACGGCTATATTTTCGTTTGATAAAAAGCTTTTCACACGGACATTTCAAAATCTGATTATCAATGCTTTTGTGCATGGCGGCAAAGATACGGAAGTAACCGTGCAAATTTCCGTTTCTGATTGTTGGCTGAATATAAACCTATCAGACAACGGAATAGGTATGAGTGCGGAAGAAACAGACCAATTATTTGATCGCTATTATAGAGGAACAAATACAGAGAGCAAGTCCGAAGGAACAGGCTTGGGGCTGGCGATTGCAAAAAGCATTATAGAACTTCATGGAGGTACAATTTCTGTTACCAGCAGTCCCGGAGCCGGAACCGCTTTTCTTATCCGCTTTCCCGGCATTTAAGGTTAATTAAGATAGAATGAAAATGAGATTAAGGTTGACCATCTACTATGTGAAATGTAGTGACGGTCAACCTTTTTTGATTACAGGTAAGGAGGTGGAACATGAACATAAAAAAGGTATTTCCATTTTTGGCAGCTATATTGGTTACAGCTTTTTTGTGCTTTGCCGTTTTCGCCCTGCTGCTGCGCCCGCAGGCTTTGGAGATTGGCACGGTGGACTTAAACACAGTGGCAGATGGTGAGTATATAGGCGTATGTCAAAACAAAATTTTAATAGCCGTTGTTAAAGTCCGTGTACAAAACCATGAAATAATGGATATTGAAGTATTAGAACATAAGGCTTCTTACATGGGACAAGCTGAAAGGATTGCCGGAGAAGTATGTGCCGGACAGACATTGGAAGTTGACGCAATATCCGGCGCAACATTTACCAGCGATACCGTTTTGAAAGCAATCGAAAATGCGTTGAAATAGCGCATAGAAAGCAGGTGTAAATTTGAAAATCATTCTAAAGTATATCTTAACAAACATACAGGAACGCAAGGTAAGAACCGCCGTTATGCTCCTGTCAATACTTCTGTCCGCTATGCTGTTGTTTGTATCCTTTTCTATTGGGGTGTCTTATGAAAGCGCACAGCGTAAAATGGCGCGTGGTATGGCGGGGAGTGCCACTGTTTCCGTGCAGAATGTGACGGGCGGCATTTATGCAGGGGATATTCCCACCCTGCCTGTCATACAGACAAAAGCCGGGATATTAGAGGGAACTTCCCTTTACCATGAAAACGGATATTACGAAACCGTTGATCTGCTTGCCGCTGATATAGACGCATTAAATCAGATCAACAAGCCGCGTCTGCGAAATGGCGGTGAAATAACGAACTTTGTGGGCTATCAGATTATTCTGCCAGACAGGTTTACATCAAAGTATGGAATAGAAAAAGGCGATACTATCACCTTACAGATAGGCGGTTCGCCCATAGATTTTGAAGTGCTGGAAATCGCCGCTTATGATACGGTTTTCCTGCGCCATACAAGGGGAGCGACCGCCCTTTTACCTTTGGAAACCTTAAAAGAGATTTTGGGGCAAGACAACGGTTACAGTGAAATTCTGATCGAAGCCGCCGGGCATACCACTACAAACGATTTAATCTCTGAATTGCGAAATGCCCTTGATACAGAAAAATACCGGGTATCAGAGATTGTCAATGAAATGCAGATCGCCGCCGACGCAAGACAGAAATCTATGCCGTTTTTCCTTATCAGCTTTTTTTCACTGACTATGAGCATTTTCATCATTTATAGCAGCTATAAAGTCATTACCTTAGACCGTTTGCCGGTCATAGGCACATTCCGCAGTATCGGCGCAACGAAAAAAGCCGTAACCCGTATTCTGCTTTTGGAAAGCCTATTTTACGGTTGTATAGGTGGGCTAATCGGTATTCCTGTTGGTATCTTCGTATTAAAAGCTATTTTACAGGGAATGGGAAAGACACTTTCACAGGGAATAGAAATTCCTGTTATTATTTCTCTCCCCGGCGCTTTCCTTTCTTTTACCGTTGCAGTCACCGTATCGTTACTTTCTGCATGGCTGCCAGTCCGCAGGGCAAGCCGTCTGCCGATAAAAGATGTTGTTTTAGGCACAGTGGAGGAACGTCATATCCCGCACCCGCTGATTGTTGGAATTGGAACCATTCTATTTGCCATATCAGTATTTTTGCCGCACCTTGCATCGGGAAATATGCTCTATCTTGCAGGCGGCTTTTCTCTGCTGGGACTTATTGCGGCGACAATCCTTGTAATACCGATTTTTACCAATATTTTAAGCGGAGTTTTTGAACGTATTTTTGGAGCGATAGCCGGAAACGAGGGCAGGATAGCCGCCCGTAACATGAAAGATAACAAAAACACTACACAAAACATAACTCTGCTGTTTATAAGCATATCCGCGATTATTGCGATCAGCGTTGTGGGAAATTTTGTAACAACCTATATCAGCGACGTTTTTCATGGCGCGGAACTTCAAGGGTTTGCAGACGGACGTATGGAGCCGGAATTTGTGGAACGGGTGGAAGAAATGGAGGGGATTGAAAAGGTACTTGCTGTCTATGTATTTGAAAATACGATAAAAACAGGAGGTATCACATTTTCCCGTTTAGAGGGTACAGACAATTTGGAGTGGTATAGTTCCATGCTGGCTCTAAAATTTACAGATAAAGGTTTATTGGGACAGGCTGTTGCTTCCTTTGGGAACAAAGAACGCTCTGTCATTTTAAGCGAGGATTGTTTGCAACGTACCGGCTTTTTGGTTGGGGACGAAATACTTCTCTCAAATGGAACAGAGGAAATTCCTTATACCATTGCTGGCAGTTTCAAATCAAGGGCAACGGATGTAGAAGCTGTTATCCCCGCTTACTGCGCTGTTTCAGACTTTGGAGCAACAGTCTATGACTTCTTAGCTTATACAGCCGCAGACCCCGACGCAATCATGGTACAGATACGGGCTTTATTTGGGGAAACATCAAATTGGAGCCGCACCGTAGAGGAATTTAATTCAGACGCACTTTCAACCGTTGGCGCATTTTTAGAACCAATGCACACCATGACCTATTTTATCCTGCTGCTTGCAACCGTCGGTGTGATCAACAATCTTTTGATTAACTATATGCAGAAACGGCGCACGATTGCCATGTATAAATCCATTGGTCTATCCAACCGCCAAAACAGGAAAATGACATTGATAGAGGGCGCATCGATCGGGCTTATCGGTGCAGTAATCGCTATTTTTGTTTCCTACATGGAAATTCAGACAATTTTCCTTGTGGCAGCTCCCAAAATCTCCATGCTGCCGGAACTGGATTTATGGACGTTTCTTGCCGCAGGCGGATTAGGGATTTTCATTACGCTGTTAGGTTCCGTCGTACCATTCATGAAAAGTCGTAATATGAAACTGATAGAAGAAATTAAATTTGAATAGGAGGCATTGTCACATGAGAGAATTAACAGAAAAAATCGTTATTGAGGGGAAAAGCATTGTAAAAGACTTTCAGCTTGGCGATACCAGAACAAGGGTATTGAAAAGCATATCTTTGAAAGTTTCGCAAGGAGAATTTGTTTCTATCATGGGGCAATCCGGTTCCGGTAAAAGTACCTTGCTTTATATTCTTGGCGGTCTTGATACGCCTACAAGCGGAGCTGTCTTTCTCAATGGCATAGATATATCGAAGCTGGGTGATGAAAAAATGAGCCGGATAAGGCGGCAGAATATAGGCTTTGTATTCCAGTTCTATAATCTTATCCCAAACTTGAACGTAGAGGAAAATATCATGCTCCCGCTTTTGTTGGACGGAAAGAAAATGCGTGACTATAAAAATGAGCTTGCTGAAATTTTAGAGGTTGTCGGCTTATCTGACAGGAGAAAACACACGCCCCGCGAGTTGTCCGGCGGGCAGCAACAGCGTGTTGCAATCGCCCGCGCATTGATCGGCAAGCCCCAAATTTTGTTTGCTGACGAGCCAACGGGAAACCTTGACAGCCGTACCGGGGCAGACATTATGAATTTGTTGCAGGAGATCAACCAGGAAAGCAGACAGACAATTATCATGGTTACTCATTCGCCGGAAGCTGCAAAAAGCAGCAGCCGGATTATTACAGTGAGTGACGGAAAAATATCATAAGTTCTTGCTGAATATTCGCAGAAATTTACTTTATACTCATCAGCAACCATTTGACAAAGTAAAGTTATCTCTCAAGCGTCTTTCTCTTATTTGATATTTTTATTTGCGTTTTTATGTTGATCTTGCATCTGCTCTACCATACAATCGAGAGTTTTTAACAGAAACGCACGTTCCTCTTCAGTACAGGCCGCAAATTTGCAAAGTAATTGCTTTGTCTGCTGTTCTATCTTCGGCATTTCGGGGTAAAACAAGACATCTGCCGAAAGGCCAAGTCGGTAGATTACATCGGCAAGGACTTCGATAGACGCATTGACCCGTCCCTTTTCTATATTTTGAATATGTCGAAGTCCTCTGCCGGTCTGCTGAGCAAGCTGCTGTTGTGTCAGATGTTCTTCATTCCGTCTGCCGCTGACTATGGCCCCTATGTGCTGTAAAATATTTTTACGCATTTTTAATCACCTCTACTACATTCTATCGTGCGTAAGCGTTTCTATAAATTCCCTAATAGAACGTGTAGAGATGTGCTTATCATGCGTTTTTACAATAGAATATATTTGCCCTGTTTGTGAAGCCAATAAAAAAAAACGGCTTTTCACATTAGGGCTTTCTTCTCTTGCCATCTGTGTCTGTCCGTAGAAAGGAACAGGTCATGGATGGCTTTATTTTTAGATATACGGCAGGAATACCGTCAAAAAAAGCGCAGCACAGTCTGCGCCCACTCAGCACTTTTCAGACGCATTATTAAACGTATCTAATTGTGCTAATCAGACATTGAATATAAGTGTGTTAAAAAACGTCAGACAGTCTTTGTGGCTGTCTGACGTTTTTTGTATGCGGCGCTTCCCAATCTATCAGATACGCGCCCCACCACCTCCGCGAAAGTCTGAAATCTCACTCACTTTCAAACTTTCGGAGGTAGCAAAATGCGCGATCATACTCAAAAAATTATTCGGAACTTTTTTCTTAAAGGCCAAGGTTCGCCTGCCCTTTACTCTATACCATTGGTTTCAGAGAGCAACGGAAAGGGGGTGAACGCATGAGTTATGCAGAACGCCGGGAAGCGATTCTGGAAGTGCTGTGCATAAGGCGGCACGATACATACCGCAACCTGGCATCTACTACAAATTTGTCGGGGCTATCCAATAAAGCAAAAACGGCATCCCCTATGGATGCCGAAAAAAATAACTTGGCTTTACGTCCTTTTGACTTCTCATCATCCCTTGAGAGTCGCTCATAAAGAGCAGTTATTTTATTGTCTCCAGCCGTCCTGTTGTTCATGTTGAACTCCTTTCCGGCCGGCTCATCTGTGGTGAATCCATCATACCACAGTTTCTGCCTCCTGTCATCATTTCGTTGCAGATTAAACGGGATATTTTTTCATCGGGCGTGTCGGCATACCCTGAACCTGTATATACCCTGACCTTGAAAAGCGTCCCGCCTATCCTGCGGTAAAAAAAGCCAGCCACAGAAGGACTGGTTTTTGCCATATCATTATTCAATTTTACTGCCTCCATTATGCAATCCTTTCTTGCGCTTCATACGCATTTCCCTTATAATTGTTCGGGGAACCGTTAAGTCTCCGGCTTCCGTACTTAGTAACCGGATTCCCATTTTATCCGTACCTCATAGCCTGCCCCTCCTTTCGTGTAACCGATTTCTATTCAAAAAGAATTACTCTTTCACTAATAGGAGAAAAACGGCTATAAAAACGGAAGTGTTTTTTGAAAAAACAGCTACAAAATTTTATTTTTTTATAAAGGACTGACCATAAATGCCAAAATACGCTGAACTCCCGGCATTCAGGGAACAGAATTTCATAACGGAAGCGGACGGGGATATGCTCCACCGTGAAGCCCGCGCCCTTGCAATCCGGCGTATTGAAGAAAGCGCAAGGACAGAGGAAGATTTCAAAGAAGTCATCAGGTGGTGGAACAGGCTGGACGCTAACAGGGAGCGGAAAGCAAGAGACCACGAAACAGGACGCTCCACCGTTCCTTTGGAATGGGGCGCAGATGAATTATACTTTTCCGACAGACCTTCCTACGACATGATTTTAAGAAGGCTTTTGCTTGTGGGCGATTTTATTGATTTCATATTTGACCGTCCCCAAACAATACACGAACTTGTCACGGATGGGGATTTATCAAAAATATTGAAGGAGCTAAAGCCGCATCTCAAAAATATGCTCTATTATCTGTTCCTGCGTGACTATTCCACAGCAGAGTATGCAGAGACCATCGGACAGACTGACCGGAATATCAGGGGCATTCGGGAAACTGCCCTGAAAAAGATACGGAAACTTTACACTGACGTACTTACATACCGAAAAGAAAACAGACTGCCTATAACGATTGATGAAAAATATTTCCTGGAAAACGGAGTACGGAAGAAAAAGGGAAGATAAATGTATCCCGACAGAAAACCACAAACAGCTTGACCGATAACAAGTAACCATTTATAATATAGAAGATATTACATCAGATGATGTGACAGGATTGATGGATTGGAGCAGATTTTTTATGAAGAATTTATTTGAACATACCAGCGCACCTTGGATTCGGTACAGCAGTTATGAATATAAGACAGGCAGTGACGGCAATCTCTACATAACGGTCTCTAAAGATGCAAAACCGGAAATGTACCGTCCCATGCAGGAAGCGGAGCAGCTTGTCATTGATGCCATAAATGTCGGGCTTGCCGCCATGCACAAAATACCGGAAGAAGAATTGAGGGAAGTTGTGCTTGACTTTATCAAAAAATATGGTTTTCTCGGCTTTATGACCGCCCTGCCGACAACAGCAGATTTCATAACCTATGAATCGGTATATCTTCCCAAAAATCACTTTATAAAGGAAGAATCCCTCCCTACAGAGGACTATCTCACCTTTTTTTATCCTTTTGACAAGCCTGATTTCAAAAAGAACGGCGTAGAATCGGGATGGTCTGTGACTGACCGTGAGGGTATTGCGATCACGATGGCTATGGGGAATGCGCCGCAGGCTGTGGCGATGGAATTGCAGAAGGAATATGCTGAAAAGTACGACTGGCTTGTAAAGGAATTTACCGACTGGGCGTTTACCTTTATGACAAGCTTCCTTTATTACATGGATTATGATACAATTGACGAACAGACGCGCAGCCTGTACCGTCAGGGCATTTCCGCTTTCGGCGGCATAGCCCCGACTTACCGGATCGCACTTGAAAAGGATTCGCCCGTTATCGTGTGGGATTTCCATTCCCTGCTCGTCATGGTACAGATGTGCTTTTCTTTCATGCTCACAGATAAGGACAATGATATGCGTATGTGTAAGCACTGTAAAAAAGCCTTTGTCGCAAGCCGGAAGGGGAACGAATTTTGCAGCCAGAGGTGCAAGAACCAGTTTAATGTCTACAAATCAAGGGAAAAGAAGAAAGGAAACAAAAGAGATGATTGAAAACAGGAATGTAAATATCATAACCGATGCGGACGGTAAAAAGCTGGTCTTGATTAACGATATCCGTTTCAAGGGCAAACGTCAGATTGACTGGGATGATGTAAAGCAGTATCTCGAAGGATATGTCGGGGACTATTACGAGATTGAGGAAAATGCGGAACGCATTTATATCGGAAATGAACTTCCCGAAGAATATACGGAATCAGAAAGCCGAAAAAGCCTTATGGGTGCAAATGCAAAAGCGAAGGCAAATGCCGCTACTGCGATACCGGAGCTGATCCAGATATCATCTAACCCGGCTTTTGAAGAAAACCGCAAGGAAAAACACAATAAAAACGCAAAATACGGCTGGTACAGGTATGATGTCCGTTTTGCCCTCCCGGTTTATGAGGAAAATACGCTTGTAAGATACAATATCTTCCATGCCCGGCTTTTGATTAACCATGCTGAAAATGGCAGGAAATATCTGTATGATATTTTGGCAGTAAAAAAAGAAACGAGCAAGCCGTAACAAGATGTACGGTGAAAACCCATTTCTTATTGTTAATAATAAGCCATTTTTCAATTTCTGTCAATCCCCAATTTTGATTTTTTCAGAATACCGCCATTGGCATTTTAAATGCAATGGGGGAACTTTGTTCCCCCTTAACCACTCCATAGCATGAGGCGCAGATGATGTCAAGACCGCCGCAGGCGAGGCGGAGCCAGTGTCTTGGCATCATCTGCGCCTCATGCTACAAAACTTAAAGCAAGGCAACACTAAAGGGAATATATCAGATCGTGCAGCACTACTTCCTCCGCCCTGCTCTGGATGCTGTTCATCTTTTGCAGCCAGCAGAGCCAGTCATCGGATTTAAGCTGTTCCGTCACGCCCTCTTTTTTAGCCATCTGCCTTACAAGCCTGTCCATCATCTCATTGGATTCTTCATCAATCTCCGCAAGGTGCTTCCATAAAGTTTCCGACAAAAGCATATGCGAATAAATGCCCCTGTGGTTTTCTTCTAAAAACCGCTTTCTCATCCGTCCATACTTCCCGATATGGTATTCCGTTGTATCCGAAAGTTTAAGGTCGGGAATCAGGTAATCGCCTTCCCGATGATATGTAATCTCCATATACAACCGCCTTTCTTTGTGCTAAACTGTTTACAGATACGAATAAAAGGATTACCACCTTCTTCCTTTACCACAACATCTGCAAGTTTCCATTCACCACAAATGAGCCAGCCGCATATGTTGTATTTTAGCAGATGCGCATTTCCGCTAAAATACTGCATTTGCCGGAAATGTTTACATCTACAGTTCACAACATATCACATCCGTAACATACTGATGATAAGTAATTCCGTCATCTCGCAATACATTGCATAAATTCCAGAGCTTCGATACAATTTCACTGTTATTCATTTACTTCCTCCCAAAATGTTAAAAGCCTCTAGGCACTCTGATAAAGTGCTTCATTAATCTCCTCGATAATTACATCCAGCTTATTTCCAAAAACCATGTTAATTTTTTTAAATCCTCCCACATTCTTAAAAGCATCCATTTCAAATGTTTCACGATTCAAAACAGTTTCATTTAACAGCTGAGTCTCTATACGATTCAGCCATTTTAACTGTATTGCATTTAATTCAACATGCTTCTTTTTTACTGTGGCAACGGCTCGTTTTATTCTTGTATCATGACTGACATGAGCATCTCCTAATGCCTGTTGTCTTATAAAACTGATAATATCTGCCGCAATTTCCTGATTGGTCACCTGCTTCCATGCAGTATTGAGCATTTTTTCAGTAAAATTATTACGATTCAGCTCAAGCCTTAAATTTTTCAATTCTTCTCTTGTCAACTCCTTAGGACGCTGACAGACTATCGTTAAAGCCTCTATTTCATTCATATTACTCAAAACAAACGTTCGAAACTCTTCCAGATAATCTTCCGGCTTCACTGCATTTCCGTACCCTCTTGTGTGACCGTATAAAAAATCTTCATGAAAACTATATACTTTAGGCTTTGAAGTCTGTTGATAAAAACTAAACATCTCAAAAGCAGCTCTTCTCCCCTGTATATACCTCGTCGCTTCCGATACTTCCAGATTTTGCGCCTTTTTCAAAAATTCCTCTACAGAATCCCCGGTTAAATTCTTAAAATCTTCCTTTTGTAAATCTGTCATCTTTTTACTGCAACGCTGTAATTTTGCGATAAAAATATCAATCTGGCTTTTCTTTTGTTTATCCATATTTAATTTAGAGAGCCCGTCTATCAATTCTTCAAAAGTAATCTTAGGATTTGTTACTACCGGTTTCATTGCGCTTACCGGCTCTAATGCCTCATATACGCCCACTGCATCATAAATTTCAAAATGGTCTTTCTGTATTTCGTTGCACAATCTGGTCGCACGTCCCAGCATTTGTTCGAAAAGAATTCTGGATTTGATTCTACGCATAAAAACCAGTCTCGTGATTTCTTCCACATCTATCCCGGTTGTCAACAAATCCACTGTTACTACAATAGATGGTTTTAAGTCGTTCTTAAAATGACGAATTGCCTCAGTTATTTTCTTTTTGTTCCTCCCTTCGATTGAACCGGTAATCTTTTTAATGTAGTCCTCATCAACTCCTGCATCTGCATACATTTCTTTCAATATTTGAACTATCATATCCGCATGGGCATCATCAACAGCAAAAATCAGAGTTTTTCCCTGCATCCTGTCTTCCGGGTCTACTCCTATGTTTCCATCATCAGGATGTTCCGGCAAAAATATTTCTCTTAACACTGTCCTGTTATAATTTTCTGTAATTACCTTTTTATTAAAATCCTCCACCTCAAAATCCAGCTCATCCGTAAGTTCCTCACTGTTTTCCAATTCGCCCGTTTCCGGATTATAAACAGGTACGATATCTCCCGCTTTATATTTAATACCATTATGGCTGAGCTGTGTTTCTATAATATGCGGAGCATCATGGTCAACTAAGAACCCGTCAACTACCGCTGTTCTATAACTATATGTATAAATCGGTGCCCCAAAAATCTGTGTGGTATGAAGCGCCGGAGTTGCTGTCAATGCTACCTTGACAGCGTCGAAGTATTCGATAACCGAACGATACTTGCTCATAAAATCGCGCTGGTCACGATATAACAACTCTGCATCCCCCAATTCTTTATCGAAGATATATCCTCTGTGCGCTTCGTCAATTATAAGTAAATCATAGTCCGAGACAGCCGGCATCACTTCACCTTCATTGTATAAAATTCTTTTTACAAGACTTTGCACTGTGGCAATCTGCACTCTTGTTTCTAAATCGAACCCCTTATCTTCCATCTCCTTGATATTATAAATTTCATCTAAGGTCATTAAGTCTTCCAGTTTAATTTCTTTAAATGTATCGAGTGCCTGCTTCCCCAGCGCGGTCCTGTCCACCAAAAACAGTGCCCTATGGAAACGCCCAGCCTTTAAAAAACGATATAACATTCCAAGCACTGTTCTCGTCTTCCCCGTTCCTGTAGCCATTGATAACAGGATTTCTCTTTTTCCTTCTGCAATTGCTTTTTCAACAGCCTGTATCGCCTCAATTTGATAATATCTTAAATTTAATCCATCTTTATCCTGTAAAAGAGCATAGTCTGTTCTCTGCAATTTTTGAGTAGCTTCCGCAATATCTTTATGCAATTCCTCCAAAATTCCTTCTGGGCTTTTCCATCCTGACAATGCCTTTGGGGCGTTAACGCCACGCACATCAAGCTCCCATATTCCGGATTTTGTGGCAAGCTGCTTTAAATAAGGACGTCCATTCGTAGCATATAAAAATGGTACATAATAATTTCCGAATTTACCAATACAATACTTTTCTCTGTCTTCCTGTCTGATTCTGCTTGCATATTCCTTACACTGCCCGTCTAGCACTGAAGGTACATCTGAATGGATTTTCTTGGCTTCAATAATTGCTACCATTAACTCGCCCACAAATAACGCATAATCCACATCCCCGCATTTTCCAATATCAGAATCAACTTTCCATTCTGCAATTGCCCTGTTATGACCTTTCTCCGGTTTAATACCTTTAGACTGCTTGATATTGTCTGTGTCGGCTTCCCACCCTACTTCCCTTAACTGCCTGTCAATAATCATTCGGGTATCATGCTCGGATAAAGGATATTTTGCAGCGTTCATTCTTGCCTTATCTCTTCGTTCAGAAGACATCTTACTATTTTTCTGTAGTCTTTCCAGTTCTTTTTTTAAATTATCGATATATGCCTCCTGCTCTCTATTTTTTTCTTCAAGTAAGGTCATATTAACAATTACATTTTCCGGCATAACAAAATCTGCCGGTTCATATGCAAAGTCGCCATATGATTGCACAAATCATGAAGCCAAATCATAGGTCAATTTCAAATTATCTTTTGCCTTCTCCAATGAATTCATACCAGCATGAGCCGCTTCATTTCTTGTTTTTCTCAATATGTATAAAATACTGTCGATTTCTTTTGGCAGCAAATCATTTTTCTTTAACAGCTTAATTCTATTGGCATGTGTATTATCATATTTCGGTTCTTCAATTCCATCATACGCAAGCATATATTCCACAATATGCTCAGCCAACATCCCCATTTTTATAAAACATGTATTGGTATCTGAATATAAATACTGTTCAGCCAGTTCTCCTGTCTTTGCAAGTTCAGTCCAATTCTCGGCCAGAAATTCAAAGTTGCCCATTGGCTTCCCCCTTCTCATAATTCTTTATTATCAGAACTTCGTCACATCGATTTATTATACAAAAATATTATATCCCGATGTATTCGCATCTTGCAATGACTTTTTCCATTATAAAAAGTAAAGCAGGAAAACACCCCCACCCCCGGTCGTTTTCCTGCCTCAAAACTGCTATATAGAATTTTATTCCCCGAAAGGCACCAGATTCTTCACAACCTCCGAAAGCGGCACCACCTTATCGCCATTGTCAATATCCACCAGCGTATACCGGTCGTTTCCCATCCCCAGCTCCTTCATATAAGTAAGCTGGCGAAGACCGTGGCGGGATTCCATTCTCTCCACAAGGGCATGCCGCTCCTCCTCCTTCATGGCATAGATAATGTCCACACATGCCTGGTCAAGAGCCAGAATATCAAGGGAAGCGCAGATTCCCACGTTGGGCGTCACTACCGGCTCGGCATAAATCCCTTCGCAGTCGCAGGAAACAGACATATTCCTCATCACATTGATGTAAGCGATTTTTTTGCCGAAGTAATCCGCCACGGCCTTGGTGGACTCGGTCATGCGCTCCATGAACTCCTCGTCGCTGATATCCCACTGGTCATTTTGTCCGGGTGTGGTGTGAATCATGGCCTTTCCCACCTTGCCGTCGGCGCAGCCGATTCCGATATTTTTGTTGGAGCCGCCAAAGCCGCCTTTAGTATGGCCTTTAAAATGAGTGAGCGCCAGCAGGGAATCATATTCCGGCAGCGTCTTTCCCACAGACATTTCCGTAAACCATTTTCCGCCCTTCACAGGCAGGGTGACAGCGCCCTCCGCATCCATGATATCCACTTCCCGGAAGGTCCAGCCGTTGACCTTTAAGGTTTCCCTGTGCTTTTCCGTGGTATCCCTGTCGCCCTCGTAATAGGAGTTGGTCTCAATAATCGTTCCCGCCGCCAGCTCCTTTTCCATCAGCTCCCTTACCCACTCTCTGGGGATAATGTTGGGACCGTTCTTTTCCCCGGTATGCAGCTTTACTGCAATTTTGCCTTCCAGCGCTCCCTGAATGCGCCTGTAAATCTTTGTCAGTCCTTCCGCAGATAAATCCCGCGTAAAAAATACAACGGATTCTCCGCCTGTGCGCTCCTCGTAAGGGATATAACGCTCTCCGCCCGTGCCAGGAACTACTTTTTTCTCTTTCATCAACAATACCTCCTGTTTTCTATTCTGGTTCCGCTGTGCCCCCATACAGAGGGCTTCATCGGTATCTATCTCCTGAAATGTTCCGCTATCTTCTTCATTTTTTCCGACTGCCGCACCCGGAAAGGGCAGCGTCTGTCGCAATGGCCGCATCCGATACAGTCCCCGGCGTGCTTTTCCAGCTTTTCATAATGCCCGGCCGCCATGGTATCGCCTGCCATGGACAAATCGTAATATTTATTAATCAGTCCGATATTCAGCCCGACCGGACAGGGATGACAGTGGTTACAGTACACGCAGCTTCCCACCGCGTCTTTTGGCGTGAATGTGCCGAAAACGCTGTAGTCCCGCTCCCCTTGCGGCGCGTCGAAAAATCCCAGCAGCTGCCTGACGTCCTCCGCATTCCGTATGCCGGGCAGAACCGTCACCACCCCCGGCTTGTCAAGGGCGTATTGAATGCACTGATATCTGGTGAGTGCTTTCCCAAAGGGCGAAGTCCTCCCGCTCAGAAGCTGTCCGCCGGAAAAGGGCTTCATGACGGAAATCCCAATCCCTTCCGCCTCGCATCTCCTGTAGAGCCGCATTCTCTCATCTGTACTGCCCTTTGCATATTCGCCGTGGCGGTAATCATATCCGGGATTGATGGAAAACATAAGCTGTTCCGCCAACCCGGCATCCAGTACCGTTTCCGCCAGCGAAGGGGTGTGGGTGGAAAGCCCGATATGCCTGACCACTCCCTGAGCTTTCATATCGAGCAGATATTCCAGCACTCCGTTTTTCTGATAATCCTCCCAGTCCGACGCTCCGTCAAGACAATGGATAAAGCCGTAGTCCACATAGTCTGTTTTCAGCTCCCGAAGCATCCACTCCACCTGGCTTTTCACTTTGTCCAGCCTGGTCGTCCAGCCGTATTCGCCTGTCTCGTAGTTGGCCCCGAAATGAACCTGATAGCGCATTTCCCCCCGGAGCCCCTCAAAAGCCTTTCCGTAATATCCGAAGGTCTTTGCCCCGGCGGTTGCAAGGTCGGCAAAATTAATTCCGTTCGCGTGGGCAAGGTGCAAAGCCTCCACCGCTTCCTTCTCCGAAGACTCCGCTATGTAGCTGGTTCCCAGACCAATCACGCTGATACTGTCCCCGGTTTTTTTGTTTATCCTGTACTCCAAAGCAGCCTCCTCTCCTTTCCTCTTTCTTCCACGGAAATCAATTTTCGGCTTCCAAACCACTCTCCGCCAGCGTACAGCTCTCCGGAATCTGAAAATTGATTTCCGTGGGTCAATGTTGATTTTCTTACCATTATATGCTATTTTAATACCTAAATCTGACTTTAGGTCAATACCTGATTTGAAAAGTTATGCACCGGGAGGTATGGATAATGAATAATGTGACTGATACGGTCAAAACGCCTGTATCCAGAGAAAAAAATACGTATGAAAAAACAGAAACGCCTGAAAAAATTCCCACGCTCAAGAGCACGTATACTATCGGGCGGATATTGGAAATGTTCCATATTCCCATTTCCACTCTGCGTTATTACGACAGCGAGGGGCTTTTCCCCGATATCCGGCGGGATGCCAGCATCCGAAAATTTACGGACAGAGAAATCGAACAGCTT
This sequence comes from bacterium 1xD8-48, assembly GCA_009917455.1. GTDB lineage: Bacteria > Bacillota > Clostridia > Lachnospirales > Lachnospiraceae > Suilimivivens. The sequence goes on along the minus strand of QZDS01000038.1, from coordinate 15,521 downwards.
CATGTCATAGAGTGCCTGAAAAAATCCGGTCTGGAAATCAAAGCCATTAAGCAGTTCATGAAATGGTGTTCGGAGGGCAGCAGTACTTATGGGCTGCGCCGGGAGCTTTTTTTAAGACAAAAGGAGGCGGTGGAAGCTGAAATCTCCCGCCTTGAAAAAACGCTGGATATGATTCTCTATAAATGCTGGTACTACGGGCAGGCCATCAAAGACGGAAACGAGGACAGGATAAGTGAAATGCTGCCGGATAAGATGCCGGAAGAAATACAGGCTTTATATGACCATGCACATGAGGAATGAAAGAATGGGCTTCCGCCCTCGAATTTTACAGTGTACCCGGCAAAAAGCGTCCTTACCGCCTCCTGCCGGGTCCTTTCATCTCTCTATCCTCTTACCGCCTGCGCCAGCAGCTTCACGCACAAATCGATGCCGAGCCGTCCGGCGTTTAAGTAGATTTCATAATACTTCGGGTCGCTCCATACCCAGTTTGTCACCGAATTATAAAAGCCGCCCCTTCTCTTGTCATTCTTTTTCAGCGCGTTTTCCGCTTCCGACTGCTTAATGCCTTCCTTCTCAATGGCTCTCTGTATCCGCTTTTCGTCCTCCGCATGGATAAATACCTTCAGATTGTTTTCCCTTTCCCGGAGGATATACCCGGAAGCCCTTCCCACTATCACGCATTTCCCCGCTTCCGCAATTTCCTCAATGATGCGCTTTTCCTCCAGAAACAGCTTATCCGCCAACGGAAGCTCTTTGGTGCGGGACAATCCGCCTAAAGGCGTCTTGGACAGGTTCAGCAAAATACCGCCCGAACTGCTCTCCTCCAGCCCTTCTATCTTGACGAAAGGAATATCAAGATTTTTTGCCGCCTCCATAAGAATGTTTCTGTCATAAAACTTAAAGCCAAGTTCTTTCGCCAGCTTTTTTCCGATTTCATTTCCGCCGCTGGCATAACGCCTCTCAATTGTTACAATATTGTACATGTGTACACCCCCTATGCTTTAATACGCAGCCGCCCGTGCATATTGCGGACGTTTTCTGTCTTTATTATACGCACTTTCCCGCAATATCTCAATCCATTTTTGACTGCATTTCGCCTGCAAGTCCTGTAAACCTCCTAAAAGTGAATCGATGGCTTCGAATCTTTTTGTCGTTCCAATCCAAAAGATTTACACATCCAACTTAATATCGGGCATCTAACCCTATATGTTCCATCACCGTATTGCAGACACTTTTCCCTAATCTGATATCATTTGCAAGCATGATATCCATTATTCCATCACTTCCTTCAAATATTTAACCGTCTCAAGCTCCTCTTCCATTTCATCCTCCGACATATCAATATAAGATAATCCCATTTTCCCGTATAGGGTAATTAAGTCTATTTTAAATATTCCAAGAATTTCGGCCGCCCTTCCATGTGATATCATTCCCTGCCGTATATAAGGATATAATATCATGGCATTTATCCTAAGCTGTTCATCCTTATTTGATGGCATTGCAAATTCCAGCATTTCATCAGGTATTTCCATACTTACTACCGCCATTCTTTCCACTCCCTCTCTGTTTATTTATACAGACTGCATCAAATTTCATCCGTTTCATCTTTAATTATATACCCTGCCGACTCCTTTCTCAATCTGTATCGCTTTTTTCTTTCTGATTCCTATTATTTTCTTATCGCTCTAAGATATTCCCGGACTGTTCCAACTCTAACTCCGGCAAAAGCCCCCTTTAGGTCTTTCCATTTCAGCGCCAAAAAATTTCACTCAACCGGCAGATACAAAAACAGGCAAAATCTTCCCTCCTGCCTCGTTATCTCCATGCTCCCTCCGTATTTTTTCACCGTCTCCTGTATGCTCCTAAGCCCCAGCCCGTGATTTTCCGTGTCTCTTTTTGTGGTTTTCGGAAACTGCGGTCTTCCGCCTTCCAAATTTCCCGCATTGCCCTTTCCCGCTGCTGAACCACTCCCGCTGCTTTTCCTCGGTAAGCCGCCCCCTTCTCTGGTGTCGGACTCCGTCTCATCAGCAGCAGACTCCGTCGCCAAGGTATCGGTCTCCGCCTCCACGACATCAGACTCCGTCTCCACGACATCAGCCCGCGTACTTTTGCACGGGTTTTTGACGCTCACCGCCAGAATCCCTTTTCCAAGCCTTGCATTCAGCTCGATTTCTCCCGCGGCCTGCGAAAGCGCCATGCACCCCTCCACCGCATTGTCCAGCGCATTGGCAAAAATCGCGCAGATATCGGCCTTTTCAAAGGGAAGCTCCTCCCCGATATCCACCCTTGCGGTGAACCGGATTCCCTTTTGCTCCGCCAGGCTTTTCTTTGAGGTTAAGACGGCGTTTACAGTGGAATCGCCGCACCATACAAGAGTCTGACCAAAAGCCGGATTATCCAGCATTCCTCTGATATAATCGTCCTTTTGCTCTCCCGGCAACGCCAGAAGGGTCTGCAGATGGTTGGGCAGGTCGTGCCGAAGCCGCCTGATTTCAAACTGCTGCTGTTCCATGGCCTCATAATATCTCCTGTTATGCATGGCCAGCATATTTTCCTGTTCCAGCCTCTGCTGCCTCTCAAGAACCGTCAGCGCGCGCAAAAGCCCGGCAAAGGACAGCAGCACCAGAAGGAACAGCGCGCCGTCCGCAAACACAGTGCCCATGTTCCTGACAGGACTGCGCAGCAAAATAAGGGACAGCATGATTCCCGCAGGAAAGCATGTCAGGGTCAGCATAAGCCTCCATAAAGGCGCCGAAAGCTCAAAGTCCCGCTCCGGTTTCCGCGGGCAGAGGGACAGATACAAAAGCAGCGCAAAGAAAAACCGTCCCGCCACATACAGATAATCGTGAAGCCGTCCCAGCTTCAGCAAATGAAAAAAAATCCCCGCGCTGTTATCATAAAAGGCGTTAAAGGCAAAAACCGCATTGGAAAGCAGCAGACCCGTCGTAAATTTTTTCAGACCGCTGCCCTCACAGCAAACCCACACCGCCGCAAGAAAAAGCGACAGGCAAAGACTCCAGTTTATGATATCTCCAATAAAAATGATGGCAAGGCTTACCGGCCAGCAACAGACAAGTAAAACGCCTTCGCACCACCGCTTTTTCCTAACCCGAATCATACAGCCCAGAGCCTGATAAACAAGGACGGCCGCCGCCACGCTCAGCCCGGTCTCAAGTATATTCAGGAAAAACGCTCCGTTCATAGCTCCTCCCCCTCCAGCATCGACTTCGCCAGCTTCGCCACAGCCTCCTCCTTCATCGCCCGGCTCACGGGAATGTCGGTTCCCCGCCCGGTATCCGCGCAAATATCGTCGGCACATGCGCTCCCCTGCATGACGCCGCTTCTCCCGCCAATGCCCGCGCCGCCTGCGCTTTCCACGGTAACGCTCTCGTTCCCAATCCGCATCACCTTCGCCGGATTCACCAGATACCTCTGATGCACCCGCACAAAGTCCCCCGAAAGCTGCCGCTCCACCTCGTCCAGCTTCCCGTAAAAGGAATAGCTAAAGCCCTCCCCGCCTCTTGTGCAGACCGCATTCACCTTCCGCCGGTCGCTGTAAAAATAGGAAATATCCGACAGGGGAAGCCGGTAAATTCCCTCCGCATTTTTAAAGGAAAAGCATCTTTTCCTGCGGTCAAAAATCCTTTTCCGAACCCGCCCCAGCACCTCCATAAGCCTCTCCGTTCCCGCAGGCTTTATCACATAGTCCAGAGCGTTCACCTTATAGCCGTCAAATACATAATCCTCATATCCCGTCACGAAAACCAGACTGATTTCCTTATCGAACTCCCGGATTTTCGCGGCCGCCTCCATTCCGTTTACCCCCTTCATCTCCACATCAAGAAAAAGAAGGTCGATTTCCCCCGGATGCTTTTTCAGCCAGCGCACCGCGCTTTCTCCTGTGGAAAATTCATAGACAATCTGCTCCGATTCCTCCCGAAGCACCTTTTCCAGCCCGAAACGCAGGGCGTCCCTTGCCCCCGCCTCGTCGTCGCATATTCCAATCCGAAGCATTTTTCATCTCTCCAATGCCGTTTTTTCTATCTTACCATTGTTTCCCTGACCGGACAATCTTATCATTTTGCAAAAAGCGTCCCGGCGCGCTGTACTTTACAAAATCGCCGCCAAACTTTACAGGTTTTGCAGACCGCCTCCAAAAATTACAAATAAGCTGCCGGAAATGACAGCCCCGCTCCCGCTTTCCTTTTCTTTTGCTATACTCGCCTTAAACGGAACCGTTCAAAAGCGTTGACACAAAATACGAGGTGATTCATTATGCTGTATGTAAAAAATCTTCACAAATCCTATCAGACCGGGAGAAAATCCTATTCCGTACTGAAAGGAATCAGTTTATCTGTTGCAGACCGGGAATTTGTGGCTGTCATGGGGCCTTCCGGCTCCGGCAAGAGCACGCTGCTCAACTGCATTTCCTGCTACATCCCTTTTGATACGGGAACCATTACCTTAGGCGGGAAGAATCTTAAGGGGATGGACGAAAACGCCCTTGCCAGAGTGCGCAATGAAAATCTGGGCTTTGTCTTTCAGGACTTTATGCTCCTTGACGGCCTGACTGTTCGGGAAAACATTCTGGTTCCCAGAATCATTCAGGAAAAGGTGGAAAGTGACGCCGAAGAACTGGCTGATAAGCTCCTTGCCCTTTTCGGCATTGCCTCTGTTGCCGACAAGTATCCGGCGGATATTTCCGGCGGGGAAAAGCAGCGGACGGCAGTTGCCAGAAGCCTGATAAACAGGCCCCTCCTCATTCTTGCGGATGAGCCCACCGGGAACCTTGACAGCAAATCCAGCCGGACAGTCATTGAATCCTTCGAGGAGGCCAGAAGCAGCCTGGGGGCTTCTGTCTTTATGGTGACTCACGACAGCTTTGCCGCATCCTTCTGCGACAGGGTAATTCTCCTTAAGGACGGCATGGTCTACGATACCCTGGAGGCGGAGCCGGGACATCGGGAGGATGGACGCGGCGTCTTTCAGGACCGCCTGCTTGGCGCGATTCGTGAAATGAGCCGTATGGATTCCGAGATCAGCGGCCGGATATCCCCGCACCGGCTCTCTGGTTCAGATATGCCCGACTCTTCCTTTCCGCCCACGAAAGAAACAGGGAGGGATGTAAAATGATGACGCTGAAAAATCTGGAAAGAAAACTGCAGAAGGCGGACGCACGGCAGGCCGGACTTTATCTGTTCTGCAACTTTGTTTCTCTGCTGCTAATCACGGCTTATTCCGCCATGATGTACTCCCCTACCGTACTTTCGGTATTTCCCGAAGGGGGCGACAGCCGAAAGCAGATGACGGCCATCTTCGTTCTGGCGCTGTTTGGCTGCGTGGTGTTCACTATCTATGCTTCCGGCCTCTTTTTCAGGAAAAAGGCAAGGCAGCTCGGCACTCTCATGGCGCTTGGCATAAGCCGCAGCCGTCTCCTTCCCGGCCTGCTCCGGGAGGTGCTCGTCCTAAGCGCCGTCTCCAGCCTTGCCGGGATTGTGTGCGGTTTCCCTTTCCTGTGGATATTGTGGGGCAGCTTCCGGCTTTTGATTACAGACAGCGCCCAAATGACTCTGAGCATCGATTTTAAATGTCTGTATTTATCCGCTTTGCTTTTTATAATCGTGGTAACCTGCTCCTGCTTCAATGCCTGGCGGTATTTAAAGCGTACCGACATTCTGGATGTCATGCAGGAGGAACACCGGAACGAGCCGGTGCGGGAAGCGGGCGCATGGTGCGGCCCTGCAGGCATTTTCCTGGTATTTGCAGGCGCCGTTCTCGGCTATGAATTTCCCGGCATCTATCAGAAAGCGTTTAGCGCCTACTCTCCGGCGTGGCTGGAATCTCTTATGTATGCGCCCGTCTTTCCGGGACTTTATATGATAATGCTGCACACCGTGGTACACGGCTGGCGCTCCCGCAAAAAGCGCCCCTACAAAAATCTGATTGCCCGAAGCATGATGAAATTTCAGGGAAAGCAGACCGTAAATAATCTTCTTGTGAGCACCACGCTGATTGCCGGAAGCGTTTTCGGTATCTTTTATCTCCCCTCCTTGAGCGTGGGGCGGACAATGGAGATTGATTCCCGGCCTTACGACTATTACTACCATTACCGGCTGGACCAGAATCTTCCCGGACAGGAGGAAATTTCCGCTCTTGCCGGAAAATACGGACTTTCCGTTAAGGATTTTAAATCAGCGCCTTATATTTCCCTTGCCATGGACGGAATCGCACGGATAGAGGAGGAGGATAATACCTTTCATGAGGAGCGTATTCCTTTCCTTCAGGAAGCGAGATTCCTTTCCGCCGGCGATTTTGCGGCTCTTACCGGAGAAAATATTTCCGTGGAAAGGGGCAGCTATCTGGCGGTCGCTAACAGCGACGAAACGGGACTGTATTTTTTAAATGCCACCGCCGAAGTCCTCACCAATATGATTACCCTTGAAACCCTTTCCACAGATTTCGCAGGCTATCTCCACTATGATTTTTTAGCCGACCGGACAGGTTATTATGTGCTAAACGACCAGGATTACCGGGACATTTCCCTGGGCCTTTCCCCGGACTTTATGGGACGCGCCGTCTTTTTTAATATGGACGGGCAGGACAGCTATGAATTTGCCCGGGACTTTTTTACCACGCTGATTTCCTCCTTCGGCCCGGAGTGCGAAACCACCGATTTTTATGACCGGGTGGAAAAATATTACGAGGAATCGCAGGGCAGGATTTACTGGGGCGATACCCCAGGAGCGTCAAAAATCAGCTTTTCAAAGCCCGACGACAGCGATTTCAGGCTCCACTGGCGGTATATGCCCAGAATACGAATCCTTGATAAGGTGGATTTTTCCAAAACCTTTTCCGTATTCCTTATGATGTTCCTCTTTATCGCCATTATCTGTTCCCTGGCGGCTATGATTATCAGCTATACCCGCTGCATGACCATTGCCCTGAACAATCGCTATATCTTTGACGATTTAAAGAGACTCGGCGCGCCGCCCGCCTTTTTGCTGAAGGAAATCCGGGGGCAGGCAGGCCCGGTATTCGAAATCCCCGCCTCCGCAGGCATGATACTCATGTACCTTGTGTATGCGCTGATGATGTTTGGCAATGACGGAAAGCTGACAGAGAGCGAAATCGCCGGACTTGCCGGGTGCCTTCTTATTCTTGCTGCTATCGCGCTGGTATACTATCTGGTTTACCGCTGCACTGTGAAAAGCATGTGCGGGCAGCTGGAAATTCCGGTCGGGAACTTTGGTCGGTGACAGAAGGGAGGCTATGGGAACTTCGGACGGAGGGGCGGAGACGGAAACGATTGACTATAACCTGCGTAAACGTTACAATCCGGTGAAGAACAGTATAAACCGAAACCAGGAAACCGGAAAAATCAGAAAAACAGCCTGCGAATCGCAATAGATTTGCAGGCTGCTGTTTTAACCGTTTCCATTACTTCATCAATATTTCATCAATCCCGGCGGCATCAAAATTCCCCAGCGCCTCATGGTTTGTAAGCGCCCTGACAATTCTCCACCCTTCCCTGTTAGAAACCGCATTTTCAGGAATGGGACGGAAACCCAAATCCAGATAAATCTTACAGGCAAGCCACGTTGTGGTCTGGGTGGGAATGGTTGCATGAGTGTAGCCAAGCTTCTGCATGATGCCGAGCACATGGGAAATCAAAGGCTTTGACAGCCCTTTCCCCTGATATTCCCGCCGGACGGCCACCCAGTGCAGCCAGCCGCTGCTGCGTCCATCTGCGTCTTCGTCTGAATGTGTGCATTCGCCAGAATGTATGCATACGTCAGAATGTATGACATCATAATAAGCGGTAGCAGTGGCTATCTTCTCCCCCTTTTCGTTTTCTATAAAGACCATCCTGTCCGTGAGCATATCTCCATTGCCGCCATAATACCTGTTCCACACTTCCACTCCCTGTCCATGGTCCGAAAGCTCCTTTGCGGATATTTCAATCTCTATCCATGCGTCACGGTCCCCCGGCCGGAAAAACACAAACCGGTATCCCGCCGGAAGCGGAAACCGAGGCAGATTGTTCAAATCCCTCTCGAGCATCAGCCCGTAATATTTTATGCGGGCGTCATGGTTGTCAAATTCAAATGGTATTGCTGTTTTCATTAGCGCGGAATCTCCTGATTTTTATGCGGAACCTGTTTTCCACTGTTTTTGTTACAGCCTGATTTTACCTTAAATATTTTTATTTTGCCATACTTTTCGATATATCCGGCTGCTCCTTTTCGCTTTCTCCCTTATACTTTTCCGCCAGTTCCTTAAAAGGAACCATATTAAGAGGCATATCGCATGCCCGGAAAACATTATACAGTATCCGTTCCGCCGCTTCCACAGAAAGTTGCGGTGCAGCTCCTTCCATTACCAAATCTTCCTTGATTTTTTCTGTCATTTATTAACCCCGCTCTCAAAAAATCCGTTGCTGTCTCACAGATGCAGTTTCCGTTTTTTGGCTGTTGTCTCTCTTTTCAGGCTCATTTTCCCGTCTGCCTTAATACTGATACTTTTTAGAATAATTACTTCCGTCTCCGATATATTCCAAAATTGATTCGCTGCTCCCGTTTGCAGAGGCAAATGTCGGGTCCATGCGGTGCCAGGACTTGCCGTCAAAATAAATCGCACCGTCTATCCACCCTTCTTCCTCCGTCCACACGCTAATCCACGCATGGTAGGCCGTCCCCGCATATCCCACAATCAGCTTGCATGGAATCCCCTGGCTCCGGAGCATTCCCGTCATGAGGGCGGCATAGTCAAAACAGATTCCTTTTTTGGAGGAAAGCACACTGTCCAGCACCGGCAGGTAGCCGCTTTTTACGTTCGCCGCCTTCTGGGTGTCGTAGGTAAGATTTCCCACCACAAAATCGTAAATCTTTTCCACCTTCCCCATAGTGCCTTCCACGCCTCCTGCCAGCTCCGCTGCCTTGGCAAGGGTGGAAGCCGCCCCTCCGTAGTCCACGTACTGGTTCGGGCGGAGAAATGGTGCAAATTCGCTTCCAAGCACTGCCTGAAAGGAACAGGAAAGCACCATGGCATATTTGGAATCCGCCACGTTTTCCAGCACCGTTACCTTATAGGTTCCGTTTCCCTCCGACAAAGGGAATGTGGCCGCAGCGCCGGGCGTCAGGTTGTAAGTATAAGTAGCGCCGGGCCCGGCAACCTGAGCTTTCACCTTTCCGACCGTACCGGTATATTTCGCCGTCACATATCCGTCCGCTGTGTTGGAATAATCAATAACAGCCCTGTCGTTCTGTACTGTCTGCACATCGGTGACCGCCGGGAGCGCAGCAGCCGGACGGACTAACGCTTTCGTTTCCCCTGAAAATGCCCATACCTCTCCCGGCACGGACTGACAAAGAATCGCTATAAGAATAGGAAGAACTATCCATTTTCCTTTTTTCATGCCCATATACCTCTTTATATAAAATCAACTTATCATCCTGTTTTTCTGGCAACCACTACAAATCTGCCTTCCCTTGCATGGTAGCTGCAGGTGGAAAGCGTAAGAAGCTTATCTCCATAAACCGCCTCCACGCCCGTATCATAAATTGACGCTGCTTTCACTTTTGTTACATACTCCTCAAATCTTTTTTTGTCGCTTAAGTCAATATACCAGTAATAGCGGAAAGCAACTTTGTCCTCCAGACTGTGTATCTGACTGTAAAATGCTGCGATTACCTCATATTCCCCTTTTTCCGTAAGGGTGTCAAACCGGATAAACGGATGCTCCTTTGCATATTCCCAGTTACTGTATTTATCCAGCTTTCCGAACATGGTTCCGTCTTTCATGTGGTGCCCGTAAATAATGGTATTCCCGCCCTCCGGGCTCCAGCCTTCACCGATAAAAAGGCTGCCGCTTACCGCTTCCTCCTTATCAAAGCCCCTCCGCAGATAATATTCAGGGTCGTCCGGCGTATTCATGACCGGATAATCAATCCCCAAATCCTCTATGGTAAGCCAGCCGGATAAATCCTGATTCTGCTCCCACAGCTCCCTGTACTCTGGCAGAATAAAATCCCCTTCCATCTCCTCGCTTAAGGGCTCCGGCGTAGCGTCCTCCTCCTGCATTTTTACGGCCTTCCTCACCTTCTGCGCTAACATCAGATTGGCTTCTTTTTCATGCTTTGAACGGATACTGTCACGCAAAAGCATTACGGCGGAGAAAAAGCATAATACTGCAAATACTGAAAATAACAGCATGCAAATTCTTCTTTTCATAAATTCTCCTTAAGCAGACAGCACCGGCGGAAACGCTTCCGCCAGTGCCGCAGCTGCCGGGATACCTTTAAATACTTATGTATCCGGCTTATTGCTCATGGATTTTGCCCTTTAACGGTTCTTTTTCCTGTGTATTACATCTGGGAGGAGGAAAATCATTCCGCCTAGAGACATCATGAACAACATCATCCAGTGATTGCCTGTGGCATCACCGGTTTGAGGAGTCCCAATTGAAGCAAGGGGTACATCCTCTTCAGGAATGTATACATAATCTTCTGTTACAGGGTCCTGGGTCTTTACATAAGCCTGAGGCACTTCTTCGTCAAGGATGATTACAGTATCCGGGCTGTCGATTGTGACAGCTTCCGGTACTTCCTCCATAACGGAAATTTCCTCGTTCAGCTCATAGGTTGTTTCTTCCGTCACCGGATTTACCACCCTTTCATAAACTACTGCCCGTGCCACGTCTTCGTCAGGAATTACCACAAGGGTATCCGGTCCGTCAGGCGTCACCACTTCCGGCACCTCCGGCACTACTTCTATTACTCTCGTAGGAAGGGTGGGCGGCGTGGGCGGTTCAGGCTCCTCGAGTTCGGCAGGAGGCTCAGGCTCCTGCGGTGCGGGAGGAGCAGGCACTTCCGGGGTTGCGGTTGGCGTCGGGGGTTCGGCTGGCGTTACCGGCGGTGTCGTCGGTGCTTCCGTCGGTGTCGGCTCGTCAGTCGGTGCCGGCGCTTCCGTTGGTGTCGGTTCATCTGTTGGTGTCGGTGCTTCGGTTGGCGTCGGTTCCTCGGTCGGGGTCGGCGCTTCCGTTGGTGTCGGTTCATCTGTTGGTGTCGGTGCTTCGGTTGGCGTCGGTTCCTCGGTCGGGGTCGGCGCTTCCGTTGGTGTCGGTTCATCTGTTGGTGTCGGTGCTTCGGTTGGCGTCGGTTCCTCGGTCGGGGTCGGCGCTTCCGTTGGCGTCGGCGTTGGTGCCTCGGTCGGGGTCGGCGCTTCCGTTGGCGTCGGCGTTGGTGCCTCGGTCGGGGTCGGCGCTTCCGTCGGCGTCGGTTCCTCGGTTGGGGTCGGCGCTTCCGTTGGCGTCGGCGTTGTGCTTGGTACCGGTGATTCAGTCGGTGTTGGGGTTGCAGTTGACGTCGGCGTTGGAGTTTCCCCAGGTGTCACCACCTTCATAATCACATATCGCAACGTGATAATATTTTGTGTTTCGTCCTTCACCAGAATCAGTTTCTCGGGATTACTGCCCTTATACGTAAAGTCATACTTTTCTCCGTCTATGGAATATTTATTCCACTCGGGCTTATCGTCTGCAAGGGTTTTACCGATAATCTCTTCGCCTACTTCACCGCTTATTTTCCCCCCCGTGACGGTTGCTGCTTTCGTTCCTGGGTTTTCCTCATCAACATAGTCTACATAATATTCGCGGATAACTGTATAAGAGGTATTCTTATAATCTCCATCCTTTTCCCACACGGCATACAGGGTTTTACTTACAGGATTTCCCGTACTTCCGTAGCCCTCGCTCCACTCTAAATCAACAGCTTCTTCGGACTGATAATCTGCTGTTTCGGCATCCGGCTCATTCGCCCATCCCATGAAATTGAATCCTTCCAATATCGGAATTTCTTTGGTAACATGAAGCGTTGCCGTGGTTTCCGCCTCAGATGCAAGCGTAGATGCAACTGGAGAACCGCCCTGTGTGTCATATTTCAGCTCATAATCGGCCTTAACTGTAACGTTGACGATGTCCGTATCCTCAATCCATTTTCCCTTGAAAGAAATCTCCGAGTATCTTTGCCCGCATCTTCTGCATTGCTGCCAGGTATAATAATAGTAATAATTCTCATACGCCTGAAACTTAATCTCCGTACTTCCGGGTTTGGCTCCGACAACATTCAACTGCAGGGCCGGATATCCGCCATATCCCTCATCTTCAGAATCCTTTTCTTCATAGCCTGCCAGATTCCATGAAAGGTCTTTTACTATAGTTTTATCGCTGTTTGTCAGTTTTCTATTAGAGTCAACTGCAAACCAGTCCGGCGTCACCTCGACGAGTACATTTCCACAATGACAGGTAGCTGACTTAGTATATAGACGCTGGTCATATCCCTTTTCTCCCACCTTTATCTCAATTGCCGTGGCAGGATTATTATACTTGTAAACAGGATTATTCGGATAAGTTCCAACATAAAGCTGGGCTACCTCTTTACCGTTTTTATCATAAAATCTGTCCGCCGGAGTAAAGCCGGGAATCTGAGCCAGGAAAAAATCTCCCTCTTCAATCTCTTCCGCTGCCAGCACCGCTTCATAAACTTCATATACCTTTTCTAAAGCTGCACTCACATCCTCACGGCCGCTCAGGCTCCCGTCCAGGGCTTCCCACATGTCAAGCAGGGCCTTCACCTGATTTCCGATTTCTTCCGCATTCTCCGCATTCACCTTGTCTGCGGAAGGAAGCGCCGCTACTGCATCCAAAAAAGCCTGAACAGCTTCCGGTATTTTATCGGCAACAGGTTCTTCAACTGCTGTTTCCACTGTCACAACCACTTCATCCATTGTCACGTTCTTGACAGCATAACCGCTTTCCAGTTCCTCAATTTCCGCCCCGCTGACACTGACTTTCTGAATCTCTGTGTCTTCTCCCGGAATCAGACCGAAAGTAAACTCGCTTTCCCTGTCCAAATCCGTTATATCGGCAGAAATATCTACGGCTTCTCCGTTAACCGTTATTTCGACGGTTCCCGTACCTTCTACGGAAAACCGGACAGAATAAACATTTTCATTTTCCTCATCCGAATCTTCCGAATCCTTGCCGTCCCCATTGTCATCAGGATTATCGGTATCTGTCCCGCCGTCATTATCGTCGGGATTGCCGGTATCTGTCTGGTTGCCATCATCATCAGAATTATCGGTATCCGGTTCTCCGTCATTTTCATCAAAGTCGCCTGTGTCCGGTTCATTGTCGCCTTCATCCGACGAATCTTCTCCGTCGTCTGTGTCCTCCTCATCCGCCGGGTCACTCGGCTGATTTTCATCATCGCCCGTACTGCTGCCCGGCTTATTCCCATTGTCAGGGTTGGAAAAATCACCCGGATTCTCTGCCTGTACATCTGCGGAATCGGCATGACTTTCGTTTTCCACTGCTAAAATATCATCGGCAAAAACAGAAATCGGCATACCCATGCACAGCGTCAGGGCTAGAAACAGCGCAAACCAGCGTCTGACAGTCCTTTTTCTTATTTTCATAGTACTTCTTCCTTTCTTTGCAAATTATAACTTAATCGAATGCAAAGCTTCGGCGGCCAGGCTGACCTGGTACTTTCCGCACCTTAGTCCCTATAGCTTTGCGTCCCGCCGTTTCCGGCGGTTTGCCAACTTATTCGCGCCTGTTTGCGTGGGCCGCCCTTCTCTTCCGCTCCGCCCCCCGGCGACCCAGACAACAGAGCAACAAAAACCGGCGGAACCATATCCGGCATCCGCATCCCCTCCCCTCTTCTCTAAATATCCCGCTGTAGCAGCTGTTGGCAGAATCAATATTCTGACTACTGCTATTGGGAAGTATTGGGTTTGGGTTGGGGAAAACCGCGGATTTGTTTTTACATCCGCCTATAAAAAACAGAAAATGGACATGTAAAAACGAGGCCACTTTACTTTTTTCTGCGGCCTTGCTCTCTCATACCCAAATTTAATAAAATATTATTGTAATTGTGGAATTGGCTGTGCTATAATTAATTTGAACTATGTAATATGCCATTCGGCAGTAGTCAGAATATTGATTCCGTCCCTGTCACCAGGCTCATCATTTCCAGATGTCTTGCATGTTCCTCCCCGGTGGTAAGAAGGTAAATCCGCGTCGTCTCAATGGAGCTGTGCCCGAGCATGTCCGCAAGCTTCACAATATCCTTGCAGATTTTATAAAACGAAACTGCAAATAAGTGCCGCAGGTTGTGAGGAAACACCTTGCTGCTCTCCACATCCGCCTTTGTACAAAGTTCCTTCATCTCCCTCCATATTTGCCGCCTGGAAAGGCTTGTCCCGTTTTTGGTGAGGAAAATTACTCCCGCCGTGGTTTTCTGCCCCTCCGCATACTTAATCAGCTTGCGGCAGAGCTTACCCGGCAGCAATATCACACGTATTTTCCCCTTCAAATCCACCTCCGCGCGCCCCGCTTTCGCCGCCTCTACTGTGATATAAGGCAGCTCGCTTACCCGGATTCCTGTGGCGCAGATAGTTTCCATCAGAAGCATCAGGCGCTCCTTCCCTTCCTTCTGCGCCGTGGCCACCAGACGTTCAAACTCTTCCTTTGTCAGCTCCTTTGACCGTTCCCTGAACATCCGGCGCTGGATACGGAGAAATTTTACCCGGAATTCCGTCCATCCCATAAAAGAAAAAAAGCTGTTAAGAGCGGAAAGCTTTGCATTCACCGTGACAGGGGCGTACCCCTCTTTCTGCAGATATTCTTTCCATTCTATAACAGCTTCCTTTGCAAGTGCCCTGTTGCAGAGCCATTGCCTGAAAAGGCGCACCTCCCTTATATATTTCTCGATTGTGGCTTTTCCCCTCTCCTCCTTTACCAAAAACCCTTCAAACTCTGAAACCGCGTTTTCTGTTATTGCACTACTGTTCATTTTTTCTCCTCCTTAAGGTAGCATAATGTTTATATATTACCTTAAAGAGCTTTTTTTAAACATAAATACTAAGGTTCCCTTTGTTGTAGGGTTACACCTCAAAATGCACATTCGAAAAGTAACCGCCTCTTATTTTTCAGACAGCTCCAAAGGAACGATTGTAAGCGTTTTTCCCATCGATACCAACAGTTTTAAAATTGTTGATAACTGAGGGTCTGTTTTTCCACTTTCCATTCTTGCAATCACAGACTGCTTAACCCCTGCCATATCCTCCAATTCTCTTTGCGATATATAAGAAAGTGTATTACAACCGGACAGAAAAAACAGCAATATAAAAGAGTGCCTGTATAATGCGAGCACTCTTTACAACGTTATCTTCCTTTTTGGGGTTTAGTCAGATGCACTCCCAACTGGGAAAAAATGTCCTTCCTTCTCTATTCTTCATTATCTACGATACTTTTTACCCAATTAAAAAGATTACTGGAAAATTCCAATGCCTCTTTCGCATGCCTTTCTTCCAGAAATAATTCATTTGGATACCTGACCGAAACTCCATAGGGTGTCAATGCACCTGCATAATCATAGTACCTATCTTGTAACTATTCAGCCTTGTCAAAAAAATCACCAAAAAACTGCCGAAATTTTTTGATGCTGTTTAAAAAGTTA
>QZDS01000037.1 GCA_009917455.1 bacterium 1xD8-48 | reverse complement strand
TCCGGCAAGAATCCCCAATTATCAAGCTGTTTTCAGAAAAGTTTGGATTTTATATAAGTTTGGATTTGTGGGAATGTGTATAACTGGCTATCTTATGGAATTGTGGGTAACTCTGTTTGCAGGACGTGGGAAAGCTGCACTTTAGCTTTTCCATGTGCTGTGAATAGAGTTATCCATGATTCCATAGCCTGTTATGCACATTTCCACGATGCTTGTTTTCTTGCTGTTGCCCTCTTGAATTATCGGGCAGCAAAGGCAGACAAAGCAATCAACGGCTGGAAAAGTTCGCTCATCTTACCCGTTGATTGCTCGGCTGGTTTTGCTATTCACCGCCCAAGGGCCCAACCACCAGCTCAGCTGGTGGAATGGGGATGCCCCTCTGGGGCAAAACCTTTACATTTCCGCCTAAAGGCGGTCTAGCAAACCATTCTTTTTTACTGGTTGGCCGCTTAAAAGCGGCTCTCTTTTAATGCTCCATTCTGTCCTTTTCGTACTGGTCCTGAATATATTTCTTTATCGTATCTTCATTTACATTACCAACCGTCTCGCAATAATATCCCCTTGCCCAAAAGTGACGGTTCCCTTTCTCTCTATATTCTGGATGTCTGTCAAATATCATAAGCGCACTCTTGCCTTTAATAAGGCCTACGGCCTTCGACACGCTTAATTTGGGGGGAATTGATACATACATATGCACATGGTCGGGAAGCGTGGCCGCCTTTATGATGGTTACTCCTTCCATTTTGCAAACCTTTCCCAAGATCTCTCCCACTTCTTTCCGCAGCTCCCCAAACATCGCTTTCCGACGATATTTCGGAATAAACACAATATGGTACGTGCAATTGTACCGACTATGTGCTAAACTATTATCATCCATATGGATATACCTCCGTTGTCCTTAGAGTGGTTTGCTAGACCTGCTCCTATTATACAACGGGGGGAGTTTTTCTGTACTCCGTTCACCGCCACTTGCATCTGTTGTTCCCCCAGCTCTGCTGGGGGATTGATACTGTTTCATTCACTTGTTGCGATAAATCTTTAAAGTCCGAATTTTGCCACAAAAGCAGGCTGGTTTTATTCTTTCTTCCATGTAAAAAAAATACCAATAATTGCACCAATAAAGATAATCGGCGCTACTCTGACAAACAGCCATTCAAATGAGTGAAATGCCACTCCAAGAACTGCGGTTTCGGGGTCACTATAATTCCAAGCCAAATAAGGGCTTTCTAAAGCCAATATAGTTGCAAAAACTACTATTATGATTGTACATAATAAAATAAGCGACCAATGAATAATTTTTCTTCTCGTATTTTTCCTTTGCGCCAGTTGCAAGTTTATCACCTCCAATTTTTCTGAAATGGCTTTTAAATTATCAACTTCTGTTTCGATAACAGTTTCTCCCAACATGGTGCTTACAGGTGTTTCAAGCACTTCTGATAAGGAGATTAACATATCAGAATCAGGAACTGACAGTCCTTGCTCCCATTTAGAAACTGTCTGTCGCACGATATTCAGCTTGACAGCAAGTTCTTGTTGTGAAAGTCCCTTTGATTTTCTGATTGCTTTAATATTTTCGTTGAGCATTAGGGATAGCCTCCTTTCAATTTTCGTTATTATTCTAGGCTAAACTGCCCGTTGCTACAAGCAACGCATTTTAACATTTTCATAAAAATAGCAAATTTTCCTTTATGTTACGGAATAATAGGCTGCTGTCTATCAAATTTTTGTGTGTTACTTTATCGTACATGAGCATTATCTGCGGAGTTATCTTTGCGCTGATAATGTTTGAGGTAAAAAAAGCGAGACATGTGAAAGTCTATCAGACGGTTTCCATTATCCCCAGTTTTTTATCATGGGTAGCGGTAGGATATATCGTTTATGCAATGTTAGACCCGACTAAGGGTATTGTGAACCAGATTCTGGGAGTTTTCGGAATGGAGAAAATCCCCTGGTATTCAGAGGCGAAATACTGGCCGGTGATTCTCCTGATTTCCAAAATCTGGCAGAGCGTGGGACTTGGAAGTATTATTTATTATGCGGCGCTCATGGGCGTGGACGCGGAGCTTTATGAGGCGGCGGAAATTGACGGAGCAGGCAGGCTGAAGAAAACCTGGTATGTATCTATTCCCCAGATTGTTCCGATTATCATTATCATGGGGATACTGGATATCGGTAAAATTTTCCGCGCGGATTTCGGATTGTTTTACAATGTGACAAGAAATGTGGGAGCGTTATATCCTGCCACAGATGTTATTGATACTTATGTCTTCCGGGCTTTGATGACACAGGGAAATATAGGCATGGCAAGTGCCGTAGGCCTGTTCCAGTCGGTTGTGTGCTTTGTAACCTTAATGACTACAAATCTGATTGTGAAAAAAATTTCACCGGAAAACTCACTATTTTAAGGGGGTAGAAAATGGAAAGGACAATTACAAAAACGAAAAATCCAAAAGAAAAAACAAGTATTTGGGTGCATCTGTTTTTTATTTTGTTTGGTTTGATCTGTATTATTCCGTTTATGATTGTGGTTTCGGCATCCTTTTCCGGAGAAACAGATTTGGCCGTCAACGGTTTCTCAGTGTTTCCCGGAAAATGGGATTTTACCGCGTATGCGTATCTGTTTAAAAACCCGAAAACAATTGTAAACGCTTATGTTGTAACGATTATTATCACTTTTGTGGGAACCTTTTTGGGCGTATTATTCATGTCCATGGCAGCCTACTGCCTGGCAAGGTCCAATTTCCGCTTTACGGGAATCCTGACATTTTATATCTTTTTTCCAACTCTGTTCAGCGGCGGTCTGGTTCCCAGTTATATTATCAATACCCAATACCTGCATTTGACAGATAAACTGGCGGCGCTGATTCTTCCAACGCTGATAAATGTATTCCATATTATTATGCTGAGAACATTCTTTAAACAATTACCCGAGTCGTTGTTTGAAGCGGCAAAAATGGACGGCGCCAGTGAATATCATATTTTTTTCCGTATTGCGATTCCTTTGTCCAAACCGGTAATCGCAACGGTAGCGTTTTTGGGCGCGCTGATTAAATGGAACGAGTGGTATAACGCAATGCTTTATATCAGAAATGATGAACTGGTACCTCTTCAGTACATGCTTCAGAGGATGATGAACAATTTAAGGTCATTGCTGGATGCAATGCAGAATGCGCCGGCTATGGTAAATATTCAGGACCTTCCCGGCGAAAACTTAAGAATGGCCATGTTGGTAGTAGCTATCGGGCCTATGATGCTGGTATTTCCTTTCTTCCAGAAGTATTTTACAAGGGGAATGACGGTGGGCGCCGTGAAGGGTTAAAAAATCAGGTCAAAAAAGTGACACATTTTTAGAGTTTTATGACATTTAAAATTTTATGGAATTTCATTATATTGTTTATCTGCACAGTCCGAAACAGAGACGAAAGCAGACGCTGATGAAAGTGGAGAGTCCGAAGAACCCGGGGAGGAAAGCGGTGAAGCCGTAACCATTAAATGGTGCATTCCCGGCGACAGGCAGCCCGACCATGATGCGGTTCTGGAGGATGTAAACAAAAAGATTAAAGAGAAGCTCAATTTGGAGCTTGATTTGGACATCATCCCTCAGGGTGAATTTAATGACAGGATGAAACTGGCAAGCACGGCGGGAGAGACCTTTGATTTGGTATTCACTGCAAACTGGCTCAACAGCTTCGATGAGAATATGTCCAGAGACGCCTTCCTTCCCATCACGGATTTGATTGCCGAATACGGACAGGATATGGCAGCTTCCATGCCGGACTGGCTGCTGGATGTCGCAAAGGTAGACGGTGAGCTTTACGCAGTGCCCAATCAGCAGATTATCGCAAGACAGATGGGTGTGGTGATTCGGAAAGATATGGCTGAAAAGTACGGTTTTAATATGGATTCCATGAAGAGCATTCACGATATCGAGCCTTTTCTGGATGAAATTGTAAAGAATGAATCGGGTATCTTCCCTGTTGATAAGCGCGTGGAGGCTCTCTATGAAGAAACCTATGAGACGGTGGGAAGCTATGCGTCGATGAATAAGGAGACAGGAGAAATTCTTCCCTATTCAGAAGCGATTACCGACCAGATGAGACTTGACAATGAGTGGTATCAGAAAGGATACATCCGGGAGGATATCGCTACTGTCACAGACAATTCGGCGGACGTAAAGGCCAACAGATATGCGGTAAGCTTAAGTTCCTATAAGCCGGGCTGGAGCGCGGAATATACGAACAGACAGGGCATGGAGTATATTGACGTTCCCATTGAGGGCGCTTATGTGGGAGCGGTTTCAGGCATTGAGACTATGACTGCCGTTAATGTCAATTCAGAGCATCCCGAAGAAGCAGTGAAGCTTTTGAATCTTGTATATACCGACAAGGAAATTTTTAATGAACTTTTGTTTGGTCTGGAGGGGACTCACTACAATGTAGTAAGTGAAAACCATGTGGAAGTTGCTCCGGATTCTGCCTATAATTTTGGCTCAAACGCATGGAGAATCGGAAATCAGTTTAACGCATGGTATATGCCCGGCCAGGAAGACGGTCTCTGGGAGGCGACAGTATCTTCTCTCCGCGGCTTTACCTTTAACCAGTCTAATGTACAGGCAGAAATGGCTCAGCTGGCGGCAGTTGCGGCAGAGTACAAAAACGGCCAGTTCACTGCAAACGATATTGAAGCGTTTATCGCAGAGTATCAGGAAAAAATGGAGCAGGCCGGTATACAGACTGTAGTTGATGAAGTGAATCGTCAGATTGAAGAGTGGAAAGCTGCTAAATAAGCTTTAACAGACAGTAAGAAGACATAATATAAATAATGAGAAAAGACCGCACCCTGTATTCAGAAAGCTGCTTAAAAAGGGTGCGGCCTTTTTGTAAGGGAAAATAGAAGGTATGTTTTTGTGGAAAGACAGGGAGAAACGCCCAACGTGCAACTGAAAAGATTCAAAAACACGACATCCCTGCCGCCAAAATGACAGGAATCCCACTTAAATATTTTTTTAAATGGTTTATAATAAAAGATATAGAGTTTACAGGCGCCAGAAGGTGCGGAAAGAGAGGAAAGTTATGGCGGTAAAAATGATGATGAAAGGTGCGATTCTTCCCGGCAACAGTACGGTGGAAATGAAGGATTTTGAGGTGCCCACGCCGGGGCACGGACAGGTTCTGATAAAGACCAAAGCGAGTACCATCTGCGGAAGCGATATCCGCTGTATTTACAGAGAGCATACGGGAAAAGGTCCGGAAGGCTATATTCCCGGAATGGCGGCAGGCCATGAGCCATGCGGTATTATTGTGGAAGAGGGAGAAGGCTTGCGCCGTTTTAAAAAGGGCGACAGGGTAATCGTATACCATATTTCAGGCTGCGGTGTCTGCAACGACTGCCGGAGAGGCTATTACATTTCCTGCAAGAGCAGATTCCGTCAGGCTTACGGCTGGCAGAGAAACGGCGGCATGGCTCCTTACATACTTGCGGACGAAAAGGATTTGATTGCGCTGCCTGACGAGCTTTCCTATAAAGACGGCGCGCAGGTTGCCTGCGGCTTCGGAACAGTGTATGAGGCAATCGAAAAGATTGGCATCTGCGGCAACGACGCGGTTTTGGTTACGGGACTTGGCCCGGTGGGACTGGCTGCTTTAATGCTGGCAAAGGCGCTGGGAGCCGACAAGCTGATAGGTGTTGAGATGAACGACTATCGGATTGAGCTTGCAAAGAAGCTGGGTCTTGTAGATTATGTATTCAAGCCCGGAGAAGATACTCTTGAGCAGATTCTGGCCGTAACAGGAGGAAAAGGTGTGGAGAGAGCCATTGACGCTTCCGCCAATGACAGTGGCAGACAGCTTGCCATCCGCGCAACCAGAGAGTGGGGGAAAATTGCTTTTGTCGGAGAGGGCGGAACCTGTACCTTTAATCCAAGCCCTGATATTATCCACGGACAGAAGACGATTTACGGCTCATGGGTAACGTCGCTGTGGAGGATGGAAGAACTGGTGGAACGTCTGGTGCGCTGGAATATTCATCCGGAAGATTTGATTACCCACGAATTCCCGATTGAAAAGGCCGACGAAGCTTATCGTCTCATGGCAGGAGGAGAATGCGGTAAGGTTGCCGTGGTTTTTAACGATTAAGAGACAATGATGGCACTTCATGCGCAGGGCGCGGAAACGAGGGAAAAATGGAAAACAGAATTAACCAGAGCGTGATTCCCCAAAGGACGCTTTACAGTGGAGAGAAAATTCCCTGTATGGGGCTCGGAACCTTTGGCTCGGACAAATACGGAGCGGAAGCGGTTTCGGAAGCGGTTTACGGGGCGGTTAAATACGGCTACCGTATGATTGACTGTGCGGCGGTTTATCAGAATGAAGAAAAAATCGGGCAGGTTCTGCGGCGGCTTTTTTCGGAAAATGTTGTTGAAAGAAAAGAGCTGTTTATTACCTCCAAGGTATGGAACGATATGCACGGGGAAGGAAAAGTACTGGAATCCTGCAAAAAAAGCCTGTCGGATTTGGGACTTTCATATCTTGATTTGTATTTTGTCCACTGGCCTTTTCCGAATTATCATGCGCCGGGATGCGACGGCGATTCCCGAAATCCCGATTCCAGACCCTTCTCGTTAGAGGAATTTATGAATACCTGGAAGCAGTGTGAGGAATTGGTGGACAAAGGGCTGGTGCGTTATATTGGTATGAGCAATATGACAATTCCCAAGCTGGAGGCGGTGCTGCCGCTGTGCAGGATAAAGCCCGCCGCTCTGGAAATGGAGCTTCATCCTTCTTTTCAGCAGCCGGAGCTTTACGCTTACGCAAAGGAGCATGACATTCTTCCCATTGGCTATTGTCCAATCGGTTCGCCTTCAAGGCCGGAAAGGGACAGGACGGCTGAGGATGTGGCGGATACGGAGCTGCCGGCAATTGCGGCGGCGGCAAAAGCGCATCAGGTGCATCCGGCGGTTATCTGCCTTAAATGGGCGGTGCAGAGGGGACAGGTGCCGATTCCTTTTTCAGTGAAGGAGTCTCAGTATATTTCCAATTTGAAATGTGCCACCGAGGACCCTCTCACCGGGGAAGAGATGGCGGCGATTGAGCGCGAGGACAAAAACTGCCGGCTGATTAAAGGACAGGTGTTCTTGTGGGAAGGCGCAAAAGGATGGGAAGATTTGTGGGATTTAAAGGGTGAAATCACAACTGCGTAAAGTGGCGTAATATCGGCATAAAGCAGTTTCACAGACTTAAAAGAAACAAAACAGCAGTAAAAGTTATGCCGGAAAGCAGGAAAGCGGTACGGGGCAAGGCCCTGTCAGAGCTTTCCTTTCCGGCAATTTCTTTTTATTGCTGTTTTTTGTTTGATACCGCAGGGTGAAGATAAGCATACTGCAGCGCTTTGTTTTCCGTGGTAATCATGGTCGTCAGGACAATGTCGCCGGTTGTCAGGTACCAGACGTTGCCGTAGTTGCCGGGATGGTCGGCGGCATATCCGCTTTCCCCGTACTTTTCGTTTACGGAGTCATTTATGGACTCATACAGGGCAAACAGCTCGTCCGCATCATTACACCCGTAAGCCCAGGCCACGCACATGAGTTTTTCCTCCGCGTCAAACATGTATTTGATGGTTCCCATAAGGCCGTTATATTCTTTGGGATAAGTGTAGCAGACACCGCCGTAGACAGAGTCGTAGGTGGAAGGGGAACTGTTGCCCCCACCGCTGGCGTTTCCGGCGTTGTTGTCCGCAGAAACGTTTTCAGAAGCCGCGCTGCCGGAGGCGTTGTCTGCGGAAACGCTCTCAGCAGCGGCAACCTCGTCCGCTGTGGCATCCCAGCCGATTTCGGTAAAAGGGCATTCCAGAACGGGGCCGCGCTCTTTCCCGCCGCAGGCGGTTGTGTAAAAAAGAAATAAGGTACAGACAGTAATTGTAAAAAATAATTTACATTTCATGATTTTCTAAAACTCCATTTTTGAAAACTGCTTCGGGGTAATTCCCTTGTATTTGTGGAAGGTTTTGATAAAGTAACTTTCGTCATTAAATCCGCAGGAAATCGCCGCTTCCTTGACGGAAATATTTTTGGTGGTGAGCATTTCGCAGGCGCATTCGATTCGATAGTAATTCAGATAATCTATAGGAGTGCGTTCTGTCATGCTTCGGAAATAGCGGCAGAAATATTTGGGGTTCATACCTGCAATTTTGGCCAGCATATCCAGACTGATATTATTGTCGTAGTTCTCGGATATATAGGTAAGGACATTTTTGATGGAATTTAAATGTCCGGCCTCTGCAAGGTCATGCGTGTTTTCCTTATATAAATGCTCTTCGAGAATGATGCCGAGGAGCTGATAGAGATACCCCTGTGTCATAAATTCATAGCCCGTGTGCCGGCCGGAAAGCGCAGAGGTAAGGCTGTCCACAATGGGCAGGACGGCGGAACTGTCTTCGGAGAGCAGCGTGTTTATGGTGATTTTGTGGTTCATAATGTCGCATATGGATTTTGAACAGATGTGATTGTCCTTCATAAGTATCTGAAGGTCAAATACAATGCAGTCGTAAACGCAGGTATTATCGTCCGGATTTCCGCCGTGCAGCATTCCGTCCGTGATAAAGATAACGTCTCCCGCGTAATAGCTTCTGGTATTGCTGTCGAGGGTAAGGTGAAAGGCGCCGGACATAATCCGGAGGATTTCATAGTGGTGGTGCCAGTGATAGGGCATATGGTATCTGGGGCTGTGGGAATTTTCGTGATAAAAAGCAATCGGAAAATTGAAAGTCCCCTGTTCCCTGTGCTCTCTGTAGTCAAGATACTTCATTGATGGTGCTCCTGTGTCCCGAAGGACGATAAACGGGTGAATATATTACTATTTTTTTATAGTATATCACTTTTGTTTCGATTTGTCATTCTTTATAATCAAAACAATAAGTAAACAATTCGTTTTGTTACATATTCACAAAGCAGTTGCGTGAGATACAAAGCAACATAATCATTATGCTTAAGGAGGTTTTACAATGGCAAAAAACAGATTGGTGGGAGATTATCCGGTTATCGGAATCAGGCCTACGATTGACGGGCGCAGAGGAGCGCTTAAGGTCAGGGAGTCCTTAGAAGACCAGACAATGAATATGGCAAAATCTGCCGCCAGATTATTTGAAGAAAACTTAAAATATTCAAACGGCGAGCCGGTAAAGGTCGTGATTGCCGACACTACTATCGGGCGTGTGGGCGAAGCGGCTGCCTGCGCAGCAAAGTTCAAAAAAGAGGGCGTGGACATCACGGTGACGGTTACTCCCTGCTGGTGCTACGGTTCCGAGACCATGGATATGGATCCTATGACCATCAAGGCCGTATGGGGATTCAACGGCACTGAACGTCCCGGCGCGGTTTACCTTGCTTCCGTTCTGGCGACTCACGCGCAGAAAGGCCTTCCCGCTTTCGGTATTTACGGACATGAGGTGCAGGAAGCTGACGATACCTCCATACCGGAAGATGTGAGAGAAAAGCTTCTGCGTTTCGGACGCGCGGCTGTGGCTGCGGCGACCATGAGAGGAAAATCCTACTTACAGATTGGTTCCGTGACAATGGGAATCGGCGGCTCCATCATCGACCCCGCTTTTATCGAGGAATATCTGGGCATGCGTGTGGAATCCGTTGACGAGGTGGAAGTGATCCGCCGCATGACGGAAGAAATTTATGATAAAGAAGAATATGAAAAGGCGTTAAAGTGGACGAAGGAAAAATGCAAAGAGGGCTATGACAAAAACCCCGACTTCGTAAAGGATTCCGACGAAGAAAAAGAAAAATCCTGGGAATTTGTGGTTAAGATGATGGTAATCATCAAGGATTTGATGAACGGCAACCAGAATCTTCCGGCAGGCTGCGAGGAAGAAATGGTTGGACATAACGCCATTGCGGCGGGATTCCAGGGTCAGCGTCAGTGGACGGATTTTTATCCCAACTGCGATTTCCCGGAAGCGTTGCTCAATACATCCTTTGACTGGAACGGAGCGAGAGAGCCTTATATCCTTGCAACAGAAAACGACGTATTAAACGGTCTGGGAATGCTGTTTATGAAACTGCTTACCAACCGCGCCCAGATATTCGCCGACGTGCGTACCTACTGGAGCGGCGATGCGGTCAAGAGAGTGACCGGATATGAGATTGAAGGACACGCAAAGGATGCCGACGGCTTTATCCATCTGATTAACTCCGGAGCCGCCTGTCTGGACGCCAACGGCGAGGCGAAAGACGAGAACGGCAACGGCGTGATTAAGCCCTGGTACGATGTTACGGAGGAAGACCAGGAGGCAATCTTGAAGGCTACCGAATGGTGCGCGGCCGACAACGGATATTTCAGAGGCGGCGGCTTCTCCTCCAGATTTGAGACAAAGGCGGAAATGCCTGTTACCATGATTCGTTTAAACCTTGTTAAGAATTTGGGTCCGGTTCTTCAGATTGCGGAAGGCTGGACGGTACATCTTCCCGGGAAGGTTTCCGATACCCTCTGGAAACGTACCGACTATACATGGCCCTGCACATGGTTCGCGCCGAGATGCACGGGTGACAAATTCTTTAAGACCGCTTATGACGTGATGAATAACTGGGGCGCAAATCACGGCGCTATCAGCTACGGACATATCGGGGCAGACGTGATTACCCTTGCTTCCATTTTAAGGATTCCGGTATGTATGCACAACGTTCCTGAAGAAAAGATTTTCCGCCCGTCGGCATGGAATGCTTTCGGTATGGACAGAGAAGGTCAGGATTACAGGGCATGCGGCGCATACGGTCCCATGTATAAGACAATCAGATAAGTTCTTATAATGACTTTACAGGCAGCGATATCGGGAAACGGCAACGGCCGTTTCTCCGGCATCACTGTGCTGGCCGTTATGCATCTGTGCTGCATTGTAATTGTTTGTGTTTTTTGATATACTGAATGAAAGTTTTGTCTGTAGTTGGGAGGAAAGAAATTGGAAAAAATTAAAAGAAATCCAATTGTTGAAAAACTGGGGTTTAACAGGATTGTACTTGGCTGCGTACTGATTTTAATGTATGTGCTTTTTTCTCTGTTAAGTGAAAATTTTGCGGGACTTCCAAGAATATTAAGCGCTCTGAATTATGCTTATTTCCTGGGCTTTTTGTCGCTTGGGGTAACGTTTGTAATCGCTACGGGCGGGATAGATTTTTCCATCGGTCCGGTTATGTTCTGTTCGGCGCTGGTGGCGGGCTACTGCCTCACGTCCTACGGCGTGCCGGTAGCGCTCAGTCTTGTAATCAGTATTCTTGTGGGTGCGCTCTTTGGCATTTTCAACGGCTATCTGGTAGCATACTGGTCGGTGCCTCCGTTTATTGTGTCCATGGCCAGCATGAATATTGCAAAGGGCGTGGCCAGCGTTTTTACAAAAACGCAGTCTGTGAGCTGGCCTCAGGGAGCCAGCGAGCAGGGATGGTTCCGAAACCTGGTAAAAGTGGGAAATTTTCCGGTAGGGCTTGTGATTTTTCTTGTATTCGCGGTTATCTGTTCTGTTATCCTTAACAAGACCAGGGCGGGGCGTTACATATTAAGCCTTGGGAGCAACAAGGAAGCGGTAAGGCTCTCCGGTGTCAATATTAAGAAGTGGGAAATGCTTGCGTATGTGATCTGCGGCATTCTTGTGGGGATTGCGGCTATTTTCTTTGTGGCGGCCTATACGACGGTTCAGCCCGGTTACGGCGACCAGTACAACAATGAGGCGATTGCCGGATGCGTAATGGGAGGCACTTCCATGGCAGGCGGACTGGCGTCCATTGGCGGTACGGTAATCGGCGTGTTTATCATTGCGCTTTTACAGGAAGGAATCCTGGCTCTTCATTTTACAAAGGATTATCAGCTTATTATTACGGGCATCATTGTTATCGTGGCGGTTTATGCGGACGTTGTTGCGAGACGCAGAAAGAATTAGGAAACGGATAAGGCCAGACGGTTGGAAAGGTGAGGTAAAAGTATGGGCGAAGTAATCTTGACAATGAAAGAAATTGATAAATCTTTTCCCGGCGTACACGCTTTGGACCATGTTAGTTTCGAGGTAAGAAAAGGCGAGGTGCACGCCCTGATGGGAGAGAACGGAGCGGGAAAATCCACTCTGATGAAGGTACTTACAGGTATTTACAAAAAGGATTCCGGAACGATTACTTACGAGGGGAAGGAAGTTGAGTTTCATAATACGAGAGAAGCGCAGAACGCCGGAATCGTGATTGTTCACCAGGAACTGAATATGCTGGGGCATCTGACGGTTGCGCAGAATATTTTTATAGGACGGGAATTTAAGAAAGGCATCGCCATCGACGATAAGAAGATGAACGAGGAGGCGAAAAAGCTCTTCGACAGGCTTCACATAGACATAGACCCTACGGAAACCATGAGCAGTTTAACGGTGGGCAAGCAGCAGATGTGCGAGATTGCCAAGGCGATTTCACATGACGCGAAGGTAATTATTTTTGACGAGCCGTCGGCGGCGCTCACGGAAACGGAAATAGAAGAGCTGTTTAAGATTATCAGGGATTTGAGGAAACAGCAGCTTGGTATTGTATACATATCCCACCGTATGGATGAAATCAAGGTGATTACGGACCGCGTAACGGTTATGCGGGACGGCACTTATGTGGGAACCCTGATTACGGAGGAGTCCACCAAGGACGACATCATCAATATGATGGTGGGGCGTGTGATTTATGAGGATCCGAAGCAGCACAGCATGGTTGCAAAGGATGCGCCGGTGGTTCTTAAGGTGGAACACCTGAATGCGGGAAAAATGGTTCAGGATGTGAGCTTTGAGCTTCGCAAGGGAGAAATTCTCGGATTTTCAGGTTTGATGGGCGCCGGGCGTACCGAAACAGCAAGAGCGATTTTCGGGGCCGACCCCAAGGAGAGCGGGGATATTTATATTAACGGCAGGAAAGTAAACATCAATTCTCCTGAGGACGCGGTTAAGTGCGGCATCGGTTATCTGTCGGAGGACAGAAAGCGTTACGGTATCGTAGTGCAGAAGACGGTTGCCGAGAACTCTACCATGGCGACGCTTGAGAAATATATGAAAGGTCTGTTTATTGACAAGAAAACGGAGAAGCAGGTCAGCCAGGAGTACGTGGATTCCCTTGCGACCAAAACTCCCAGCGTGAACCAGCTTGTGGTGAACCTTTCCGGCGGTAATCAGCAGAAGGTTGTTATTGCAAAATGGCTGGTCAGAAACTGTGATATCCTGATATTCGACGAGCCTACGAGAGGTATTGACGTAGGCGCCAAGAACGAAATCTACAAGCTGATGAACAAACTGGCGGAGGACGGGAAATCAATTATCATGATTTCTTCCGAGATGACTGAGATACTTAGAATGAGCGACCGTATTGTGGTTATGTGTGAAGGGAAAAAGACCGGTGAAATCGCCATCGAGGACGCTTCACAGGAAGCAATTATGAACATGGCTACGCGGGAGATAAGTTAGGAGGAGGAGAACATGAGTAAAAACAGTGTACCGAACATGCAAAACAAATCGGTGATTTCAAGGCTGGGGGGACAGAAATTTATTGTGCTTCTGGTGGTTATAGGCTTAATCATATTCTTCAGCGCCGTCAGCCCCGATTTCAGAAAATATTCAACGGCAATGAGTATTTTGGACTACTCTTATTATATTACGCTTATGGCAATCGGCGTTACCTTCCCGCTGATTACGGGAGGGGTTGACCTTTCAATAGGAACAGGGCTTATCTGCTATTCCTTAACAGGCGGTTTCCTGATTGTCCAGAAAGGGTGGCCGGTATGGGCCGGAATGTTGGTGGCAGTTTTACTGGGTATTGCGATTGGCTTTTTAAACGGTGTGCTTGTTTCCATTATGAATCTGCCGCCGTTTCTGGCCACACTGTGTACCTGCATGATTACCAGAGGGCTTGGCTCTATCTTTTCGAAAGGATTCGGTATTTCGTGGCCTACCACGGGAGCGCCGGGAAGCTGGTTCCGTAATATTTTTAAGATTACGGTGAACGGCACCAAGATTCCTCTTGGGTTTTTGTGGGTGCTGCTGCTGGTGGCGGTTATGGCCTTTGTGCTAAACCACACGAAAATCGGCCGTTATACCATCGCCATCGGAAGCAACAAGGAAGCGACTGTTCTATCCGGTATTAATGTGAAGTTTTACCACATTATGGCATATGTGATTTCCGGATTTTTCGCCGGGCTGGCGGCCATTGCCTATTCTGCGGTATTTTCCACGGTACAGCCGGGAACGGGAGCCGGGTTTGAGCTGGAAGCCATCGGCGGCGCGATAATCGGCGGCGTATCCGCAAGCGGCGGCGTGGGAAGCGTTGTGGGTTCCCTGATTGGCGTATTTGTTATCTGTCTGTTAAAGACCGGACTCCCCTACATCGGACTTCAGGCGAACTGGCAGCAGATTATCACCGGACTTGTACTTATCGGAGCGGTTCTGATTGATATTATGAAAAAGAAGAAAGAAAAAGGCTGATATGAAACTGTTTTTGCAGTTACATATAAATTATTTACTATCCATATTAAAAGGAGGAAAAAAATGAAAAAGAAAGTATTAACAACTCTGCTGTGTGTAAGTTTGGCAGCTACCCTGCTTGCAGGATGCGGCGGCGGTGAGGACAAATCTGCAAATGCAGACCCGGCGCCTGCAACAGATGATGCGGCTCCCGCAACGGACGATGCAGAACCTGCAACAGATGATGCGGCATCTGGCGACACGGCAGAAGCAACAACAGGCGGCGATTACAAATTTGAAATCATTGTTAAGAGTTATCAGTCATCCTACTGGCAGGCAGCCGTAACAGGCGTAAACCAGAAAGCCGGAGAACTGGGCGTAACCGTAAACTGTACAGGTCCTAACAATGAGAGCGATATTGCAGACCAGGTAAATATGCTGAACAATGCCATCAACAATGCTCCTGACGGAATCGGCCTTGCAGCCTGCGACCAGGAAGCATGCCTTGACTCTCTGCAGACAGCAATGGACAACGGAATCCCGGTAGTATGTTTTGACTCCGGTATCCCGAACGCTCCCGAAGGCTCCGTACTTGCAACCATCGCTACAGACAACTATGCGGCAGGCGCAACCGCTGCAGAAAATCTTTATCCCGCACTTAAGGACAAGATTGCAAGCGCTACCGCTCCTGTAAGAATCGGTGAAGTTAACCAGGAAGCTACTTCCGAATCCATCACAAGCCGTGGTCTTGGTTTCATTGAAAAGATTATCGAGCTTGCAAAGGCAGACGGAAAAACAGTTGCTGTTATCGGTAACGAGTATTATGTAAACAACTGCAGCGATAAGGGCGACGAAGCAAGCGCCGACATCATCATCGAAGTTGCGGTTCCCGCACAGACAACAGTTGAGATGTGTGCAACAGAGGCATCCGTTATCCTGAACAAGGCTGACACAATCGGTATGTTCGGTTCCAACCAGGTTGCTGCAGAAGGTATCCTTACAGCTAACGAAAACCTTGACGTACTTGGCACAGACCCTGCAACTTCCATTCTTGCAGCAGGCTTCGACGCCGGTTCCGTAATCAAGGGCGCTATCACAGGCGGCAAGATGTTTGGTGCTGTTACACAGTCTCCTCTGGCAATGGGTCAGACAACTGTAGAAGTTCTTACAAAGATTGCGAACGGCGAATCCGTATCAGACGTTCCCACACAGGGCTACTGGTATGATTCCACAAACATGGACGATGAATCCATCGCTCCTAACCTTTATGACTAATCAGTATTTTCATTATTGTAAGCCGAATTGTTGAGCAGGGGACAGGGAGATATCCCTGTCCCTTTTTATAAGCAGGCAGCGAAGGCTTAACCGGTGTATAAATCAATTTACAGACGCATTCTGCGGCAGGAAATTGATTTTGTCAGTTGAAAAGGAGGACAGAAAAATGTTAAAAGGTATACCCAAAATACTATCACCCGAACTGTTAAAGGTATTGGCGGAAATGGGACACAGCGACAGGCTTGTGATTTCAGACGGCAATTTTCCGGCGGAGTCCATGGGAAAAAATGCAATCGTAATCCGCTGCGACGGACATGGCGTCCCGGAGCTTTTAGACGCGATTTTGCAGGTGTTTCCGCTGGATACTTATGTGGAGCATCCGGTAAATTTGATGGAAGTAATGCCGGGGGATAATGTGGAAACGCCCATCTGGGACACCTACAAGGAAATTGTCAAAAAGTATGACGGGCGGGGAGAAGCGGCGGTAGGCAATATCGAGCGCTTTGCTTTTTATGAGGAGGCAAAAACCTCTTACGCGATTATTGCAACGGGAGAATCGGCGCTTTACGCAAACGTAATGCTTCAAAAGGGCGTGGTTACGGAGTGAAGGATTCCCGCAGGCGGCGCGTAAAACGGCTGCCATAAGGCGCCTTTGCAGGGGTTGGCTAAGCGCGCCGGACACCCGCGTTTGCTGCGAAAAGCGGCATGACAGAAGTGAGGAAGAATATGTTAAATCAGGTAGAAACAATGTTCGACAACATGCTGGACATGATGAAAAAATTGAAAAAAGCCACATATGAAAAACATATGAAGGATTTTCTGGATAAAAACGGTCATTTTTTTACGGAAATGGCGCAGCATGTGGAAGCGGCGGAGGATAAAGATGCGGCGGCAAAGGAAGTTGCCGTTGTCTTTACGGAGGCTGTGAATAAGAAATTTTCCGTAAAGGGGAAAATCAGGCCACGCACTCAGGCGGATTTAAACTTTTTTATGATTTATTATGTATTTCCGGCTGTCCTGCTGGCGGAAAGCGAAGATAAGGATTTGATTGCAAAAAATATCCGTGATGAATGGGCGGCGAAATTTAAGGACAGCAATATTGCCTATGCGGATTATGACAAAATTTACGGGGGATTCCGTCAGAAAATATTTGGCATATTCTGAGAAGAATATCTGACGGTGAATTTTGAAAAGGAAATGGCGGAGGCTGCTTTAAAATAAATTTGTGCGCCGCCAGCGGCATGGAAAGGGAAGGTGAGGGCAATGGAAAAATATTTTCTTGCAATTGATATCGGCGCGTCCAGCGGGCGGCATATATTGGGAAGTCTTGAGGACGGAAAAATAAAGCTGGAGGAAGTGTACCGCTTCTGGAACGGCATGGACGAGGAAAACGGCGTTCTTTACTGGAACGTGGAGAGGCTTTTTGACGAGATTATAGCCGGAATGAAAAAATGCCATGAAATCGGAAAAATCCCGGAAAGCGTGGGGATTGACACCTGGGGCGTAGACTTTGTACTGCTTGATAAGGAAGATGAGATTCTCGGAAAAGCGGTCGGTTACCGGGACCACCGGACGGACGGAATGGACGAGGAGGTATACAAAATCATAAGCGAGGACGATTTGTATGCCAGAACAGGGATTCAGAAAGCGATTTATAACACCATTTACCAGTTGATGGCCGTCAAAAAGAATAATCCCGAGTACATGGAAAAGGCGGCTGCAATGCTGATGATTCCGGATTATTTTCATTACAGGCTCTGCGGGAAAAAGGTGCAGGAGTATTCCGAGGCGACTACCAGCCAGCTAATCAACCCGGCCACAAGAAACTGGGACTATGAGCTGATTGAGATGTTAGGTTACAATAAGGAAATGTTCCGGGAAGTACATATGCCGGGTAGCGTTATCGGTTCGCTGACAGAGGAGGTAAAGGGACTTGTCGGGTATGACTGTCAGGTGGTACTGCCTTCCACCCACGACACGGAGTCGGCGGTTACGGCAATTCCTTCCAATGACGAGAACGTGTGCTTTATCAGTTCGGGTACCTGGTCGCTTATGGGAGTGGAGAGAGCGGAAGCGGACTGTTCCGCGGAAAGCAAGCGCGCCAACTTCACCAATGAAGGCGGTTATCAGGGACGAATCAATTATCTCACCGATATTATGGGGCTTTGGATGATTCAGTCGGTGCGGGGAAAGCTGGCGCCGGATATGTCTTACGGGGAATTATGCGATAAGGCGTCAAAAGAAACGATTAAGACTATCGTGGACTGCCAGGATAAGAGCTTTTTGTCTCCCGACGATATGGTCGCAGCCATTCAGGATTATTGTAAAAAAACTTCACAAACCGTTCCGGAAACATTGCCTGAACTGGCCTGTGTGGTTTATAATAGTCTTGCAGTATGCTACAGGGAAAAGCTGAAAGAGATTGAAAAATTAACCGGCGTAAAATATGACAGGATTCATATAATCGGCGGCGGTTCCAATGCCGTGTACTTAAATGAACTGACTGCAAGATACACAGGCGTGCCGGTTCATGCGGGACCGGGAGAAGCGACCGCTATCGGTAATATTTTAACACAAATGTTAGAGGCCGGGGAATTTGAAAATCTGACGCAGGCGAGAGCATGCGTGGCGAAATCCTTTGAGATTCAGATTTACAGATAGGCAGAGCGCAGTTATCGTGTTTGGAGAGATGCAGATGAGCGGAAGTCAAAGTACCATTACCATATGTTTCACGAATAATAAGGGGGGAAGCGGAAAGTCCACCTCCTGCGCCAATCTCGGTTACGAGCTTGCGGCGGCGGGGCGGAAGGTCCTCCTGATAGACGGGGATATGCAGCTTAATTTATCTCTGTCCTTTTTCGACGAGGAAAGGGTGCTTGACATGGCTGAGGGGGATAAAAACCTCTATCACGCCATCCGCGGCAGAAAGGATTTAAAGGATTACATTGTCTCTACCGATTACGAAAATCTGGATTTGATTCCGTCTTCCACGCTTATGAGCCAGGTTGAATATGAGCTTTTTACCATGATGCAGCGGGAGTTTATTTTAAAGAAATGCCTGCAGACGATTAAAGAGGAAAACAGATACGATTATATTCTGATAGACGCGCCCCCTACCCTTGGAACGTGGGTCATCAATATTCTCTGTGCATCCGATTATGTGATTGTGCCGGTGGAGGCGTCCCCCTGGGGACTTTTCGGACTGGCAAATATGTTTGACTTTCTAAATGAGCTTTCGGATGTGGCGGACGTGCGGATTATGGGAGTGCTGATTACCAAGGTGGACGGCCGCAAAAACTACTACAGGCAGACAAAGGAAATTTTGGAAAGCTACGAGGAAATTCATGTTTTTGATTCCTGTATTCACGTGGATTCGGCGGTGGAATGGGCGCAGGACGCGTCAAAGCCTGTGGCGGTATACAAAAAATCAACGAGAAGCGCGGCAGAGTTCAGAAAGCTTGCAGAGGAGGTATTGCAATGGCAGTAGGCAGAGGAAGTATGGAAAGAGCGGCAAAAGCAGCGGGAGGGGATACGGCAAAAAAGGCCGGCGATAAGGCCCAGGCGCCTGTCAGGCGGCTGACAATAAGCGAAATCGTGGGGGAGCCAGGCTATGTGGAACCGCCCAGAACTGCCAGACCACCCGTGAACAAACCGGTTTCTGGCGGCGGAGGCGTTAAGCCGTCGCCGGTAAATAAGGCAGAGCCGGCAGTCAGGCCGTCGGAAGCGGAAAAACCGTTGCCGGTAAGAAAAGCGGAGCCGATGAATGTGCCGGAAGCGGCAGCCGCGCCGAAAACGGTGAATAAAACGGAGCCGGTTGTCAAACCGGCGGCGGTGGAAAAGGCAGCGGCAGAAAAGCCGGTGCAGGCTGTTAAGCAGGAGCCAGAGACCAGACCGTCGCCGGCATCCGGAAAGACGCCCACCGTTTTGGAGAAGGAAGCGGAGGGGGAGATTGTTTACCAGAAAAGCAGCGGAATGCTTGAGAGGGCGGCGGAGCCTAATGAAAGATTCGGCCTTGGGGATGCCATGCCGGTTTACTATTTTTAGAGTGGGACTGGTATAGTATCTGCCGGTTCGCTGGTGACGGATTGGAAGCTGAACGGGATGGCGCAGTAAGATAGATGAATATTTTCGGGATAAGGGTTTACGAAGACTGCTTAGAGAGGTTTTAAACGTGAATCCCGAAGCTTGCGGGGGACTGGATGATGCTGGTTCCCCTGTTTATTTTAAGTTTGTGCGGATGGCCATTTACCGCTGTAATGCAGAACCATTTCCCGTCCAATCATGTGGAGTTATAGAAATAATTCACGAAAGATTCAGTTTTCAAAAGGGATTGCCCAATGCATAATAAAAGCAGTGGAAGAAGGTGATATTTTTGAATACAGCGGAGCAGACAACACATCAACAGGACTTAGAGCGTCTGAAATTACTCCGATATATGGACGATGATTTTATGACGGTCTGCCTTGCAGATAATTTTGAGGGTGTGGAGTTGATACTACGGATTGTTTTAGGGCAAGAGGGCATAAAAATTAAATCGGTCAGGACACAAGAGACGATGAAGAATTTGCAGGGACGTTCGGCTGTTTTAGATGTTCATGCGATTGACAGCACCGATATGCTTGCTACGAAAGTTCTTCCTACTATCTACAATGCCGAAAATACTCATTTTGCCAAACTTCCGCAAAAGAAAAACGCTGCAATCCTCAAAAAAGATTACAACGCTCTCTATACCTTGTTTACTTGTGACGGACACCTCTTATTTGCCCTCTGTTTCGACTTCCGCTATCTCCTTTGCCGTTGCGCTCACAATCCGTATGCCTGTATCGCTCATACCGTCAAGGAGCGCGTCAAGCTGCCGCCGCTGCGTGTTCTTCTCAGGCGGCGTTTCCAAAAGGAACTGGTCTACGGATATATTGTAGCGGAGCATAAGCTCAAAGAATATCTGCAAACTTGGGTGCTGCCCCTTGTTCTCAATGTTCGCAAGGTAGCGCGGCGAGATAAACATTTCGTCGCTTACTTTCTTGCGGCTTTCCTTGCGCCCTGTCCGCGCCGCCTTGATTGCTGCCCCAAAAGCCTTGAAGTCATATCGTGGTAGTGGTCTTTTTGCCATATTCATTCACTCTATTACATTTTACTGTTCCTATTTCTTTTTGAATATGTCTACACAGTACCTGTCATTAGCCAAAATAGAGCATATTATTAGCGGTAACCTATTCAAAGGCTACCGCTAAAAAATCATTGTGGAAAGGTTAATGTTGTCTTAAATCCCTCTTGTGGCTTACTTTCTATCTTTATAACTCCATGATGAGCGTCAACTATCTGTCGTACTAAAAGCATCCCTAAACCATGACGTAAATTTAGTTTTTCGTCGGTGCTTTCCATATAATGTGTTTTAGAATTTAATTCCTTCAACTTTTGGGCAGGTATACCTATGCCGTTATCAGCAATAATAACCGTAGCATTTTGATTGTTACATGAGACTGAAACCGTAATTTCACAACCGCTTGGATTATGCCCTATACTGTTTTGGATAAGGTTTGTAATTGCTCTTTTCAATAAGGTTTCATCGCCATTTATATAAAGCAGTTCGCTATCGCTATCAGTTATAAAATCAATAGAAAAAGAGTTATCAAGATTGCTGTCTAAAAATTCACAAACAACTTGGCGAGCCAATTCGACGAGGTGGATTTTTTCCACCCGTAACGGCTGCATATCATATTCCAATTTTGCAGTTAAATTCAAATCTTCGATAAGATATTTGATTTTAGCTGCTTGTTGTCGGATAGCAGCAACCTTTTCTTGCTGTTCTGCATTCAGTGTATTATCTGTTTCTAAGCTACTGGAATATCCCAATACCATAGATAGCGGGGTGCGAATATCATGTGAGATACCGCTGATCCAGTTTGCCCGTGCCATATCCCGTTGTTGCAATGTGATTGCTACCTTATTTAACTTTGTATTGATTTCTGCTAATTCTCCATGTTCGACTAACTGCGTATTTTTTCCTGCGGATATTTCTTCGATACCAGTCAAAATAGGCTTAATGGATTTCTCTACCTTACGGCTATTATGGACAAACAAAATTAACACAATCACAATATTCAGTAGAAAAAGAGAAACTAACCCCAAAATATCTATTTTAATGCTTTCAAACGTTTTGTAGGCAGATATTTTCCAAAAACTGTCTTTCGGATAACCAATAACCAACAATTCGTCTGATTGATTTGACACAAATACAGGATATTCCTGTAAGTACCACCGTGTCATTTCTGCTACATCGCCCGCTGTGTAATGTTGAGGTAACTCCGACGGTAATTTGTAATTCCAAAGGACATTACCGCTTTCGTTGCTTATCATCATGCACCATACGTTTTCTTGTTCCATTTTCGCAATCGTATTATCCGAAAGTACATAACTGCTTGCACTCTGTTGTAAATCTTCTGTAATAGCTTCCAAAAGTTGCGTAGGGCTATGACTGCCTTGACTGCCGGAAATTACTGTTAGTGCAATAAAGAGAGCAATATTTACAAAGATGAAAAAACAAAACAGCCTTACGCTGGAATAAACATATCTCTTGAAAAATCGTTGAACATTATTCATAGGTTTACCTTGTTTTATTCTTTAAGACCAATTTGTAGCCAATTCCTTTTACTGTAATTAAAGAAACTGGAGAAGAAGGTTCTTCTTCTATCTTTTCCCGGATATGTCGAATATGTGACATAAGCGTTTTTTCATAGCCAATATATATGTCACCACAAACAGTTTGGCACAATGCTCCTAAAGTTACAATCCGTCCAGCATTGGCATACAACTTTTTAAGGATTTCAACTTCCTTTGCTGTAAGTGTAACTGGCTCTTGTCCTTCTCTGTAAACCTCGGCTTGCTCCAAATCCACCTTGCAAGAATTTAATAAAAAGCTGGTTTCTTCACTCTCTTTGTAAGTGCGTCGCAAAATTGCCGTGATACGCCATACAAATTCTTGTGCAATAAACGGCTTTACCATATAATCATCCGCCCCGACTTCAAAACCTTTCGATTTGTCGTTAATTTCTCCTTTTGCCGTTAAAAAAAGGATAGGAGTTATATTTTGTTCGCGGATAGTTTTTGCCAGCGTGAAGCCGTCCATATCCGGCAACATTACGTCTAAAATTGCCATATCCGGCTTTACGCTCATTTTTTCCAATGCATTAAGAGCCGTGTTTGCAGTTAATATATTTTCAAATCCATTCTCTTTCAAAATAGATTTGCACATCTGCAAAATTGCTGGTTCATCATCAACCAAAAGAATAGTTTTGTCTTTGATCGTGTTCATAGGCTCACTTCCTTTTATTTTATAATTATATCATATTTTTTCACGTTTGCGAATGTACCCTTAAAAAGTCAAGGTAAAATCAAGGTTCTCTCCAATGTAACGCAAGGTAAGGAGTATATACTGTAAGCAGCTTAGGAAAGGAGTAAAAAAATGATTATCGCAACAGAAAATTTATCAAAAGAATATGACGGTGTTTACCGTGTTCAAGATTTGGATATTCGCGTCAAAGAGGGCGATATCTACGGATTTCTTGGACCGAATGGTGCTGGTAAGTCTACTACAATGAAAATGCTGCTTGGTCTTGTTAAGCCTACCAGCGGAACGATTGAGATTATGGGTAAGCTCTTTAATGAGAAAAACCGAAAGGGCATTTTACATTCCGTCGGCTCATTGATCGAAGCCCCGTCTTATTACGGGCATTTAACCGGACGTGAGAATATGGAGCTTATTCGCAGACTTCTTGATTTGCCTCAAAAAAATATTGACGAAGCTATCTACATTGTTCGCTTAGAAAACCAAATGGAAAAAAAAGTGAAAAATTATTCTCTTGGTATGAAGCAGCGGCTTGGCATTGCAATGGCGTTAGCAAGAAAACCAAAACTTTTGATACTGGACGAACCGACAAACGGTCTTGACCCTGCGGGAATAGAAGAAATACGGGAACTCATTAAGACGCTCCCCTCAAAATACGGCATGACTGTAATGATTTCAAGTCATATTCTAAGCGAGATTGACCAAATGGCTACAATTATTGGTATCATCAATCAAGGCAGTCTGATATTTCAAGAAAGAATGTCCGTACTTGATGAACAACGAAAACCACAAATTTTATTAAAAACCAGTGATGACGATACGGCTTATCGTTTTCTTGCAAAACTCAATCCGCAAAGAACGCTTAACGGTTTACAGCTTGGGGCATTGACCGATGAACAGACAGGCGCAGTTGTGTGGGAGTTATGTTCCAATAATCTTTCTGTTTATCGTGTGGAAGAACATAGGGAAAGTTTGGAAGATATTTTCCTCACTCTTACGGGAAAGGAGTTGACTTTGTGATGAAATATTTATGTCTTGAATTATACAAATTAAAACGTAGAAAAGTGTTTTTGACCTTTTTTCTTATTCTTGGTATGGAGTTGCTCTTTGTTTTCTCAAATTATGGGAATAACAGCAATTTCCTTAGCATGATTTCTGACCCAAACGCACCGGCATGGGAAGATTTGATTATCGGTCCCGCTGCCATGAATGGTTTATTTTTCCCTATGTTGGCGGCAGTTGTCGCTAGTAGGATTTGCGACATGGAGCATAAAGGAAACACATGGAAACTCTTAGAGTGCAACAATGAAAGCCGAAACACTATCTGGCTATGTAAGTTTACTGTTGTAGCAGCTCTTATGTTGGCAGCTATCCTCATACAAGTATTTGTTGTCGTTGCCTATGGAAATGCTGTTGGAATTGTGCAGCCATTACCTGTTAAGACTTTATTGGATTACGCCGTGGGAACAATTATGGTTACTTTTGTTGTAGTTACCATTCAAGTGTTTTTCTCACTTGTTTTCTCTAATCAGCTCGTTCCAATGTCTGTTGGTATGATTGGGGCTTTAATAGGATTTATTTCAACGCTGCTTCCTGCGGGCATCCGAAATATTTTAATATGGGGAAATTATGCGGAGCTAATGGTGTTAGGGCAAAATACCTCTTACGGCAATTTACAATCAAGTGAACTGATTGTGCAGAATATCAATTTTATTCCACTTACTATTTTGTTTGTTGCTGGCTTGATTGCATTTGCTTTCTTTCAAAGAAAATTTCAAAAATATGAATATTAGAGGAGGGATATAAATGCTTATCAATGCAATTCGCGCAGAAAACTTAAAAAGCCGCTATTCTAATATATGGGTAGCTGTTGTTATTCTGCCCCTATTAACAGCCATGATTGGCGCAATTATTTATGGTATCAATGCTTCTGCAAATTTATATGACGGTGCGGTATGGCAGCAGCTTTGGTTACAAACAGGATTGTTTTATGGATATTTCTTTTTTCCTATTCTAATTGCGATTTGCGCTTCCTACTTATGGAGGTTGGAACATACAAATCATAATTGGAATAGTTTAATGACTATGCCGCTTTCCCGTCCAACAGTCTTTATTGCAAAGCTGGCTGTACTGGCAAAATCTATCCTAATAGCACAGGCTCTTTTGATGATATTTGTATTGATTGTAGGGAAATTTATTTTCCATTTCACGCAGCCTGTTCCTATCAATATGATGTGGTGGCTTTTTATGGGGTGGTTTTCCGCTTTGAGTGTTGGAACAGTACAACTTTATTTGTCTATGCGGATACGGAGCTTTGCTGTTCCAGTAGGTTTAGCAGTTTGTCTTAGCATTGTGGGTTTAGCGTTTCATATTGTTGGTTTAAGCAGTATGTTTCCTTACTCACAAATCATTCTTGGCTTATCTTCACAGGACAAAAATTTACCAGTTGAAAGCATAGCCACATTTGTACCAATGATAATTTTATATACTGTAATATTCATTGTTTTAGCTACATGTCATTTGAAAAAAGCGGATATAGTAGCCGGGTAAAGGAGTGGAAAAATGAAAAAAACATAGATAAACTTTCTTTGGGTGTGAGTATACTTCCGCTAACGTTGTTCATTATTCGACGACTAAAAATTGGCATGATCGCCCCATGGACTTACATTATTTTTGCTGTATATGCGTTAATAATTGTTGCTGGATTTGTGTTCGCAATCTACTTGATGAAAAACAAAAATACCCGAACACCCACAGCAAAAGCAGCTCTAATACTTAGCTCTTTATATGTTGCTTTTTCTATCTTCTTTATCTATCTGACAATAGCAGCAAACATTTGAATAATAAATTGAACGAATAATTTTATTTGTTTGCCGCACGACGGCAAAAGAAAAAAAGCCGTCGTACAGCAGAGGTATTTTCACACGCCTATTCTTACACGGCGGCTAAAGGAGGTAGCAGCCATAAAGAACATACCATATCGACAAAATCCGACGGTCATTGACATATCAAAAAAAGCCCGTCCACCACCGGGGAATTTCTACCCACAAATATGAACTGTCTAATCAACTAAATACTGCTTATAATTCCTTTGCGCCAGTCTGTATTTTTCAGACAGGTGCATTTTATATTTTCAAAAATTTTTCCCAAAACCTTTCAAAATCTTTGGCAAATTTTCGCCGGGTGGAACTGAGGGGTATGAAAGGGGAAGTCATCTGAATGTGCTATAATAGATGTAGGCATATCAAGGCTCTTTCCGACACGGAAAGGAGCAAAAACAATGTCGGAGAAAAGACGTGATAAAACTGAGGATGGATTCTTTTGTCATAATGCCATGTGATGAATATAATGTTTTATCTTTCCATGTGCCGGATGATTTCATGTTAAACAGTCACCGGATGATGAGAGTTATAAGCAAATCGTTTGTCACAGGGCTACTGGCAATGAATGATTTAGAGACTGGCCATACCTATAAAATTTCCGGGACTTATTCAGAGAAAAACAATGCTGTTATCTTTAATATGTCAGATATACACAGGTACAGGTAAAAAGGAACAGTCCTACAGCTTTTCCGATAAGAATGTCCTGTTTCACAATCTATTTTCCTTTCCCAAATAACTTCATCAAAAATTCCACACTCCCGTTAATCACAAGCTCCGCCGGAAAATCACATTCCCAAAGCAGGGGAAAAACAGATTCCATATCCCCTATATGCTCTCTGCCGTGGCTGTCGCTGGAAAGCAGAACCGGCAGGCGCATTTTTTTACAGAGAGAAAGAATTTCTATGGAATTTTTATAGCCGTCCGTCCGGTAAGCGCCGGGCATAAGGGAAGCGTTATTGATTTCCGGGTAAACCTGATATTTTTGGCAGGCGGAAAGAAGCCGCTCGTAGTCCGCGGGAAAACGGCCGTCGTCAGGGTGGCCGATAAAACGGACGCCGGGGTGTTTCATGGCGTTGATATATGCGTTTGTGCAGATATCCCGGAAAGATTCCCGGCCCAAACGGGAAGAAGATACGCCGATGCCGCCATGCGAATTATAACGGCTGGCGTCCCCGCCCTGAAAAACAGGGTGGTGCAGGCTGATAAAGGCATAATCCAAAGAAGCGATAATCGAATCCTCCAAATCCACGTCGCCTTTTTCGTTTAAGATATTCAATTCTGCTCCATATAATAAGGAAACGCCGAATCGGCTGCGCTGCGCGAGACGAAGGTTCCTGAAGTAGGAGCTGCTTCCGGCTCCGGGGGTCTTTGGGCCGTGGTCGGAAATCCCCAGTATTTTAAGGCCGCGGCCGGCGGCTTCTCTCGCCATATCCGTGACGGTGTCACGGCTGCCGTGGCCGCTGGAGATGCAGTGGGTATGAATGTCCAGTAAAACAGGGTAATTCCGCATATGAGCCTCCGCAATAGCGTCGTGTCAGTTTTTTTGCACAAACACCAATTTGTCTTATTATCTCATAAAAACAAGGAAAAAACAACAAAAACCACGTAAAAACAGAAAAATAATTGGAAAACAAACCCAAAAACAGGCAAAAACGGAACGGAAAAGTTGTTGTTTTGTGTTGACTTTGTGGGCGCAATAGGATATAATTGAATCATCGGAAAAGTAGACAATAAAAACCTTCCGACAATCACTTTTTACAGCATTTAGCACATGGGGTATAAGAATGGAAGCAAAGCAAAGAATCATACAGGAACTGGTACCCGGAAAACAAATCACTCTTGCCCATATCATTGCAAATCCCGACGACATTCTTTATGAAAAACTGGGGCTGAACCCGGCTGTGGAACACGCCAAATCGGCTATCGGCGTATTGACGGTGAGCCCGGCGGAAACAGCCATCATCATGGCGGACATTGCCATCAAGGCATCCGGCGTGGAGCTTGGCTTTGTGGACAGGTTTTCCGGTTCGGTGATTGTCACAGGCACGGTATCCGAGGTGGACGCGGCCATAGGAGCGATACTGCTTTATGTGGAACAGACCCTTGGCTATACGGTGTGCGGGATAACCAGAACATGAAAAGGCTGATTCTTATGGGGCGCAGCGAGGCGGGAAAAACCACCCTGACCCAGGCCCTCAAAGGCGAGACGATTACCTACAAAAAAACCCAGTATGTGAATTACTTCGATGTGATTATCGACACGCCGGGGGAATACGCGCAGACCGCGAAACTGGGACGGGCTCTTGCCCTTTACTCCTACGAAGCGGATGTGGTGGGGCTTTTGCTTGCGGCCAACGAGTCCTATTCTCTTTATCCGCCCAACATTACCTGCATGGTGAACCGGGACGTGGTAGGGATTGTGACCAAGATTGACAGAAAGGACGCCAATCCGGCTCAGGCCGAGAGATGGCTCCGGCTTACCGGCTGTAAAAAGATATTTTTCGTCAATTCAACCGCAAATGAAGGGGTGTCGGACATTCTGGAATATCTGAGAGAGCCGGGGGACGTGATGCCCTGGGAGGTATCGCCGGAATGATTTTTAGGCAGTCCCTGAAGCGTAATATTTATGGGAGTAATCCACGGGAATAATCCAAAGGATTTCCATCCCGGGAATTAAGTAAATCATAGAAATGATATAAAGCATAAAAGAAAAGGAGAAAAAAATGGCACTGAACGAGTATGAAATCAAAAAACAGATT
Organism: bacterium 1xD8-48; assembly: GCA_009917455.1. Classification (GTDB taxonomy): domain Bacteria; phylum Bacillota; class Clostridia; order Lachnospirales; family Lachnospiraceae; genus Suilimivivens. Next base: position 15,908 of record QZDS01000037.1, on the reverse strand, counting down.
TGCGACATCGGCAAAAGAATCTACGACCGCAACATGGTTGCGGCAAATGATGGAAATATCTCCGTCAAGCTGAGCGACAATGAATTTCTCTGCACACCTACAGGCGTGTCCAAGGGCTTTATGACCCCGGAATTTATCTGTAAGGTTGACGCAAAGGGAAATGTGATTCAGGCAAACAAGGGCTTCCGCCCCTCTTCCGAGATTAAAATGCATATGCGCGTTTATCAGAAGAGACCCGACGTTGGAGCGGTTGTACATGCCCATCCTACTTTTGCGACCAGCTTTGCAATCGCAGGCATTCCCCTGACACAGCCCATCATGCCCGAAGCGGTAATCGCTCTTGGCTGTGTGCCCATCGCGCCTTACGGAACACCGTCCACCATGGAGATTCCCGACGCGGTAGAGCCTTATCTGGAGCATTTCGACGCAGTGCTTCTTGAAAGCCACGGCGCCCTTACATGGTCCACGGACGTTATCGCCGCTTATATGAAGATGGAATCCGTTGAGTTTTACGCTGAGCTGCTTTACAAGGCAAGAGCGCTTGGCGGACCGAAAGAATTCAGCCCTGAGAACGTTCAGAGACTGTATGAAATCAGAAGACAGATGGGCCTGCCGGGACGTCATCCCGCCGACCTGTGCCTGAACAAAGGAAAAGAAAACTGCCATAACTGTGGTTCCTGTTCTTCTTCAAAGTCTGCAGGCGACAGCCAGGAGCTGGTAGCTGCAATCACAAAGAAGGTTCTGGAACAGCTTGGAAAATAATCCATGGAAAAACAGCATCTTGAAAAAATAGTAAACAGTCTGGTTGGAAAGGCCATTGTAAAGGAAGTGATGTCGCTGAAGCTGGCGGTGGCGCTGATTCAGAAGGTGGAGGAAAAGGCGCGGGAGATGGACATGCGGGTGGTAATTGCCGTATCGGACGCTTCCGGCAGGCCGGTAGCGGTCCACTGCATGGACGGAGCTTATCACGGAAGCTTTGACGTGGCGCTTAATAAGACGTATACTTCCACCGCCTTTCAGATGTCAACAAAAGAGTTGTCCCGCTTATGCCAGCCCGGTCAGGATTTGTACGGACTCCAGTTTTCAAACGACGGGAAAGTGATGATTCTGGGCGGCGGCGAACCGCTGACGGTGGGGGACACTATGATAGGAGCCCTGGGCGTGTCCGGAGGAACGGCGACCCAGGATACGGAATTGGCCGCTTATGGCAGGGCCATGTTAAAGGAGGTAATAGCGTGTCTGTAGACGAAAGCATGATACATGACATTGTACAGAAAGTCATGGCAAATATGCAGATAGCCAGCCCGGCCAGCGGGATGCACGGCGTGTTTCAGGATATGAACGAAGCCATAAAGGCATCCATCGAGGCACAGAAGGTTGTCCGCTGCATGTCTCTGGACCAGAGAGAAAAAATAATCTCTGTCATCAGAAGAAAAACACACGAAAACGCTGAAATCATTGCCAATATGGGTGTCAGTGAGACGGGAATGGGCAATGTGGGAGACAAAATCCTAAAGCACAAGCTGACAGCCGACAAGACGCCCGGAACAGAGGATTTGCACACCATTGCATGGTCCGGCGACAGAGGGCTTACGCTGGTGGAAATGGGACCTTTCGGGGTAATCGGCGCAATCACGCCGGCAACCAACCCTTCGGAAACGGTTATCTGCAATTCCATCGGAATGATTGCGGGTGGTAACACGGTGGTATTTAATCCCCATCCCAATGCAAAGAAAACCACAATCTATACCATTAATATGATAAACGAAGCTTCCCTTGAAGCAGGAGGACCGGATAATATTGCGGTGACGGTGGAGGTTCCCACCATGGAAACCAGCTCTATTATGATGAAGCATCCGGCAATTCCACTTCTGGTGGCCACCGGCGGCCCCGGCGTGGTGACGGCGGTTCTCTCCTCGGGAAAAAGAGCCATCGGCGCAGGCGCAGGCAATCCGCCCGCACTGGTTGACGAGACGGCGGACGTGCGCAAGGCGGCAAGGGATATCGTCAACGGATGTACCTTCGACAACAACCTTCCCTGTATTGCGGAGAAGGAGATTGTCGCCCTTGACGGAATTGCGGATGAGCTGATGAATTACCTGATTTCGGAAAACGGCTGCTACCTTGCAAGCAGGGAAATTCAGGATAAACTGACGGCGACGGTGATTACGCCGAAAGGCGCGCTCAACAGAAAGTGCGTGGGAAGAGACGCAAGAACCCTTCTTTCCATGGTCGGCGTTGAGGCGGGACCGGAAATCAGATGTATCGTATTTGAAGGCCCCAAAGAGCATCCCCTGATTGCAACGGAGCTGATGATGCCGATTCTCGGCGTGGTGCGGGTAAAGAGCTTTGAGGAAGGCGTGGAGACCGCCGTATGGCTTGAGCACGGCAACCGTCATTCCGCGCATATCCATTCCAAGAACGTGGATAACATTACTACATACGCAAAGGCGGTAGACACGGCGATTCTCGTAAAGAACGGCCCCAGCTATGCGGCCCTTGGATTTGGAGGCGAAGGCTACTGTACCTTTACCATTGCTTCCAGAACCGGCGAAGGACTGACAAGCGCGCAGTCTTTCACAAAGAGAAGACGCTGCACCATGTCGGACAGTCTGTGCATCAGATAACTAAAAAACAGCGAAAGCCCGGACAAAGGTGTATTGGCAGGGCTGTAGCGGAACTTATAGTAGGAGAATGATAATGGCAGTAAATGAGAAAGAGCTTGAACTGATTGTCAAGCAGATTCTGAATCAGATGTCGGGAAGCGGCGCGGCCGCTCCAACACAGTGCCAGAGCAGTACGGGAGGAAGCATTCCGAAAACGGCTCATGTGGCAATGCTGACGGCTCTTGAGAAATTTGAAGTGAAAGAATTTCCCATGCCTGAGGTTGGCGACGACGACATTTTGGTAAAAGTAGAGGGGTGCGGCGTCTGCGGAACGGACGCACACGAATTTAAGAGAGACCCGTTCAGCCTGATTCCCGTGGCTCTTGGCCATGAAGGAACCGGCGAAATCGTAAAGATGGGCAAGAATGTCAAAAAAGACAGCGCCGGAAAAGATTTGCATTTGGGAGACAAGGTGGTAACCTGTATGATTTTCCAGGACAATGCGGATATCACCATGTTTGACTTAAACAAACAGAACGTGGGTGCGGCGGATGTATACGGACTTCTCCCCGACGATGATATTCATCTGAACGGCTGGTTTTCCGATTACATATTAATCCGCGGCGGTTCCACCGTATTTAACGTAAGCGATTTGGATTTGGATTCCAGAATCCTGATTGAGCCCTGCGCCGTTTTGGTGCATGCGGTTGAGAGAGCAAAGACAACGGGAATCCTCCGCTTCAACAGCCGCGTGGTGGTACAGGGATGCGGCCCCATCGGACTGATTTGTATCGCGGTACTCCGCACGCTGGGAATTGAAAACATCACGGCGGTTGACGGAAACGAGATGAGACTGAACTTCGCCAAAAAGCTTGGCGCAAGCCACACGGTAAGTTTTAAGGACTTCCAGGGAATCGAGGCGCTTACAGGCGCGGTGGAAGCTTCCTTTGACGGGCATCTGGCAGACTTTGCTTTCCAGTGTACCGGAAATCCCGCGGCTCACGCTAATATTTACAAGTTTATCCGCAGAGGCGGCGGGCTTTGCGAGCTGGGCTTCTTCGTAAACGGCGGAGACGCAACCATCAATCCCCACTTTGATTTATGCTCCAAGGAAATCACGCTGGTGGGCTCCTGGGTATACACTTTAAGAGATTACGCTACAACCTTTGATTTCTTAAAGAGGGCAAAAGGAATTGGGCTTCCCCTTTCCGAGCTCATTACCCATAGATATCCGCTTGAGGAGATTAACGAGGCGTTAAAGACAAACCTTGCAATGACGGGACTTAAAATTGCAATTGTAAACAAGTAGTTGCCGGAAAGGAATAATCCATGGGAGAGCAGACAAAACATGAGGCGGTAGGACTTTTAGAGGTATATGGTCTTGTATGTGCGTTCCTTGCCGCGGACGCGGGCTGCAAAGCGGCCAATGTCCGTCTGGAGGTGTTTGACAAGAACAAGCCGGCTAATGCGGATTCTCTTCCGGTACCGCTTCTGGTCACTGTCAAGTTCAGAGGCAGCGTCGCGGATGTGGAGGAAGCCATGCGGGCCGCTGAGGAAGTTGCCCTTGCAAACACAGGGATTGTGTGCAAGCACATTATTCCAAGACCTACGGAAGATACAGAAAAAATGCTGAAAATCAGCGCACTTGATAAAAATTAGGAAGTCGAAAAGGAGGACTAAAAATGTCACAGGAAGCTTTAGGAATGGTAGAAACAAGAGGACTTACCGCAGCGATTGAAGCGGCGGATGCAATGACAAAGGCTGCAGAGGTTGTTCTGATTGGAACGGAGAAGATTGGTTCCGGTCTGGTAACCGTAATGGTACGCGGCGACGTCGGCGCTGTAAACGCAGCGGTGGAAGCCGGAACAAACGCGGCAAGCAAACTGGGCGAGCTGGTGGCAACCCACGTAATCCCCAGACCGCACAACGATGTGGAGAAGATTCTGCCTAAATTTAAGGGATAATCGGCGGAACTGGAATCAGGAGAACCAATATGAGTAATGCATATGGATTCATAGAGATTTCCGGAGTGGTGGCTGCCATGGACGCGCTGGACATTATGTGCAAGGCGGCGAACGTAACTCTGGCTACATGGGAGCGCAAGCTGGGCGGCAGACTGGTTACTCTGGTGGTGGAAGGCGACGTGTCAGCGGTAAAGCAGGCCGTTGAAGCCGGGAGCACAGGGGGGCTTCGCAAGCCGGCGGCAACGGGCATGATTGCCAATCCCCATCCTGAAATTGTCAGAATGGTGGAACTCTCGGCCAGCCGCTTTAAAGGTAAGGCGGAACCGTCTTCGGAATCAAAAATGCTGGGCGAGGACCCGCCGGATTTCGTGCCGAAGGAAAAGCCCGCCCGGAAAAATAACAGAAGTAAGAAATAAAAAGTAACTATAAAGAACTGGAATAGGAGGAACTATTTATGGCATCATTAGAAGCTTTGGGAATGGTAGAGACCAGAGGTCTTGTAGCGGCAATTGAGGCAGCCGACGCAATGTGCAAGGCAGCAAACGTAACACTGATTGGAACGGAGAAGATTGGTTCCGGTCTGGTAACCGTAATGGTACGCGGCGACGTGGGAGCGGTAAAGTCTTCCGTTGAAGCAGGCGCAAGCAGAGCGGAGAGACTCGGCGAGCTGGTAGCGACCCATGTAATCCCCAGACCTCACGGCGACGTGGAAATGATTTTACCGAAGGTACTGCCGGAGGCAGAATAGTATGGAAGGATTCGGCAACGTAGAACAAATAACGAGAATGGTGCTTCAGACAATTGAAAGCGCAAAGGCAAATCAGAATCGGATGACTGTTCCGGTTGGCGTATCCGCAAGGCATATTCATCTGACGAAGGAGGACGTGGAGAAGCTGTTCGGCCCCGGTTATGAGCTCACGAAAAAGAAAGAGCTGATGGGCGGCCAGTTTGCGGCAAACGAACAGTGCACGCTGGTAGGCTTAAAATTACGCGCCATTGAAAACGTGCGTATTTTAGGACCCGTAAGGAGCAAATCCCAGGTGGAGATATCCGCCACGGACGCCCGCACGCTGGGCGTAAGCGCTCCCCTCCGGCAGTCCGGTGATACGGCCGGCTCCGCGCCCATTGCCCTCGTGGGACCGAAAGGCGTTTTATACTTAAACGAGGGCTGCATTGTGGCGGCGAGACATATACATATGACGCCGGAGCAGGCAAACGCTGTTTCCTTAAAGGACGGAGATTATGTTTCCGTGCGTATGGGAAATGAAAGAGGAGCCGTGCTTGACAATGTGAAAATACGTGTGGATGAATCGTTTTCACTGGAAATGCACATTGATACGGACGAGGCCAATGCCTGTCAGGTAAGACAGGGAGATTTTGCGACGATTATTCAGACGATATAAAGAGGCTGGCATTATGATAATTGGAAAAGTAGTGGGAAGCTTATTTTCCACCAGAAAAAGTGAAAAACTGGTCGGCAACAAGTTTATGATTGTGGAGCCGGTGGAGACGATGAAAGCCGCCGGAGAGCGGGTTGTCGCAATCGACATTATAGGGGCCGGTATCGGAGAGTATGTGCTGGTAGCGCAGGGCTCCGCGGCAAGAATCGGCTGCGACATGGCCGACGCCCCTGTGGACGCGGCAATCGTGGGAATCATTGACGAAGGACAGGATTGGAGTAAGTAGTCATGCTGATTAATGAACTGAAAGATATCGCAAGAGAATATGGTGTGGTGGGAGCCGGCGGGGCCGGTTTCCCCTCCTACGCCAAAATGACGGAGAAAGCGGACACGGTAATCTTAAACTGTGTGGAATGCGAACCGCTTTTAAAACTGCACAGACAGCTTCTCGCCATGCATGCGGAAGAGATTATCCAGATGTTAGACGAGGTCAGGGAGACCTTAGGCGCGAAGGAAGCGGTCATCGGGGTGAAGGATACCCATGTGCATACCATCCAGATAATCACTGATGTAATTAAAAATTATCCCAACGTGAGAGTCTGCGCGGTGCGGGCCACCTATCCCATGGGGGATGAGGTTATTCTCATTTATGAGGCAACGGGGCGCGTTATCAAACCGGGCGGGATTCCCATTGATGAAAATGTGGTTGTGTATAACACGGAAACCATGTACAATTTATACAGAGCGGTACATATGCAGATACCGGTTACAAACAAGCTGGTATCCATTGTAGGAGAAATCGACCATCCGTTAACTGTCCGTATCCCTTTGGGAACCACGGTGAGAGAAGCCGTTTCACTGGCGGGAAAGGTGACGATAGAGGACCCGGCCTACGTGATGGGCGGCCCCATGATGGGGAAACTGGGAACGGAAAATACAATTATAACTAAGACAACAAACGCCATTATCATCTTGCCGAAAGAGCATCAGGTGGTAAGGCGTATGAATAAAAATTTAAATATAGAAAGAAAACGTGCGGCTTCCTCCTGCTGTCAGTGCAGGACCTGCACGGAAATGTGTCCGAGACATGCTTTGGGGCATCCAATTGAGCCCCACCGGGTGATGAGAGCATTAGCCAATCAGGACACCGGCGATTTGTCGGTTTATATGAACACGGCGTACTGCAGCAGCTGCGGGCTTTGCGAAAACTATGCCTGCCCTCAGGGGCTTTCACCCAGAAGCGTGATTGCGGAGTTTAAAAACGGATTGAGAGCGGCCGGGATACGGAGCGAAAATCCAAAGGTGAGCGAAGTGGCTGACGACAGGGAGTTAAAAAAGGTGCCGGTCAAGAGACTGAAAGCAAAGCTGGGCTTATATTCCTACGACGTTCCGGCTCCGTTCATCGACACGACGCCTACCACAAAATACGTGAGGATTCAGATGAGCCAGCACATCGGCGCGCCGGCAAAGCCTTTTGTAAAAGCCGGGGAGCAGGTGAAAAAGGGACAGAAAATCGCGGATGCCGCAGAGGGCCTTAGCGTGGCAATCCATTGCTCCATAGACGGCGTGGTGGAGAAAGCGGATGAGAGGGAAGTCATCGTCCGGGAAAATTAAAATTTTGCAGCAACCGGTATATGCGTGGGAAAGGTTTGCGGCGCATAGAAGGAAAGTGGCGCCCGGGCGGCTTCAGACAGATAACAGGGCAATAATTGTATCAGCATGAGAGGATAAAAATATGGCCAAAGCAATTGGTATGGTGGAAGTTACAACGGTATCTACAGGATTTGCGGCAGCGGACGAGATGGCCAAGGCTGCAGACGTGGAGGTTTTGCAGGCGGAAGTGACCTGCCCCGGCAAGTTTGTCATTCTGGTAACGGGAGAATTAAGCGCGGTAAAGGCTTCGGTTGACCGGGCGGAAGGACGGTTTGGGGAAAAGGTAATCGACACCTTTGTTCTGGGCAATCCCCACGAATCCATTTTCCCGGCAATTTACGGGACGGCGCAGCCGGAGGACGTAAACGCGTTGGGGGTTCTGGAAACCTATGACGTGGCGGCGCTTATTGTGGCAGCGGATATTGCGGCCAAAACCGCAATCGTGGAACTGATTGAGCTGCGGCTTGCAAAGGGCATGTGCGGCAAGAGCTACATGACGCTCACGGGAAGCGTTTCCGCGGTGCAGGCGGCAATCGACAAGGCGAAGGCCGAGGCCGGCGACAGGGGAATGTTCCTTGACAGCACGGTAATTGCAAGACCCTCAGATAAAATTAAGAAGTACATATTTTAAATAACTTTTCAAGGCAGCCGCAAATTTACACCGTTTATGGGAGCTGTTTGTACCAACTATTATTGAAAAATATTACGGAGGCAGAATATGTTAGCGGCTGAGAGAAGAAATCGTATTTTGGAAAAGGTCCATGAGAATAAAAAGGTAATCGTGAACGAGCTCAGCAAAGAGTTCGACGTCTCCGAGGAAACCATCAGGCGGGATTTGGATAAGCTTGAGGAGGACGGCCATGTGATTAAGAGCTATGGCGGCGCGGTATTAAATGAGAAGAGCAGCATTGATTTGCCTTTTAATATCCGGTGGAAGTCCAATCCTTCGGGCAAACAGAAGATTGCGGATTTAATCAGCGATGAAATCACGGACGGCGACCACATTATTCTGGACGCCTCCACAACGGCGGTATTCATTGCAAAGAACATCAAGCAAAAAAGGCACCTGACAGTGATTACCAATTCTATAGAAATCCTGCTGGAATTATCCGACGTGTCAGGGTGGGATATCATTGCAACAGGCGGCCTCCTGAAATCAGGCACCATGTCCCTTTTCGGGAAGAAAGCGGCGGACAGCATCAGTTCCTACAATGCGGATAAAGCCTTCTTTTCCTGCAAGGGAATTGATTTGGATAAAGGAGCCACAGACAGAAACGACGACAGCGTGGTGGTAAAGCAGAGCATTCTCTCCTCCGCCGGGAAAATCTATCTGGCGGTGGATTCCACCAAATTCGGAAAAGTGGCGTTTTCGAAAATATGCAGTTTATCAAAGATTCACGTGGTAGTCACGGACAAAAAGCCGGACGCCGCCTGGCTGGAAGCCTTTGAAAAAATGGGAATCAAGTGCATATACGCAGAATAATAAAATCAGCGAAACCTCATAAGGCGCACGGAACAATTTCCAGATGCGAAGCAGCTGTAAATTGTTCCAGCCCAATATGCGCCGCATGGGGTGAAGCGGAACTATAATGGAGGATATTTATGAACACATATGATGCTACACCTGTGGAAAAGACAGAGCGAATCGGAAAACTGGTAGCGTATTTGTACGCAAAGCTGCCGGAAATCGAAGCGGCGAGAGCGGAGCTTATTACGGAGTCCTACAAACAGACGGAAGGACAGCCTATCGTAATGAGGCGTGCGCTTGCGTTTGCCCATATACTGGAAAATATTCCCATTATTATAAGGCCGGACGAGCTGATTGTGGGAAGTTCCACGATTGCGCCCAGAGGCTGCCAGACCTACCCGGAATTTTCCTATGAATGGCTGGAAGCGGAATTTGAAACGGTGGAGCACAGAGCGGCGGACCCCTTCTACATTTCAGACGACACAAAGAAAAGATTAAAGGCGGCTAACAGCTACTGGAAGGGCAAAACCACCAGCGAGCTTGCGTCCAGCTACATGGCTCCCGAAACGCTCCGCGCCATGGAGCATAATTTCTTTACACCTGGGAATTACTTTTATAATGGCGTAGGACATATCACGGTACAGTATTACAAGGTTCTTGCAATCGGATTTGACGGAATCAGAAAGGAAGCGGAGGAAGAACTTTCCAGATGCCGTTTCGGCGACGAGAATTATGCCGCCAGGAATACTTTCTTAAAAGCGGTGATTATCTCCTGCGACGCTGTCATTCACTATGCGGAAAGATATTCGGCCCTTGCGGCGGAAATGGCTGAAAAGGAAACGAACGCCGCAAGGAGAAAAGAGCTTCTTATCATTTCCGAAATCTGCCGGAAAGTGCCGAAGGCCGGCGCGGAGAGCTTTTATGAGGCGTGCCAGTCTTTCTGGTTCGTGCAGCAGCTTTTGCAGCTTGAATCCAGCGGACATTCCATCTCTCCCGGACGCTTTGACCAGTATATGTATCCTTACTATGAAAAGGATTTAAACAGCGGCAAGCTGACCCGGGAATTTGCCCAGGAGCTGATTGACTGTATCTGGGTAAAATTAAACGATTTGAATAAATGCAGGGACGAAGTCAGCGCGGAAGGCTTTGCAGGCTACTCCCTTTTCCAGAACCTGATTGTAGGCGGCCAGACAATAGAGGGAAAAGACGCCACCAACGATTTATCCTTCATGTGTATTTCCGCGTCAAGGCATGTATTTCTGCCTCAGCCCTCTTTGTCCATAAGAGTGTGGAACCGCTCTCCCAAAGACCTTCTGCTGTACGCGGCGGAGCTTACAAGGACAGGTATCGGGCTTCCGGCTTATTATAATGACGAGATTATCATTCCGGCTCTGATAAACAGGGGACTTACCCTTGAGGACGCCAGAAATTACAATATTATCGGCTGTGTGGAGCCTCAGACATCAGGAAAAACCGAAGGCTGGCATGACGCGGCGTTCTTCAACATGTGCCGCCCGCTGGAAATGGTATTTTCCAACGGCTACGACAGAGGCGTTCCCGCCAGTATCCAGACAGGCAATGTGGAAGATTTCAAAACCTTTGACGAATTTTACGACGCTTATAAAAAGCAGATGGAATACAATATTTCCCTGCTTGTGAACGCGGACAATGCCATTGATATGGCGCATATGACCCTTTGTCCTTTGCCTTTTGAATCCTGTATGGTGGACGACTGCATGAAGCGGGGAAAGAGCATTCAGGAGGGAGGAGCGGTTTATAACTTCACCGGCCCCCAGGGCTTTGGCATCGCAAATGTGGCGGATTCCCTCTATACCGTGAAAAAGCTGGTGTACGAGGATAAGAAAGTGACCATAAGCGAACTGAAGAAAGCTCTTGAGATGAACTTCGGGCAGGGATTTGACGCCATCACGGCAAAAGAAGTGGCTCTGCAGGTGGCGGAGAGTTTAAAAGAGCAGGGGAAAGAAGTTACGCCCGATATCATTGCCATGACCATTAAAAACGTGCTTACCATGGAGCTTCCGGCGAAAGAGAAAGCGCGCTATGAAGAAATCCGGGATATGATTGACGAGCTTCCCAAGTTCGGAAACGATATTGACGAGGTGGATATGCTGGCGAGGGATGCGGCATACACCTACACGAAACCGCTGGAAACCTTCAAAAATCCAAGAGGAGGGATTTTCCAGGCCGGTCTTTATCCCGTATCCGCAAACGTGCCCTTAGGCGCGCAGACCGGCGCCACACCGGACGGCAGACTGGCTCATATGCCTGTGGCGGACGGCGTGTCACCGTCCTCGGGAAAGGACGTAAACGGCCCTACCGCGGCATGCAACTCCGTGGCAAAGCTTGACCACGGTATCGCCAGCAACGGAACCCTTTTTAACATGAAGATGCATCCCACTGCAATGGCAGGAGAAAAGGGCCTTGAGAGCTTCGTATCGTTGGTTTGCGGCTATTTTGACCAGAAGGGAATGCATATGCAGTTTAACGTGGTTGACAGAGCCACGCTGTTAGACGCCCAGAAGCATCCTGAGAAATACAGCGGACTGGTAGTCCGTGTGGCCGGTTATTCGGCGCTTTTTACCACCTTATCCAAATCCCTGCAGGATGATATTATCCGCAGGACGGAGCAGGCAACCAACAGGTAACAGTTTGACAGGTCAGAATCTGACCGATAGCAGAAAGCAGCAGACGGGAGAAAATGAAAGACTATTTAAATGTTTCGGGAAGAATATTCGATATACAGAGATATTCCATCCATGACGGAGTAGGCATCCGTACCATTGTATTTCTGAAAGGCTGCGCCCTTCGGTGTCAGTGGTGCTGCAATCCAGAGTCCCAGGAGTTTGCCACAGAGACCATGATGGTAAACGGAAAGCCAAAAACCATAGGCCGGGACGTGACGGTACGTGAAGTGATGGAAACGGTAAAGAGGGATATGCCCTACTACGGGCGCTCCGGCGGAGGACTCACCTTATCCGGCGGCGAATGCCTTCTGCAGCCGGAATTTGCAGCGGCGCTTCTGCACGCGGCAAAGGATTTGGGAATTACAACCGCCATAGAGAGCATGGGATTTGCAAGATTTGACGTGATTAAGAGCCTTTTACCCTATCTTGATACCTATTTGATGGATATCAAGCATATGAATCCGGCCAAACATAAAGAATTTACCGGGAAGGAAAACACCATGATGGTGGAAAACGCAAGGAAAATTGCGGAAAGCCGCATGTGCGAGCTGATTATCCGGGTGCCGGTGATTCCGGGATTCAACGATTCGGAGGAAGAGCTCCTTGCGATAGCCGCTTACGCGGATACCCTGCCGGGCGTTACTCAGATACATATTCTTCCTTACCACAGATACGGCGAAGGAAAATATGAAGGTCTGGGACGTCCCTATCTGCTGAAGGACGTTCCCATGCTTCCGGAAGGAAAAATGGAAAGGCTCAAAGCCTTAGTTGAGGAAAAGACAGCACTGTCCTGCCAAATTGGCGGGTGACACCATAAAAAAAGAAAATGAAAATGGAGGGGACAATTCATGAAGAAATGGGTGTACTTATTTACGGAGGGTAATGCCGACATGCGCAACCTTTTGGGAGGAAAGGGAGCAAACCTGGCTGAGATGACCAATTTGGGTCTGCCGGTGCCGCAGGGCTTTACCATCACCACGGAGGCCTGTACTCAGTACTATGAGGACGGAAGACAGATTAACGATGAAATCATGGGACAGATTATGGAACACATCAGCAAGATGGAGGAGATTACCGGAAAGAAATTCGGTGATAAGGAAAATCCTCTGCTTGTTTCCGTGCGTTCAGGAGCGAGAGCTTCCATGCCGGGTATGATGGATACCATTCTGAACCTGGGACTTAACGAGGACGTGGTTGAAGTCCTTGCCGCAAAATCCGGCAATCCTCGCTGGGCCTGGGACTGCTACCGCAGATTTATCCAGATGTATTCGGATGTTGTTATGGAAGTGGGAAAGAAATACTTTGAAGAACTGATTGACAAAATGAAATCCGATAAAGGCGTGACACAGGACGTAGAGCTGACCGCAGAGGATCTGAAAGAACTGGCGAACCAGTTTAAGGCTGAATATAAGGAAAAAATCGGAGAGGACTTCCCGGCCGACCCGAAAGCACAGCTCCTTGGCGCAATCAAAGCCGTGTTCCGTTCTTGGGATAACCCCCGCGCCAACGTGTACCGCCGCGACAACGATATCCCTTATTCCTGGGGAACCGCGGTAAACGTTCAGATGATGGCCTTTGGAAACATGGGCGAAACCTCCGGGACAGGCGTTGCCTTTACCCGTAACCCGGCAACCGGAGAAAAGAAGCTGATGGGCGAATTTCTGATTAACGCTCAGGGCGAAGACGTGGTGGCAGGCGTGCGTACGCCTCAGCCCATTGCACAGCTTGAGGACACCATGCCCGAAGTGTTCGGACAGTTTGTGGATATCTGCAACAAACTGGAAGACCATTACAGAGACATGCAGGATATGGAGTTCACCATTGAGGACAAACACCTTTATATGCTCCAGACCAGAAACGGTAAGAGAACCGCAAAAGCAGCCCTCAAAATCGCCTGTGATTTGGTAGATGAGGGAATGATTACTGAGGAAAAGGCCGTTTCCATGATTGAGCCCAGAAATCTGGATTCCCTGCTTCATCCCCAGTTTGACGCCGACGCACTGGCAGCTACGGCGCCCGTTGCAAAAGCGCTTGCGGCAGCGCCCGGCGCAGCCTGCGGTAAAATCGTATTTACAGCCGAAGATGCAAAGGCCTGGGCGGCAAGAGGTGAAAAGGTGGTTCTGGTAAGACTGGAAACCTCCCCCGAGGATATTGAAGGAATGAAAGTAGCGCAGGGCATTTTAACCGTAAGAGGCGGAATGACAAGCCATGCTGCCGTGGTTGCAAGAGGAATGGGCGCATGCTGCGTATCAGGATGCTCCGCAATCACCATGGACGAAAAGAACAGGAAATTTACCCTTGCCGGAAAAGAATACCATGAAGGAGATGTGATTTCCTTTGACGGTTCCACAGGCAATGTGTACGACGGCGCAATCAAGACCGTGGACGCAACCATTGCCGGCGAATTTGGAAGAATTATGGCATGGGCCGATAAATACAGGACACTGGAGGTCAGAACCAACGCCGACACGCCCGCCGACGCGAGAAAAGCAAGAGAGCTCGGCGCAGAGGGAATCGGACTTTGCCGTACAGAGCATATGTTCTTTGAAGGCGACAGAATCGACAGCTTCCGTGAAATGATTTGTTCCGATACAAAAGAAGAGAGAGAAGAAGCTCTTGCAAAGATTCTTCCCCTTCAGGAAGGCGACTTTGTGGAACTGTATGAGGCCATGGAAGGAAACCCTGTAACCATCCGCTTCCTTGACCCCCCTCTTCACGAGTTCGTTCCCACCGACGAGGCAGACATTAAGAAGCTGGCGGAGACAAAGGGCAAAACCGTGGAAGAAATCAAGGCGATGATTGATTCCCTTCACGAGATGAACCCCATGCTTGGCCACAGAGGATGCCGTCTTGCAGTCACCTATCCTGAAATTGCAAGAATGCAGACAGCGGCGGTAATCCGCGCGGCAATCAAAGTGGAAAAAGCACATCCCGACTGGAACCTTGTTCCCGAAATTATGATTCCGCTTGTGGGTGACGACAAAGAGCTTAAATATGTGAAGAAGATTGTTACTGAGACAGCGGATAAGGAAATTGCCGACGCCGGTATCAATATTACCTATAAAGTTGGAACCATGATTGAAATTCCCAGAGCGGCCCTTACCGCTGACGAGATTGCGAAGGATGCGGAATTTTTCTGCTTCGGAACCAACGATTTGACCCAGATGACCTACGGTTTCTCCCGCGACGATTCCGAGAAGTTTATGAACTCTTACTATGACGCAAAAATTCTCGAGAACGACCCGTTCGCAAAGTTAGACCGCACAGGCGTGGGAACGCTGATGGAGATTGCGCTTACCAAAGGAAAGAAAGAAAATCCGAATCTTCACTGCGGTATCTGCGGCGAGCATGGCGGCGACCCTTCATCTGTGGAGTTCTGTCATAAGCTGGGACTGGATTATGTGTCCTGCAGTCCGTTTAGGGTGCCGATAGCTCGACTTTCTGCGGCACAGGCAGCTATATGCAGTAGGGAGGGGAAGTAATCTATACTTCGATTTCACGATAGATTACGCTCAGGCACTGGCTTTTCGCAGGGCGAATGGTGATTATCTGCGAGAAGGGCAGTGGAAAGACCTTATTGTTGAAGTGTATATAATTTAATGAAAATCCCGTCTTTTATAAGGCGGGATTTTCTGGTATAATTATCAAAAGAAGAGGTTTAGATGTAAGATGAAAAGACATTTTATTAAGATACGTTGGAGGTAAGTTATGGATTATTTGATGTTAATATTAACAGTTATTGGTACGACTGCTACAGTAATATCGGCAGTTATTGCCGTAAAAGCAAAAAATGAAGCGAAAGATATATTAAACCTGAATTATTCACGGAGCTCCCTGATGGAGCCCAGGTGTTAAACTGCTACATTTCGCCATAATTGCCGGGGGATGTTGCCTTTGCTTTAACCAAAAAAAGGGCAGACTACCCCCCTGGTATCTTTTATGGTTTTTGAAGCTGTCAAGGTACATCTGTTGTTATCAGCATAGCTGTGGTTTTAAACCCCGGATGTTTTCGAGCGTTTCATAAAACTCTTTTTTGTACGGGCAGCTGCTGCACAGCTTGAAATACTTATACCGGGCTGATTTTACTACCCTTGCTGCTACTTTTAACAGCT
>QZDS01000036.1 GCA_009917455.1 bacterium 1xD8-48 | reverse complement strand
AATTATGCTGTACCTTCTTTTAATTTGAAGAATTTTCGGGCAATTAGGAGTGGGTAAAGTTACGAATAACAGGATGCCCTGGGGGAAGATGCGTACCGTATTGTGGGACAGGTATCGGAGGCAGGTGCGGCTGTGACAGTGATAGCGGGGTTGTACAATCCTGCATATGGCGTTAAAAATAATCAGGTGGCACATTTTGAGCAGGTTCCGCGGGCGGGGGAGGGTGGTTCAGGAGCAGATTTTGATATAAGTAAATTAAGTAGAAGCTAACAGAAAGCAATAAAATCAGCAGATAATATTATTAATGACCACTTAAAAAGCAGTGATTTATCAGCAGCATTAGGTGATTTGCAAGGAAATCCAATTGCTAAGCCTAATGGTGGTTATTGGAATCACGCACAGGAAGTTAAAGATGCTTATACAGGTTTGGTAAGGACTGAAAAAACGTTAGCAGGTTCACTTCAAAATCCCAATCTAGCACCAGATGTAAGGGCATTCATGCAAGGAAAATATGATTCAATTAGTAATTATATTAGTATAATTGAAGAAATGTTTGCCCCATATGGAGGTATAAATTAAATGGAAGATATGAGAAAAATAAAAGATATATATGATTGCGTGGATATTATTTCTCAAGAGGAATTATACCCACTTCAAAAATGGTATAATCAATTAATTGATAAGACAACTTTTGAAATTACCGTAGCAGATGTTATAAGAATGATACGTCAAAAACAGTTTATTAGTCTTGCAATGTCAAAGGCGATAAAATTTTTACAGGATGATGTATTTATCGGAGAAGCATATGATGGATAGATGCTTGAAAAAATATCAGAGATGGATAGTTCGCTTCTAATATCTTATGCAGATGATTTAAAAAATATTGTTCAAAATGCATTAGACAAAAGTGTAACACATGAATGGTCATATAATGGAGAAGAAGATGAATTTAAGAAGATAGTAAACAGTATAACAAAAAAGCTGGTACAATAATTCATAATAATTTTGCAACAGTTCCTTGACGTTCTACAAACAGTTGTGTGACAACGGCACACACCAAGGGTATGTGCATATTTGTTATGTGAATGGTTATCTGGCAAGAATGCATATTAAAGATACAAACGGAAGTTTTAGAGTGCGTATTGACTCGCCTGACAATGTAACAAGTTATCAACATGTACACATTTTAGACGAGTTTGGGAATCCGCTTGATATAGAAGGAAATATAGTTTCTCGCAAGAGTCCTGATGGACATATTCCTTGGAATAATTGAACTTGAAAGGATGATGGTTATGATAAAAATGTTACAAGAAAAAATTAATCAAACTGAGTACTGGGATTTAAAGATACTGGATTTAAATGCTAACGATGAGGTAAACATATTTGTTTATAATGATGATGATACGAGTTGGAAGATTTCATTTTTATCGTGCTTTAGGGTCACATATGAAACAGATTCTACTTGGAGAACAATTATACATGTACGAGAGATATAAAGATATAACAAAGCTAATGCTGTTTGATGCGGTTCCGTATGGTGATATTTGTGTGATGGAAAATTATTCAAATTTATTGTGGGGAATGACGGGTATTAGTGATTTAAAGCAGGCTTTAGTTTTGGTTGGAAAGTTAGAAAAGATTTGCTGTGATTATTCATTTGATGAAATTATAGCTTCTTCCTATGCGAAGGGTCTGTTAAACCTGAGCATTAAGCAGGAGTTGCCGGAGCAAAAAGAGACGGTAGAGGAGCTGGTGCGGATGGCGAAGAAACAGCCTTTCTCAAGGGCATGAGCGAAGACGTTATAGCTGGCAAAGCCCCTGTCCGCGACGAAAATTGGGCAGCCGCCGTAAATATAACGGTCTATCAGCCGGCAGAGGGCGGCAAACTCGTTTTTAAATCTGCCTGGCTGGACGATTACATCTAGATATCTCTTGGAAAGCAGGTCATAGAGCGAAATGGTGTGGAGTGAGTTGAAGCCCCTGTTAGACCTGCCGCTCGCAGGATGGAAGGCGGAAGCAGTGGGGGCTTCCTCGGGCAGGAAATAAAAATATTTCAGCAGTTCATGGTTGATACAGCCGCTTTCCATGCAGAGAAAGAAACGGATAAGCTGGACAAACCCAAGTTTACGGTCACGTGTAAAATCCTTTCCAGGGTTTTTGACGAACTGGGCAACGTTGCAGGCTATGGAATCCACGATTGCCCGGAGTGCGGACTTGACCTTTTGCGAGAATGCCATATAAGAACCTCCTTGAAATTGAAATAAAAGTTTTGTTTTCAATTTCAAGGGCCGCTCTCGCTACCTCTTAAAATACAATTAGCAGCGAGAGCGGCCGCACATTTTGGGTTCTGTGTCAACCCCCTTTTTGAAATTTATTGAAAAATTTGAGTTAGACCATAGAATAGATTTTTTTCAACCAGCTTAACTTAATGACATTGATACTGAACAGTACCGAATAATACTTTTGGAAAATTCTTCAGAGCTTCTCCGGTTCCGGATATTCCACTCCGAATGTTTCCACGGTAACGCTCTTCAACACCTGATTTTCAAGGGGTCTGTCATTATAATCGGTTTCTGTCTCGGCAATCTTATTTACCACATCCATACCTTCAATCACCTTCCCAAACGCCGCATACTGGCCGTCTAAATGGGGGCTTGTCTTATGCATGATGAAGAACTGGGAACCGGCGGAGTCGGGCATCATGCTTCTGGCCATGGAGAGAACGCCTTCCGTGTGCTTTAAATCGTTTTTCACTCCGTTTGAGGCAAATTCCCCTTTGATGCTGTAGCCGGGGCCGCCCATTCCGGTGCCCTCCGGGTCGCCGCCCTGAATCATAAAGCCTCGGATAACCCGGTGAAAAATCAGGCCGTCATAAAAGTTCTTGTTGATTAAGCTGATGAAATTATTTACGGAAACGGGGGCGATTTCGGGATAAAGCTCCGCTTTCATGATATCTCCGTTTTCCATGGTAAAGGTAACAACAGGATTTTGAGCCATATTTATTTACTTCCTTTCAATATATTATGTATAATAATAAGTATTGTAGCGGAAGTAATGCGACTTTTCAATGAAAAAATTGATTTGCGTGCTGAGTAGAGGAATCTAAATGACAGGCGGGGTATTTTGGTGTAAAATTAATTTTGGAAAGGTGTGTTATTGAAGTTAACAGCCCTGCGGAGTTCGCCCGATGTCTGCTTGCAGCCGTCCGGCGCATGGCCTGCGGGAACGAAAGGACAGTGTAATGCTTAGATATGTTTTGTTTCTGCTGTCGGAGTATTATTATATGATTATGGGACCACGCTTTCATGAAGTCCGCGATAAGGTTTCTTCTCATCAGGTAGAAGCGGTACTCCGAAAATTTTCACCAGGCTCTGCAGATGCGGGCGGAGCCTGCCTGGCAGAAACGCTGATTATAACAGACGAACCGCAGGCGGCCCGGGAGATGCTTGCCGCCGGCGGTTATGTGGTGATTCTTTATCATGAAAAAAACAGGCATCTGGAATTTCCCTCCGTCAGGTACGGGGTGGAGGATGTGTTTATGCTAGAATACCAGTCCTATGAGGAAGCGTATAAAAGGCTGGCCGGCCTGCCCTGGGATATCCTTGAGACGGACAGGCTTCGGGTACGCGAGAGCACGGTGGAGGATGTGGATGAGTTTTACCGTATTTATAAAGAGCCTTCCATCACCCTTTATATGGAAAATTTATATTCGGAGCGTGAGGCGGAGCTGGCCTATATGAGAGCTTATATCGACCAGATTTACGGGTTTTACGGTTACGGGCTCTGGACGGTGATACTCAAAAAAACCGGGCAGGTGATTGGAAAGGCCGGACTCAGCGTCCGGGAAGGATACGAGATGCCGGAGCTGGGATTTGTAATAGATGCCGGATATCAGCATCAGGGGTATGGCTTTGAGGTTTGTACGGCCATTCTGCGGTATGCCAAAAGCGAGCTTGACTTTGACGAGGTGCAGGCTCTTGTGAAAAAGGAAAACCGGATTTCCATGCGGCTTTTAGATAAGCTGGGATTTGTGTTTATGCGGGACGTGACGGAGAGGAACAGCGACTACCGGCTGTATGTGAGGCATGGGTAATAAGAAAGAATAAGAAATAACTGAGAGGAGTAGCATGAAACCGACAGTTTCAATTGGCAATCAGGATTTTAGTTCTATCAGAGAAATGAATTATTTTTATATAGACAAGACAGATTTTATCAGACAGTGGTGGGAAAGCGGCGATATTGTTACATTGATAACCAGACCGCGTAGGTTTGGGAAAACTTTAAACATGAGTATGCTGGAATGCTTTTTTTCCAATCAGTGCCGGGAATGCCGGGATTTATTTAAGGGACTGTCCATATGGAGCAGCGAAAAATATCGGGCATTACAGGGAAGTTATCCCGTAATATTTTTAAGCCTGGCAAATGTAAAGGAACCGGATTATTACCGGACACGGCGGAAAATATGTCAGTTGATAACCAATCTATACATGAAAAACACTTTTTTGCTGGAAGAAGGATTTCTGAAGGATAAAGAACGGGCTTTTTTTGAAAATATCAGCGTGGATATGGATGATAATGCGGCGACAATGGCTTTGCATCAGCTTACCGATTACCTGAGCCGTTATTATGGAAAAAAGGTGATTATACTGTTGGACGAATATGATACGCCGCTTCAGGAGGCATATGTGAATGGCTTCTGGAACGAAATGGCAGCATTTATTCGCAGCCTGTTCAGCGCATCTTTTAAAACAAATCCATTTTTGGAGCGCGGGCTTTTGACAGGGATTACACGAATTAGTAAAGAGTCAATTTTTTCCGACTTAAATAACCTTGAAGTAGTGACAACCACATCGCAAAAGTATGAGACAGCTTTTGGATTTACAGAAAAGGAAGTGGTGGAAGCATTAAGGTGTTTTGGGTTTTCTGATAGCTTTGAAAAGATAAAATACTGGTATGACGGCTTCCGTTTTGGAAAACAGGGCGACATCTATAATCCATGGTCGATTACTAAATATCTTGATACCGGAGAATTTAAAAGCTATTGGGCTAATACGAGCTCTAACCTGCTGGTAGATAAGCTAATCAGAGAAGGGGAACCGGATATTAAAATTGCTATGGAAGCGCTTCTCTGTGATGGACAGATAGAAACGGAAATAGATGAAGAAATCATATTTGAGCAGCTTGGCGATAACAGTGTAGCTGTCTGGAGCCTGCTTTTGTCCACCGGATACCTCAAAGTAGTATGTGCTCCAGTAAATGAATCAGATAATATATACCATTTGTCGTTGACAAACTTTGAAGTTAAAAGGATGTTCCGCAGAATGATTC
Source organism: bacterium 1xD8-48 (assembly GCA_009917455.1). Classification (GTDB taxonomy): domain Bacteria; phylum Bacillota; class Clostridia; order Lachnospirales; family Lachnospiraceae; genus Suilimivivens. The sequence continues at coordinate 44,045 of QZDS01000036.1, read as the reverse complement.
AGGGATGGTTTGGAAGAAAAACCACCCAATATAGCGACTTCATCAAAGCGCTGCTTGCGGACGATGTGGATTATATGAACCAGTATATGAATCAGATTGCCCTGAAGACATTCAGCAGTTTTGATTCGGGGAAAAAGCCTTCCGAACTTTCAGAGCCGGAGCGTTTTTATCACGGGTTTGTTCTGGGATTAATGATTGATTTGGCAGACAGGTATCAAATCAAATCCAACCGCGAGAGCGGGTTTGGAAGATATGACGTTATGCTTGAACCGCTGGAGGGCGGACAGCCTGCGTATGTTCTTGAATTTAAGGTACGAAATACCCGGAGGGAAAAGAATCTGGAAGAAACCGTCAGGGAGGCCCTCCGGCAAATAGATGAAAGGGACTATGATGCAGAACTGACCTGCAAGGGGTTTCCCAAAGAAAAAATCAGACATTATGGTTTTGCTTTTGAAGGGAAAAGGGTGTTGATAGGAAAGTAAGTGAGGGTAAGAGATGCCATACAATAAGTCTGTATTAGCACAGCTGAATAAAAAAATTGTTTTGGAGATGATTAAGCCTGAATTATTCACGACACTATAAACTTGCTTAAAAACGGATAGCGTTACTTTAAAGTAAGTAAAACCGTAACTTAACCGCAGAGAATCCCTGAAAAAGGGCAGACTACCCCTATGGCAATGATTTTTGTTTTTCAAGTGCTGTCAGAAATGGCGATGATACCGAGGCGAGAGAGAAGATGGCATGGGCGGACACCTGCGGAGGTCTGGCAATAGCCAATGCTGGAGTCACCCTTCCGCATGGAGTGGGGATGACAATCAGCGGTCATTGTCCTGAGATTTTGCATGGGGAATCTCTGGCATTAATATATCCGTCATTTATGCGTTTTACATATCCCCATGCTATTGAGAAGTTTGCCCGGGTTGGAAGGATTTTTAATGCGGAGCTTGCGAAGGTTTCCGATGAGGAAGCAGCCGAAATGTGTTGTGAGGAAATCGATAAATTACTTCAGGATATCGGTATGTGGATAAATTTCAGGCAATTTGGAGTGGATATGGATATGCTGGAACGGATTGCGAAAAGAAGTCACGATTTGCCTGATTATAAGTCAAATCCAGTAATTGCGGATAAGGAAGAAATTTTCAGGGAACTGAAAGCAGGATACGAAAGAGTATAGAAGCCGTATGGGTATTTCCAAAAGTTATAAATTGGAGATACCCTTTTTTATGGCGAGTCTGTGAGACACTCTTATAATTAAAGAAATATTTGCGGAATTATTGACAAACCCCGCCCGATAACATACCATTAGGAAATAGACAAAAGACTGAGAAGTCATTCAAAGGAGTGGCAATGGCAAAGCTATATATTAATGAAGAGATAAAAAAAGGGCATATCAACCCGGAGATTTACGGACATTTTTCCGAACATCTGGGAAGATGCATCTATGAGGGCCTTTATGTAAAAGAGGATTCCGGCATACCCAACGTAAACGGTATGCGGACGGACGTGGTGGAGGCCCTTAAGGAAATCAGAGTACCGGTGCTCCGCTGGCCGGGCGGGTGTTTTGCGGACGAGTATCACTGGATGGACGGCGTGGGGCCGAAGAATAAGCGCAAGAAGATGATTAACACCCATTGGGGCGGCGTTCTGGAGGACAACAGCTTCGGAACCCATGAGTTTTTTGAGCTGTGCGGACAGCTTGGCTGCAAAACCTACGTTAACGGCAATGTGGGAAGCGGCACGGTGCGGGAAATGTCCGAGTGGGTGGAATATATGACCTTTGACGGCGTATCGCCTATGGCGGATTTGCGGAAGGAGAACGGACGGAGTAAGCCCTGGAAAGTGGACTATTTCGGCGTGGGAAATGAGAATTGGGGCTGCGGCGGCAACATGACGCCGGAATATTATGCAAATCTTTACCGCAGATATCAGACTTATGTGAGGGATTATAAGAAGGATGAGCCCATACGGAAGATATGCGGCGGACCGAATGCGGGCGACACCGACTGGACACGGAAGGTGCTTGCCACCTGTTTTGCAGCGCCGCATCCCGACAGGGATTTCCACGGGTTTATGGACGGGCTTTCCCTTCATTACTATACCTATCCGGGAAGCTGGGAGAACAAGGGGAGCGCTACCTGTTTTGATGAAAAGGAATGGTATGAGACGCTTTACAGGGCGTTATATATAGAAGAATTAATCCGAATGCACGGGGCGATTATGGACGGGTACGACCCGGAGAAGAAAATCGGCCTGATTGTGGACGAGTGGGGAACCTGGTTCGATGTGGAGCCGGGGACGAATCCCGGTTTTCTGTATCAGCAAAGTACCATGCGCGACGCTCTGGTGGCAGCTGTCAGCCTGAATATTTTTAATAAGTACTGCGACCGTGTAAAGATGGCCTGTATCGCCCAGATGGTGAATGTGCTGCAGGCGGTGATTCTGACGGAAGGGGAGCGGATGCTCCTGACGCCCACTTACCATGTATTCCATATGTACAGGGAGCATCAGGGAGCGGAGCTTTTGTCCAGTGAGTTTGCGGACGTGCCTGCAGCCGGTATGGAGGAATATCAGATGCCTTCTCTTTGCGAGTCGGTATCCATGGGAGAGGACGGCAGCATTTTTGCCACTATCGCCAATCTTTCCATAGAGGAGAGCCAGCCCGTGGAGCTTGTTTTTGCACAAATGCGCCCGAAGGAAGTAAGGGCAAAGATTCTGACGGAGGAAATGCATGCATTCAATACCTTTGACGAGCCATGCAGGGTAAAGGAGACAGAATTTGAAGGCGCGGCGCTTACGGAGAGGGGAGTTTCATTTACAATCCCGGCGTGCAGCGTGGTCAGCCTTAAAATATGCTGACAGCCTGTTGTATAAAAAACGAAAAAAGCGAGGGAAATCATGAATAAAGGAAAATATTACATCACAACGGCGATTGCCTATACATCAGGAAAACCGCATATCGGCAACAGCTATGAGATTGTCCTGGCGGACAGTATCGCCAGATTTAAGAGAAAAGACGGATACGAGGTTTATTTCCAGACAGGAACCGACGAGCATGGGCAGAAGATTGAGTTAAAAGCCCAGGATGCCGGAATCACGCCGAAGGAATTTGTGGACGGCGTTGCGGGAACCATTAAAGAGCTGTGGGATTTGATGAACACCTCATATGACCATTTTATCCGTACAACGGATGAATACCATGAAAAACAGGTGCAGAAAATTTTCAGGAAGCTTTATGAACAGGGAGATATCTATAAGGGCGCATATGAGGGGCTCTACTGTACTCCCTGCGAGTCTTTCTGGACGGAGTCTCAGTTAGTTGACGGAAAGTGCCCCGACTGCGGGCGCGAGGTGAAGCCCGCAAAGGAAGAAGCCTACTTCTTTAAGATGAGCAAGTATGCGGACAGGCTGATTGCGCACATTAACAGCCATCCTGAATTTATACAGCCGGTTTCCCGCAAAAATGAAATGATGAACAATTTCCTTCTGCCAGGGCTGCAGGATTTGTGTGTTTCCAGAACCTCTTTTAAATGGGGAGTTCCTGTTGACTTTGACAATAAGCATGTGGTTTATGTATGGCTTGACGCTCTCACCAATTATATTACGGGTATCGGCTATCACTGCGGTGAGGAAAGCACGGAGCAGTACCATAAGCTGTGGCCTGCGGACCTGCATTTGATTGGAAAGGATATTGTACGTTTCCACACCATTTACTGGCCCATCTTCCTGATGGCCTTAGGGGAACCGCTTCCAAAGCAGATTTTCGGGCATCCATGGCTTTTGCAGGGGGACGGCAAGATGAGCAAATCCAGGGGAAATGTGATTTATGCCGATGATTTGGTGAACTTTTTCGGGGTGGACGCGGTTCGATATTTTGTGCTTCACGAGATGCCTTTTGAGAATGACGGAACCATTTCCTGGGAGCTTTTGGTGGAGAGAATCAACTCCGACCTTGCCAACGTCCTGGGGAACCTGGTGAACAGAACTATTTCCATGAGCAATAAATATTTCGGCGGCGTGGTGGCCGATAAGGGCTGCGCCGAAGCGGTGGACGAGGATTTAAAGGCGGTTGTGACGGGGACTTACGGAAAGGCTGCCGCAAAGATGGAAGAGCTGCGGGCAGCCGACGCGCTTACGGAAATTTTTGCCCTGTTCAAACGCTGCAATAAATATATTGATGAGACGGAGCCCTGGGTGCTTGCAAAGAGCGATGAGAAAAAGGAGCGCCTTTCCACGGTTCTTTACAATCTGGTGGAGAGCATTTTAATCGGAGCTTCCCTTCTCGAGCCCTTTATGCCGGAGACGGCACAGAAAATTGCAGGTCAGCTTAAGGGAGAGCTGCGCGGCTTTGACAGACTGGGAGAGTTTGGCCTGTACCCTTCGGGAAATCAGGTTACGGAAAAGCCGGAAATTCTCTTTGCAAGGCTGGACGTAAAGGAAGTGACGGAGAAGGCGGAGGCCATGTTTGCGGAGAGAAAGGCGACAGCAGGCGCGCAGGACGGCGATGGTGAAGCAGGCGCTGCGGCGGAGGCCGGAGACAAAGAGGAAAATGTGATTGATTTGGAGCCGAAGGCGGAAATCACCTACGACCTGTTTGCAAAGATGCAGTTCCAGGTAGGAGAGATTATTGCCTGCGAGGAGGTTCCCAAATCAAAGAAGCTCCTTTGTTCCAGGGTAAAAATCGGAAGCCAGGTAAAGCAGATTGTTTCCGGTATCAAGGCGCACTACAGCCCGCAGGAGATGGTAGGCAAAAAGGTGATGGTGCTGGTAAACTTAAAGCCGGCGAAGCTGGCTGGCGTTCTCTCGGAAGGGATGCTTCTGTGTGCGGAGGATGACGAAGGAAAGCTGGCGCTTCTCGTGCCGGAAAAGGAAATGCCGGCAGGGGCGGAAATCTGCTGACACCTTCCGCCTGACGGCATGATTTACGGCTTGCGAAAACTGCGCAGCCGCCTGCGTGTCAGAAAGCGGAACATTCGGCGGCAGCGTCGGTGCGTTTGCCAGGGGCGGATAAAGTTGGAGGTTACAATGGTAAAAAAGGAAGAATTTACGTTTGATTCCAGGGATGGAGCTACGAAAATACATGCAGTCAGATGGGTGCCGGAGGGAAAGGTGGTCTGCATTCTTCAGATTATTCACGGAATGGCGGAGTATGTGGAGAGGTATGAACAGCTTGCGCAGTATCTGGGGGAAAAAGGGATTCTGGTGACCGGCGACGACCATTTAGGGCATGGAAAGAGCGTGGGCGAAGAAGGCGCTTACGGGTATTTCTGCGCGCAGGACCCGGCAACGGTGGTAGTCCGGGATGTGCATCGTCTGAAAAAGATAACTCAGGAAGAATATCCGGGAATCCCCTATGTGATTTTAGGGCACAGTATGGGCTCCTTTATTCTGCGCAATTATCTGTTCCGGTACGGTACGGGAATCCAGGGCGCGATTATATGCGGAACCGGCTCCCAGCCGAAAGCCCTTGTGAAGTTCTGCAAGCTGATAACGGCAGTGCAGGGGGCGCTCCTTGGGCAGAAGCATGTGGCAAAAATGATTGATAAGCTGGCATTCGGCTCCTACAACGACAGGATTCCCGATGCCGGGACGCCTTTCGACTGGCTGTGTACGGACGAGGGCGTGGTGGATGCTTATATGAAGGATAAGCTTTGCGGTTTTACTTTTACGGTAAACGGCTTTCAGACTCTGTTTACGCTTCTTGACCGTTTGAATCAGGAGGAGAATCTTCTGGCGATGCCGGGAGCGCTTCCGGTACATTTTATCGCGGGAGACATGGATCCGGTGGGCAATTACGGAGCAGGGGTGCGGAAGGCATGCGAGGATTTTCGCAGGGCCGGTATGTCGAGGGTTTCCATTAAGCTCTATCCGGGGGCAAGGCACGAGCTGCTCAATGAAAAAAACAGGCAGCAGGTGTATGAAGATATTTATCCATGGATATTGGAGAGAGTGAAGGAATATCAATTATAAAACAATGAAAAATGAGGAGAAAGAATGATAAGAAAAATTTCAGCGGTTTTGGCCGCCTGCATGGTGCTGTTTCTTACGGTTGTGGGAAATGTGTCCGCCGCAGAGCCGGACGGGGGCGGAGCGGCCGATATCATGGAGCAGGTAAAGCGGCAGCTGTCGGCAGTTTTAGAAGAGGTAGATGAGGAAACGGCAAACGAGGTCTTTTCTTTTCTGAAAGAACAGGTGCAGGAGGGAAATCTGAGCACTCAGGAAGGGATTGAAAACGCGATTAAGGAGGGAGAAGGAAAGTTTGGCGTTGCCATCAGCAGGGAGGATGCCGGGGAACTGGTTGCCACCATGGAAAAGCTGGAGGATTTGGGATTTTCCGCGGAATACATTATAGATAAAACGCAGGGGCTTTATCAGGAATATGGAAATGATTTTGTGGAGCATGTGGACGAAGTGGTGACCGGTGCGGTGAAGAACGCCGCGTCAAACGCGGTCAGCGGTTTTTTTACAAATCTGAAGAATTCCGTTAAGAGTTTTTTCAGTAACTTATTTTCATAAAAGTAAAAGAATAAAATAAGGATAGTTCTGCAAAAATAGATAACATGTCAGAAAAATACGGAGGTATTATATGAAAATTGCATTTTACGGGACGAAACCTTATGATAAAATCTGTTTTGAACCGATGGGAAAGGAATATGGCTTTGACATTCATTTTATCGAGGCGTCCTGCAATCAGGAAACCATATTCATGGCGAAGGGGTATGATGCAATCTGCATTTTCGTAAATGATTATGTAAATGCCGAAATGATAGACGCGCTCTATGAAATGAAGGTCAAGGCTATTTTGCTTCGGAGCGCCGGCTACAATAACGTGGATGTGAAAGCGGCGGAGGATAAAATTGTGCTTCTGCGTGTTCCCAGCTATTCCCCGGAATCGGTGGCGGAGTTTTCCATGGCTCTTTTGCTTACCGTGAACAGGCTGACCCATAAAGCCTACAACAGGACAAGGGAATTCAACATGAGCCTTAACGGCCTTATGGGAGCCGACTTGTTTGAAAAGACGGCGGGCGTCATTGGTACGGGAAAAATCGGGCAGGCCATGATTAAGATATTAAATGGCTTTCAGATGCGGGTGATTTGCTATGACCCGTTTCCGGTGGAGGGAATCGAAGCGGAGTATGTGGACCTGGAGGAGCTTTTTGAGCAATCGGATGTAATCTCCCTGCATTGTCCTCTTAATTCCGGCACGAAGCATATTGTCAACAGGAGTTCCATTGCGGCCATGAAAAAGGGAGTCTACCTTATCAATACCTCGAGAGGTGGGCTGATTGACACGGAAGCGCTGATTGAGGGAATGCTTGAAGGAAAATTCGGGGGCGTGGGACTTGATGTTTACGAGGAGGAGGAGGGAGTCTTTTACGAGGACCGTTCCGGGGAAATTATCACGGATGAAAACCTGGCGCGCCTTATGACTCTGCCTAATGTTCTGGTAACCTCTCACATGGGATTTTTTACCAGGGAGGCTATGCACGCCATTGCCAAAACCACCCTTGAAAACGCCTATGCCCTTGAAAACGGGCTTCCTCTGGTGAATCAGGTAATGAAATAAAAGTTTTGGGAATAAAAATGATGCCGGTTGATTGATTGTAAAGTGGGTGGGAATCTGTTATAATAAAATATCTGTAGTTTGAAAGGGCAGTTCAATGGACGAGGGGATATCTTTTGAAATACGTCTGGCGGACCAGGACGAATGGGAAGATGCTATGGGGCTGGCGTGGAAAACCTTTCTGGAATTTGAAGCGGGCGATTACACGCCGGAAGGCGTCAGGAGCTTTGAGGATTTTATAACCGACACAGGACTTAAGCGGATGTTTCTTTCGGGGAACTACCGGCTGCTTGCCGCTTACATCGGGGGCAGAATGGTGGGAATGATTACGCTGCGGAACAGATGTCATATTTCGCTCCTTTTTGTAGATAAAAGATATCACAGGCGTGGAATCGGAAGGACCCTGATAGAACAGATGGCGCGTTATGTGGAGGATGAATGCCGGCTTACGGTGAATGCCTCGCCCTATGGCGCCGCTTTTTACCGCAGGCTGGGCTTTCGGGATCTGGGGCCGGAGCGGCAGCAGGACGGAATCATATTTACGCCAATGGAATACATCATTTCGGGAAGGTAAGGCTTATGGAATATATTCACAGTAAAGATATTTTTTTATTAATGAGAGACACCCTGAAGCTGGTGGACAGAAGAGCCATGGATCATGGTTCGAGGGTGGCGTATTATCTGTATAAGATGCTGGAATGCAAGGGCGGCTATGAGAAATATGAGCTGGCGGATTTTGCATTCATGGCGTCCATGCATGATATCGGCGCATATAAGACGGACAATCCGAAGGATATGCTTCAGTATGAGCTCAGGACGTCCCTGCCCCATTCCACCTATGGTTACCTTGTGTTCAAGCACCTTTCTCCCATCAGCGAGCTGGCGCCGGTGATTCTTTACCACCACACGGATTACGCTCAGCTGAAGACGCTGAATTTTGGCTATAAGGACATCACGGCATACTTAAATCTGGCTGAGAAGGTTGACATTTATTCCGTGGCTCTGGGCGATAAATTTGAGCTTTCCATGTTTGACAAGCAGGCGGAAAAGGTGGTCAGCCGGGAAGCGCTCAGGCTGTTCCAGAAAGCGGTTGACGATTTTGACGTGCTCACAAAGGTGAGGAAAGGACAGTATAAAGAAGAGCTGGACGACATTATCAGCTATCTGATTTTTAATAACGACGATAAGAAGAAGTATCTGGAAATGCTGATGTACTGCCAGGGGTTCCGCCGGGAATCCGCAGTCGTCAATACGGTGACCTGCATGTGTATTGCGGAGAGCCTTGCCCAAAGGATGGGCGTGGGCGGCCTGGACAGGGAGGAGATGTATTATGGAGCCCTTCTCCACGATATCGGCATGGTGGCAATACCCAATGAGATTATCGACGCGCCAAGGCCTTTGACGGAGGATGAGTACAAAAAAGTGAGAATGCATGTCCATGTGGCGGAGAAGGTCTTACATAACAGAATGGCGCCTGAGGTAGTGGAAATCGTGGCCGCCCATCATGAAAGATGCGACGGAAGCGGCTATCCGAGAGGGCTTCGGGAGACGCAGATGAATATCCGTCAGGAAATCGTACAGCTTGCGGACGCTGTAACGGCGCTTCTGGATAAGCGTTCTTACAGGGCGGCTTTCACAGAACAGGAAATGCAGGATATCATCAGGAAGGATTCGGAGGCCGGGAAATACGACAGGGTCATTGTAAAGACATTTTTCGATTATTATGAAGAAATCATGCAGCACATGAAAGAGCGGGTGGAGGAGATACTTGCTACATATCGCAAGATTAACAGACAGTTTAAGCAGGTTTCCGGCAAGATGAAAAGCAATCATTAGGAGGAAAAGTTAAGTGGGAAAATTATTTGACCTGGAAAGCCCTTTGTTTTCCGGTTTGAACAAGATGGCGGATTTGATTTACCTGAATTTACTGACATTTGTCTGCTGCATTCCGATTATCACCATAGGGGCGTCCATGACAGCTTTGAATTACGTGGTTTTAAAGATGGTAAGAAATGAAGACAGCCATCTTACACGGCAGTTTTTTAAGTCCTTTAAGCAGAATTTTAAACAGGCGACGATTATCTGGCTGATTATTTTGCTGGCAATTATTGTTCTGGCCGGGGATTTTTACATTTTTACATATTCCGGCGTTACGTTTCCGCTGTGGCTTAAGGTTGCGTTCCTGGCTGTGGCAATCGTGGGGCTTATCGGGATTATGCATGTATTTCCGGTTCTTGCCAGATTTGACAACACCACCAAAAATATTTTTAAGAATTCTCTCTTCATGGGAATTTTAAGCTTTCCCAAAACGGTTCTTATGATTATATGCTGGATTATTCCTTTTGTATTGATGCTGTTTGCCGTAAAAGTCCTTCCCGTGGTGTTCTGTCTGGGCATATCAGGCCCGGCTTTTGTCTGCGCCCTTCTCTATAACAGGACGTTTAAGCGCTTTGAGCCCGAGGAGGACGGAATCGTCAGCGATGAGGAGTGGACGATTGCTCCAATAGAAGGCGGGGAAGCGGCGGAGGAAGCCGAAAAGCCGGAGAAAATCTCTCATGCAGAAGCGGAAAAAAAGGAAACAGAATAAAGTTTGTACAAAGTGCCTATTGATGGCTGGTATTTGTTGGCCAGATTGCCACTCATTGTAAAATCGTTCATCTAATGTAGGCATTTTTGACAACGGATTATAAAATCTTTGTAGAATAGTAGCATAGCCAGAAACGGTAATTTCATGTATACTGATTTCAGACTTGATTGTGAATTAAAAATTTAAGGAGGCAAATAACAATGGCAAGTTTATCTTTAAAAAACATCTGCAAGGTGTATCCTAACGGATTTGAAGCTGTAAAAGATTTCAATCTTGAAATTGCAGATAAAGAATTTATTATTTTCGTAGGCCCTTCAGGATGCGGTAAATCTACTACGCTTCGTATGGTTGCCGGTCTGGAAGACATTTCTTCAGGCGAACTGAAGATTGGCGACAGGCTTGTTAATGATGTTGAGCCTAAGGACAGAGATATCGCAATGGTATTCCAGAACTACGCTCTGTATCCTCATATGTCAGTTTATGACAATATGGCGTTTGGTCTTAAGTTAAGAAAAGTACCGAAAGATGAAATTGACAAGATGGTTAAAGAAGCAGCAAAGATTCTTGACCTGACAGCTCTGCTTGACCGTAAGCCGAAGGCTTTGTCCGGTGGTCAGAGACAGCGTGTTGCTATGGGACGTGCTATTGTTCGTAGTCCTAAGGTATTCCTTATGGATGAGCCTCTTTCCAATCTGGACGCAAAGCTGCGTGTTCAGATGCGTATAGAGATTGCAAAACTGCACCAGAGACTGGGCACCACCATCATCTACGTAACACATGACCAGACAGAAGCTATGACACTGGGCGACAGAATCGTAGTTATGAAGGACGGCGTTATCCAACAGGTAGATACTCCTCAGAATCTGTATGAGAAGCCGGGCAATCTGTTCGTTGCCGGATTCATGGGTTCACCTCAGATGAACTTCCTTGACGCTACTGTAGAAGTAAGCGGCGATGTTGCAAGCCTTAAGGTTGCCGGCAAGAGCATTCCTCTTCCTGCTGCAAAATCCAGGAAGTTAATCGACGGCGGTTATGCAGGAAAGAAAGTTACCTTTGGTATCCGTCCTGAGGATGTATATGATGCTCCCGAAGTTGTTCAGAATGCCAAATGTGTATTCGATTCAACCGTAAGAGTATACGAGCTGCTCGGCGCAGAAGTTTATCTGTACTTTGATTTGGAAGAATTCCCGATTACTGCAAGGGTTGATTCCCGTACATCCGCAAGACCTGGCGATACAATTAAATTCTGCTTCGATGTTGAGAAGATTCATGTATTCGACAAAGAGACAGAGCAGACAATCACAAACTAATAAGAATATGATGGGAAGCACTCCGATAAGGGGTGCTTCTTTTTAACAGGAGATTATACGTTTTAACTGAATGTTTTGTTGCAAACACTCCAAAAAGTCTGTTATACTATAACTATATTTGGAAAGGACGTGATAAAATGATTTCTACACAGATTATATTAAACTGCATCGAAGAGCTTAGAAACATCACAAAAGTTAATCTGGCCGTGTTTGGGCTGGACGGGCTTCCGGTAGCGTCCACTTTTGACAGCGGCGACATAGCGCCAGAGCTTCTCACCAGCTTTGCAGATTCACCGGCGGACAGTCAGGTGATAGGAAAAGACCACCTGCTTAAGGTGGCGGACGAAAATGAGCCGGCATATATACTGGTGGCCAGAGGCAGTAATGACGAAGCGTATCTTATAGGGAAAATAGCGGTGAGCCAGCTGCAGCAGCTGATAATCGCTTATAAGGAACGTTTTGACCGCAATAATTTCTTCCAGAATCTGTTGATGGATAACATGCTTTTAGTGGATGTGTATAACCGCGCGAAGAAGCTCCATATAGATGCAGTGGTTCCAAGGGTTGTCTATATTATCGAGACAAGGACGGAGAAGGACACCACGGCGATGGAATTTTTGAGAGGTATGTTTTCCTCACAGTCCGGTGATTTCATTACGGCTGTGGACGAGAGCAGCGTAATCCTTATTAAATCTCTGGAGGAGGGGGACGGCAACGAGGAAATCGAGCAGACGGCTCAGACGATTGTTGACATGATGAGCACGGAAATCATGATGAATGTCAGGGTGGCTTACGGAACTGTGGTTCAGGAGCTTAAGGATGTTTCCAAGTCTTATAAAGAAGCCATGATGGCGTTGGATGTGGGTAAGATTTTCTATGTGGAGAAAAAGGTGAACTCCTATGGAAGCCTTGGAATCGGCCGTCTGATATATCAGCTTCCGGCCAATCTATGCAGGATATTTATCGAGGAAATATTCGGGGACAACGACCCCGGCAATTTTGACGAGGAAATCGTAACTACCGTCAATAAATTCTTTGAAAACAACCTGAATGTGTCAGAGACATCCAGACAGCTTTTTGTCCACCGCAACACCCTTGTGTACCGGGTTGAAAAGCTGCAGAAGAGCACGGGCCTTGATGTGCGTACATTTGACGACGCGCTGACGTTTAAAATTGCCATGATGGTTTATAATTATATGAGATACTTAAATCTGCTGGATAAATAGTAAAATAAACAGAATGAATGGAATAAGCAGCCTTATTTCCGAATACAATAGTACATGACTGTTGGGAGGGATAAGGTTGCTTTTATATGAAAAAAAGATAGGGTATTTGTCGGTTTATCAGGACGGCGAGAGAAAATCCTCCGCAGGATTTTTGAGAGTCGAGAGGGAGAGAAGCGCCTGCAGGCTGGAAATACATATAAAAAAAAGCGCGGAAGTATATAATGGAAATTATATGTTACTCCTGATTACCAAAGACGGGGAGCTGCCCTGGGGAACAGTGTCGATAAGGAAAGAGGAAGCCTTTGCAGAAAAGATGATTCCCGTGCGGAGGGACATGTTCTGTTTTGAGGGCGGGCAGGTCAGGGAAGAAGATGTCTGCGGCATAGCAATCAGGCTGGGTGAAGGATGGAAGATATCCGGCTGCTGGAAGGAAAGCGCTTCACTTCAAAGAGCATGCCAAAAGACGGAACAAAAGACAGAGAGGGAAGCGGCGTATGATTCCATGGAAAATCCGGTCTTACATGCGGCAGGCGGCAGTCGGTTAGAGGACAAGTGGACGCGGCTGCAAAGAAGCTATAAGACGGTTCATCCCTTTGGTGACGATAGGACGTTTCTATCCGTCGAGCTGCGGGATTTCCATCTTCTGACGGCGCCTTATCAGAGGCTTGCAAACAACAGCTTTCTTCTGCATGGTTTTTATAATTACAGACATTTAATTCTCGGGCCGGATAAAGAGCTGGGAGGAAGCAGCGGAATCTGCTTTTATTTGGGCGTGCCGGGCGCCTACTTTGAGCGGGAAAAAATGGTGGCAGTGATGTTCGGATTTGAGGGATTTGAGTGCGGCGGAGCCGTGGAAAACGGAAAGTTCGGGTACTATATGCGGCGGGTGGAAGTCGGGTGAAAGGGATTATCAGGGAAAGAGGCGTAGAAAGGCTCTTTTCAATATCTGCGCTACCGGACAGGCAGATATCAAAGGATATGAAAAAGCTTTACCCTCCGGGAAACTGCCATGCGTTACCTGTGCAGCCGGCTCGAACCAGGCGCCCTTGCGGCACATGGAAGATTCCGCTTAGTGCTGCTTTGTTCCCAACCTGACACGATTCACGGATTTCCATTGCGCAAGACCCGATTGTCAAACGCCGCTTACACAGGGCAGCCACGACAGCTTCCCGCAGAATAAAGCTACATGTTGATAGTATAGGGGCTTTTGGGGCGTTTGTCAACCCGTCAGCAGGGAAATCGCACGGAAAGCGGGTAATGATTATTACAATGAAATATAAAGCGGAGATAAAAGATGACAGAGCAGGAAAAATGCATGCGGGCAGCTATCAGGCAGGCAAAAAAAGCCTACGGCCTGGGGGAGGTTCCTATCGGTTGTGTGATAGTATATGAGGGAAAAATTATAGGGCGGGGCTATAACCGCAGAAATACGGACAAGAATACCCTGGCCCATGCGGAGATTACCGCTATTAACAAGGCCAGCAAAAAGGTGGGGGACTGGCGCCTGGAAGGGTGCACCCTTTATGTGACCTTAGAACCATGCCAGATGTGCGCCGGAGCCATTGTACAGGCCAGGATTGACGAGGTGGTGATGGGCAGCATGAACCCCAAGGCAGGCTGCGGCGGTTCTGTTTTAAATCTTCTGGAAATGCCCGAGTTTAATCATCAGGTCAGGGTTACAAGAGGCGTGCTGGAGGAGGAATGCTCCTTGCTTTTGACACAGTTTTTCAAGGAGCTGCGGGTGCGAAATAAGCGGGAAAAAGAGCAACGGAAAAAGCAGGCGGATGATGAGAGTTAACCATCATCCGCCGTTGGGGTCGCCAGATATTTTCAGGCCTTTTCTTCCACAATGTTCTGCATCCAGACATTGCTTTTCACCATAAAAAATCCAAGAATCACTTTGAAAAATTCAGTGAACTGAACGAGGAAAAATACCGTGACAATCGAAAGCGCGGTGTGATTTGCCAGGAAATAAGCAAAGGGAATCACAAGCACCCAGGTGTATACGCTGTCAAAGAGAAAGGTCACGATGGTTTTGCCGCCCGAGCGCAGGGTAAAATAGGCACAGTGGGCAAAGGCGCATAAGGGCATAACCAGAGCGGCAATTACGATAAAGGTGCGGGCAAGAGCCTTGATGCTTTCCTCTGTCTTATAAATAGAAGGGAAAAATCTGCCCACGGCTATCATAAGGGCGGCAATGACCGCACAGGAGAAAACGCTGAAAAAAATCATCTTGTTATCAGCATCCTTCGCCTCCTCCTTTTTGCCGGCGCCAAGGAGCTGCCCCACCACAATGGCGATACAGCCGCCTAACTGGATATATACGGTATTAAACAGGTTGCAGATAGTGGAAGAAATATTCTGGGCGGCGACCACTTCAAGGCCCCGGACAGCATAGCACTGGGAAATCACGGCCATGCCGGAAGCCCAGAGCATTTCGTTAATCATTAAAGGAGAGCCCTTGATTAAAATTCCCTTAAGCGTGCGCCATGGAATTTCAAAGCTTCTGTAAGCGCCGACAATGTAGGGATTTTCTTTTTTGTGCCGGTGGGTCCAGATGACGACAATGGAGAATTCCACAAAGCGGGCGATTACTGTCGCAATGGCGGCGCCTCTGATACCCAGGGCGGGACTGCCGAAAACGCCAAAAATCAGTATGTAGTCCAGAACAAGATTCGTGGCGACTGCGGCAATACCGGCCAGCATGGGAATAAAGGTCTGCCCGGTTTCACGGATAGTACTGATGTAAGCCTGACCCAGCGCAAAGGGGAGCAGGCCAATCAGCATGACTGCCAGATATTCCTTTCCATATTTCAGGGCAAGGGTGATATCGCCCACGCTCCCGGTGTCATTTAAGTAGAGTGAAATCAACTGTGTGTCAAATAATCCGAACAGCAAAAGAGCGGCTCCCGCAATCAGGAGGCATATGTACAGCTTAAAACGGAAAGCATGCTTCTGTCCCTCGTAATCCCCTTTTCCGTAAAACTGCGTACCGAAAATACCGGCTCCTGAAACGCCGCCGAAAATACAGATATTAAAAACAAACATAAGCTGATTGACAATGGCCACACCGGACATCTGCTCCGTGCCAATCTGCCCTACCATGATGTTATCCAGAAAGCTTACAAAGCTGGTGACGGCGTTTTGGACAATCATGGGAACCGCAAGATAAAGCACATACCTGTAAAATTCTCTGTCGCCAATAAATTTTTTCTTAAACTTTCTCCACATGATAAATTCTCCTCTAAAAGTGCATGTCAGACCATTTTAATAGAAACTTCATATGCCGTCAATACATAAAAATAAAGAAAATGGATTGACTTGTATTTTTTTACACAGTATAATAAGGAAGTCTGAAATATGCAGGGAATCCTGAAGAATTTTGGAGAATATATGGAGTCGTATCGAAGTGGTCATAACGGGGCGCACTCGAAATGCGTTTGCCCTCCGGGGCACGAGGGTTCGAATCCCTCCGACTCCGCTTTTTCAGTTGCGCCATGCGGTGATTGCCGCATGGCGCATAATAGTATTAAAAGAATTACATTCAAATGCAAAGCTGCTTCCCTGATTGGCAGGAATACTTAAATGCTTCTTACAAAAATTATTTTCAGAATGTCACTTCCGTCTGGAATACGGCCAAATCCCAGAGTTTTTCAAAATCTCCCTTATTGTCCATATAATCTTCTTCCCGGCAGATTCCTATGGTTATTTTATTCACATTTCGCTGATATGCGTTATAGATTTCCATAGTTCCGCCCCTGGATTCCAGGCGTTTTCCATCTGCGTCCGCCATAAAGACGACATAGTCTCCGATGCTTTCGCTTTCCGGAATAATGAGCTGCGCTTCGATTTCATAGGCTGTTTTTCTGACGGCTCTGATTCCCACGCCGTCGTCGTTTGTCTGATTAATGTTTTTAACAATTGTTTCGGAGTTGTCCACTTTGATTGGAATTTCAGGAAATGACCATTTTCCGGGAAGCTCCACAAGTCCATAATCATTAGGGTCAAAAAGGTCCGTCACGCCGTACGCGTAAATGTTTGAGATTTCCAGTTTGCAGGATAGTTTCTCCTGTCCGGGGGAAAGGTCTATAAAACTTTCCTCTTCGTCCGTTCTGGTAAATCTGGTGAGAGGAAATCTGATGATACCTGCAAAGGTGTTCGCATCCGTGAAATTTCCCTCTATAGTATTGGGCGCTTCCGTTCCCTGAGCCGGGTCAAGAACTACCTTTCCCAGTCCGGCGGCGGAAAAGTCAAGGACGGCGGCGGAATCAATTCCAAGGCTAATGTAGTCCAAATCGGTATTTTTAGCGGCATCCACAAATTCTTTCGGGAATCCGTTCTTTGCTTCAATGCTGATTGCCAGATACATGGCCATATTGTCCGCATAGCATTCGGAGATAGTGAAGGTGATATCGCCGGAAACCTGACTGTAGCGGTTATCTTCTTTTACGGCTTCCGTCCCGTTTTCGGCTATCGGGGAGAGGTGCTCCGCCTTTTCGCTGTAATTTCCGGGATAGCTTACCTTTTTTTCTTCTATCTGGAAAATCCTTCCGATGAGAGGAATTTTGGCGGCCAGCACCGGATTTGCGGCGCATATTCCAAAAGCCAGCACCAGAGCGGCAGCCACCGTGAGCATTACACCTGCTTTTTTAAATCCTCCGGATTTTCCTGTATTCTGTTTCTTTATCATATCATATGCCTCCTGTATTTTCTGGTTTATCACGTCGGACTGGGCCATATCCCGGCCAAGTATGTCCGTAAGCTCCTGTTCTGAATATTGTTTTCCCATGCTTTTATTCCTTTCCCAAGTTAAACGCTTTGCAACTGCGAACGGAGCTGTTCCTTTCCCCTGTGCAGTCTGCTTTTTACGGTACTTTCATTCATATGGAGAATATTGCCAATTTCTTTTGTGGTAAACTGTTCTCCGTAATACAGTTGAAAAATCAGCCGGCTGTCCGATGGGAGAGCCGTAAGCAGTTCCATAAATTCCACGCTGCTGCCGGTTGCCGCAGTGTCCTCTCTTTCCGGCATCGTATCCGTATAATAGTTCTTTTTATTGTGATTAAAAATCTGATTACAGTTGTTAATCAGTATTCTTATGAGCCAGGTTTTAAATAAATCGGCTTTTTTTAAGTCTCCTATGTGTTCAAAAGCGTCCAGTATGGTGTCCTGTATTGCATCCGCCACATCCTCCTCGTTTTGAAAAAAACCGTACGCAACTCTTTGCAGCGACTGTCTGTTTTCCTCAATCAGACTGATGAACGCGTCCGCATTGCCACGCTGTGCCTGTTTAACCAGCACCTTCATCTTGCTTCCTCCATATTTAGTTTTACCCGGGTTTTATTATAAATCAGCTTGCTGTTTCTATCTATTAGATTTGGAAAAAAGGGATTTAGATGCATGAAAATAAAATTTTTTCCGGAGGCGGCTTCAATAAGGAGAAATCCTGTGATATGCTAAATCCTGAAAGTGTTTTGAGTAAAATTTTTCGGAAAGAGGACGATTGCAGAATGGTTACGGACAATGAATTGATAAAAAATCTGGACAAGCTTCACACAACGGACTTGGGTGTGGTGAGAATAAAAAGAAATCTGTCTTTAGAGACGGAGGACGTAGTTTTATGGTGTAAAGAAAAAACAGAGTCGCCTGAGGCTGTTATTATAAGAAAAGGAAAAAATTGGTATGTGGACGTGGGCGGCTCGGTTATAACGATAAATGCGCATAGTTACACGATTATTACGGCGCATAAAAAATAGCGGCTGGCAGCAGCCAAAGTAAAAAAGACGGCGGAATTTTTCCGCCGCCAATTATTAACATTCAAATGCAAATTCCCACTTTCCGGAGCCCACTTCCTTGCGGCTGCCGTCCGGCAGGGTAACCGTTGCCGTGGTATTTACCGGTAATTCACAGGTATAAACCACTTTTCCGGATTCTTTTTTCCATCCGGCGTAAATTTTTCCGTAAGGACATGCCACGCTCCCTTCCGCAAATTCCAGAGGGCCGATTTCCGGCTTTAAGAGAATTTTTCCGTATCCGGGAACAGACTCGTCTCTTGAAATACCCAGAATCACATGATACATCCAGGACAGCACGCTTCCGAGGGAGTAGTGGTTAAAGGAGTTCATGGCGTTCTGGCCGCCGAAGCCCTTTTCTTCCGTGTAGGAATCCCAATGTTCCCAGATGGTGGTAGCTCCCTGGGTTACGGGATAAAGCCAGGAGGGAAAGGCGGTCTGCAGCATCATCTTGTAAGCGTCCTCCACAGCGCCCATATCCGTCAGAGCCTGATTTAAAAGGCCGGTTCCGAAAAAGCCGGTTCCTACCGTGTGGCCCAAATCCCGCGTCTTTCGCAGCAGATGCGCTTCTGCGGCTGCGGTATCCTCCATAACGCCGTATTTTAAACCGAGAACATAAGAGCATTGGGTGTCGCAGAGCTGACCGTCCATGCTCCGGGTCTTTTTGGTTTCCGGCTCCACAAAGGTTTTGTTCCAGAAAGCCTTCACCTCCCCGGCAAGAGAGGAAAATTCCTCCGCATCCTTATCAAGCCCAAGTACGGCCGCGATTTTTGCCATCAAATCCGCTTCCCTGTAATAAAAAGCGTTCCACAAAAGCTGCAAATCCGTCTCCTCAGGGGCAAGCCAGTCTCCTAAAGGGCCTACCTTTGCAAAGTCGCCTTTTCCGGGAAGTCCTTTGTCTTTCATGTAATCCATGTATTTCTTCATGCCGGGATAAAACCGCTCAAGAGTGCGGATATCGCCGTATTGTCTGTAAAGTTCCCATGCCATAAAGATGGAAGCGCACTCGTAGGTGATGCCGCCAAATCCGCCGCCCACCGGCGCAATCTCCGGAAATTGTCCCTCCGGTGTCTGCAAATCGGCCATAGCCTGCAGGTTTCTCTCATAAAACTGCTTTAAATTGCTGTTATTTAAGGCAGTATGGCAGAACACGTGAGTGTCGCCCGCCCAGCCCATGCGCTCGTTTCGCTGAGGGCAGTCTGTGGGAATGTTAATAAAATTGCACTTCTGGGACCAGGATACATTTTGGACAAAACGGTTCAAAAGCCCGTTGCTGCTGTTAAAGCTGCCGTCAAAGTCCCTGATGGAAGAGTATTGGAGACTTTTCACTTCCTCTAAAGCGGGCGGATTGGAAACGCCGCTGATTTCGATATAGCGATAGCCGTGGAAAGTGAATTTCGGCTGATAGACCTCTACGTCTTTTCCGCTGCAGATATAAACGTCGGTACTGGTAGCGTCCCGGTAGTTTTCCAGCATCATGGTTCCGATTTTTCCTTCATATTCGGGCATATCCGGGTAAAGCACTTCGGCATAACGGATGACAACCTTTGTTCCTTCCTTTTCATGGAAAGTAATCTTCGGAACGCCGGCCATTTCCTGTTCCAAATCATAAATGTAAACGCCCGGTTCCTGTTCCTTTACGGAACGGGCGCAGCGCTCGTCCACAATATAAACGGGGGCATCGTATTCGCCGACGAGCTTAGGGGCGCTCTGGTTGACGGCAGGCCAGGAACGGCCGAAGCCGGGGGGCATAGTGCGGTATTTTTCAATGGGCACGGGAGTTACCGTTACGGGAGCTTCCCATTCACTGTCATCGTAATCCCCTTTCGAGTAATCTTCATAAACCGCCGCTTTCCTCGCGTCAAAATGCTCTCCGGCAAAGAAGCCGGCATAGGTATAAGGTCCGCCGCCGAAATATTTCCAGTCGCCGGCTCCGCTTACCCGCTCCTGTATGCTGCCGTCATCGTAGGTGAGGACGATTCTGGCAAGCAGAGCTTCCTTATCACCGAAATAATTAAAGTTCTTTACGGTAAAAGTCTGAGCCTCGCTCCACCAGCCGGAGGCTAACGTTACGCCCACGCCGTTTTTGCCGGCGGAAAGGAGAGGGGTGATATCGTAAGTCTGATAATTAAGCCGCCTGTCATACTGGGTAATCCCGGGAGAAAGGAGCCTTTCCGTAATGGGCTTTCCGTTTACCATACATTCATAAATTCCGCGGGCGGTTATGTACAGACGGGCTTTTTTCAGAGCTTTTTTTTCATCGACAGTCAAAACTGTCCTCATCATGGGAATAGATGTGGAAGAGGGGTCCGCGGTGACCTGACCGTTTTCCATCACGAACACGCCGTCTGCGGCAGCGACCTTTCCGTCAAAAATACTTTTCTCCCCATAGAGATTTCCCTCTGGCGTTTCAAGGATAAAGGTGTTGGAGGGATGACGCATATTTTTTACTTTCAGATATTTGAAATGGGCCTGACAGCCTTCTCCGGCAAAAAAGCCGATTTCGTTTAAGCGGGGATAGGTGAGCACGTCGTTGAAGCCCCTTGGATTTAAGGTGCGTCCGGCAAGGCGTACACCGCCTCTGGGCAGGTGGGCTAAAACGGCGTCCACCAGAATGCCGTCCACATAGGTAAAGGAATTGTTGCCGTCTACTTCAATGCGGAGTCTGTGGAAATTCTTTGCGTTTTCGGCGGTAATTACAGGGGTTTTTATCTCCCCTTCAAAATTTACCAAATCCACGGAGGCGAAGGGAACGTCCTTTTTATCCTCAGGCGCATAACCCACCCGGTAGATATCCAGCTTTGGGCTGTCCCCTGACAGATTGATTTCAAAACGGATGTAATTTTCCCCCTCCATTCCAAGCTCGTTTTTGGTATGGTCAAGAAGACGGAAGTCGTTCGCTCCAAAGACAACGCCGGCCCGTCCGCGTTCGCCTGGGATGGCAAGCTCCGTTTCCAGAATAAACACGCCTCTGTTTTCCGCGCATACCGTGTAGCGGGGCGCGCCAATCCACTGAGCCGTCCCGAAAGCCGCGCCGGTCTCGTCCATCAGGCCGGTTTCAAAGAAGGAGGAAGCGCTGTCGCTGTCTCCGTAGTTATCCCACACGGTTACATTCACCTGATAGGAAGTGCAGGGGATAAGCGAGGACCCGCCGTAGGAAATGCCTGTGGATACGCCGGTATCGAGTTTTCCCGAATCCCACACACATTTGTCCGGGGCGTCAGTGCCGCCGGCATCCAGATTGAAAACCTGTATCCGGCAGGCAATCTGTAATACGTTTTGCTTCGTGGAGGTAAGCAGCCAGGAAAAACGGGGGACCGCTTCGTCAAGCCCTAATGGCTGCTCCTGATATTCCACGAACAGTTTGGTGATTTTTAAACTCATGTTTTGCTCCTTTCTTCTGTTATGATGTTTACGAAAACATCCGGTGTTACGATTTTGGTTTTTGCCAGTTGAAAGTCTTTTGCATTACAGGTTACAATATATTCTGCATTTGCATGAACGGCGCATTTATCCTGTAAACAATCCTCAAAGTCATGGAAATCTGAATTTTTAACAGCTTCTTTTATTTGCGCCTGCGTCGCGCCTGTTACTGTCAGCATATCGCAAATATTGCTAAGCCAGGCTCTTGCTTTTTCTTCTGTTTCCTGCTTTTTAATCACATACCAGATAATAGACAAAGAGTGAAACGCAATATAACCTTCGAAAGCATTTTCCGCACATAGTTCCATTATTTTAAGGCAATCATTTTTGTAAGGGTCCTCTCTTTTTGTAATAAAATTTATCAGTACATTTGTATCAATTAGCGAGGTTATATTTTTCATCTATTGCACTCTCCATTAACTTCCTATAATCAAAATTTTTCGGATATGTTGATTGCTCCCTCATTTCCAACATGTTTTGAAATGCCTTTTTCTTGCATGCTATCGATGCCTTTTGCTCCGTTTCATTTTTGGCTTCTGCGGATATGCCGTGCTGTCTGGCAATTTCATCTGCCATGACAAGAATCAGTCTTATCCCGTCTTCCGGTAATTTCATTATTTTTTCATAGACTTCCTGCTGTATTGTCACATCCATCACTCCCTTCAAATTTTAAATCTGCCCATGCTATCACTTCATTAATCAAAATTTCCTGTTTTTATATGATAAACTGCCAGGCTATAAAGCAACCACAGTCTCAACCCCCGCCTCCAGCGGATAAGCCCTCTCCTTCACCCACAGCGTCCCGCCCCAAATTTCGGACAGTACCCGAACCTCCTCTTCGTTTACGGACACTTTCACGCATCCGCCAGGAACGGGCACCTTTCCGGAAAAGGATTTCATATCCCCCAGTACGGGGCGCACGTCAAAGGTGCTGTAAGAGCGGCCCGTATTTTTTACCCCCATGCGGTAACAGCCGAGAAGATAAATGGGGCTTGCGCTCCATGCGTGGCAGAGGGATTTTTCGTAAGGGTTCCCATACATGGCATAGTGCTCTGCACCTGTCTTTTCCGGGTCGTACTCCTCGTATAAAGTGGTAGCTCCGGTGGCAAGCATACTTCCGTAATAATTGCGGATGGATTCCTCCAAAAGCTTCGTGTTTCCTGCCATACAGTGTACCTGATTTTCATAAAATTTGAAATAGGGAGTGGTGATTTGCGCAACCTCGTCGTTTAAAATTACCCGCTCATAAATCTCCTTTTTCTGCTCTTCGCTGCAATCCAGAAAGAGACAGGCTAAAATATTGCTGTGCCTTGTGACATTGCGTTTTCCCGACTCATAGCTGTCGATAAAGACCTTTTTTTCCGTATCATAAAAATAGCGGAATATCGCTTCCCGGAGAAGATTTGCCCTCTGGCGGCACCCTCTGTCGTCGTTCCCGGTAATCCGGCAGATATCGCTGTAGCTTTCCAGCGCCCTGGCATATAAAATCTGCTCCCCGCATAAGGCGCCCGTCTTATCCATATCCGCCCAGTCGATAAAAATCCAGTCTCCGGGCTTTTCACGCATGAATCCGTCCTCATCCGTCCGCCCGAGGCAGAAAGACATTATCTCGTCAAGCTGGGGGAAAATCTGGTTAAGGAAATCCTCGTCCCCGTAGGTGTAGAAGTAATCATACAGGCTGATAATCCAGAAAAAGGTGTAGTCCATAATGGTGTTGATATGCATCTTAAAGGGACTCTTTCCCCCAAGGGCAATCAAGGTACGTTTTTCCAACTCCCTGTCAAAAAACAGATAGCGGTTGACGAAAAGGCTCTGGTAAGCGTCCGCCGACCACACCCAGCGGTCGCGTTTGATGCCGTCCAGCAGAAATTCCCGGCTGTTTAAGTGGAAGGTGTAAGCCGCCACATCCCAGACCCTGTTGATGATTTCTTCATTACAGCGGAATTCCCCCCTGTATTCTAAAGGAAGGTATTCATACTCCGCAGAAACCTCCGCTCCCTTATCGCTGGCAAAAATATAGCGGAAAGCATGGGAGTCATAGGAAAGCGTGCCGCCGGATTCGCCCTTCGGAAGCATGCTGCCGTCCAATATACTTTCCGGGCAAACGCCCTCGTCCGCCGGATTTGTTTTCCGGGGCGTATCCTCAAAGCGAATCACACACCATTTCGGGTCAAGCGCCTCCTCCCGGGATTCCCCGAAGCGGACGCTGACCTTCTCATCCTTAAGCCCGAAAAATACGGTTCTGGCAAAGGTTTCCTTTCCAAAATCGAAGAGCACGCCGTCTGACAGAATTTCTTTTTTCACATAATCAATCTTTTCATAGGAAAAAGGAAATACCTCAGGCGTCTTTTCCGGATTCTGAAAGCAGTCGTAGCAGCCCACAGGCGCCCAGTCCTGGCTCAAATCATCCGCCTCCCAGCTCTCGTCGCTTTCAATTGCGCCGTCCACGAACAGGCAGGGGAAAGTGCCTGTTCCGGCAACCCTCATGGAAATCGTAACTGTACCCGGTTTAAGGGTGATTTCCGGCTGTCCTCCGTATTTTGTCTGCTCCCAGGGCATATCGCCGCCGATTGTGGTGGAAAAATCCCCGCAGGCTCTTATCCGTACCACGCCGCCGTCTGTGGTCACCTTTTTGCGGAAATTAACCACCGGCTCCGGCGCGTAAAGCTTCCATACCACCGGCTCGGGATAGCCGTATTGCTGTCTGCGGTTGTGCAGCAGAAGATTGTGGTACACCTCAAATTCGCCGAATTTCCAAATCCATTTGCTCATAATGTTTTGCTCCTTATTTTACTCTATCTTACCATATTTAAACCGGCTCGGGGAATAGAAATTCTCAGAGCCGGAAGTAAATTCTTATATGTTAGTGGTGGGCTATTAAGGGGGCTGTCATCCTTTCACGCCGCCTACAACAATTCCCTTTACAAAGTACTTCTGGAAGAAGGGATAAATGCACAGAATAGGCAGCACCCCAATTACTGCAATCGCCATACGGATGCTGACGCTGGGCAGCTTTGACACGTCTACACTGGAGGTTACAGAGCTTTGTCCGCTGGTCAAATACTGAATATTAGTGATGATTGTATTCAAAATCGCCTGAATGCTGTACAGGTTTTCATCCGTGATGTAATACATGCTGTTCATCCAGTCGTTCCAGTAGCCGAGTCCCACCATAAGAGAAATGGTAGCCATCATGGGTTTTGACAGGGGAAGCACAACTGTCCAGAGAATCCGGTATTCCCCTGCGCCATCAATTCTGGCAGCTTCAAGGAGCGCGTCAGGAATGTTGGCGGTAAAGAAGGAACGCATCATGATAATGTAGAACGCATTTAGTAAAAGGTTTGGAAGAATCAGCGCAAGCAGCGTGTTTTTAATGTGAAAGGTTTGTGTCCACATCATATAGGTAGGAACCAGGCCGCCGTTAAACAGCATGGTAAAAAATACGAAAAAGGAAAACCCATAGCGGAATGGAAGCTCTTTTCTTGAAAGAGGATAGGCAAAAAGCGTAGTCATAAGAACGCTGCAGACAGTACCGATTGCCGTTACCAGAATGGTGATTCCATAGCCTTTTGTGATTTTCATACTACTTTTAAACAGATAGGTATAGGCGTTTAATGTAAAATCCTTCGGGAAAAAGTTGTAGCCGAATTCCGCCAGCGCCGATTCGCTTGAAAGAGAGGACGATATCAAAAGAAGAAAGGGCGCAATCACCGAGATGGTCAGCAGAATAAAAATAATATTTAATATGATTTGTCCTGTTTTATTTTTGGAAACCATGATTTTCTCCTTTCTCAGAATAACGCATTATCTTCATCAATCTTACGGACAATGAAATTGGCAGTCAGCACCAGAATAAAGCCAAGGACGGATTGTAAAAAGCCTGCTGCCGAGGAGCGCCCGATATCGTTAAGCTGCGTCAGACCCTTGTAAACAAACACGTCGATGGTATCTGTTACGGAGGATATCAGGCCGGAACGCATGGGAACCTGATAGAACAGACCGAAATCTGTATAGAACATACGGCCCAGGTTGAGAAGCACCATAGTAATGATGGTTCCACGAAGTCCGGGGAGGGTTACGTGCCATATCTGTTTCCATTTATTTGCACCGTCAACGGTGGCTGCCTCATACAGGGACGAATCGATACCGATTACCGTTGCGTAATACAGAATACTGGAATAGCCAAAGCCTTTCCACAGGTTGACAATGACGAGTATAAACGGCCAGTACTTTGAGGTGGTGTACCAGCTTATCGGCTCGCCGCCCATGGAAACAATCAGTTTATTTAAAAAGCCGTTTTCCTGACTTAAAAATCCGAATACAATGTAGGAGACCACTACCATGGAAATCAGGTAGGGTATCAGAATTACTGTCTGATAAATCTTTTTGTTCATGGTACCCCGCAGGTTATTGAGTATAATTGCGATTGCCACGGCAAGGAGATTGCCCAGTAAAATAAACACGATATTATAGCCTACGGTGTTACGGATAATATTAAGCGCGTCCTGTGTCTTAAAAAGATATGTAAAATTGCTGAAGCCTGTCCAGGGGCTTCCCCAGATACCCTTGCTGTAATCATATCGCTTAAAAGCGATTGCAAGTCCCGCCATGGGAATATAGTTATTTATAATAAGGTAAATAAAACCGGGCAGCATCATGGAAAACAAAGCCAGTGTCATTTTGGTTCGGGCGCGTTTTTTTCCGGGTTTTATGGGTGCTGCCTTTACAGCTGTTTTTGCCATAGCATCCTCCTTTTTTTAAAAATCCGCTGCCAGAGTTTTTATTCATCTCCGGCAGCGGTCTGATAGTCAGCGCTGTCTTTTATGCAGCGGTAGCAGAATCAGGTTTTCTGACAATGAAAGCCGCTGTTGTATATCAGATTTCGATTTAGCGGCCTTTAGTTTTACTGCGCCAGATAAGCGTCAAGCTGCTTCTGCTTTGCATCGATGATATCCTGCAGTCCGGCTGCTTCAAATTCAGCGTTTGCCTGTGCAATGGTACTTTCGATGTCAACGCTTCCTGACATCAGAGCCTTGTAATATTTATCCATGATATTGCAGCAGGCAGTATACTGGTCTGTAACCTCCGTGGTATCAAATGCAAAGCCAAAGGCTTTAGTTTTTAAACTGTCTTCGTTAAACTTAAGCAGGTCGTCAAAGAAAGTGGGGCCGTTTACATCAAGGGGCAGAGTTTTTCCTGAATAAGGGGTAATCCAATATCCCTCTGCCATGCCGTATCCGCAGTCGGCGGCTGTTTTTCCTTCCGGGAAGGAGATGGTGCCGTCATCGTTCTTTGTGTAATGAGTTCCCTCGATTCCGTCTGTTAAAAGTGTTTCAACCTCTGCATCGATATAAAGAATTTCCATAGCTTTCCATGCAGCGTCCTTATCTTTGGAGTTCTGGTTAATGCCGTAGCACAGAGCCTGATAGGAATTTGACTGCGCCCAGTTGGTGATGACGACGGTACGAATCATGCCCGCAATGTTGTTTACGGAATAATTATCAAAGCATGCAATTGCCTGGTCGTTTCCAATCAGCGACTGGAACGGCTGGGTGTTGCTTAAGATATCCTGCATAATCAAACCATCTGTATACCAGGAACGTGTCCATGTACAAAATTCTCTGAAATCCTCGGTGTCAAACAGGTTCTGAACTTCTGTCACCTGTCCCTGCTGAGGAAGAACACCAATGAATTTTTCATCGCCAAGTCCGTCCCAGGTCCATGTGCTTGTGATACTGTCAGAACCTTGCGGAACCAGAGCATAACGGTCGGGATATGCTTCATGGGCAGCCCGAAGGAAAGCGTCAATATCTTCCATGGTAAGTGTCTGTCCATTTTCAATGTTAAATTCCGCCGCAATATCGGCATCAATATTCAGTCCGATGATGTTACCGAAGTTCCTGAGATTGGGAACCGCATAAATCTTACCGTCAATGGTTGTTCCCTTCATTTCATCCGCGGACCACACCGCCTTAAATTCGTCAGAGGCATTGGCATAGTAGTCTGTTAAATCTGTCATCTGCCCGTTCTTTACATAAGTGGAAAGCGGAGTCATAAAAGCGGCGATAATGTCGGCCTCGTCGCCAGTGAACAGAAGATTTGACTGTTGAAGCCAGTTGCCTGTAGTTATAAATTCAAGGTCTAAATGAATCTGGTATTTTTCTTCCGTGATTTTGTTGATGGCTTCTTCCACCATGTCCTTGTCTGGAAGGTCATACACGGTGGGGATGGTTACGTTAACGGATTTGATTTCTTCGTTGCCGCCTGGGGCACTGTCACTTCCGCTCTGTCCTGACGAAGCACTGTCGCCGTTACCGCCTCCGCATGCCGCAAGGGAAGTAACTATAACTGCCATTCCAAGCAACGCTGCAAGTTTTTTGAATCTCTTTTTCATGTCTTATCCTCCTGACTTAAGTTATAATCCATTGTGATAAGACATATTCTACGCTGTTTTCCGGCATTAATCTGTAATTTTCATGATTTGCTTTGTTCTTTTTGTGATGTGTGATTTTATGATTATTAAAGATTTGTTGTTTTTGTGATTTTAATTGTTCTTTTTGTAACCATCAGGAATCCGCTCACTTCTGGTATTCTTTCCGGTATTCCTGGGGAGTCAGGTTCGTCATTTTTTTAAACATTTTTGAAAAATGCGAAAAATTGTCGTAGCCGATTTTGGACGCAATAATACCGATGGAAAGCCTGGAATGAGCCAGGAGGGTTTTGGCTTCGTTCATTTTTTCGGAAAGCACAAAATCTTTAAAGGTGGCCCCTGTCTGCTGTCTGAACAGCCTGGAAAAATATTCTTCATTCAAATGAACATGTTCCGCGACTTCTGTCCGGGAAATATTTTTATTCAGATTTTTCTTTACAAAACGGATTGCCATATCAATGGAGTTTTCATCTGCGCTTTTTTCAGGAGCGTCTATATCTTCAAGTAAAATTCCCTTTTTTCTGTCTGTGTTATGTAAAAGGCGTCCTGTTAACCTTCGGTAAGCGGCGTAAAAGTTATTGTCTTCCGGGGTGGCTTCAAGACTTTCCGGGTAAAGCGCAATGGAAAAATCCATATTTTCATCAATAAAAGCATAAAAAGTTTTCAGATAATTTCCCATCAGTTCTCTGGTGACTTTTCTGTTCTCAATCACCAGAAAAATCCAGTATCTGTCCTCTGGCTGGCAGACAATTCCAACCTTTCCTTTCTGTAGGGAAAACAATTCCTCAAGGACATTGCAGAATACGAGACTTACCAGCTTTTCGCTCCATATGTTGGTAATCTTTTTCCATCTGACAATTTGAATCAGGGAAAGATGAATGGAGCAGTTTTCATATTCGGAACGGAAAATTTCATGAAAATGCCTGAATATCTGATTGGCGTCTTCGCTTTTTTCCCGGGCGGCTTTTGCGAGCATGGTTTCCAAAATATGATTGCTCTGTTCCATAACAGCTTTCTGGCTGTCCATAATCTGGAGGATTCTCTTATTGTTCCGAATTTTATCCCATACCTTCAAAAGGGTTTTCTCCACTTCCTCATATCTGACAGGCTGTAAAATGTAGTCAAAGCCTCCCATTTTAATAGCCTCGCGTGCATAGTCAAATTCTGCGTGAGAGGTAAGGAAAATACATTCGATTCCGGGGAATTTATCCTTGGCCCAACCGCACAGAGAAAGACCGTCCTCCTCGGGCATTTCGATATCGCTAACCAGTACGTCTACCACAAAATTCATAAGAACCAGTTTTGCTTCTTTGGCACTACAGGCAGTATAAACCTGTCCCACAGGCAATTTGTCCCAGCGAATTCCGTTTTTCAGACTGTCCACAATTGCTTTCTGGTCGTCTACCAATAACACATTCATTTATTGTATCCTTTCCGGTATTACCAATTCACTTAACGCACCGCCACAGTTGTTAAAGCTGTACTCTACCCGCTCTCCATATAAAATTCTGCACCGCCTCTTAATGTTGTTAATGCCCACGCTTTTTGTGCCTGCAGATACGTCCCCATTAATTTCCAGCAGAATTTCTTCAGGATATCCCTGTCCGTTATCCTGCACAACCAAATCCAGAAAATTTCCCTCCGCTGTGGAAAGGCAGCTTGCGGCAATCTGGATTTCCAGCGTGACATTGCAGTCCCCGAGACGGGCATACTTCACACTGTTTTCTACAAAGGTCTGAACGGCAAGGACTGGAACCATCCATTCTAACGCCTCGTCATCTTTGGTAATTTCACAGCTTACGGGCCTTCCTGTGACATGCTTTTGCATATTTACATAGTTTTCCACAAAATTAAGTTCCATTTTTAGAGGAACAAGCTCCTGCTCCGCCTGAAGAAGATAGCGGAGGTGTACAGAGAGATTCAGTATCAGCTCCTGCATTTTATCTGTCTGCCCTTCCATGGCAAGAGCGTTCAGAGTTTTCAGGCCGTTTAAATAAAAATGAGGTTTTAGTTGGAGCTGAAGATACTGCATTTGAGCCTTTTGCTTTTCAATAATTTCTTCATATACCAGAAGCTTCTGCTTTTTCAGCTCATGAACCATTTCCCCCAAGGTGTTGTTCACCTCCTGCATCTCGTAAAAGCGGCATGCCAGGGAAGGGATTTCTGAATTGGAACCCCTTCGTATGGAGTTCATAGTGTCTGTGAGCTGGCGGAGAGGTCGTACCAGTTCATTGCGTATAAAAAGGCGCATGAAGGCCACGGCCAGAATGGAAAGGCCGGTAAGAGCAAGAAGCAGAAGCTGTTGGCCGTTTAACAGTGCCCATATATTTAAGGGGTAGGCGGTACAAATCCAGATATCTGCATTGGGAATCCGGCTTCCGTAGACCTGATATCGGGCAATCCGCCTGGAAAAGCTGTCCATATGATTTGCCGTCTCGTCGGACAGGTTCAGGCTTTCGACCAGCTCTTTATTTTGTAAAACGATGTCCGGGCATAGAATTGCAATCTCCGGGGCTTTTCCTGAGGCTTCGGAAATTGCGGTTCGGGCATCAGGCAGGATGTAGATTCCATATAAAGAAACATTTTCCCGGTTAAAACTGATAATCAGATAAATTTTATCTTCAATGGATATGGCTTTCCAGTTTCTGCCCATCTGGACCTGGGGCTGGGTTTCAAGAAACTCCCGAAGCCTTCTGGCATGCACCGCGTCTATTTTGTTTCCGTCCACGTGATACCAGACCTTCTGGTAACCATGGTAAAAGATATAAAATCCATTAAAGTTTTCATCAATCATCATCCGGCTTCTTAAGGTTTCCCGAAGTTCATAAGCATGACTGTATTCCACCAGAGATTCTTGTATTTTCTGAAGGGCACGGAAATCCTTATCATTGATAAAGACCTCGGAAAGCTGCCTGTCAATGCTATCCATTGAGTCTTGAGCCTTCTCCGTGAAAGAGATGATGGCATCAAGATTTGTATTTGCATTTTCCATCTGGTATTTTCTGATAAGATACCAATCCATCAGAAGCATCAAAACCAGAAAAGAACTGTAGCCGACCATGACGATGAGCATAACGGTACGATTTAAGTACAGGTAATTGTTTTTTTCTTTTTTCATGGCAATTATCCAATTACTTTCTCTATATTGATTACACTGTAGCATAAAAGAGAAAAATTATTCAATAGTTTTTATGACCAGGATTGGTGGTTTTATGACGTTGCTATTTTTTATACTTTTTTTATACTCAAACTATTTTTGTCTTAAAATACATATGGTAAAATGTTAAAAGACGACTTTTCGGAGGAAAGCAGACGCCGCCCTTTAAGGAGCACAAAATGCGGCTAATCCGCAAGGCGGCAGGGAGGAATCATAAATGAGTTCGTTCGTAGAATTTAAAAATGTCGGCAAGACCTACCATATGGGCGAGGTGGATATCGAGGCGCTCCATGATGTGAATTTTACCATTGAAAAAGGAGAGTTTTGCGTTGTGGTGGGAGCCTCCGGTGCAGGCAAAACCACGATTTTAAATATTTTAGGCGGAATGGACGGTTTATCGACGGGACAGGTGCTTTTGGACGGAGAGGAAATATCCTCTTATAATAAGAAGAAACTGACAGCCTACAGGCGTTTTGACATTGGCTTTGTTTTCCAGTTTTATAATCTGGTGCAGAACCTGACGGCTCTTGAAAATGTGGAGCTGGCGGCGCAGATTTGCAAAGACCCGCTGGACGCAATGGCGGTTTTGGAGATGGTGGGCTTAAAGGAGCGGGCGGGAAATTTCCCTGCGCAGTTATCGGGCGGGGAGCAGCAGAGAGTGGCCATTGCAAGAGCCCTTGCGAAGAATCCGAAGCTCCTTCTGTGCGACGAGCCTACGGGAGCGCTGGATTACAACACGGGCAAGGCGGTTTTGAAATTGCTGCAGGACGCCTGCCGGAAAAACGGGATGACGGTGGTGGTGATTACCCACAATCAGGCGCTTACGGCAATGGCGGACAGAATTATTACGGTCAAGAGCGGGACGGTGCGGAAGATGGAGCTGAACGAGAATATTGTTCCGGTGGAGGAAATCGAGTGGTAAAATGAAGAGAGTGTCTCTTACGAGCCGTTCTTCCTTCTTCCCATGGTGCGCCCGACGGCGCACGTTTTTAAGGGGAGGCTGAGTTTGAGCAACAGGGAGTGGAATAAATGAGCAGCGGGATGATTAAGACTACAATCAGGGAAATCAAAGGCAGCCTTGGCCGGTATATGGCGATTCTTGCGATTGTGATGCTGGGGGTGGGGCTGTTTTCGGGACTAAAGGCCACGACTCCGGCGATGATTGCAACGGAAAGCGCTTATTTAACGGAACAGAATTTTTTTGATTTCAGGCTTTTGTCTACGGTGGGCTTTACGGAGGAAAGCGTGGAGGCGCTTTCGGAGCTTACTGAAATTGCCGACGCGGAAGGGGCGGTTTCCGTGGACGCAATCTGTGCCATGGGAGATAAGAGCGATATTTATAAATTTCACACGGTTCCCGAAAAGATTAACCGGGTGGTGCTGACGGCGGGCAGGATGCCGGAGAGTGCAAACGAGTGTCTTTTGGATTCGGCCATGTACGGAGAGGATGCTATCGGCACTCAGATTACGGTAACGGACGACAATAACGAGGACACGCTGGAAATGTTTGGGGAACGGACCTTTACGGCTGTGGGAATCGTGCGCACGCCTTATTATATTAACTTTGAGCGGGGAACCACTTCCATCGGCGACGGGAGAATTGCCGCTTTTCTTTACGTGCCCCGGGAAGCCTTTGACTGTGACTACCTCACTGAAATTTATGTGACGGCCAGTGAGAAATATGACGTCTACACCGATGAGTATGAGGATTATATAGATGCCATTACCGATGGAGTGGAGGAGGAGACGGAGCTTCTTGCCTGGGGCAGATACGAGGAGCTTCTTGTCACGGCGCAGGAAAAAATCGACGATGCCCAGATGGAGCTTGACGATAAGAAAGCGGAGGCGGAGGAGGAATTAGACGACGCATGGCAGAAGATTTTAGACGGCGAGCAGGAGCTTAGGGACGGCGAACAGGAGCTCACAGACGGCGAGCAGGAGCTTGCTGACGGAAAGAAGGAAATCGCGGACAGCGAGCAGGAGCTCATAGACGGCGAGCAGGAAATTATTGACGGCGAAAAGGAAATCGCGGAGAAGGAACAGGAAATCAGGGACGCGGACGAGGAGCTGAAATACCATGAGTGGGAGGTTTTTGCCAATGAGCTTGAGCTGGCCCAGGCGTGGGATAAGCTGGACGAGGCGAAGGAGGAGTTGAAAGCCCAGGAGGATAAGCTGGTGGAACAGGAAGCTCCCCTGATTGCACAGGAGTCGGAGCTTCTGGAAAAGGAAGGGGAGTTGTCCGCGCAGGCGAGGGAGCTTGAAAGTAAGGAAGGTGAGCTGAATGGTGCGCTGGGGGAGATTACCGGGAAGAAGGACGAACTAAACAGAAATAAACAATTAATTGAGCGTGCGTTATTAGACCCGGGGATGTCTGCTGATGAACGTATGGAATATGAGAAACAGCTCATGCAGATTGAGGGGGGATTGGCAGAAATAGAAGTCTACGAATCCCAGATCAGCTCTGGCCTGGACCAGCTCCAGTCCGGCAAATCCCAGCTTGAAGACGGCCTGCGGCAAATCCGTTCCGGCCTCGGGGAAATCCAGTCTTATAAAGGTCAGTTTCAGGAGGGCAAGGACGAGATTGCGGAGGCATACGCGAAGATTCAGCACAATGAAAAGGTGCTGGTGGAGGCGGAAGCGGAGCTGCAGTCCGCAAAGACGGAAGTAACCAACGCAAGAGCCGAGCTTGAGGACGGCAAAGTCCAGCTTGAGGAAGCTAAGGCAGAACTTGCGGACGCAAAGGTCGAGCTTGCCGACGGCAGGGAAAAGCTTGCCCAGGCCAAAACAGACATTGTGAAGGCTCAGGAGGATTTGGAAGAGGGGCGCGCGGAGCTTGAGGACGGCAAGGTCGAGCTTGCCGATGCCAGAGTGGAATACAGTGATGCAAAGGCCGAGTTTGAAACGGAAGTGGCGGACGCCCAGCGGAAAATCGACGATGCAAGGCAGGAGCTTGCGGACCTTGAGGAGCCGGACTGCTATGTCCTTAACCGGAACACCAATGTGGGCTATGCCTGTTATGAGAGCGATTCCAAAATTGTTGCGGCTATTGCCAACGTATTTCCGGTATTCTTTTTCCTTGTGGCGGCTCTTATCTGCATGACCACCATGAACAGGATGGTGGAGGAGCAGAGAACCCAGATTGGCGTCCTGAAGGCGCTGGGCTACGGGAACGGCGCTATTATGGGGAAATTTCTGTTTTACGCCGGCTCCGCGGCGGCAATCGGCGCCATTATCGGATGCATCGGCGGCACGTGGCTTTTTCCGAGGGTTATATGGATAGGATATGGAATTATGTACAGTATGGGAGCAATCGAGTATTACTTTGATTTCCCTCTGGCAGTCCTTTCCATAGCGGTTTCCCTTTTATGCTCCATGGGTGCGGCATATTTTTCATGCAGGCATGAGCTTATCAGCGTGCCCGCAAACCTGATTCGCCCGAAAGCTCCCAAAAGCGGAAAGCGGATTTTTCTGGAGAGAATCACCTTTATCTGGCGCAGGATGAAGTTTCTGCACAAGGTTTCCGTGAGAAATATTATCAGGTATAAAAAGAGATTTTTCATGATGATACTTGGCATCAGCGGCTGTACTGCGCTGCTTGTCACCGGCTTTGGTATCAGGGATTCCGTTATGAATATTGCCGAGATGCAGTACGATGAAATTCAGATATATGACATCGATGTCACTTTTTCGGAAAGCGTACAGGGGGAGGACATTGCCGGGCTGACTAAGCAGGAGGGCGATATGCTGGAAAAGATTGCCTGCCGATATGAAAAGAGTGTGGATCTGAACTTCGGAGGCCGTACAAAATCCGTTTATCTGGAAATCCCGGAGGATGCGGAGGAAATTACCGCTTTTGTAAATCTTCACACACAAGGCGGGGAGGAGATTCCCTATCCTCAAAAGGGAGAAGCTGTGATGAGCGCAAAAATAGCGGAAAACATGGGAATCAAAGCAGGGGATAAGGTGACCCTGCGGGACAGCGATATGAACAGCTTCACAGTGACGGTAACGGCTCTGTGTGAAAATTTTGTCTATAACTACATTTATGTGAATAAGGAAACCTACGCGGAGCAGCTCGGCGCGGAGCCGGAATATAAAAGCGCCTTTGCCCTGGCGGCGGAGGGCATAGATATTCATGAGGCCGCGGCCGTGCTTGCGGATAGGAAAAATGTGCTTGCCGTCTCCGTGATTGCGGATATGCGGGAGAGAATTGCAACTATGATGGAAAGCATGAATTATATTGTGTTTTTAATTATTGTCTGCGCGGGAAGCCTTGCCTTTATCGTGCTTTACAACCTGACCAACATCAATATTACGGAGCGTATCCGGGAGATTGCCACCATTAAGGTGCTGGGTTTTTACGCGAGGGAGACCGCCGATTACGTTTTCCGTGAAAACCTTGTGCTTACCGCCATGGGAGCCCTTGTGGGACTGGCCCTTGGGAAATGGCTTCACTGGTTCGTGATGTATAACATTAATATTGAAATGGTTTCCTTCAAAAAAATAATCACCCCCGCAAGCTACCTGCTGAGCCTTTTGTTTACCTTCATTTTCGCCCTGCTGGTAAACGCCCTCATGTACTTCAAGCTGGAGAAAATAAACATGGCCGAGTCCCTAAAATCCATTGAGTGAAGGAGAAGGACAGGAGCAAAAATATCAATTTTCAGAGACCAAAAGGTTGTGGATACTCTCCGAATTATGTATAATAATAAACAATACAAGTGTAAAAGTACGG
Source organism: bacterium 1xD8-48 (assembly GCA_009917455.1). Classification (GTDB taxonomy): domain Bacteria; phylum Bacillota; class Clostridia; order Lachnospirales; family Lachnospiraceae; genus Suilimivivens. The sequence continues at coordinate 7,824 of QZDS01000036.1, read as the reverse complement.
CGCAGGAAGCAGCCTGAGCGAGAGCGCGGCGATGCAGGAAATTTTTCCCACTCCGCTCCTCCTAAGCTGTTTCCTCCCCCTTTTACACAAAGCACAATAGTGAAGGAGGACGGGTAAAGTGAAAAGAGTTGGTTTATTGACAAGCGGCGGCGACTGCCAGGCACTAAACGCCGCAATGAGAGGCGTTGTAAAGTGTCTCGTGAACAGTGATGAAAAGGTTGAAATTTATGGTTTCATTGACGGCTACAAAGGCTTGATTTACGGGAATTTCCGTATGCTGGGAGGACATGATTTCTCCGGTATTCTCACAAAGGGAGGAACCATTCTCGGCAGCTCCCGCACTCCCTTTAAGACCATTCAGGACCCCGATGAAAACGGGCTGGACAAGGTTGACGCCATGCTGCAGAACTATTACAAGCTGCGTCTGGACTGTCTGGTGATTTTAGGCGGCAACGGCACCCACAAGACAGCCAATCTTTTAAGGCAGAACGGACTGAATATCATTACGCTGCCCAAGACCATCGACAACGATTTGTGGGGGACGGATATGACCTTTGGTTTCCAGAGCGCGGTTAATATTGCAACGGACGCCATCGACTGCATCCATACCACAGCGGCTTCCCACGGACGGGTATTTATCGTGGAGGTTATGGGACACAAGGTAGGGTGGCTTACCTTAAATGCCGGTATGGCAGGCGGCGCGGACATTATTTTGATTCCTGAAATTCCCTATGACATCAAAAAGGTAGTGAACAAAATCGAAGAGCGCAACAAAAACGGCAGCCGGTTCACAATTCTGGCGGTAGCGGAAGGCGCAATTTCCAAGGAGGACGCAAAGCTGTCCAAGAAAGAATACAAGGAAAAGATGAAGCATTATAAATTCCCTTCGGTGTCCTATGAGCTGGCACAGCAGATTCTGGACAAAACGGGCCACGAGGTAAGAGTTACGGTTCCGGGCCACACTCAGAGAGGCGGAAGTCCCTGTCCTTACGACCGTGTATTTGCAAGCCGTCTGGGTGCGGAAGCAGGCAATCTCATTCTGAAGGGCGAATACGGCTTCATGGTCGGCTATAAGGACCGCGAAGTGGTGAAAGTGCCTCTGGAGGACGTGGCAGGAAAGCTTAAGATGGTTTCTCCTGATGCGTCCATCGTAAAAGAAGCAAAAATGCTGGGAATCAGCTTCGGAGATTAAAGGGGCAGTCCGGCAGCCGGAGGAGAAAGCGCAGGCGCATTGCCGGCAAAGTATCCGGCGGGGATAAATTGCCATAAAAAGAAAGGAAAGGGAAGATATGTCGTATACAGCCCTTTACAGAAAGTTTCGTCCTGCGGCCTTTGAGGATGTAAAGGGTCAGGAGCATATCGTTACAACCTTAAAAAATCAGATAAAAGCAGAGCGCACAAGCCACGCATATCTTTTTTGCGGAACCAGAGGAACCGGAAAGACCACCATTGCAAAGATATTTGCAAAGGCGGTTAACTGCGAAAATCAAAGGGACGGGAGCCCCTGCGGCGAGTGCGCCCTTTGCAGGGCAATTTCGGCGGGCGCATCCATGAACGTCATTGAAATTGACGCGGCGTCCAATAACGGTGTGGACAGCGTCCGTGAAATTGTGGATGAAGTGACCTATTCTCCCGCAGAGGGGAAATATAAGGTTTATATTATTGATGAAGTTCATATGCTTTCCATAGGGGCTTTCAACGCATTGCTTAAGACATTGGAGGAACCCCCTTCTTATGTGATTTTCATACTGGCCACAACGGAGGTCCACAAGATACCGGTTACCATTATGTCCAGATGCCAGCGGTATGATTTCAGGCGGATTACCATTGACACCATATCAGAGCGCATAAAGGAGCTTATGGAAAAGGAGCAGGTTTCCATAGAGGAAAAGGCGGTCAGATATATTGCAAAGACGGCGGACGGCTCCATGCGCGACGCCTTAAGTCTTTTGGACCAGTGCATTGCCTTTCATTTCGGAAAAGAGCTCACCTATGACAAGGTGCTGGATGTGCTGGGGGCCGTGGATACGGAGGTTTTCAGCCGGCTTCTGCGGGTGGTTCTTGACGGAGACGTGGCAGGAGCCATTGCTCTGCTTGAGGAAATTGTGATGCAGGGCAGAGAACTGGTGCAGTTTGTTTCCGATTTTACCTGGTATCTCCGTAATCTCCTTCTGGTGAAGACGGCGGACGGGATGGAGGACGTTATCGACGTTTCCACGGAAAATCTGCTCCGTTTAAAGGAGGAGGCGCAGATGGCGGAAAACGATGTCATTATGCGTTACATCCGCGTACTCTCGGAGCTGTCGGGTCAAATCCGCTATGCCTCCCAGAAAAGAATTCTGGTGGAGATGACGCTGATTAAGCTGTGCCGTCCCTCCATGGAAACGGATACCCAGTCCCTTTTGGACCGTATCCGGCAGCTGGAGGACAAAATGGAAAAGGGTATGGCTATGGCTGCAGCTATGCCCATGTCAGCGCCGGCCGGTATGGGGGCGGGCATTCCCGGAGGAGAGGGATTTCATCAGGGCGGCTATGCTTCGGCGCAGGGGACGGAAATACGGGCACAGTTGCCGAAGGCAGTACCGGAGGATGTCAAAGCTGTGGCAGGAAAGTGGTCCGCCATTGTGGGCGAGGCCGTCATGCCCATGAAAGCATATCTGAAATCGGCGTTTCCAAGCCTGTCAGGGGAAGGAAATCTTCTGGTGGTGGTTTCGGACGGACTGCCTTTTGACTATTTCAGGGACAGCGGGCATAAAGAGGAATTGGAGCGCCTTATTGCGGATTTTTCCGGTAAGGAGATGAAAGTGGAGGTGCAGTGCGCCCGCCCGGGGAGAAATCCCGAGGAGATTTACCCTGATTTGACAAAACTGGTCAGTCAGGTTATTAATATGGAAGTGGAAGAATTAGACGAAGAAATGGAGGATTTATACTGACATGGCAAGACGCGGAGGATTTCCCGGGGGAGGTATTCCCGGCAACATGAACAATCTGATGAAGCAGGCGCAGAGGATGCAGCGCCAGATGGAGGAAAGCCAGAAGGAGCTGGAAACAAAGGAATTTACGGCAAAGGCCGGAGGCGGCGCGGTTGAAGTGACGGTAACCGGCAGGAAGGAAGTCGCAAAGGTAAAACTGTCGGAGGAGGTAGTTGACCCCGAGGACATTGAAATGCTGGAGGATTTGGTGATGGCCGCCACAAACGAGGCTCTGCGTATGGCGGACGACGCAAATAATGAAATTATGGGCAAGATGGCAGGCGGTCTCGGACTGGGAGGAGGCCTTCCTTTCTGATGGATTTGTACAGCGGGCATATCAACAGGCTAATAGATGAGCTGTCCGGTCTGCCGGGCATCGGGTCAAAGTCAGCGCAAAGGCTGGCTTTTCACTTGGTAAATCTGCCGCAGGACAAGGTGAAGCGGCTTGTAAAAGTAATTATGGACGCCAAAGAAAATGTCCGTTACTGTAAGGAATGCTTTACCCTGACCGACAGTGAAATCTGTCCGGTGTGCGCCAATGCAAAGCGCGACCACAACACCATTATGGTGGTAGAAAATACAAGAGATTTGGCGGCCTACGAAAAGACCGGAAAATACGAGGGCATATATCATGTGCTCCACGGGGCGATTTCTCCCATGCTGGGGATTGGGCCGGGAGACATTAAGCTGAAGGAGCTGATTGCCCGCCTTGAGGGCGACGTTTCCGAGGTGATTATTGCCACCAATTCCAGCCTGGAGGGGGAAACCACCGCCATGTATATCGGAAAGCTGATTAAGCCCACGGGAATAAAGGTGAGCAGGATTGCCAGCGGCGTGCCGGTGGGCGGAGATTTGGAATATATTGACGAAGTAACGCTTCTGCGGGCCCTGGAGGGCAGAGTGGAGATGTAAAAAAAGCCGTTGCGGGCGGCGTGTCAAAGCAAATGGAAAGTATGTATTTTGAAAAAGTCTCTGCATGGAGGAGAAAATGATAAGAAAAGAAATTTTTGGAAAAACAAAAAGCGGACAGGAAATTTACCGCTACTGGCTGGAAAATTCAAAGGGTATGAAAGCCGGCGTGATTAATTACGGGGCGATTCTTGTGAATTTGTTTGTGCCCGATAAGGACGGAAAGGCGGACGATGTGGTTCTGGGCTACGATACGCTGGAGCCCTATTTTGACAATAACGGATTTTTCGGCGCGACTGTCGGTCCTAACGCCAACCGCATAGGAGGCGCGGCGTTTACGGTGGACGGGCAGCTCTGTAAGCTTGACAAAAACGACGGAGAAAACAACCTTCACAGCCATAAGGAACTGGGATATCACAAGAGAGTCTGGGACGTGCTGGAAAAGGAGGACAGAGTAACCTTCTCCCTTACGGACGAGGACGGAAATATGGGATTCCCCGGCAATAAAAAGGTGAGTGTGACCTACATTCTCACGGAGAATAATGAGCTGAAAATTAAATATGAAGCCGAAAGCGATAAGAATACTGTCATTAACATGACAAACCATACCTATTTTAACCTTGCGGGACAGGGAAACGGCAACATTTGCGGCCATATTCTCACTCTGAACGCCAGCGCCTATACGCCGGTTGTTTCGGGGGCAATTCCCACAGGGGAGATGACCTGCGTGGCGGGGACGCCTTTTGATTTCACGGAGGCAAAGGAAATCGGAGCGGAAATCGAAGCCGATAACGGTCAGCTTCATCTCACCGGGGGCTATGACCATAACTGGGTCATCGACAATGCCGACGGGACTCTGCGGGAATTTGCGGTGGTAAAGGAACCGGCGTCCGGCCGTGAAATGCACGCATATACGGATTTGCCCGGGGTGCAGTTTTACGCCGGAAACGCTGTGGATAAGCAGGCCGGAAAAGCGGGAGCGGAGTATGGCAGGCGGGGCGGGCTTTGTCTGGAAACCCAGTATTTCCCCGATACGCCCAATAAGCCGAATTTCCCGTCCTCTGTTTTCGGACCGGAGAGAAAGTATGAGAGCATGACCGTCTATCAGTTTGTTTCCGCGGACAATGAGTAAGAGGGACGCCAGGCGTCCGTTTGACGAATACCGCGAGGGTCAGACAGAAAGCGGCGCCCAGGCGTTTTAAAGTCTGTGCGATGCATTACAATCCACCTTCCCCTTATCTTATGCTAAACTTAAAGGCAGGTACAGGCTCCGGGGCGAAAAGCGCAAGGGAGCGGTTTGTCCTGTGCGGCTGCGTTACAGGCGGCGGAGCAGAGAATAACATTGTAAGGGGGAGGGAAGTAAATGCAGCTTCCGGAAATCGTAAAGCAGGTTGGAAAAGCAAACGGAAGAGAACGCGTATATTTGGAGGACTATGTCTATACCTATCTGCGGGAACTTAAAAAGGAAGCGGGGATGCTTCCGGGGCGCGCCGCGCTTTTTGGACATGTTTATCATAAGAACAGCTGCAATTTTTATATGATATACGGAGCTGCAAGCGTGATTGGCGGTCTGGAATACAGCAAAAACGAAGAGCAGGTCAGAAAAGAGTTTTTCGGAGATTACGAGCTGATTGGCTATGTCAATATTTATGCGAAAGGCCGGGAACTTCCGGGGAAAAAGGAAGGCTGTTACATTTTTTATGAAAAAAATGAGCCCATGCAGAATTATCTCCTTTCCTGCTATGAGCAAAAAAATAAGGAACGGGGAAGCGGAAAAAAGATAAAGAAAAGCGGACAACCATCTTCCATAAAAAGCACGGCAAAAAGGTTTTTTTACGGGGGATGCGTTATTTTGCTGGCAATTGCAGTAACGACAATTAACGATTATAATAAAATGCATGGATTTGTGGAGGCGGCGGGCAGAGCGGTTGCTTTTGCGGAGGCAGGAAGATAGCGGACTGTCTGCGGATACGAAAGACTTGAGGTTGTGTGAATGGCAAATGTGCGTGACTATTTAAAAGAAAAGGAAAAAAGGATAGATTATAAAGAAAAAATCCGCAGCCATAAGCTGGCGATTTTTTACCGGATTGTCCTGTTCCTTTTACTGACGGCGGCGATTGCCGCCTTTGTTTTCATACAATGGAGAGACAAAGTCTTTGTGGAAAGTATCGTTACCGGTTCGGCTCCGCTTACAATAGTACAGGGGGCGACAGTAAAAAACCTGGGAGGAAATGTTCTTTTATACAGCAAAGACGGGGCAAGCTGCATAGACGTAAAAGGAAATGCGGTGTGGAACCATACATATGAAATGCAGTCGCCGATGGTTGCAATCAGCGGACAGACAGTGGCAATCGGTGATTATAACGGGCGGACGATTTATGTCATGGACAAAAACAGCCAGAGGGGAACGATAAACACCAATCTTCCAATCAGGGATTTCTGCGTCTCCGAAAACGGCGTTGTGGCGGCTGTGCTTGACGATGCGGAGGTGACCAGAATTTACGTATATAATGGCAACGAAAATACGGAGGAGCCTCTCATTTACGGCCGTGCAACCATGGATAAAAGCGGTTATCCCGTCAGTATTTCCTTAAGCCCTGACGGAAAGCTTATGGTTGTTTCTTACTTATATGTGGACAGTGGAAATATGAAGTCCTCCGTGGCATTTTACAACTTTGGAGAGGTGGGAAAGAACGAAACGGACAATTTTGTGGGAGGGTACGACTATCTGGATACCATTATGCCCTATGTGCAGTTTATGGATAACGATTCCGCCTTTGCCGTTTCAGACGACAGAATCGCCTTTTTCTCCGGCGCGGAAAAGCCCACAAACATCGCCTCAAAGCTTCTGGACGAAGAGGTGCAGAGCATCCATTACAATGAAAATTATGTGGGGCTTGTCTTTATTAACCAGAGCGGCGAGTCGGCCTACAGGCTGGATGTATTCAACGAATCGGGAGAATTGGTGCTTTCACAGTTTTTTGATATCGAATATACGGATGTGGTTTTTAACAAAGACCAGATTATTATTTACAATGATTTGAACTGCCAGATTTGCAATATGAAAGGAGTGGACAAGTTTACAGGCGAGTTTGAGAAAAGGGCCGCATTGATAATTCCCACTTCCTCGGCATATAAGTATGTCGCTGTAACGGCCGATTCCATTGATTCCATAGAGTTGAATTAAAAACACCAGGAAGTATAGGTGAGCATGGCGTGAGGAGCAGCCTCATGCAGGCACAGGGATGGGAACAAAAGAAAGGGGACAAATGTATTATATTGCGCTGGCGCTGATTGCGGTTATTTTTATATGGAGAATTGCGGCAGGATTCCGCCGGGGAATGGTTCGGGAAATTATTTCACTGATTGCCATGGCTGTGGCGGGAGTCTGCGTTGTACTCATTATAGGGGCGGTGGGAAGTTATCTGGAAAAAGAGATAAGCAAGACAATCACAATGGTTGCGGTGCTCTTTATCGTATGCGTGGTGTACCGGCTGGTGCATGTGCTGTTCACTTCTCTGGAACTGATTTCCAGACTTCCGGTTATTAAAGGGGTGGATAAGCTATTAGGAGCGGTCACAGGAGCAGCGGAAGCGGGCGTGATAGTGGGCGTTCTGGTATATTTGCTGAAAAGCTGGGGATTATCGGTTCTGGCATAAGCTTTTTGCGGATTGTCGGCAAGACTTCTGACTGAAAAGTAAAGTTATAAACATGAAAAAAATCCTGAAAAAAATTTTGGAAAAAATTTTCAAAAAAGATGTTGACATACGTCGATAAGTTTGTTACAATGCTTAAGCACGTTGCGAAACGTGGTAATAAAAAAACAGGCACCTTGACAACAAAACAGCAATGCGACCCTGAAAATTCAAAACGAAGAGAGAATTATTCAGAGAAAAGCGAAGAGAATACGAACCAAAAAGCAAAGAAAGCAACAGTGAACACG
>QZDS01000035.1 GCA_009917455.1 bacterium 1xD8-48 | reverse complement strand
GCAATTATTATAACAAAAAATGCTGGAAAATTCAGTATTTATCAATATTTTAAGTTGTTCAGCAGACACTAATTAATAAAGACCGTATCATAATAAGGAAGGATAAGATACTGCCCGGCAGTAATCTGTTCATCTGTAAGGGCGTTCATTGCAGTAACTTCCTTAATATAATCTCTGTGGCTGCCATAGTACCGACTGTCGCCGTATAAACCGGCATAATCCCACAGAGAATCGCCCGGCTGTACCTGAATGCTCTTATAATACTTGTATTGAACCTCTTCGCTGCTCTGCGCTTTGATTTTGAAGCTGAAAAAAAGCAAAGAAAAACTGATTACCAATACGACGGTAACTAAGCCTGTGAAAACATGTCTGCGCAGTTCCTGCCTTCTCCTGATTCGATTATTCTTTATTCTGCGCTCACTCATATTCATATTCCTGCTCATAATCACACCCCTGTCTCTTCTAAATGTAAAAAACGAACATTAGTTACGAACAACTGTTCTATAGTGTGATTATATCGAACATATATTCAGTTGTCAATAGTTTTACATCAAAAACCGAACAAATATTTGGAATATATGTTTGCTATTTCTGCCTGTTTATGATATACTTGATTTAACAAAAAAGCAGAAGTATTTTGAGTGATATCTGCAAAACAGGAATGGAGGAAACCGAATGGCATACGGAAAAATCAGCAACAAGCAACAGGAAATTCTGGATTATATCAAGGAAGAAATTTTAAAAAGGGGATACCCGCCATCGGTAAGAGAAATCTGCGAAGCTGTTCAGTTAAAATCAACTTCGTCCGTTCATTCTCATCTTGAGACCCTCGAAAAAAACGGTTATATCAGAAGAGACCCGACAAAGCCCAGAGCAATAGAAATCTGTGACGACAATTTTCAGATGGTACGCACGGAAATGGTCAGTCTGCCGGTTATCGGTCAGGTTGCGGCGGGCACACCCATTCTTGCTGAGGAAAATATAGACAGTTATTTTCCTGTTCCCGCTGAAATTGTTCCAAACGGCCAGTCTTTTGTTTTAAATGTCAGGGGAGATTCCATGATTAACGCCGGTATTTTCAGCGGCGACCGGATTTTTGTGAATGCCTGCCAGACTGCCTCCAATGGAGACATGATAGTAGCGCTTATTGACGATTCCGCTACCGTTAAGACTTTTTATAAGGAAGACGGTCATATCAGGCTCCAGCCCGAAAATGACAGCATGGACCCGATTATCGTAGACGACTGCCAGATTCTGGGAAAAGTATTCGGCGTATTCCGCGTTTTTAAATAAAGAATAAACTCCGGGAAAGAAGCGCATATGTTCTTTTCCGGAGCATTTTAATTTATCTGAACCTTACGCCGATATAGGAGATAATCTCTTCCACGCATCGTTCAAATCCCAGTTTGGAGCTGTCCAGGCACAAATCATAATTTCTGGCGTCCGTCCACTCTCTGCCGGTATAGTATTTATAATATTCCGCCTTATGTTTATCTGTCTTAAAAATAAACTTTTCAAGTTCTCTCGGAGACAGCGTCGGCTGCTTTAAAGCCGCCTGCTCCATGCAATACTCGTGGGGAGCGTGGATGAATACGCTGAGCACATTATCGTAATCCTTTAATATAAAATCAGCGCACCGCCCTACGATGACACAGGACTCCTCCATTGCAAGCTGCTTGATTATTTTTGCCTGATAGTTAAAAAGATTCTGTGTGGATACAAAATCATCGCTTTCAGGCGGAATCAATTCACCCTGATAAATATTGTGGGCAATCTTAAAGAGCCGGGTGCTTTTTATCTTCTCGTCCGCGCTCACAAAGAGAGCCTCGTTAATACCGCTTTCCTCGGAAGCCAGCTTCATAAGCTCCTTGTCATAGTAGTGAATCCCCATCTTCTCTGAAAGCATTTTAGCGATGGTGCGCCCTCCGCTGCCATACTGCCTTGCAATTGTGATTACAATTCTTTCCTTCATTACTGCTACCCCCTTTTCTGATAAGGTTTATTCTCCCAGATAGGCCTTTTTGATGGAATCATTGTTTAGCAACTCTTCCGCTTTGCCTTCAAGAACGATATTACCTGTCTCAAGCACATAAGCCCTGTTTGAGATGGAAAGCGCCTTTTTGGCGTTTTGCTCAACCAGAAGCACTGTAGTCCCGCCCGCGCTGACTTTCTTAATAATATCAAAAATTTCATTGACAAAGATAGGCGAAAGCCCCATGGAGGGCTCATCCATAAGGAGGATCCTCGGGTGTGACATGAGCGCCCGTCCCATAGCCAGCATCTGCTGCTCTCCTCCGCTTAAGGTTCCGGCAAGCTGGTTCTGCCTCTCTTCCAGCCTTGGGAAACGCTTATATACCGTCTGCAGGGTCTGCTCGATTTCATTTTTATCCTTGCGGGTATATGCCCCCATTTTCAGGTTCTGAAGAACGGAAAGATTGGCAAACACACGTCTTCCCTCCGGCACATGAGCCATTCCCATTGTTACGATTTTATGGGCCGGTACCTTTGTGATATCTTTACCGTCAAAAGTAACAGTCCCCTTCCTGGCCTCTAACAGTCCGGTAATTGTATGCAGAATAGTGGTTTTCCCTGCGCCGTTGGCGCCAATCAAAGCAATTACTTCCCCCTCGTTTACCTCGAAGCTTACCCCCTTGATTGCCTGAATTACGCCGTAATATACTTCCAAATCTTTTATTTCAAGCATTGCCATCGCTACTTTCCTCCTGCAAAACAAGCTATTCTCCCAGGTATGCCGTGATAACCTGAGGGTCGTTCAAGACCTCACTTGTAGGTCCTTTAGAGAGAATTCTTCCAAAGTTAAGCACAGTCAGTTCCTCGCAGATACCTGACACCAGCTTCATATCATGCTCGATTAAAAGAATCGTCATGTCGAAGTTATCCCTCACAAACCGGATGGTGTTCATAAGCTCCAGGGTTTCGTTCGGATTCATTCCCGCCGCCGGCTCATCCAGAAGCAAGAGCTTTGGCTCCGTGGCGAGAGCCCTTGCAATTTCAAGCTTACGTTGCTTGCCGTAAGGAAGATTTGCCGCCAGATAATCGGCCTCCCCTTCAAGCTCGAAAACCTTTAAAAGCTCCATAGCTTTCTCATTCATAGCCTTTTCCACACTGAAATATTTGGGAAGCCTTAAGATTCCCGTCGCCGCGGAATATTTGTAATGATTATGAAGCCCCGCCTTTACATTATCCATCACGCTTAAGTTCTTGAATAACCTGATGTTCTGGAAGGTTCTTGCGACGCCGGCCTTGTTAATCTCTATGGTTTTCAGGCCGGTAATATTCTCTCCGTCCAGCTTAATCATTCCCTCGTCCGGCTTATAGACGCCGGTAAGGAGATTGAATACCGTTGTTTTTCCGGCTCCGTTAGGACCGATCAGGCCGTAAAGCTGTCCTTTTTTGATGGAAATCTCAAAATCATCCACAGCCTGCAAGCCTCCGAAAGAAATGCTTAAATTTTTAACCTCCAACAATGCCATGCCTAACGCACCTCCCTGTTTTTCTTAAGCAGCCGTTTCGGGGAATATTTTTCCCGCAGATAAATCAGCTTAGGACTCCAGTTAAACAGCATCATAATAATCAGAACAACAGAATAAATCAGCATACGATAATCGCTGAGTCCCCGAAGAAGCTCAGGAAGCAGCGTGAGCACTACCGCCGCTATTATGGAACCTCTGATATTTCCAATTCCTCCAAGCACCACAAAAACAAGAATCATAATCGACATATTGTATCCGAAGTTTTTCGGCGTTGCCATAAGGCTGTTTAAGTTGTGGGAGTAAAGAACGCCCGCAATTCCCGCTAAAGCCGCAGAAATGGAAAACGCCATCAGCTTGTACCTGGTGATATTGATTCCGATGGATTCCGCCGCAATCAGATTATCCCTGATGGACATAATCGCCCGTCCGTCCCTTGAACGAATCAGGTTGAGAACAATGATGAGCGTTATGACAATCAGAATGATTCCGATGGTAAAGGTGGAATTTTTGGGTGTTCCCGTAATTCCCTGGGCGCCGTTAATAATGACAACCCCGTCTTCTTCAAGCCCCAGTGAGAGGGAATCCTTCAGGGAAAAGTGAAAACCTCGGCTGTCCTTTCCTATATATAATACGTTAATGATATTCTTAATAATTTCACCGAAAGCAAGCGTTACGATGGCGAGGTAATCGCCCCGCAGCCTCAAAACAGGCATACCAATTAAAAAGCCTATGATGCCGGCAGATATGGCGCCTGACAAAATAGCAAGGATAAAACGGGGGAGGTCCGCAGTAATCACATCCTGCGTGCATTTGGAAAAAAATGCCCCGACGAAAGCGCCCACACACATAAATCCCGCATGACCCAGGCTGAGCTCCCCAAGAATTCCCACAGTCAGATTTAAGGATACGGCCAGAATGACGTACACACACAGAGGAACCAAAAGCCCCTGCATCAGGCTGGAAATATGGCCTGTGTTTATCAATATCTGCACGACAATATAGACAAGAATTATCATGCCGTAGGTGATGATATTATCCTTTGTATATTTACCAGGTTTAAATTTTTTCATGGGATTCTCCTCCTAAACCTTTTCCTGAATCTTTTTGCCCAAAATACCTGTAGGCTTCACAAGAAGGACGACAATCAAAACCATAAACACAATGGCGTCGGCCATTTGGGATGAAATGTAGGCCTTGCCTAGTATTTCGATTATCCCCAGCACAATTCCCCCAAGCAGAGCCCCCGGAATTGAGCCGATTCCGCCAAATACTGCGGCCACGAAAGCCTTAATACCCGGCATGGAGCCCGTATAAGGAGTAAGTGAAGGATAGGCGGAGCATAAAAGCATTCCCGCAATTGCAGCAAGCGCGGAGCCAATGGCGAAGGTAAGGGATATGGTTCTGTTCACGTTGATTCCCATGAGCTGTGCGGCGCCTTTATCCTCCGAAACCGCCAGCATTGCCTGACCGGCTTTGGTCTTGTTGATGAACAGCGTAAGACCCGTCATAATGACAATGCAGGAAATAATTGTCACAATGGTTTCACCGGAAATGATTATCTGGCCTTCCGCAAGCCTGAGAGCCGGTATGGTGACAACGGAGGTAAAAGCCTTTGTGTTGGCTCCGAAAATAATCAATGCAATGTTCTGAAGAAAATAGCTGACCCCGATTGCCGTGATGAGAACCGCAAGGGAGGACGCCGCCTGCCGCAGCGGTCTGTAGGCAATATATTCAATCGTAATTCCCAGCAGCGTACATAACACAACCGCAAGCAAAATCCCCACTATCGTCGGCAGTCCCTGCATGCTGACCGCAAAAAAGACAGTAAAGCCGCCCACCATAATGACGTCGCCGTGTGCAAAATTCAGCATCTTGGCAATACCGTAAACCATTGTATAGCCCAGAGCTATAATCGCGTACACGCTTCCCAGACTGATTCCATTGATTAAATAGGATATAAAGCTCATATCAATAACCATGCCTTTCTCTTGTAAAAAGTTATTAACCTAGTATAGCAGATATCGTACAGGGCTTGCAAGCCTTTATCGAAAATCGTATAAACAAAACCGCATAAACACGGACTTCACGGCAGATAAATGTCTTGAAGCAGCCGAATATGATAAAAGAGGGCTGCGCAGCTGCAACCCTCTTTGGCCTTATAAACGATATACAAATTTACTGAATTAAAGAATAATTGCCGTTTACAATTTCCATGGCCTTGGGAGCCTTGTTTACAGCGCCGTCGCTGTCCCATGACATTGCTGCGCCGGTAAGGCCGTCTACAGAAATTTCAGCCATTGCGCCTTTCATCTTATCGCAGATATCAGAAACACTGTCGGAAGGTGTTGCGCCGCATTTTTCGATGGCAGCTTTCATAATATAAACCGCGTCATACGCATCGGCTGCAAACTGGTTCGGAGTGTCGCCGTAAGCTTCCTTATATGCGGTTACAAATGACTTGGTTGCCTCGTCCTCTGCATCGGCTGCAAAAGGAGTAAGCAGCATAACGCCCTCGGCAAGGGAAACATCAAAGTTTTCTACGTTAAGAATACCGTCAAGGCCGTCGCATCCAAAGAACTTGGGCTCATATCCCATGCTGTTTGCCTGTGTCAGGATTAAAGAAGCCTCTGTATAGTAGATAGGCAGAAATACAAGGTCTGCGCCTGCGTCCTTTGCCTTCTGAAGCTGTACGGAGAAGTCTGTCTTGTTATCAGCGGTAAAGGCTTCCGCAGATACGATTTCAAAAGGCTGGTTTGCAGCTTCCTGTGCAAACTTCTCATAAATACCCGATGAGTACACATCAGAGCTGTCGTAAATAATGGCAACCTTCTCGGCAACCTTATTGGAACCAATATATTCAGCGGCGCCCACACCCTGGTTAGGGTCTGTGAAGCATACCTGGAATACATTGTCATTTCCGCTGATAATGTCAACGGAAGACCCCGAAGGAGTGAGCTGGAAGAGATTGTCGTTGGCGGATTCGGCAGCAACTGCGATACAGCAGCCGCTTGTGGTGGTTCCGACTAACATCTGCATTCCCCAGTCCTTCAATGTATTATAGGCATTAACGGACTTTTCGTTGTCACACTCGTCATCCTGGAAATTGTACTCAATCTGGAAACCGGCGATACCGCCTGCCGCGTTAATCTCCTTCACGGCAAGGTCAGCTCCGTTCTGAACAGCAAGACCGTAAACCGCAGCGCTTCCGGTGGAAGGGCCGATTGCGCCAATCTTAAACGCCTCGCCCGAAGCAGCTCCTGTACTCTCTGAATCAGCGGCATCAGAAGAAGTATCAGCTTCAGAAGACGCGCCTTCCGTCTCTGTTCCCTCCGTCTGGCTGCCATTATCTGTGCCGGCGTCTGCTGCTGCATCATTGCCGCCGCAGCCTGCAAGCATCAGCATGGTCATTGCAGCTACGAGAAAGAGACTGATTTCTTTTTTGAATTTTCTCATAATTATTCCTCCTCTATGATTTATTTCAAGTGCAATAATACCCCAAATATGCGCCATTGTCAACTTAGATATTGAAATTTTATCTTTTCTGCGTTTCTTTTTGTATTCTTTTAAATGCCTGTAAAAAACAGGAGGCATATTTTTTTCATCATCGGGAAAAATAAAACTGACAGCCCTGAAAAAAGGCTTCATGAAAATTCTTATGGAGGTGTGTGAAATGAACAATAAATGTCTGGACTGTATTGCGCTTACGATTGCCATTATAGGTGCGGTCAACTGGGGACTCATCGGATTCTTCTCCTTTGACCTTGTATCTTTTCTGTTCGGAAACATGTCCTGGATTGCCAGAATCGTCTATGCGCTTGTGGGAATAAGCGGGCTTTATCTGCTTACATTTTATATGTATGCGGGCGGCGCCGAAAGGGTCAGGGAATAGAAAATCTGTATGCAGAAAGGAACCGGGATGGACACGGTTCCTTTCTGCATATTTATACATATTATCCGGCAAAAGCTTTCAAAAAACCACCGGTGGATTTACCTGAAAACTCAGCGGAAAGCTTCCGCGTCCACAACCTTCCCGTCCCGCCAGATTCTTTCAAGGTCATAAAAGAGCCGGTTCTCCTTGTCGAAAATGTGGACGATAATGTCCCCGAAATCTAAAAGAACCCAATTGGCGTTGCGGAATCCTTCCTTTTGCTTCATGAAATATCCCGCTTTCCCGAGTTTTTCCTCCACAGTGTCCGAAAGCGTCTGTATCTGACTTTTATTGGTTCCGTTTGCAATAATGAAATAATCTGCGATAACGGAAACCTGGCTGATATCAATCACTCTGATATCCTCGGCTTTTTTGTCCTCTAATGCTTCGATGGCAAGGGCTGCCATATCCTTTACCTTATTTTCGGAAAAACCTTCCATTTGTTTCCTCCTTGATATAGTAATCGTAAGTTCTCTGTGTCAGAGGGTCTATCGGGCTTTCAATACTTTGAAGATAGTCCAGCGTATCCTTCAGAATCTGCAAAAGCGCCCTGTCCAAATCGTGGAATGCAAGGGCGCGCACCTGTGAAAGATTTGGGGCGTGTTTTCGGCCCGGTTCAATATAATCTGCAATATAAATGATTTTCTCAAGCCTCGACATTTCGGGACGGCCTGTCGTATGGTTTAAAACGGCGTTTAAGATATCCTTATCTTCCACATGATAACGTTTTCCTGCCAGATAGCTCCCTACCTTTGCATGGAGCAGAAACGGATTCTGCTTTTCAACCTCCGTCACCTTAATGTGGTGCTTTGCGCAAATTTCCAGCTTTTTTTCATTGCTCATGCATTTGGCACAGTCATGCAAAAGTCCCGCCACCTGCGCCTTGAACATATCCTCACCATAGCACATGGCAAGAGCCGCGGCCGTGTAGGCAACGCCAAGCGTATGCTCATAGCGTCTGGCATCCAGCTCCTTTTCCATTTTTTTCTTTATTTTATCAATATCAACACTTTTCACTTTCTCCTCCATGCCGCAAGACTGCAATACAGAGCTTAACGCTTATCCGCATTTGCCCTGGTTTTAAGATTGATACAATCCTTCCCGGGCGATATAGGCAAGCACGCTGTCGGGAAGCAGATAGCGCACGCTTTGCCCTTTTTGCAGCCTTTCCCTGATTTCAAGGGAGGAAATATCAATCCGCCGCTCTGATAAAAGCCTGATATCGGCCTGATAACGTTTTTTCAAAAGTTCTGCCCTTCGCCTGATTTCCCCGTCTGGCTCATCTCCCCGCGCTGCCACAGCTATTACGCAGTTCTGAAAAATGTATTCCACGTCCTTCCATTTTTCCAGAATAAAAAGATTGTCGGCCCCCATGATAAAAAAATACTGGCAGGCTCCCTCCTGCCGCTTTAACTGAGAGAGCGTGTCGCAGGTATAAGTAGGGCCCTTTCGCTCTAACTCCATACGGGATAACCGGAAAAAAGGATTTCCTTCGATTGCCAGCTCTGTCATATGGACGCGGGTTTTGCCGTCGAGGATGGATGCGGCATCCTTCATATAGGAATTTCCGCTGGGCATAAAAAGAATTTCATCAAGCCCGAAGGCTTCTCTGGCAGATTCGGCAAGCAGTAAATGACCATTGTGAATCGGATTAAATGTGCCTCCCATGATACCGACTTTTTTTTCCATCATATTCTCCATATCTGTCAGGGAAGTTCGATTTTCTTATTGTCCCTGTTTTCCTTATAAAGGACAATCTTTCTGCCGATAACCTGCACTACCTGGGAGCCGGTTCTCTCGGAAAGGATATCGGCCGTCTGCCTGATATCATCCAGACAGGTCTTTAACATCGTAATCTTTAAAAGCTCTCTGGTATTGAAAGCCTCTCTTACAGCCTGAGTTACTTCCGGGGTCAGTCCCAGCTTTCCAATCTGGAGAGTCGCCTCTAAGGGGGCGGCAAGGCTTTTTAAATAAGCGCGCTGTTTACTTGTCATAATCAATCTCCATATATCGTTCTACCTGTAGTAATCAAAAGACAGCCCGTACATTCTGACGGTATCTCCTTCGCCGATTCCAAGGGCTTCCAGCTGTTCCAGAATACCGTTTTCCTTCAGGAAATTCTGGAAGAAGGTAAAACCTCTTTCGGAATCAAGGTTTGTATAGCCCAGCATCTTTTCAATGCGGGGGCCTTCCACAACATATTCCGACTTTTCCTCGTCATAGGTTACCGTGTAGGGCTCGTCGGAGGAAGGCAGCATATATTCCGGGAAAAATTCCTGCTCGAAAATTACCGGCTTCTTCTCCTGCTTATCCAGCATTTCCTTTACGTGGAAAAGAAGCTCCCGAATCCCCCTGCCGCTGATTGCGGAAATCGGGTAAACGCGGATTCCTTTCGGCTCAAATTCTTCCTTTAAAAGGGATACCGGGTCTTTTTTCCCGTCTTCCTGATAAATCATGTCTGTTTTGTTGGCGGCAATTACCTGAGGACGTCTGGCAATACCGGAATCATAGTTTTCCAGTTCTCTGTTTATGGCATAGATATCGGCGACGGGATCTCTGCCCTCGGTTCCGGCGGCATCCACAATATGGATAATCACCCTTGTTCTCTCGATATGGCGCAGAAATTCAAAGCCAAGCCCCACACCCTCGGACGCTCCTTCGATAAGCCCCGGAATATCGGCAATCACAAAACCGCCTGCCTCCGGGAGGTCAACCACCCCCAGATGAGGGTCGAGAGTTGTAAAGTGATAGTTGGCAATCTTCGGCCTTGCGTTGGACACTCTGGTTAAAAAGGTGGATTTACCCACATTGGGAAATCCCACCAGGCCAACGTCGGCAATTACCTTAAGCTCCATCAAAATTTCCAGCTCCCTGGCCGGCTGTCCCGGCTGCGCATACTTAGGCGCCTGCATGGTGCTTGTGGCGTAATGCTGATTCCCGTTGCCGCCCCGGCCGCCGGTAAGCAGGACAAAACGCCTGTTTTCACCGGACATATCCGTAATCACCTTTCCGCTTTCCGCTTCCTTGATGACAGTCCCTTCCGGCACCTTTAAAATACAGTCGTTTCCGTTTTTGCCCCGGCAGTTCCGTTTGCTGCCGTTTTCTCCGTCTTCGGCGCGGTATTTACGGGCATGCCGGTAATCGGTAAGCGTGTTTAAACCCTCGTCCACCTCAAGGATAACGCTTCCGCCGTGACCGCCGTCGCCGCCGTCAGGGCCGCCGCTGGGAATATATTTTTCCCGCCGGAAGGACACGCTGCCGTCGCCGCCTTTCCCGCTCCGCACATAAATTCTCGCTCTGTCTGCAAACATTCCATTTTCCTTTCAGAACCGTCTCGCCCGTCATATACCTTTCCGGCACAGCCCTTTAGGGCATGCCCTGTGGCAATGTCCGGATGCACAGTGAAAAAAGGCTTCAAACAAAAATATGTTTGAAGCCAATAACTGCATTATTTCTCTACAGGATATACAGAAGCCTGTTTCTTGTCCCTGCCTTTTCTCTCGAATCTGAGAACACCGTCAACAAGAGCAAACAATGTATCGTCACCGCCGCGTCCTACATTGATACCGGGATGAATCTTCGTCCCGCGCTGTCTGTATAAAATATTTCCTGCTTTTACAAATTGGCCGTCGGCTCTCTTCGCGCCAAGTCGCTTGGATTCGGAGTCTCTGCCGTTCTTTGTGGAACCAACACCTTTTTTATGAGCAAAAAATTGAAGGTTAAGCTTTAACATGTTTTACACCTCCTTAAAATTAAGTTTTAAATACTTACCGCCGTACTCGCTGGCAACGTTTTCAAGTCCGAGCACCATGGAGTCAAGAAGAAGCTTCCCGCCCTTATCCGGTACACCGGTAAAGGAACAGGTAATGACACCCTTTTCTTCATCGGCCGCCGCCTCCGTCCGTGTATCGGTTAGAAGCTCCAGGGAATTGATGGTATTTATTACCAGCATGGAAACCGCGCTGCAGACAATGTCGCTTCCGCTTTCCGCATAACCGGCATGTCCCCTGCAGATTATCTTCTTATATTCTCCCGCTCTGGATTTTGTAATCGTGATTGTAGTCATTATTAAGCGTTGATTTTTTCAATCTTTACCTGCGTGTATGCTTGTCTGTGACCATTCTTCTTGTGATAGCCGGTTTTTCTCTTATACTTATAGACAATAACCTTGGGGAATCTGTCCTGCTTAACCACGGTTGCGGTTACGCTGGCGTTTTCCACATCGCCTGCTACCTTAAGCTCCTTGTCGCTTACAGCAATTACCTTGTCAAAGGTTACGGTATCTCCCGGCTCTACGTCAAGCTTCTCCACTTTGATTTCGTCGCCTTCGGAAACCTTATACTGCTTTCCGCCTGTTACGATGATTGCGTACATATGGCACCTCCTATACTAATCAGCAAAACTGATTTTACTCGCTAACTACGGCAGAACCTGCAAAAGCGCAAACTCTTTAAGCCTCGTTATGCGGCATACTCATAAAATGTAACATATCGTCAAAATACTGTCAAGCTTTTTTATAGAAAATCCGAAAGCGGCCTGCTTACCTTTTTTCTGGTGATTTCCACGATTCCCAGAGCCGTCATATCCACCAGCCTTGCGGGTACCTTGTCCTCCCGAAGGTATCTGTCCAGCTTTTCAAGCAGAATCCTGTTATCGTCCTCTTTTTCCATGCTGATAAAATCCACCATAATCATACCGGAATAATTTCGGAGCCGGAGCTGCCTTGCGACCTCCTTTGCCGCTTCAAGATTGACTGACAAGTAGCTTTCCTTATTTTTCTTTCCTTTACTGACAGCCTTACCTGAATTCACGTCAATCACCGTCATAGCCTCTGTGGGCTCAATCACCAGATAGCCTCCGCAGGGAAGCCATACCCTTTTTCCGAGAGCCTCCTTTAAATGGGTTTCCAGACTGTAAAGCCTGGCAAGAGGAAGAAGCTCGTCCCGGTAAAGCCGTACGGGCTTTTCATGACAATAAACAGCCTGCGAGGGGGAGCTTTTGTTTATCTGCTCTGACAAAAAATAATAAACATCCTCCTCGTCCGTCACAATCTCGTCATAAGCATCAAGAGGAATGTTCTTTATCCGGCTTAAAATCTCCGCTTCCTTCTTATAAAGGAGGCTGTGGCAGGTTCTGTGCCTGTAAACATTGGCGAGGGTGTCGAAGGTTCGGATAAAATCTTTCATTTCCGCAAAAAGAGGCGTCAAATCGTTGAGTTCCCCGGCGTTGGTGCGGATGGTGAACTGATAATTTTTCCGCCCGGTCATTTCCTGCGCTTTGATGGCATCGTCAATTTCTTTTTTCCTGTCTTCACTTAGTTTTCTGGAATAGTGGATTCCGTGTCTGAAATAGCCGCACACACAATACTGACCTGTAAGCGTGAGATTTTCAGAGGCTGTAGGCTGCTTGGTTTTCAGGGCTTCCCCCGTGATTTGCACCACCACCTCGTCGCCCTGGCGGAGATTTTCGCCGGAACCCTGTCTGTTGGCAATCAGGATTTCCCGGCATTTTGCCAGCGACAGATATACGGTTTCTTCTTTTGAGATGGAAAGGAACGCTCCCCGAAGCCCGGGTACAACATCCTGAACTCTTGCAAGATAAATATTGCCGAGGATTCCCTCCTCCGTGAGCAGAGGCGCCGTTTCCATCAGACAGGGCCGTTTTTCGTCAAAAAGCGTAAGAAGAAGCCGGAAACCCGGCTGCCCGCCTGAATATTCTGTTTTGTGTTCCGGTTTTTCCGGCACAGGCTGTTTTACAATAATAATTTTTCCCATATGATTCTCCGGCAAATTCTGTTTATTCCTGCGGACAATGAGTCAGGCGGATGCGAAGCATCATTTGACGCTCAGAGAGCCAGCGGCTCCAAACTTCCGCCGTCATTTCTTTTATAGGTTTCTATTCTGTGAATACGGAAAGGGTATTCGGGAAGCGAAACGCCCTGCTTTTCAAAAAAGAAGTCCATCACAAAGCCGGGCTTTAAGTTGCTTCCGCTGCCTGCGTCCAGAAGCATGTACACGCCGTCCTTTCGGATTTCCAAACGGTAGATGCCTTCTTTCAGATTTATCTCCCTCTCGCTCTTTTTGGTCTTTTTTATAGCGGGAATTATTTCCTGCGCATAAAATTCCAGAAGCTGTTCTTCCCAGCCTTCCGGCGGCGTAAAACGCTCGCTGAAGGTCAGCAGGTAATCCGCCGCAGCAACGCTGGCCATGGCGTTTTTCTCCTTTTCGGGAAGAAGCTTTATTTTTAAAATATCAATTCCCTCCGCCATCACGTCCTGGAGCCTTTTACGCATATCCTCCTCGTCCGTAAAGGAGTTCACCTCAATATCAAAATATTCCCCGCTGCTCGTATGGCCTACGGATAAGGGCGATGCAAAGGACATAATCTGGTGGGGACTGAACCCCTCCGAATAGGCAATGTCGATTTCCGCCCTTCTGATGGCTTTCTGGAAATACCGCATGACATCCAGGTGCCCGATGAAACGGAGCGCGCCGTATTTGGAAAATTTGATTCTTACTTTCATAATTGTTCTCCTGTTACCTGCTCTGTAAGCGAATGTTACTTACCTGCGCTGTTCCTTACGCAGATGCCTGTTCCGTATTTCGCCGCGCCGCAGCCGTTGCAGTGCTCCTGACAGTCAGGCGTGGTTTCGCCCCTCTGCGCTTTCTTCCATTCCCTCAATAGAAATTCCCTGCTAACGCCGCAGTCAATGAAATCCCATGGGAATATTTCGTTATCAGCCCTCTTCCTTACCGTATAAAAAGACGGGTCAACGCCGCATTCCTCAAAGGTTTCAAGCCAGATATCATTTTTGTAATACTCGCTCCATGCGTCGTAAAGACATCCCTTTTGGTAAGCCCGAAGGATGACCTGATTTAATCTCCTGTCTCCCCTTGCCATAATTCCCTCAAGCACACTTGCATCCGCCTCGTGCCAGTTGTATTTGATACTTTTCCGGTTCAGTACGCCGGCAATAGAGGTTCTGGTAAGATAAGCTTTCTCCAGAAAATCTTCCTTCGTGTACTGCGCCGTCCACTGAAAGGGAGTGAAAGGCTTTGGGATGAAAAAGGAGGTGCTTGCCACAATCTGCACCCGTCCCGTCCGCTTTTCTTTGGGAACCGTCTCATAAAAAACAGCCGCTATTTTATTACACAAATCGGCAATTCCTCTGATATCCTCCTCGGTCTCCATGGGGAGCCCCAGCATAAAATACAGCTTCACCCGCGTCCAGCCGCCTTCAAAAGCCATTCTTGCCCCTTCCAGAATGACCTCCTCGGTCAATCCTTTGTTAATGATATTTCTAAGCCTCTGGCTTCCCGCCTCCGGCGCAAACGTAAGACTGCTTTTTTTTACATCCTGAACCTTGTTCATCACATCCAGAGAAAAAGCGTCGATTCGAAGGGAAGGGAGTGAAATATTGATTTTCTGCCTGCCGCAGCTTTCAATTAAAAAATCAAGCAGTTCGGGAAGCCTTGAGTAGTCGCTGGAACTTAAAGAGCTTAAGGAAATTTCCTCATGGCCGGTGTTTTTCAGCATGTCCACGGCGTACTTTTTAAGACGCGCCAGGTCCCTTTCCCTCACCGGACGGTAAAGCTGGCCGGCCTGACAGAATCGGCATCCCCTGATACAGCCCCTCTGGATTTCCAGAACCACCCTGTCCTGGGCAACCTTAATAAAAGGAACCACCGGCTTTTGGGGATAATAAGTGTCTGACAAATCCTTTACCAGTTCCTTTTCAATGATTTCGGGAATGCCCGGAATAAGCGCACGTCTTCCGGCAATGGTTCCGTCCCCGTTATAGTACACTTCATATAAAGAAGGGACATAAATGCCGGGAATCTTTGCAGCCCGCTGTAAGAATTCTTTGCGCCCCCATCCCTTTTCCTGTCCCTCCTCGTACAAATCGAACAGCGACCGGTACTGCGTCTCCGCCTCTCCAATATAAAACAAATCAAAAAAGTCACAGATTGGCTCGGGATTGTAGGTACAGGGCCCGCCTCCGATTACAATCGGGTCATTTTCTTTCCTTTCTTTTGTAAGAAGCGGAATGCCGGAAAGGTCCAGAACCTGTAAAATGTTGGTATAACACATTTCATACTGAATGGTAATTCCGAGAAAATCAAAATTCTTCACAGGTTCCTGAGATTCCAGGGCAAATAAGGGGATTTTCTCTTTCCGCATAATTTCATCCAAATCCACCCAGGGCGAATATACCCGCTCGCACCATACGTCCTCGAACCGGTTCATCATGTCGTAAATAATCTGTATGCCAAGGTGGGACATTCCGATTTCATACACATCGGGAAAGCACATGGCGAACCGGAGGCGCACCCTCTCCCTGTCTTTCATCACCGAATTTACTTCGCCGCCGATATAGCGGGCGGGCTTTTCCACCCGCATCAGTATCTCATCGCTTAACGCCAGTTTTCTCATAGTTATAAGTCCTTTACTTATCATAGGAACATTAATGTCCAAAAAACAATTTTCCGATTTTTATTATATTCTATCCGTAAAACAAAAGCAATTAAAATTCCGCCTGTGGCAGCGCCATCCCGTCCAGAACCCCCGACAAATCCGTATCCTCAACAATCCGATTAAACACGGTCTCCGCGTTCTCCCCCTCGTAGCTAACCTGTCTGATATCGCATATTACAAAAGAAAGCAATAAAACCATTGCAATCACCAGCCTTATCCGAAAGCTGCCGGTTACAGGCGCTGTCTTTTCGTCAGGAGCCTGTTTCCCGTCGGCTTCCAGACTGTACAATTCTCCATTCCTGACAGCCGGACGCAGTACCGGGGAGTCGGAATATAAAAAGTTTTCTCTTGAGCGGAAAAGCTGCCTGTCATATTGGTTCTGCATGCGGATGGCCTTTACCAGCTCCAGCCTTTTGTTGGTGTTTACTTTATTCATAAATAATTGTCCATTCCGGTCAACTTTAATAAAAAATATGCACTGCATGGCCGGATTATGCAGTGCATATTTACTATCTCTTGTCAAGCTCCTCCGTAATTTCCTCCCACGTGACACCCTTTTCCACCATAAGAACCATCATGTGATAAAGGAAATCGGCAATCTCATATTTAATCTCATTGGCGTTGGGATTCTTAGCCGCGATTACAATTTCAGTGGCCTCCTCACCAAGCTTTTTCAAAATCTTGTCAATCCCCTTGTCAAAAAGATAATTGGTGTAGGAGCCCTCTCTCGGGTGAACCTTTCTGTCCTTAATCACGTTCAGCACCGATTCAAAAATCATAAGAGGATTGCTCTCGTCATACTCCTTCTTCATGATTTCATTAAAAAAACAGCTGTAATTTCCGGTGTGGCAGGCAGCCCCAATCTGGGAAACCCTGGCCAGAATCGTATCCTTATCACAGTCCGCCGTCATTTCCTTCACATGCTGGAAATGGCCGCTGGTTTCCCCCTTCAGCCATTGACAGGCGCGGCTGCGGCTGTAATAGGTCATGCGTCCGCTCTTTAGGGTGCTCAAATAGGCTTCCTCGTTCATGTAAGCCATCATCAAAACCTCCCGGGTTTTGTAATCCTGAACAATCACCGGAACAAGCCCATCAGAATTTTTCTTAAGCTCATCCCATTTAACGACAGGCTCGAAGGTTCTCACCGCCACTCCGTTTCCGGCGCACAAATCCTTGATATCCATAAGTTCCCTGGCGTTGGCATTTACCGCCGGTCCGGTGATTCCTTCGATATTTTCACAGGATAAAAGCTCTATGATTTTATCCAGGGAAACTTCCGGCAGGGAGACGATAAGAGGGCGTCTGGACAGGGAAACCGCCTGCTTGATGGTTCTTTCGTTGAGCAGAATCACCGAATGGACAAATTCCTCCAGAACCGCTTCGTTACCGGTGATATCGGAATCGTCCATGACGCAGGCGACAATCTTGTCTTTGCCAAACTTTAAGGAAACCTCCTCCGTAATTGCAATGTTGCTTTCCTTCGAATAGTTCAGGGCGGCTTTCATACATCCGGCATAAAGAAGTTTCTTAATATCCTCCATCCGTCTGACATTCCCCGCTCCGATTACAGGTATCTGCGCTTCCTTACAGATGATTTTCAGCATATCAAGAGACGCTTCGTGGGAAGCGTCGTCCGTTGACAAATCAAATACAATAAGCTCGTCAGCATTGTTTTCCGCATAAAATCTGGCAAGTTCAGCCGGATTCTCACTAATAACAGATGTATTTTTAAGCCCGGCAACCGCCTTTTCATTTAAAAGATAAATACATGGTATAAACTTTTTATAATTGTTCATGCTTTCATTATTTTCCTTTTGAAGTATTTCTATCCCATTTTATCCTGTGTGGCTCTATAAAATGCAAACATTTACTGTCAAAGGCTTCCCTTTGTACTGAGAACACCCGTTATTCTTTCATCCCGACCCACGGCTTCATCCAGCGCCCTGGCAAAAGCCTTAAAAACAGCCTCAATCATATGATGGTTATTGATACCTGAGAGCATCTTAATGTGAAGGTTCATCCCCGCGCTGTAGGAAACGGCATAAAAGAATTCCCGAACCAGCTCTGTGTCCAAATCTCCCACCTTATCTGCCGAAAAATTACAGTCAAAGGCAAAGTAAGGGCGACCGCACAAATCCACGGCACACAGCGCAAGGGCGTCATCCATAGGCAGAATACAGGAACCGTAACGCCGGATACCCTTCTTGTCCCCCAGAGCTTCTTTAATTGCAGCTCCAAGCACTATCCCGGCGTCTTCCACCGAATGATGGCCATCTACATGAAGGTCCCCCTTAACCGTTAATGTCAGGTCAAAAAATCCATGTCTGGCAAAGCCCTCGAGCATATGGTCAAAAAAACCAATCCCGCTTGCAATCTTTCCGTTTCCGGCGCCGTCCAGTGAAAGAACCGCCGTAATATCCGTTTCCTTTGTCGCTCTTTTAATGGATGCATATCTTTCCATGGCGGCCTCCTATTCAAATCTGACTTTAACGGAATTGGCGTGGGCCGTTAAGCCTTCTTTTTCTGCAAACAGCGCAATATCCTTATGAACCCTTGAAAGGGCGTCCTCAGAATAAGAAATAATGCTGGTTTTTTTCAGGAAATCATCTACGTTAAGGGGAGAGAAAAACCTTGCAGTCCCATTGGTGGGCAGGATATGATTCGGCCCGGCAAAATAGTCCCCCAAGGGCTCTGAGGAATATTCTCCAAGGAAAATCGCTCCCGCGTTCTTAATCTTTGTCATGGTCTCAAAGGGGTTGGCCGTCAGTATTTCCAGGTGCTCGGAGGCTATTTCATTGGCGGCGCTGACAGCCTCGTCCATGGTCTCTGCAAGCAATATATAACCATAATTTTCAAGGGATTTCTCGATAATTTCTTTCCTGGAGAGCTGCTGCGTAAACCTTGCAGCCTCATCGGATACTTTTTCGGCAAGCTCTCTGCTGGTGGTAATCAGAATCGCGCTTGCCAGCTCATCATGCTCCGCCTGGGAAAGCAAATCCGCCGCTACATATCTGGGGTTGGCGGTTTCGTCCGCAAGCACCAGAATTTCGCTGGGGCCGGCCACAGAGTCGATACTCACGAAGCCGAAGCAGGCTTTTTTTGCCAGCGCAACGAAAATATTTCCGGGGCCGGTAATCTTGTCCACCCGCGGGATGCTTTCCGTTCCAAATGCCATAGCCGCTATGGCCTGGGCGCCTCCCGCCTTATAGATTTCGTCCACACCCGCAATGTCGGCGGCAACCAGTGTTCCGGGATTCACCTTACCGTCCGCTCCCGGCGGCGTAGTCATGATAATTCTGGGAACACCCGCCACTTTTGCGGGAAGCACATTCATAAGCACGCTGGAAGGGTAAGCGGCCTTCCCTCCGGGAACATACACGCCGGAAACCGCAACAGGCGTAATCCGCTGTCCCAGAATCGTCCCGTCCTCCTTCGGCACAATCCAGCTGTTCCGAAGCTGATGGCTGTGAAACTCCGTAATATTTGCGGCGGACTTTTTCATAACCGCCACAAGCTCCGGGTCAGCCAGTTCGTAGGCCTCTTTGATTTCCTCTTTCGTCACCCGGACAGTTTCCGCCGTAATCTCGCATCGGTCAAACTTTTGCGTATACCCAAAAAGAGCCTTGTCTCCTTTTTCACGTATTTCCTTTATAATCCCGTTAACCGTCTCCTCATATTCTCCGTAGCTGTCCGGGCTCCGTTTCAGAAGATTCCGCATCAGCCCGTCTTTTGTTTGTTCATTTAATCTGACAATACGCATGACTTTCTTCCTTCCCCAATTTATATTTGCCGTTTGCTCCGTCATATCTTTCCGAGAATCCCTGACGGCCGCTTCCCGGACCTCTTTACACACAGACCTCTTTAAGCTGTGTGATAATCTCCCTTATCCGCTCCGTCTCCATCTGCATACTTACCTGATTCACAATCATTCTTGCCGACAGAGGGCAAATCTCCTCCAAAACCCCAAGTCCGTTTTCCTTCAAAGTGGAGCCTGTCTCCACAATATCCACAATCACATCGGACAGTCCGACGATTGGCCCGAGTTCCACAGAACCGTTGAGCTTGATAATATCCACCGTCTGGTGCTTTTTGTTATAAAAATAGTCCCTTGCAATTACCGGATATTTGCTTGCTACCCGGATTCTCTCATGATGGAGCAAAAGTTCTCCAGCAGCCGCCGGGCCGCAAACACACATCCTGCACTGACCGAACCCTAAGTCAAGTACCTCATACACACGCCTGTTTTCCTCCAGGATGGTATCCTTTCCCGCCACGCCGATGTCCGCGGCGCCGTACTCCACATAAGTAGGCACATCCGGTCCCTTCGCCAGGAAGAATTTCAGTTTCCGCTCCTCATTTACAAAAATCAGTTTTCTGGAACCTTTATCCTTCATCTCCTCACAGGTAATCCCTGTTTTCTCAAGAAGCTCCAGAGTCTTTTCCGCAAGCCGCCCCTTCGCCAGGGCGAAGGTCAGATATCTGTCGTTACTCATGACTGTTGTCCCCCCTCCGGCACAAGCGCCGTCTTTTTTCCCTGTTTCCTTAAGGCCTTTGCCTCCGCCAGCTTTTCTTCGAATTGATTTTCCTGATAAACCAGCGTAATTACCTCGTCTTTTACACAGGGCGCTGCCTTCTGCCGCTCAAGGGCTGCCAGCAAATCGTCAGTCACTACTGCAAATCCGATTGCGGGAGCTTCCTTTCCGAAATAGCCGGGAAGCTGGTCATATCGTCCGCCTTTCGCCACCGGCTCGCCTACGCCGTAAGTGTAAACCTTAAAAATAACACCTGTATAGTAATTATATTTGCTGAGCATTCCCAAATCAAAAGAGATATATTTTTCAACGCCATATTCGCACAGCACATGGTACAGCTTTTCAAGCCGGTCGATGGCAGCAAGGGAACGGCTGTTTCCCGCAAGAGCCCGCGCTTCCTTAAGCACCTGGACAGAGCCGAAATGCTCCGTCACCTTAAGGAGCATTCTGCTGTAGGATTCCTCCACGCCCTTTCCGGCAAGCAGCTCCTGCGCACCGAAAATATTTTTACCTGAAATCAGCTCGCGGAGCTCTGACTCCGTCTCTTCACTTAAGCCTGCCTGCTGGCAGATTCCCTTAAAATATTCGATTTGGCCAATGCTTACCTGAAATTCCTTAAGCCCCGCGTGAAGGAGGGCTTCCGTCATCATGGCAATCATTTCTCCGTCCGCTTCCACGCTGCCGTCTCCCATCAGCTCCGCTCCCATCTGGGTAACCTCTTTGAGCTTTCCCTGAAGGCTGCTGGTGTTGGTAAAGGTGTTTCCCATATAGCACAGGCGGATAGGCGTATCTTTATCCATGAAATATTTGGCGGCGCATCTTGCCATGGAAGGGGTAAAATCCGGACGCAAAACCAGAGTGTTCCCCTCCTTGTCAAAAAACTTATACAACTCCCGCGACGGCGTAGTTCCGATTTCCCTTGAAAATACGTCAAAAAATTCAAAAACAGGCGTCTGGATATCCTGATAGCCATATAAATTAAGCTGTTTATGTATCAGCTCCTCCACCAGAAGCTTTTGCGCATATTCTTTTCCGTATATATCTCTCACGCCCTCCGGCGTATGTATCAGCTGCCTGTTCAATGCTCTCCCTCACTTTATTGATTTAAAGTTTTAATTTGTTATCATGCTACCCTGTAAAACTACAGGAAGTATACAAAAAAGTCACATTTTTGTCAAGTACGGCTTCCTGTGCAAATGGCTTTTACTCTATCCGCTCGTCCAAATCCTTGCTGAGCATATCCAGATAGGGTACAAATACGCCATGCTTTTTGGGAAGAACATACTCCGGATTCAGTTCCTCATAGAGAAAGCTTTTTCTGCCCCCGGCCCTTGCCCTGTCCCAGAAAAACCTGAAAATTTCAAAGGGCAGATAGTAAAATTCATCCCTGTGGGAAAAGTATATCAGAAAAAATGCAATCCCGCCCTGCTTTTCAAACTGCTCCATGAAGGTCACCTGATGTTCATGAATATTCTGAAGGGCAAATCGCTCCAGGGCGCATTCCTTTGCGTCAAAGCAGACGGGAATTCCCTGAACCACTCCGATATAATCCACGGTGCTTTTCTGCTCGAAATAAGCCAGCGTAATATGTCTTGTGGCTTTATCAATGGTAATCGGGGTAATCGGGGTAGGGATTTTCTGAATCAGCGCCAGACCGCTTTCCAGATATTTCTCATTGGTCCTGTTCACAAGCTCCTCCAGGGTGGAGCCTCTAAGACCTCTCGAACTCCATGTAGCCATTGCTTAACACATCCTTCATAATTATTCTGAAAGCGTTCGAAACCTTTCAGGAACAGGCGCTTCAAATACCTTTTTGCTTAAGGCTTCAAAAGGCGCTTTCATTTCTGGAAATTCCAGACGGCAGGCGTATAAAAGCTGGCTGTTTATGTGAAATTTCCTTTTAAAGCTGTCATTAAAACTCCTGTCACCGTATTTGTAGTCCCCGACCAGCGGATGGCCGATGCCCGCCATATGGACGCGAAGCTGATGGGACTTCCCTGTAATCAGCTCTGCTTCCACCAGCGTGCGGTCTCTGAACTGTCTTATGGGATAATACCTGGTTTTTATAAATGCGGCTCCGGCATTTGTACTTCCGCCTGTAAAATTACATGCTCCGGCGCCTGATTGTCCGTCCGCGGCAACGCCTCCGCTTACCAGCCGCACCGTATTGGAAGCCTCGTCCTTTATAAGATACCCTTCAAGTACATCCTCCTCCTCGACGCGCCCCTTCACAAGCATCCGGTAATACTTTCCGATCTCCCGGTTTCGGAAAAGCCGGCTCATCTCCCGGCTCCCGGCAAGGGATTTTGCCCCCACAATAAGACCGGCGGTATTGCGGTCAAGGCGGTTGCATACAGAGGGCTTCCAGGCAGCAAGACTGCTTTCATCGAATTTCCGGTACGGGGTTTCACTTCCCGGCCGTGTTTCTTTTTTGCCACTGTCTCCCGACAGCAGATAGCCTGTTATCCATTCATTTAAGGACAAATCGGAAAATTCCGCCTTCTGCGACAAAACGCCGGCGGGTTTATTCATAATCAGAATATGTTCATCCTCATAAATCACCTGAATCCCTTTCAGTTTTTTGTAAGCTTCCTCATATTCCGTAATTTTCTTTGCTGTTTTATCCTGCGCCTCCTTAAAATTGCCGATAGTTTCGTCTGAAAGATAAAGACACAGTATATCCTCTTTTTTAATACGTTCGCTCCCCTCCGCCTTTTTCCCGTTCAGAGTAATGTTTTTTTTCCGCAGCATCTTATAAAAAAAAGAGGATGGAGCCAGAGGCATAATCTTATGAAGAAACTTATCCAGCCTCTGTCCGGCTTCCTCTGCGCTTATTTTAATCTCCTGCATTACTTTCGCCTTTCCTGCCGATATTCTCAGTTTTCTCCGAAGCAAATCCGCACTGCACTGTCTGCGCCCGCTTCAGATGCCTTAAAGTGAAATATCATATAATAATACCCGAACCTC
Organism: bacterium 1xD8-48; assembly: GCA_009917455.1. GTDB lineage: Bacteria > Bacillota > Clostridia > Lachnospirales > Lachnospiraceae > Suilimivivens. Next base: position 26,459 of record QZDS01000035.1, on the reverse strand, counting down.
ATCATCCTTTTTCGGATTGTTATCCGGTTTTATCTGATTCAGATTCTTAAGCTGTTCACAGTACTTCTGCAGCCTGTCCGAAATCGTGATGGTCATATCCTTTATACCGCCCTGCTTTAGCATGGTCTGCAAATGTTCCTGACAGGCTCTGATATCGCATTTTTCATCCTCTGTATAGCCTAAGATGACTTTTCCCTCCACAATCATATGGCTTAAAGCAAAATTATTCTGATAGGAGGTAAAATACATATCGTACATGCCGATTAATCTGCCTTCCAGGGGCCTGATGGATTCTTTTGCCGGCTCGCTGCAGCCCTTCGCATGGAAAAGCATAATCGTGTTTACCAGACTTTTACAGGCCGGAAGGCAGCCTAAAACGGCTACAATGGTAAGAAGATTTTCTTTTTTGCCGGTGGTGACGATTCCCGCCGCAAAAAGGGCCAGGGAAATTCCGAAAAGCACTGCCGTCCATGCCGCACCCCGGATTCTTTTTGCCGCAAGATAGCCAAAACAGCCCTTAACTGCTTTCTTCAAATCAGCATTCCTCCCTCCTGATATCGGAAAAATCCATGATATAGTAATCCGCCAGTTTCTTTTTCTCCGCCTCGGAGGTTCTTGAGCAGTTATCGTCCACGGCGCAGGTCCTCATGCCCGCCGCCCGTCCGGCGTTAATTCCGTCCACGATATCCTCAAACACAAGGCATTTTTCGGGAATTACCCTGCACCGCCTTGCGGCCTCCAGATAAATATCCGGTGAGGGTTTTCCTTTTTCCACCTCGCACCCTGTCACAATGCAGTCAAAATATTCGGAAAGTCCGTGAACCTGCATCACGTTTTCCACAAGCTCCCGGGAATTGCTGGTGGCAATCCCCATCTTTATTCCCTTTTGACGGCAGTATGCCACAAATTCCCCGGCGCCTCTTTTGAGAGGAACCTGATGAGTATACTTATCCCATGCCATACGGTTCCAGTCTTCTTTTATTTTTTCCACGGGGTCCGGAATCCCGAACCTGTCTTTGAAATACTGCGCCCCCTCCGTAAAGCTCATTCCGCCGATATCCTCCTGAAGCCCCTCAGGGACAGGAATCCCGAAACCGGCCAGATAGGCAGTATCGATATCCTTCCATATCCACATGGAATCCACTAAAGTGCCGTCCAAATCAAACAGCACCGCATCTATGTTCTCAAGCATAAGCGCGTACCTCATTTCATAAGTATAATTATAACACAAAAGGGAAAAAGCCTTTATGAAAACAAAATTGTCGTCCGTAGAGTTTTATTTTTATACCTGCCTTGCTTTTCTGATTACCGCCGTTATTCTTCTCTTTCCGGCAGACTGTCTGTCTTTTGCCTTAAAAGGGCTCAACCTCTGGTTTGAGAGGATGATACCCACCCTATTTCCTTTTATGGTTTTATCCGGCGTCATTATCCGTATGGATTTGACGGATGCCTTCGTAAAAATGTTAAATCCCATTCTCGGCGGTCTGTTCCGCATAAGGCCCGCCTGCGTGTACGGAATGCTGGTGGGATTTTTGTGCGGATTTCCCATGGGCGCCCATGTGGCGGCCCAGCTCTATGAGCAAGGACAGATTTCAAAAGCGGAAGCGGCTTATCTTCTTTCCTTCTGCAACAATATCGGCCCTGTTTACTTTTTGAGCTTCGTGATGTCGGTATTGTCTCTGGGAAAGCCGGCGCCTTTTCTTTTTGGAATGTACGGGCTTCCCTTTCTCTATGGGCTGCTTCTTCGATACACTGTATTTAAAGAAGAAATCGACGCCTGCACCGGAAGAAAGCTCCCCGTCAGAGGACAGACCTCCCTTCTGAACGCCATGGATGAATCCGTTTTCAGCGCTCTTTCAGGAATTGCCAGACTGGGCGGATATATGGTCTTTTTTAATCTTCTGTTTATTCTTCCTGTACTGGCAGCCGGAATTTTTTCACTCAGCGAAAGGACTGCCATGCTTTTTACCGGCGGCGTCTCCTGCCTTCTGGAAATCACCGGCGGCATTCATCTGGTGGGAAACAGCGCCCCTTATCTGGTGCTGTGCATTCTTCCCTTCGGCGGTCTCTCCTGCATCGCCCAGACCTACAGCATGATAAAAAATACAGACCTTTCCATCACGGAATATGTCATGCACAAAATGATTCTCACCGCCGTCACTGTGCTGTACTACCTGTTGATTTTATAGATTTGGCAGACTCTGTACAGAGCAGAAGCCGGATTTTAAAAACCCGGCTCACATATAGGAGTAAGCCGGGAACGCATTCTGTATTTTATAACAAATCAAGATTCAGATTCTCACCGCCGCCGGTATTTGGGGCTCCTTCAGGACTTGCCGCCGGATAGCTGTCCGGTTCCGGGGGATTCAGCTCCACTCTGTTGGTATTTATCACGTCGTTATAATGATTCAGCGCGCCGAAAAAGCTCTCGTAATGCTCTGTGGTGGTACGCATGGTCTGATTGATGAGATTTTCCACATTGGCTAAAATATCATCCGTATACTGCATTGCCGCCATCCGCATATTATTGGCCTCTATGGTTGCGTTGTCAAGAATCTCCTGCGCCTGCTGGGTGGCCATTTTCACCACCTCGTTGGCCTGCGCATAAGCCTGCTGCATGATTTCATGCTCATTAATCAGTTCATTAGTATGAACGGTGGCATCATTAATCAGAGCCTCGGCTTTAGCCCTTGCATCGCTCAAAATGGCTTCCTTATTGCTGATGATTTTCTGATACCGCTTGATTTCATCGGGAGTCTTCATGCGGAGCTCTCGCAAAAGCTCGTCAATCTCCTCCTTGTTCACAATAATCTTTGTATTGGAAAGAGGCTGGTATTTACAACTGTCAACATACTCCTCGATTTCATCAATTAATTGTTCAATTTTGCTGCTCATGCGCCTTCCCCCACTTTACTTCTTTAAAAACCCGTATTTCTGATACACAAGCTCTGCCACAAAATCAGGTACGCACATGGAAATATCTCCGTTAAAGCTCGCAATTTCCTTCACGCTGGAGGAACTAAGGTAAGCGTATTCCAGGCTGGTGGTAAGAAACATGGTATCTAATTCCCCTCTGGAGAGCTTGGCGTTTGTCTGTGCATTCTGGAGTTCGTACTCAAAGTCGGTAATTGCGCGCAGCCCCCTGATTACCACGGGAACATCCCTTGATTTGGCATAATCCACCAAAAGGCCGCTGAAAGATTCCACTTTCACATTTGGCATATCGGCAACAGCTTTCTGTAATATCTTAACACGTTCTTCCACAGAAAACAATGGAGTCTTTAATTTATTATTCAGGACGCTGACCGTTAATTCATCGAAGATTTTCGCAGCGCGCTGTATAATATCCAGATGTCCGTATGTCATCGGGTCAAAACTGCCGGGATAAATTGCTTTTCTCATAATTCTACACCCCTCATATCGTCTGCCTCTGTAAAAATCGTCTGCAGACTCATAATTTTTTTATGAATACATGTTTGTTGGTTCTGTATTTCTTCTCCCTGACGGCTTCAAATCCCAGGTCTTTCAGGAAATCCATATTTTTCCCGGCTTCCGCTTCCAGGATTATCACCGTGTTTTCGGTAACGTAGGGCATTTCCCGGAGCGTTCTGAAAATACCGGCCTCATACCCTCCCTGATAGGGCGGGTCCATGAAAATAATGTCCGCCTCCCGCTCGCGAATCTGGCGAAGCGCCGCAGCCGCATCCTGCCTGAGCAATGTTGCATTCTCTGAAAGCTTCGTAAAAATAAGGTTATCCCTGATACAGGCGGCGGATTCCGACGCGCTGTCAATAAAATAAGCATGGCGGGCGCCTCTGCTTAAGGCTTCAATACCGATTCCGCCGCTTCCCGCAAACAAATCGATAAAAAGGCTGCCCGGCACCTCTGTCTGAATCATATTAAAAAGGGTTTCCTTGATTCTGTCCGTTGTGGGACGCACCTCTGTTCCAGCGGGGGTTTTGAGCCTCAGGCTCCTTGCCTTTCCGGCTATCACACGCATATACGCTCCTTTCCTCAAAGCCCTCTTGGTTTTGTGCCTTTTCCGTCTCTCTTTGCCGTTTTCATTTTCGTCAGATCAAGAGGCTTGTTTTTATAGTCAATCACCAGGCTTTCGTCCGCCTTCGTATAATAAACATCTTCTATAAAATCGTCGTCGCCCAGCTTCATTCCCCGGACACCCACGGCGTTTTTCTTTTTGTCGGGAATTTCCTCCACGTCAAATTTCAGGAAGAAGCCGTTTGCGCTTTTTAAAATAACCTGTCTCTGTTCGTTTAAGACGGTGACGTCCGCCACCTCGTCGCCCTCCGCCAGTTTGGTCGCGGCTACCGTCCGCTTTGCCACGTCAAACTCGCCTCCGTCTACCACCTTCATCATGGCAAGCTTCGTGATAAATACCATCCGGTAGAGGTTCAGGCTCGTCTGGCTGTGGACGGCAATCACGGACTCCTTTTCCCCGTTAAAATTACTGATGTTATCGATAGGGATTCCCTTATCCCTGAATTTTCCAAAGGGAATATCCGAAACCTTTACGGTGTATAGCTGTCCGGTATTGGTAAAGACGCAGATTCTGCCTGTGTTTTTACAGGAAATCACATATTTGTTTTCACCCTCCGCCGCTTCCCGGTTCCTTTCATATGCGGCGGTATCAATAACTCTTGCGTAGCCAAAGCGGTTCATCAGGAAAACAACTTCCGTTTCCTCAATTTTCTTCTCAGTATAAACCGCCTCCGCCGCATTTTCAATGACGGTTCTTCTCTTCCGGCCATAAGCCTTGCGGATGCCCTCAAGCTCGTTGATAATCACCTGTGCCATGGAATCCCGGCGCTCTAAAATATCCTCGTAGCGATAGATATTTGCCATGGTTTCCTCATGCTCGTTAATGAGAGCCTCCAGCTCCAGGCCAATGAGCTTATACAGACGCATCTCAAGAATGGCATTTGCCTGCTTTTCTGTAAAATTAAGCTGGGAGGCCATCACCTTTGATTCTCTCGAACGGAATTTGATTCCTGTGGTTTTCCCTTCCGTAAGGCAGGCCTTTGCCATTGCCCTGTCCCTGGAGCCCCGCAGGATTTCAATTACAAGGTCGATTACATTGCAGGCTCTGATTAAGCCCTCCTGGATTTCCTTCCGCTCTCGCTCCTTTTCAAGGAGGGTGGTGTATTTTCTGGCCGCCACCTGGAACTGGAAATCCACGTTATGCTTAATAATCTGCCGAAGGCTCATTACCTCCGGCCTGCCGTTCGCTATGGCAAGCATATTTACGCCAAAGGTGTCCTCAAGACGGGTTTTTTTGTACAGCATATTGACAAAGTTGTCGGCGTCTGCGTCCTTACGCAGCTCAATCACAATCCGAATGCCTTCCTTGGATGACTGGTTGGAGATATCCACGATGTCCGGCGCCTTTTTGCTTTCCGCAAGGGCGGCTACATCCATCAGGAATTTGGAGATATTCGCTCCTGTCATGGGATAGGGAATCTCTGTGATTACCACGTTGATTCTCCCGGCTTTGCCCTTTTCGATATCCACTTTCCCCCGGACTTTGATTTTTCCGACGCCCGTATTATAGATACTTTTCAGCTCGTCCTTGTTAATCACAATGCCGCCGGTAGGAAAATCCGGCCCCTTGATATATTTCATCAGCCCCTCGTCGGTGATAGACTCGTCCAGCATATAGGCTTTTACCGCATCCACCACTTCTATGAGATTGTGTGGCGGAATGCTTGTGGCCATACCTACCGCGATTCCCTCGGAGCCGTTTACAAGGAGATTGGGAATTTTTGCCGGGAGAACCGCCGGCTCCGTTTCCGTCTCGTCGAAATTGGGAATAAAATCCACCACATCCTTATCTAAATCGGCCAGAAAAGCCTCCTGAGTGACCTTTTCAAGCCTTGCCTCGGTATAACGCATGGCGGCTGCGCCGTCGCCTTCAATATTTCCGAAATTTCCGTGGCCGTCAATCAGCGGAAGCCCCTTTTTAAATTCCTGGGTCATCACCACCAGCGCATCGTAGATGGAGCTGTCGCCGTGAGGGTGGTATTTACCCATGGTGTCTCCCACAATACGGGCGCTTTTCCTGTACGGCCGGTCATACCGGATTCCCAGCTCATGCATATCGTAAAGGACACGGCGCTGCACTGGCTTTAAGCCGTCCCTGGCGTCCGGCAGCGCTCTTGCGATGATAACGCTCATGGCATAGTCGATATAGGATTTCTGCATCACCTCGGAATACTCGGCTTTGATAATTGTTTCTTCCATTATTTTCCCCTGTTCCTGGTCTGCGCACCTGGCGCTGCGTTGTTTTCGCCGTCACGCGCAGAGTAATTTTATATATCCAGCTCCGCATCCGTGGCGTGCTCGTAAATAAACGCTTTCCGCGGCGGCACATCCGTTCCCATCAGCATTTCCGTCACCTCCGAGGCCATGCGGGCATCCTCAATGGCAACTTGCTTTAAAATTCTTGTCTCGGGATTCAAAGTGGTCTCCCAGAGCTGGGAGGCGTCCATCTCCCCGAGTCCTTTGTATCTTTGCAGCGTAAAAGGCCCCTTGTGGCGTTTACGGTACTTTTCCAGCGCCTTGTCATCGTAGAGGTACTCCTCCTCCCCCTTAGAGGGCATAGCCTTATAAAGAGGCGGCATGGCAAGATACACGTGCCCCTCGTAAATAAGCTCCGGCATAAAGCGGTAAAACAGAGTGAGAAGCAACGTTGAAATATGGGCGCCGTCCACGTCCGCATCCGCCATGATGATAATCTTATCGTAGCGCAGCTTTGAGATGTCGAAATCGTTGCCGTAGCCTTCGGAAAAGCCGCAGCCGAAAGCGTAAATCATGGTTTTGATTTCCGCATTTGCCAGAACCTTGTCAATGCTTGCCTTCTCTACGTTCAGGATTTTGCCCCGGATAGGAAGAATCGCCTGATAGGCCCGGTTCCTTGCCATCTTGGCGCTGCCTCCCGCGGAATCTCCCTCCACGATAAAGATTTCGCATTTTCCGGCGTCCTTTGACTCGCAGTTGGCCAGCTTTCCATTGGAGTCAAAGGAAAATTTCTGCTTTGTGAGCATATTGGTTTTTGCCCGCTCCTCGCTCTTACGGATTTTCGCCGCCTTTTCCGCACAGCCGATGACGTTTTTGAGGATATCCAGATTCCTGTCAAAATAGCGGACAAGCTCGTCTGACGCAATCTTGGATACCACCTTTGCCGCATCCTGATTGTCCAGCTTCGTCTTTGTCTGTCCCTCAAATCTTGGGTCGGGGTGCTTTAAGGAAATTACCGCCGTCATTCCGTTTCGCACGTCCGTACCGGTAAAGTTGGCGTCCTTTTCCTTTAAAATGTTTAAATCTCTCGCGTAGGTATTGATAATGTTGGTAAAAGCCGTCTTAAACCCGGTTAAATGGGTCCCGCCCTCCGAATTGTAGATATTGTTGCAAAAGCCCATCACATTTTCGTGAAATTCATTGATGTACTGCAGGGCCCCCTCCACGGAAATCCCTTCGCTTTCCCCCTTAAAATAAATCACGTCGCAGATGCTTTCTTTTGATTTATTCATATCCCGGATAAAGCCGATAATCCCGTCGGGCTCATGGTATTCGATATGTTCTGTCTGTTCTTTTCTTTTATCCTCAAAGACAATGGTTAGTTCAGGATTCAGGTAGGCCGTCTCGTGCATCCGGCTCTTGATATCGTCCTCCTTGAACCGTGTCCTGTCAAAAATCGTATCGTCAGGAAGGAAGTTTATCTTCGTCCCGCTCTCTTTTGTTCTGCCCACCACCGGAAGCAGTCCGTCCACAAGCTCGGTTACCGGATTTCCTCTCTCGTAGCTGTCCTCATAAATACGTCCGCCGTTTTTGACTTGCACGGTCAACCTTGTGGAAAGCGCATTTACAACGGAGGAGCCCACCCCGTGCAGGCCGCCGCTGGTCTTATAAGCCGAATCGTCGAATTTGCCGCCTGCGTGAAGCGTGGTAAAAACCAGACGCTCCGCGCTGATTCCCTTTTCATGCTTTCCCACGGGAATTCCGCGGCCGTTGTCCTCCACCGTGGCGGAACCGTCCGCCTCGAGGGTCACGTAAATGTGGCTGCAATAGCCTGCCAGATGTTCATCTACCGCATTATCCACGATTTCGTAGATAAGGTGGTTTAATCCTCTGGTAGAAACACTGCCGATATACATTCCCGGTCTTTTTCTTACCGCTTCAAGACCTTCCAAAACAATGATACTGGAAGCGTCATAGACTTCCGTTTTTGCCATTAATACAAACCTCTTTTTCTTTTAATTTATCTGATTTTTTTACAGCATGCCACTGCCAGTGAACCCGGTCCGATATGGCAGGCCACGCTTAAAGAAAGAGGATTAATTTCGATATCAAAACCCGGAAATTCTTTAAGAAGCTCCTGCGCAAACTGCTCTGCCGCCTGCCGGTCCTTCGTATAGGCAATCTCCAGCCAGATATTATCAGGCGCTGCTCCGCCGAAACGGCTCTCCATATCGTTCCTGATAGCGCTTGTCATAATGGATTTGCCCTGATTTGCCGTTCTCGCCCTGGCATAGGCATCCAGCTTATCCCCCTGGATGGTAAGCACGGGCTTTAATTTCAAAATGGTTCCGATTGCTGCGGCCGCCGGAGTGATTCTTCCGCCCTTTTTCAGATAGTATAAGGTGTCCAGCATAATATAGATACTGGAATTGAATTTGTCTTTTTCAAGAAATTCTTTGATTTCATACGCATCCATACCTCTTCCGGCCAGAAGCTTTGCGTCCATCACCGACTGACGCTGTGTTACGGAAATTCGCTGGTTATTCACCACCTGCACTTTTCCGTCAAAATCCTCGGCCAGCATGACCGCGCTCTGGCAGGAGCCAGAAAGGCCGCTGCTCATGGGAATATGCACAATCTCGTCATACTCTTTGAGAGTCTCCTTCCACAAATTCATTACCGTCTCGGGACTTGGCTGACTGGTCACTACATCGGCCCCTGATTCAAGCCTTTCATAAAATTCCTCCTGACCAAGGGTAATGTCCTCAAAAAAAGTCTCCTCGTTAATCATAAAGGGCATAGGCAGAACCACTACTCCAAGCTCTGCCGCCTCCGCCTGTGTAATACCGCTGTTTGAATCTGTCACGATTGCTATTTTCTTACTCACGTCTTCTCAATCCTTTCTTTCTACGCAAATACATCTTACTGTCAGATTGTCCTAAAGTCAATAAATTTTCCAGCATTTTCATTCAGGTACCGGTAAAGAGACGCATGTCTTTCCTCTGTAAGCTGTGCGTCTTCCATGAGAATCCGGTCTACGGTAACGCTGATTTTCTTTAAAATCTCCGCATCCTGATAGATATCGGCAATCTTAAATTCCATTTCCCCGCTCTGGCGGATGCCGAACAAATCCCCCGGCCCCCGGAGCTTTAAATCCTCCTCCGCAATGTAAAAACCATCATTGGATTTATTTAAAATTTTCAGCCTGTCCATAGACTGTTCCCTGTCGGAGGCATTTAAGAAAATACAATAGGACTGCTCCTTTCCTCTCCCGATACGCCCCCGGAGCTGATGAAGCTGGGCGAGTCCGAACCGCTCCGCGTTTTCAATCATCATCACTGTGGCGTTCGGCACATTAATGCCCACCTCAATCACCGTGGTTGACACCAGCACATGGATATCCCCTGCCGCAAAGGCCTCCATAATCCTTTTTTTGTCCGCCGCCTTCATCTTTCCGTGAAGAATTTCCACATGGACGGACTTTGGAAGCTGCTCCTTTAGCTTTTCCCCGTAATCCGTTACATTTTCAAGGGAGGAGTCTGAATTTTCGTCCGCCTCCACCATGGGGCAGATGACATAAGCCTGATTTCCCTTTGCCACCTCGTTTGCAATAAACTCATAGGCTTTCTTTCGGTAGGAGGTGCCCACCACACAGTTTTTGATGGGGATTCGTCCCGCCGGCAGCTCCTCCACCACGGATAGATGCATATCCCCGTATAAAATAATGGCAAGGGTTCTGGGAATAGGGGTGGCGCTCATCACCAGCACGTTTGCCCGGCCGCCCTTTTCGCTTAAGATTTCTCTCTGACGGACACCGAAACGGTGCTGCTCGTCTGTGATGACCAAAGCCAGTTTACTGTAATTTACCTTTTCCTGTATCAGGGCATGGGTTCCGATAACCACATTCGCCTCTCCCGATTCTACTTTCCGGCAGACCTCCCTTTTCGCCGCCGTCCCCAGAGAGCCTGTTAGAAGAACCGGCTTGAAAGGGAGCTGATACCGGTTAGTCAGCATGGCAAGCTGCTCAAAATGCTGGGCCGCCAGAATTTCGGTAGGCGCCATAAGCGCTCCCTGATAGCCGTTGCTGACGGTCAGAAGGAGGGCCAGAAAGGCCAGGATGGTTTTCCCGGAGCCTACGTCCCCCTGAACCAGCCGGTTCATACACTTCCCGCTTACGAGGTCCGTCTCAATTTCCTTCCACACCCGCTGCTGCGCTCCTGTCAGACGATAGGGGAGCGCCTCCAGAAAGCGTCCCGTCCATGCGGTTTCCACCATAGGATAGCCGGTGGAAAGTTTCTCGTTATATTCCTTCATTTTCCGGACGGCTAAAAGAAACAGGAAAAATTCATCGAACACCAGCCGTCTGCGGGCGCTTAAAAGGCTTTCATAGTCCTTTGGAAAATGAACCTGAGAAATTGCATGAAGCCTTGAAACCAACCCATATTCCCTGATAATTTCCTCCGGCAGATATTCTTCCTCAGAAAACCTCTCAAGGGCCTTTTCCGCTGCTTTCATAACCGCTTTATTGGTAAGGCCTGCGGTAAGACCATAGCAGGGAAGCATCCGTCCGCAGACTTCCCGGTATTCCTCCCGGGTATAAAGCTTTGGCTGGTCCATGCGATATTTTGAACCTTCCGGCTTTAATTTCCCGCGGAACAGATAAGCGCTTCCGGCGCAGAGCTTCTTTTTCAGATAGGGGGCGTTAAAATAAGTGATGGAAACCTTGTTTTCCCCGTCGCTGCAAAGTCCCGTGCCGATAGAGCGGTTATTTACCTTTTTCCATTTGAAATCCCCGAGAAGAAACAGCTCTAAGGTAACCGTTTTTTCTGTGGGAGCGTTTGCCAGCTTTACGGGAGGCTCAAAGGTTTCATAGCTTCTCGGATAATAGGAAAGGAGCTCCCCGGTGTCATATATGCCAAGCCGGTTAAAGAGCCTGGCCGTTTTTTCTCCGATGCCTTTCAGACTGGTAATGTTCTCAGGACAACTCATCAGATATTCCTCATAGCCACAACACATGGCTTTATTTTCTACATTTCATTCCACACAAAAAGGACGGTCTCTCCGCCCTTTTTGTACTCAAAGACTTTACCTGTAACTATTCCGCCGAAATAATATAATAGTAAATCGGCTGTCCGCCAAATTGCAGTTCAACATCACATGACGGGTACGCCTCCTCAACCTTTGTCCTGAGAGCATTTGCCGCGTCCTCCGCGACATCCTCGCCATAATAAATGCTGATTAACTCCAGCTCATCGGTCATCATTTCCTTTACCATATTGAAAGCCACATCCGCTACGTCCGTACCCACCGAGAGGATACCGTCGTCTCCGATACCCATGAAATCGCCCTGTCGGATTTCCTTATCGTCAATCACCGTATCCCTGACCGCATAGGTAACCTCTCCGGTTCTCACATTGCCGATTTCCGCTTTCATGGTCTCTTCATTTTCCTCCACCGGTATGTCGGGAACATAATTGATGATGGCAGTGATTCCCTGAGGCACCGTCTTTGTGGGAACCACCACGACTTTCCGGTCCTTCACCAGCATCTGTGCCTGATTGGCCGCCAGGATAATATTCTTATTATTAGGGAGAATGAAAACCGTGTCCGCATTCACCTTATTCACCGCATTTAAGATGTCCTCGGTGCTTGGGTTCATGGTCTGGCCGCCCTCAATCACATAGTCAATCCCCAGTCCGGTAAAGATTTCATTGATACCGGCTCCCACGGAAACAGCAATGAATCCTACTTCCTTATGAGGCATGGACTCTTCCACCTGCGCAGGCTCTTTGGCCTGTCCGGCTTTAAAAAGCTTCTCCTCGTGTTCGAGACGCATATTGTCGATTTTTAAATTGGATAACGCGCCATACTTAAGAGCCCTCTGGATAGCAAGCCCGGGGTCGTTGGTATGTACGTGTACCTTCACCACGTCGTCATCCGCAACCACCACGATGGAATCGCCAATGGATTCCAGATAATCCTTAAAATCCATTTCGTTTTTGATGTTGAAATTCCGGCTCAGCATAATAATGAATTCCGTACAATAGCCATATTTGATATCCACGTCAGCAGCAGCGCCGCTGCCGGCTCTGGAAGCGGAAGATGGCGTGGACGCCGCCTCTTCGACGGTAAAGTCGATTTCCTTGCCGAGAAATGCATCATAAGCGCCTTTTAAGACCTGCATCAGCCCCTGCCCGCCGGAATCCACCACGCCGGCCTGCTTAAGCACAGGCAGCATTTCGGGAGTCTTTTCCAGAACTTCATCCGAATACCTGATGATTTCATCAAAGAAAACTGCAAAATCCGTACAGCCCTCGTCCGCCAATTCCCTTGCCCGCACGGCGCCTCCCCTGGCAACTGTGAGGATTGTCCCCTCCTTGGGCTTCATAACCGCTTTGTAGGCGGTTTCCACCGCTTTTTCAAAAGCGTCGGCAAACATCGGAATGTCCAGATTATCGCTGTTTCTCACCGACTTGGTAAAGCCGCGGAACAGCTGGGATAAAATAACGCCCGAATTTCCTCTGGCGCCCCGCAGGGAACCGGATGAAATCGCCTTGCACAGGGATGTCATATCAATATTTTCCATGGCCGCCACATCCTTTGCGGCAGACATAATTGTCAGGGTCATGTTGGTGCCTGTATCGCCGTCCGGCACAGGAAAAACATTTAAATCATTAATCCATTCTTTTTTGGATTCCAGATTTTTGGCTCCGGCTAAGAACATCTTTGCAAGTATCTTAGCGTCGATTGTATTAGTCACAGCAAGTCCTCCTTAATCAATCACTCTAACACCTTCTACAAAGATGTTTATTTTCTCAACTTCGATTCCTGTGAATTCCTCTACCTTGTATTTTACATTGCTGATTAGATTGTCAGTAACCGCAAGTATGCTTACGCCGTAGGAAACAATTACATGAAAATTAATCGTCAGCTTGTTGTTTTTGATGGACACATTGATTCCTCTTGTCATGCTTTCCATTTTGAGCAGTTTGACAAGACCGTCCCTTACATTGATACCGGCCATGCCCACCACGCCAAAGCATTCCATGGCAATGCTGCCTGCGTACTGAGCTATCACTTCGTTGTCAATCACAATATTCCCCATATGAGTATTCATAAAAGTTTCCTTCATGGAAGAATTTTTCATAGGCTGCCTCCTTATTTTTTGAACATATATGAATTATTATAACCGTAAAACAAAAAAAAGGAAACAATATTTTCATTTAAGTTTCAAATTCTTAAATTTTCGCTTGCAATCTAATTTAATATCTGCTATCATACAATCGTTGTGTACGTTATTTTTGAGGTGTTAGGAGGTGCGACATGGCTAAATGTGATATCTGCGGTAAGGGCGCTCATTTTGGGCACAATGTAAGCCATTCTAATAGAAAGACCAATAGAATCTGGCATTCAAACATCAAACGAGTGAAATGTATCGTTAACGGAGCTTCCAAAAGGATGCATGTTTGTACACGCTGCTTAAGGTCCGGAAAAGTTGAAAGAGCTTAACGTAATTAATGAGAACTGGTCGAAAGGCCGGTTCTTTTTACTTTGAAGGTTCCGACATTGGACGGTCTACATACAACAATTATACCCCACCAGTAAAAGAAGCGCGATGATAATAAGCGCAATCAGGTAATGGTGGGCAAGAAAAAGCATAAGCAGCATCCCTACCGCAATCCAAAATGCGACAAATCCAATCAATTTTTTCAAGGGCTCCACCTGCTTATGCTTCTTTATCTTATCTTATGCGCTTATCTGAAAAATATTCCTATTCGTTTTTGTCCTCGGGAAAAGCAATATCCACAGCCGCGTCGTCGTCAATCATCTCCTCCTTGGGCGCCGTAAACTTATCCACGATATCGGGAACCATATCGAGCACCTTGGTGATGGTATCCTGATTTTTAATATTCACCAGCTTGGTGCTTCCGTTCTTGATTACCAGAACCGCGCTGGGCGTAAGCTTTCCGAAAAAGCCTCCTCCGCCTCCGTTTTTCTTATCCCCGGCATTTGCCCCGGCTCCCACGCCGAAGTTGACGTCCACAAGGGGTAAAATAATGGTATCCCCGATTTTTGTGGCCTCTCCCACTACCGTCTTGGTGGACAAAACCGCGTTCATTCCCTTCATCAGGGAATCAATTACTCCCGAAAAGTTATTCTCTGCCATTTAAGCTGCCTCCCTTTTAAATAGTTTAATCAAACGACGCAAATCTTTGTTAAAATAAATTATCCATGCCGTCTTTAACGCTTTAAAAACAGTTATTTTCCCTTTGATAAGAAGTTCTCCCTCCACAATCTTCTGCTCGAAATCAGGGGTGAGGGCTATGTGGCTGCCAATCAAAGGATACAAAATTCCGTATGCCGCCATCACTTCTCCGGTGCTTGCAGGGTCTCCGGTTCCTATGAGAAGCGTTCCTTCAACCTTCCTCGGCCCGATACTTTTTAACAGGGAAAGCGCCTGTCTGGAGCATACGCCCCATGCCCTGCCAAAGGTATCGCTTTTAATAATTTCAATATAATACTGGATATTATTTACAACTTGTTTTATTTTATCATAAATTCCTGTAATTGTGTACCTGATATTTCGAAGCAGCTCAAAAAGTTTTCTGAAAAATTCTACAAATTTGTCAATGACGGATTTTTTCACATCTTCCCCGTCAGCGTCGTCCGGCTCTGCGGCAGGGACTGCTGAGGATATCCCGGACTTTGCGGAATCTGCTTGCTTCAGGCTTTCCCCATTCCCTCCGGCAGTCGATATTTCCTGTCCTGTTTCATCTTCTTTGGTGTTTTCTTCGCTTTCTGCTTTCTGCTTTTTCCGCTTGTGCTTCCCGGCCTTTTTCTTTTCTGATTCTGATTCCGTCTCCGAACCGGTGCCGGAATCAGAATTATCTCCCGCAGATTTTTGGGTGGAAAAAACGGTAAAGCAAAACAGGCGCACCTTTACATATGCCGCCTTCGGGTAGGAAAACGCAACGCTTATTATGTGCAGAAGCCATGTGACTTTAACCTCCGCGGCTATGGGCTCCTCCTCCGGTTTCCGGCGGGCGGTAAGCTTATACCGGACGGGTACGAATAATACCAGAAGCAGAATTACCAGTATCAGTCCCATACAAAAAAGAAGCAGAATACCCGGAAATTTTAATATTGCCAGTAATGCCGAAATCATATCTTTCCCCTCTGTTTTAAATACTCCTTTAAGCGACATTCTCCCGTTGCATCGAGACATTCCTGCGTAATCTTTACAATAATATCCACAGCTTCGTCATAGTCTGATGCGATTCCCACAATAACCGGAGGATGGTATCTGAAGTATTTCTGCTTCAAATACGCGCTGTGATATATTTCAAGCTGGTCGTCCCCCTGGGCAACGGCAATCACATAAACCATAGTACCGGCGTGGAATTTCAGCTTCCGTTTGATTTTTGCCGGATTAGTAATAGTATCGCCAATATAAAGATGTTTATAAAATTTCATCTGTTTTCTCTCCCGTCATGACAGACTGCAGATTTCTATTCAGACCCCGAAATACGCGTCAAAGATTCTTTTGGCAATGGGAACCGCATAATCGCCGCCGGCTCCCGCCCCCTCAATGATAACGGTTACGCAGACTTCCGGGTTTTCCACCGGCGCAAAGCCTGTAAACCATGCGTGGCTGTCGCCCTTCACGGTTCCGTATTCCGCCGAGCCGGTTTTGCCGGCTGCCGTGTAGGACAGACCCTTTAATCTTGACGCCGTCCCCTCCTGTACCACATCCGACATAAGACCCTTGAGGGCCTGCGCCTCATCGGGCTTTATCAGCTGGCCGTAAGAAACGGGGCTGTAGGTTTTGATGCGGCTTTTACCGCTGCTTTCCACATAATCCACCACATAAGGCTCCATAAGGACACCGTCATCTGCGATGGCACAGGTAATCATATTCAGCAGAAGGGGCGTAATCGAGGTGGTGCCCTGCCCGATGGAAACCTGCATCATATCCGCATCCGTCATATTATCCGTAACGTCCACGCTGCTGATATTATGGCTTAAGGAAGTTGGAAGCTCCATGCCGAATAAAAGGTCCTCCAGGGTATCATGAAAAGCATTCTTATCCAGCGAAAAGCCGATATTGGCAAAAGAGGTATTACAGGATTTTGCAAAGGAACGCTTGAAATCCACGCCTCCGTGAACCGACCCGTGATAGCACTGAATCCTGTCCTGCCCTCTTGTGAGAGCACCGGTGCAGTTGTAGCTGTAATTCTGCCAGGAATCCGGATTTTCCCTGATATATTCAAGCGCCGTAATAATTTTAAAGGTGGAGCCGGGGGGATAAAGCCCCTGGGTCACCCGGTTGAGCAAAATACTGCTGTCCTTATCTGCTACCAAATCATCCCAGATTTCGGAAATTTCCTCAGGGTTAAAATCAGGCTTCGACACCATGGCCAGTACCTTGCCGGTGCCGGGTTCCGTCACAATAATTGCCCCCTGGTAAATGCCGAGGGCATTGGAGGCAACTTCCTGTAAATTGACATCCAGCGTGGTATACACATCGTCTCCGGGATACTTTTCCGCGCTCAAATCCAGTCTGGCCTTTTCCGCAAGGGGGGCGTTGGAATTAATCAGATAGTAATTGGCCTGGGCCTCCACGCCCATTCTTCCGTTGGTGGCGTATCCCACCACATGGGAAAAAAGATTCTTGTAAGGGTATTCCCTCTTTTCCTTCCCCTCCTCGTCCGTCACCGTCCGGGCCAAAACGCTGCCGTCGGAGGAAAGGATATTCCCCCGCCTGTTCTGGGCAATCAGCATCTGCTGTCTCCCGTTATAGCTGTTATTGATTAATTCCTGCCTGTGGGTTGCCGAATAATGGATAATATAACCGGAAAGTCCCAGAAATAACAGCGTAAACAGCCAGGTGACTATCATAATTTCCCTGTTTTTCTTCCTTTTTACAGGCGCGTCCTTTGCGGATTTGCGCCCCTTGTCAGTACTCTTCATCTTCAATCTCGTCTCCTTCGGGAAAGGCGGTATCTTCCATTGCATTTTCTTCATAATCCGCCGGAATTTTGTCTTCCCTTATCCGCCTGTCGCCGCTCCCTGGCTTTCTTTTTCGTGCTGCATTTTTACGGGGGGCTCTCCTGCTTTCAGCCTTTGCGCGCATAAGCCTTGCCTGTGCAAGCTTCGCGCTTTCCTCCTCTTCCCGGTGGATAATGTACAGTCCTTCCAGTATGGCAAACATAATAAGAGTTGTAAGCACCGAGCTTCCGCCGTAACTGATTAAAGGCAGGGTCACACCCGTAAGAGGTATAAATTTCGTCCCTCCGCCAATGGTAAGAAATACCTGAAAAATATAAGTAACGCCAAGCCCGAATGCTGTGAGCTGATAAAATTTATCCCGCAGCTTCGCCGCAACGTTCATAAACATAATAAAGCAGCTGACACAGATTAAAATAAGGCAAACTGCAAAAATATTCCCCAGCTCCTCGGCAATGGCGGAAAAAATGAAGTCTGTCTCCACAAAAGGAATCGACTGGGGGGTTCCCTTAAAAAGCCCCAGTCCGAACCAGCTCCCGCTGGAGATTGCAAACAGCGACTGGGTAATCTGATACCCCTCCGCGTCAATCACGCTCCACGGGTCTTTCCACGCCTGCACTCTCACCTGAACATGGGTAAAAACCTGCCACGCAATA
This sequence comes from bacterium 1xD8-48, assembly GCA_009917455.1. GTDB lineage: Bacteria > Bacillota > Clostridia > Lachnospirales > Lachnospiraceae > Suilimivivens. Next base: position 8,544 of record QZDS01000035.1, on the reverse strand, counting down.
TAGGAGGCCCCACAGCCCCCCACAATTCCCGAAAGGAGATACAGATAGTTGCCGGTAGCCACAAACACCGTCAATACATACACAAAAAAGAAAATCAGCGCGCTGCCCAAATCCTTTGAAATCACCAGCGTAATCACATGGGCAGCCGCCACCACTGCGGTGGTAAACACCTCAAAAAATCCCGAAGCCTCGTATAAGGCGCCGGCAATGAAAAAAACAAACAGGATTTTGACAAACTCGGAAGGCTGAAATGTAAGTCCGGCTATGGAGTAAGAGAGCTTGCTTCCATAAGTAGTCTGCCCTAAAATCATCACAACGGAAAGCGCCGCGATTCCCGCCAGGGCATAAATCCATTTGAGATTTTTCAAAAATTTAAATTTATGGACAAAAAACGGAATCAGAAGGGCAACCGCCAGCGATACGGTTACAATAATAAGCTGCCTTACCGCCTTTCCGATATCGAGCCTTGCCAGAATAACAAAACCAATGCCAAGCAGCATACACATATTGTTGACCACAAGTCTGTTTGATTTTGGATAAATCATCCGGTACAAAACATTTACCGCATAGAGAATAATCTGCGCAAAAGCATAAAAAAACAGGTAGGAAATGTCTTTTTTTTCAAAACATATCACGACAAAACAGGAAAAATGCAGGACAAACATCCAAAAACTCTGTCTGAAATAAATTCCCTGCCGCCCCTCCTCATCTTCATATCGAAATACGGCAAAACACTCAAAAGTATATAAAGCTATCAGCAATGCAATTACATATTTGGAAAATTCGCTGATATAAATTTCCATCTATTCAACTCCTCTTTTATAATGTCCTGTGGTATATTCCCTGTAAACAGGCTCCCTGTACTGCCCGGGCAGTTCCTGAAAATATTTAATGATTTTGTAAGTCTCCTCTTTGCTTTCCACAGTAAAGTCCAGACGGTAATTTCCCCGAAAGAATGCATCCACGGAAGCCTTTGCGGAAAACATTCCGTGGAGAGACAACGGCACGCTGTTATAAATTACATTATAACAGCTCCGGCAGTCTGTATAAACAGGAAATTGCTTTTTATACCTGTCTGTTAATGTCAGCATTTCCGGCCTTTTGTCACATTTGCCCGACGTCTTTTTAAGGCACCCTGCCGTAACCATCATCGGCAGTAAGCCATAGACCACTGCGGAAGCTTTCATTGTCTGCTCCGGCACGGCGCGAAGAAGCTCCTTCCACTCCTGCCGCGTTCCTTCTATGGGAAGATAAAACTCCCCAGCTCTATCTTGCCAGAAAAGCAGCGCTTCCCGGTTCCACACATAAAGCCCCGCGTCTATTACCAGCTTCCCGGCGGGAACCCGCCCGGATAAAAAACCGTAGCTTTCCAGATTCCTTACAAGGACGCCGTCAATCCGGCCCTCTGCAAAGGATTCCGCCAGTATTTCCAGATAACGGAGATTGTCGTTTCTCACGATGTATGAAGTGGAAGCGTAAATTTCCGGCCGGGGGTGAGCCTTAGCCAGCTTTTGCGTTGGCGATTGCGTCAGCTCAGAAATCTTTGCCCAAAATGCCGGTTCTGCGGGCAGGCCATAATCCAGATAAATGCGGGATACGGAAGCTTCCAGAGCAGCTTCTATCTGGTCTGAGGTCTGTACAGATACATGCAGCTGCGGTAAATGCAGCCGGGATGCAGGAATCCGGTCAGTATAAGTCCTGGATTTTTCGGGAAGGCTATCGCAACAGTTTTTTTTCTTAAAACCGTTTTCCCTGATAACAGCCGTTTCCAAAGCATCCACACATCTGCGCCGCAGCCCGTTCAGGGATTTGACGGGAAGAAATACCGGACCGTCTGATTTCACGTCTACTGTTTCTATCCGTACAAAGCTGTTGCCGCTTTTTTGAATCTGTTCCCTGATTTTATCGTTTGTCAGGGGCTGTTTCACAGCCTGCTGAACCACATCGCCCTTTATGGTGACGGTGATTGTTTTCCGCAGAGATTCAGGCGCGCTTTCTGCCGCCGCTTCTTCCTTCGCTGTGAATACCTGGAGTGCGGGAGCGGCCTTTTCTACCTCCGGTAAAAATGCAGTCAGATTAAGGACGGCTTCTTCGCCCGCTGTCAGAAATATTTCAGCCTTTGCCGGGATTGTCATTTTGCCGTTAAGATATCTGTTCTCGATATCGGAAAGCAACTTTTCGTCCGTCGCGCAGTAGGCCGGTGAAGAAAGGCTTATCATTTCCTTTCCGTTTCTGCGCATATAATATCCGTTGCTGGTTTCGCTCCTGATATAAAGAGCATTTAAAACCTCCAAATCCTTTTTATCAACCCGGTAGTTGTCTCTGTCCTTCACATATAAATCAATATATTTCCTGTAGATGGCAGTTACTCCTGCCGCATAGGCCGGCTTTTTCATCCGTCCTTCTATTTTAAAAGAATCAATCCCGGCGTCTATCAGTTCAGGAAGAATATCTATGGTACGCATATCGCGCATACTCAAGGGATAACATTCCTCTCCGTCCCCTGTCTTATAAGGCAGACGGCAGGGCTGCGCGCACCTTCCCCGGTTGCCGCTCCGTCCTCCGAGAATACTGCTGAAAAGGCATTGCCCCGAATAGCAGTAACACATGGCGCCGTGGATGAACGCCTCAATTTCCAGATCCGTTTCCTGTTTGATTTTCCTGATTTCTTTCAGGGAAAGCTCTCTGGCAGGCACTATCCTTGAAACGCCTTCGTCCTTCATGAGCTGCGCGCCATAGCGCCCCGTAAGCGTCATCTGGGTGCTTGCATGGATGGGAAGCGCCGGAAAGCGATTTCTGATATAGCGCAGAACGCCCAGGTCCTGTACGATAACGCCGTCCAGTCCCGCCTCATAAAAGGGAAGCAGAAAATCATACAGTCCATCCAGCTCTTTCTCCTTTACAAGTGTGTTGACTGTAAGATAAATCTTTCTGCCGAAAAGATGCGCCATGTGGAGCCCCGAAAGTATTTCATCCTGTGTAAAGTTGTCTGCGTATGCTCTGGCCCCGTAAAGCTCTCCGCCAAGGTAAACGGCGTCTGCGCCGGCGTTTATAGCTCCCTGCAGAGCTTCATAATTTCCGGCCGGGGATAGTAATTCCGGTTTTTTCATGAGGATTCCTTTTTCCCTAAATAAATATCAAAAAAACTGCCACACCTTCGATTCCCACATATCAATCGTCAATGCAGCAGTATTTTTATTACAATAAGCTGGCTCGCGAAGCGAGACGGCGTTTGTTGCGATAAGCTGACAGTAATCAGTTTTTCAATTCAGTTTCAAGCTTTATAATCTTCTTTGCGCTTTCGTTCAGCTCTCCCTGAAGGGATTTGACGTTTTTCTCAGTGTTTTCCAGCTTAATCTGGGTGGCGATCAGTTCGTGCTTTAAGTTATACAGCTCCTTTTCCTTGCCCTGAATCTCCTCCTCAAGCAGGCTGATTTGTCTTTTGGCCTTAAAGTAGTCGTCGGCGATGTTAAGCTGAAGAAGAACGTTCTGCATGTCCAGGGGCTGTCTTTTGTAGGATTCCACCTTTGCGTATTCCGACATTTTATTGTTAATGTAGGACGCGACTTTCTGCAGATACTCCTCGCTTTCGTATCCGCTTAAGGTAAAAACCTTACCTCCGATAATTACTTCCGTATCTGTTTTTGTCGACATGCGCCCACCCCTCTTGTATACCAAACGTATCACTTTGTCTTCTGCTTATACAGCATTTATTATAAACAGATTATCCGGGAATTTCAAGCCCTAAATGGCGATATGCAAAATCTGTCACTGTCCTGCCCCGGGGCGTCCGGTTGATAAAACCGTTTTTTAAAAGGTAGGGTTCATATACATCCTCAATGGTTCCCGAATCCTCCCCGATTGCAGCCGCAAGAGTATCGAGCCCCACAGGGCCTCCGCCGAATTTTTCAATCATGGTGATAAGAATATTTCTGTCAATATGGTCAAGGCCCATCCTGTCCACGTCCATCAGATTAAGCGCCGTCATTGCCACTTCTTCCGTGATTATGCCGTCATGCTTTACCTGAGCGTAATCGCGCACCCTCTTTAAAATTCTGTTGGCAAGCCTTGGCGTTCCACGGCTTCTTCTGGCCATTTCCATTGCGCCCGCCGGTTCCACCTCCGCGCTTAAGACTCTGGAGGAATGCATGATAATCGTCTGCAATTCTTCTATGGAATAAAACTCAAGCCTGTCGATGATTCCAAATCTGTCCCGCAAAGGGGCGGTTAAAAGACCTGCTCTCGTGGTTGCCCCCACCAGTGTAAAATGGGGCAAATCAAGGCGGATGGAGCGGGCTGTGGGACCCTTTCCAATCATAATGTCTATGGCAAAGTCCTCCATGGCCGGGTAGAGCACCTCCTCCACCTGCCGGTTGAGCCGGTGGATTTCGTCTACAAACAGAACGTCTCCCTCCTGGAGATTGTTTAAAATCGCTGCCATCTCTCCCGGCTTTTCAATTGCCGGTCCGCTGGTAACCTTCATATTCACGCCCATTTCATTTGCAATAATTCCGGCAAGGGTCGTCTTGCCAAGACCGGGCGGTCCGTAAAACAGCACGTGGTCAAGGGAATCCTCCCGCTGCTTTGCCGCCTTGATGTAAATATTGAGCTTTTCTTTGATTTTTGCCTGACCGATGTAGTCGGTTAATTTTTGCGGGCGCAGGGAGCCTTCAATTTTAATATCCTCTTCCTGCACGTTGGTTTCTATCATTCTTTTAGCCATGGTTTCCCCTTATCCGGATTGATGTTAAAACATGTTTTTCAAAGCAAGCTTAAGCAGCGTCTCCACATCCGTATTTTCGTCCGCCGGAACCTTCCTAACCGCCTGCAGGGCGTCCGTAGCCGAATACCCGAGAGCCGTTAAAGCCTCCACCGCCTCATTTACCGCATGACTGTCCCCGCTTCCCGTACCGGAAGCCTGTATTTCCTTATGAATCAGTGTATCCTCCAGCGAAATTTTATCCCGAAGGTCCAAAATCACTCTCTCCGCCGTTTTTTTCCCTACTCCAGGGGCTTTCGCAATCGCCGCCCCATCCCCGGAGACAATGGCAAAACGAAGCTCGTCCGCGCTCATAACCGAAAGGATGGAGAGCCCGCCCTTTGGCCCGATTCCGTTAACAGTAATCAGCTTCTTAAAAAGCTCCAGCTCGTCCCTTGTAAGAAAGCCGAACAGATTGAACGCGTCCTCCCTGACGCTGGTGTAGGTATAAAGCTTTACCTCTCCTCCCATACCGGGAAGCAGGTTAAAGGTTCCGGCGGAGATTTTCACATTAATCCCCACGCCGCCCACATCCACCACCACGTTTTCCTCCGACAAATCCTCTATTTTTCCTTTTACAAAAGCAATCATTTCAGTTTTCCTTTCGCAAGTATATTTTGAAGATAAGGCAGAACCAGCGCCGCCGTTATTCCAATCAGAAGTCCGGTGACAAGCCCTGCAATGATAAGCATCGGCATGTAATAAAGAATGCCGTAGGTTTCCGCCACCCTCATGGCAACCAGAAGCTGCCCCAGATTGTGGGCAACGCCTCCCGCCCCGCTCACCACAGGGATGTGGAAAGAGCCGCTCTTTTTCAGAAGAATCATGATAAGCGCGCTGAAAACAGCCCCTGCCAGAGAATACAGAATCATAAACAGATTCCCGAACAGCAGCCCGCTAAAAATCGCTTTTACCACCGTTAAAAGCAGAGCCTTCCGCCACCCAAATAAATACAGGCAGAGCACAACCGCCAGATTGGACAGTCCCAGCTTCACCCCCGGTATTCCCGGCTGAAAAGGGATTAGAAGCTCTATGTAGGATAAAATAAGCGCAAAGGCAAGCAAAAGCCCCATATGGGCCGGACTGCCTGCAGCTTTCCTGTCCGCAGACACCCTGCCTGACACCGGTTTACATTCTTTTCTGTTTTCTTTCTTTTCAGTAGGCGATTGCATCCAGTTTCCGCTCCTCCTCCGACTCAATCTGCACCACAAGCCTGTGCGGAAGACAGATAATGCTTTCCCCATTTCCCGAAATACTTCTCTGCCTGACGCAAAGCTGGTCAGGACAATCCGCGTCGGCAACCGATACCTTCCCGTCCTCAATTAGAATAAGGTTGTAATGCTCTTCCTCAAAGGAAATCGAGGTGACCAGATTCTCCCCAAGGGGGTAATCGGCAGTCTGCTTTCCGTCCTGATATATCCTTACCCTTGCGGGCTCCTCCCTGTTAAAAAATGACGGAACCATCCACAGGAGAAAAGCGGTCAGAAGAATTCCTGATAAAAGTATCAAATCTTTTTTTAACTTATTCATGAAAGTATTTTATCATATGCGAACATACGTTTCAACACAAATATGTCGTATTTTATTCCGGAACAGAGAACTGCCCTCTCAGAACAGGAATCCCAAAATTCTCCCTGGCAGCCTGTCTGCCTAAACCTGTCGGTATTTGTAATACACGCCAACCGGCTCTTGAAATCCGTCCTGTTTCGATATACAATATTACTGCCTGTGCAAAAACCATAGAAAGAGGCAGGCAGTAATATTTTAAATAATATCCGGGACATTTTAATACAATTTAATCGAGGAGGAGTTTCTTTATGAAAATCATATTTGTCCGTCATGGCGAACCTGACTATGCAAAGGACTCTTTGACAGAAAACGGATGGCGGGAAGCGGAATGTCTGGCCGGGCGCATCAGTAAGTGGCAGGTTACCGACTTTTACTGTTCTCCCTTGGGACGTGCAAAAGATACCGCCGCTCCCACTTTGAAAAAAATGAATCGTGAGGCCGTTACATTGGATTGGATGCGGGAATTTTCCTACCTGATTGACGACCCGATAACCGGAAGACACGGCGTGCCGTGGGACTTTGTTCCTTCCTATTGGAGTGGCAACCCGCTTATGACAACCGGAACAGACTGGGTGGACGCCGAAATTATGAAGCAGAATCCTGAGATAAAAAGCCAGTTTCAAAATGTATGCAAAAATCTGGATGAATTTTTGGCTTCCTATGGTTACATAAGAGAACAGAATTTTTATCTTGTCCCTGATATGGAGGAACGCTCTATTGCACAGACGGTGGCTCCGGGCAATGTCCGCACCATAGATAAGCTTCCCGATGAGAGCGATGAACCTGTAATTGTAATCTTCTGCCACCTGGGAATTACCTGTCTGGTTCTCTCCCGCCTGCTTAATATTCCTTTTCCGCTGCTGACGCACGGATTTTTCCTGCCTCCGGCAAGTATTACCATCGTTTCCAGTGAGAGACGCTGGGGAAAGGAAGCTTATTTCAGAGTGCAGGCTATGGGAGATGTTCACCATCTCCTTGTAAACGGCGAACCGATTTCACCGGCAGGGTCTTTTGCAACGCCTTTTCCGGGGTGAAATTGCAATAATTCTCAAAGGTATACAGAGACAGGACATAATTTTCTATGAAAAAGACGTGCAGAGGCATATGAAAATTGAAATCATTCATGTGCCTCTGTTAAAAAAACAGCTTATCGTATTAACCCGCCATGAAAACAGCGCTCATACGTCTGAAGCCCCCAAATCCATATTCAGGATAGCAGTCGGGAGTCCTGTTATCGGATTTTTCCAATTAAATTTCCATCCGGCAGTAAACTTACATTCTGAATCTATCGGCAGATGCAGCATCTTCTGAACAAAGCGTACTATAAAAAGAGAAAAATAAAAGTTATAATCTTCTATTTTCTCCAGTTTCGGCACCTTATTTAAAACCTCTGAAAAGCTTTTTCGGCTTACCTTTCTCACATATTCCACATCGTTTTCCATATATTCTAATGAATCCATCATAATAGCATAGCCCACGTCCTCTGCCTTAGCTGCTTCTCTTGGGAGCCCGTTCGGTGCATACTTCATAGGACATGGGTCCGCCGTAGTATGGCATACAGTGACATCTTTCTTGTACAGTATTCTGCTCGCCTGCGCCTTGTCGTCTTTTCTGAACCGTCTCAGGAACTCACGGCCGCCGAACTGGTTCCTGCATATTGGGATCAGCTCTGGCAGTAATATCCTATACATGCATTTAAAAATACCGCCAGAGCCTGCCAATTACGCAGTTCATGGCTAATTAAATGTAATCAAAAAGCGGAAAGGAAAAGCACAATCCAGACAGAACCGGCGAGCGGTCAAGAAATGTTTGTGGTTTAGCAAGTCCAATGGTATAATGAGTACAAAAGCCCCCGACACGGGGAGAAAGGCAGGCTGATAGATGTATATAAGCTACAAACCGCTATGGCATACGCTGATAGAACGCAATATGCGGAAAGAGGATTTACGGCTGGCTGCCGGTCTTACCACAAATATGATTGCCAACATGGGAAAGGGAAAGCATATCAGCATGGAAACGCTGACAAAGATTTGTGAAACTCTAAATTGTGATATTTCAGATGTGATAGAGTTAGAACGGGAGTAGATACATAATTATAAAATTTTGTTGGATATAAACAATAATTATAATTATTCAAAAAATAACTTGAATCATAGGAGGGTACATTCCCCGATGCTCTGCATCGTAACTTGCTTTATCAGAGACAAAAGGGTGAT
>QZDS01000034.1 GCA_009917455.1 bacterium 1xD8-48 | reverse complement strand
TTCTGGGAACACCGGCTATTTTTTAGCCGGTGCTGGGTGCGTTGTTTTTAGAAGGAAGGCTGAATAGTTACCATTTTCGTGAATTTACACCCGATTTGCGCTTGCAAAACATATCTTACTTATGTATAATTTCAAAAGGGATGCATGAGATATTCGTACAAATTCTCTGGAAAGTTTGCAAATGTAGAAAAATGTGATGCGGAAATGAGGGAAAATATGGAAAAAATATTGATTGTTGACGATAGCCTTTTGCAGGCGGCTCAGTTGAAAAAAATTTTGGAAAACGACTATGATATCACGCTCACTCACACGGCGGACGAAGGACTGGCTCTGGCTGGTTCAGGCGATTATTCCCTGATTTTGCTGGATGTGATTATGCCGGGAATGGACGGGTTTACATTGCTGAAAAAACTGCAGGAAGAAGTCATTACGCAGAGTGTCCCGGTAATATTGATAACAAGCCTTTCTGATATCGAAAACGAGGAGCGCGGGCTTAAGTTAGGCGCGGTGGATTATATCACCAAACCGTTCCATCCATTGATTGTAAGGGCCAGGGTCAACACCCATATCAAACTGTATAAGTACCGCAAGCAGGTTGAGTATCAGTCCATGACCGACCAGTTGACAGGAATTGCGAACCGCCGCCGTCATGACCTCTACAGTATTATGAAATGGAAGGAAGCGACCCGGCTGCAGATTCCGTTTTCCATTTGTATGTTTGATATTGACCATTTTAAGGCATATAACGATACCTACGGGCACCCGGCGGGAGATAAAGTGATAGCTGCCGTGGCGCAGACAATTAAGCAGTATCTGCAGCGCACAACGGATTTTACCGCCCGTTACGGGGGAGAAGAGTTTGTCGCGATTATTTTAGGTGGAGAGGCACGGGCCAATTTTGAATATCTGAAAAAAATCCGGGAGGGGGTCGAGAAGCTCCACATCCCTCATACGGGCAATGTTTCAGAGTGGGTGACAATCAGCATGGGCGGAGTGACAGTTACGCCTCATAATAATGAGAAGTATGCCGATTACCTGAAAATTGCAGATACCATGCTTTATGACGCGAAGCATTTCGGAAGAAATCAGGTGGTGTGGTACGGCGATGATAAAGAGCAGTGGCGTGAAAAATAATTCCGTACACGATAAAAATATGAGAATACAGTATGTATCTGGATAATTTTAAACTGCCGATTGAAAAAGAAGACAATCTGATACGCGAGCGTATGATACATAACGGCGGGCTCCATGGCTATATTGACAATCTCCACCCCTGTGGACTGTTTTCCGCCAAAAGACTTTATGAGATAAATTTTGACACGATTACTGTCTTTTACGGGGAAAACGGTTCAGGAAAAAGTACGCTGCTTAATTTGATTGCAAACAAACTTAGACTCCACAGAGTGGCTCCTTTGAATTCTTCGGAGCTGTTTGATTCCTATACCCGTGAATGTGCATATTCTTTGGGATATGATGATGGAGGGCAAAAATGCCGGATTCCTGCCGGCAGCAGTATTATCACCAGCGATGATGTGTTTGACTATATGCTTGCGGTCCGGACGAATAATCAGGATATTGCCGAGAATATGGAGGAGGCAAGGGAAGAATGGGCAGGATTGAAATTCGGTGAAACGATTAAGTTCAGCGGTCTGGAGGATTATGAGAAAATCCGTCTGCAGGTGCTGGCGCGGAGAAAATCCCTGACGAGAAGGCAGTTCATAAAGAAAACTGCCGGAGAGGAAGTAAAGCTTGGCAGCAATGGGGAGACAGCCTTTGAGTACTTCGATTCCAGACTGAAAAATGACACGCTCTACTGCCTTGACGAGCCTGAAAACAGTCTTTCTCCCGGGTTTCAGCTTGCCCTTGCAGAACTTATCGCGAAGATGGCGAGATTTTGCGGATGTCAGTTTATTCTTGCAACGCATTCGCCGTTTTTCCTGTCGCTTTCAGGCGCCAGAATATATGATTTAGACGAAACGCCGGTAGACATCAAAAACTGGTGGGAGCTTAAGAATACCAAAACTTATTTTGATTTTTTCTATAAAAACCGAAGGTTCTTTATGCGAGAAGACCCGGATTTGGATTAAGGGAGTCTCTGACCAAAGACGCCGGAACAGGAATCCGGCGGGAGCGTCCCTCGCTTTTTTGCTCCTCATACATGGAGTTCGCCATTTTTCGGATTCCGCCCATAAGCTTAATCATTCTTGGGGAAGCGGCAAAAATCTTATTTCATGCTGTACCTCTTTTCTGTGTGCAGTTATCCTGTTTCTTTTTACATCATTGTTTTACCGGACCGGCCTGCGCTGTTTTTCCCGGTTTTTTTGCATAGATGTCCACACAGGAAAGCAGAACCCGGTGAAAGGTTTCCAGTTCTTTGGCTGTGTGTGCTTTGAGCAGATGATTTAAGGCGGCTGTGCCCTGCTCCAGGTCAAACTGTCTGTGGAGCTTCGCTAATTTTTCTCCCTCGGGAGTGGGATGGAGATGTATGGTTTTATCATTGCCGGGGAGTTTTCTTTTTTCCACATATCCTTTGCTGCAAAGCCGGTTCACATTTTTACTGGCAGCGCCTAATGTCCGGTTCCACATTCTGGCCACATCCGTGATGCATATTCCGGGAGCAGCTGCAATCATGACGAGGGTATGCATTTCAACCCTATTTAAAATACTGCCCGTCCCATAGTCATGGGGAGTGTTGTAATCATCGCTGGCGTACATGACGAAGCGGTAGACATCCTCCATCATGGTGACGTAACGTTCTGTTTCCATTCATCATTCTCCTTTACAGGCTCTTGCAAAAGCATTGAACAGATTCTGCTGCCTTTCATTTTTTTTACTCATATGCTCGGGATGCCACTGGACGCCGATACAAAAGGGATGGGAGGAAAGCTCAAGCCCCTCTGTAAATCCGTCTTCGCTGACAGCGGAAACGGTAAGCTCCGGGCCGGGGATATTTACTGCCTGATGGTGCAGGCTGTTGACAATGGCGGATTCCTCCCGGAAAATATCCCGCAGCCTGGTATCGGGATGAAAGCTGACCTTATGGCAGCCTCTGTTTTTGGAGGAAAAGTCAGCATGCCTGCATGTCTGCAAATCCCTGATATCCTGATGGAGCGAACCGCCCAAGAATACGTTTAAAAGCTGGACGCCCCGGCAGATGCAAAATATGGGTTTTCCTGACGGGAGAAAGGCTTCCAGCATTTCCCATTCCGCGGTATCCCGAAGCTCATTGGGCTTGCCGCATTTTTCGGAAGGCTCCTGTCCATACAGCTTTGGATTGATATCCGCCCCGCCGGGAAGCAGCAGGCCGCTGCATTCCAGCATTTCGGTAACAGCTTTTTTTGTATCCTCAAGCGCAATCCAGCGCACATCTGCTCCGGCTCGTTGAAGGCTCCGGACATATTTGCTTTTCATATATCTGCGGAAAAGGTCGTTTCCCATCTGAGGAATGGCAATCACAGGATTCATTGTAATACCTCCGATATGTAAAAATGCTTTACCATATCAACAATAATAGCGAAAATACTTTACCATGTCAATAATAATGTTTGACGTACTTTTCCGTGTATGCTATTCTGAAAATCAGAGGTGATACTTTTATGGAAAAGAATAAAAATACAAACGAAAAGAAAAAGCTGGGCGTGGCTGAGCTGGCATGCTACGGTATCGGAAACTGTATCGGTTCCGGGATTTTTGTATCCATGGGCAGCGGCATTGCCTTTACAGGCCATTCCATTACGCTGGCTCTTGTGGCGGCCAACCTTGTGGTGCTGTTTGCCTACGCTTACAAAACGCTGATGGCGGGAATGTTTGTGCTGCCCGGCGGCGCTTATTCCCAGGCCGCATTGCTGCAGCCTCCGCTTCTGGTGGGCGTTACGGCGCTTTCGACGATTTTTACCGGTCTGGCTTTTGCCATGTACGCCGTTTCCATTGTGGAATACGCCTCCACAGTGTTTCCGGGAATTGCAGATTACAGCCAGCTGATTGCCTTTGCCATCATCACGCTGTTCTTCCTGACCACCTTGCTTGGGGGAAAGTTTATGGGGAAATTTAACCTGATTATGGTTGCGGTCCTGATAGTTTCCCTGCTGGTTTACATTGCTACGGGACTGCTCCGGGTGGACTACGCTACAGTGGTGCCCCATGAGGGCTATTTTACTGACGGCGCGGTGGGATTTATTATGGCGATTGCCATGATGGCCTTTGCCTGTCAGGGAGCGACCATGCCGGTTGCCATGACTGCGGATACTCGGGACGCTAAGCGGAGCCTTCCCAGGGCGATACTGATTGCTTCTGGTGTAATTACCGTGGTTTACTGTCTGATTGCCATTGTTTCCGCCGGGGTTCTTCCCATAGAAGAGGTGGCAGGAAAAAATCTGGGTGTGGTAGCCAGAGAGATTTTCCCCTACCCTGTTTTTGTGATTTTCATTCTGGGCGGCGCATGCTTTGCCATTGCAACCTCCCTGTACGGAGCGGTTGCCAGCGTGCAGCACCCTCTTCTTGCAACCATTGAAGACGGCTGGCTTCCTTCCGTTCTCGGCACAAAGACGAAAAAGGGCTATCCCTGGGTGATGATGCTGATTTTATATGTGATTGCCGTGGTTCCCATCTGGATTGACATGGGGCTGAACGAACTGATTTCCCTGATGATGATTCCCACAATGATTATCAACCTGTTTAATAACGTTTTGATGTTCCGGCTGATAAAGAAGTATCCGAATGCATGGGAAAACGGCTTTTTCCATATGCCCCGGCGGGCTTTTGACGTCACAGTCATACTGGCGGTTCTGTGTGATTTGCTGATAAGCGTGGCGCTTTTGACCACACTGAAACCGGGAGACCAGTACTTTATCCTGGTGATGGTGACGGTACTCTTTGCCTACAGCTATTACCGTTTAAAGGCTGGTAAGGTCAATTTACAGGACATAGAGCGCATCCGCAGGGAAGCGGAAGCGGCAGCAAAGGTCAGCGGGGAGAAGCAGTAACCCTGCAGGGAATAGGGCAGTACGGTACATGGCCTGCTGCCGGTGACAGCCAGGAGGAGGGAAGATGAATTATATTGATTTTCACTGTGATACACTGATGAAAGCGTGGATGGGCAGAAAGAAGACCCTCTCCGCTCCCGGAGGGATGGTATCCCTGGCGGGCTTAAAAGAGGGCGGGTGCAAGGCGCAGTTTTTTGCCATTTTTATGCCTCCTGTGAACTTAAAGAAGATAGCGGGCCTTTTTTTACCGAAGGACGAAGCGTATATAGAAAAGAACCTGCAGATTTTCCGTAATACGGTTATGCGTTATCCTGATGCGTTTGCGGCGGCCAAAAGCATGAAGGATATCGACGCCAACTGGGAGGCGGGAAAGATATCCGGCATCCTTACGCTGGAGGACGGACGTGCGGTGGACGGGAAAATAGAAAATCTGGAGCGTTTTTATGGCATGGGAATCCGGCTTATCAGCCTTACATGGAATTATGCAAACTGTTTTGGCTTTCCCAATTCTTCCGACAGCTCAGTGATGGAAAAGGGGCTGACGGACTTTGGCAGGGAGGCTGTTGCCCGTATGAACGAGCTGGGCATGATTGTGGACGTGTCCCATCTATCCGACGGCGGTTTTCGGGATGTGGCGGCTCTTTGTAAAAAGCCCTTTGTGGCGTCCCATTCCAACTGCCGGAGCATAAATCCCCATCCCCGGAGCATGACGGATGAAATGATTCGGACACTGGCGGATAAGGGCGGCGTCATGGGAGTTAATTTCGGGCCGGAATTTCTTACCGGCGACGTGAAGGCGAAGGAAAGCCGCACGGAGGCGATTGTGGCGCAGCTCCGCCATATGATGAATGTTGGCGGAGAGGACTGCCCGGCCATCGGCACGGATTTTGACGGCGTTGGCGGCAGGCTTGAAATCGGAAGCCCGGGTCAGATGCCGCGATTGTTTGAGGCGCTTAAGGAAAGCGGCTTTACGGCGGGACAGATTGAGAAAATCGCCTGCCGCAACGCGGAGAGGGTGATTGCGGAGGTTTTGTAAAAAATGAAGGTTATAAAAACATTCACAGTCGATGGAAAAGAAGCAAAGCTGCTTTTGGAAGATGATAATAAAACGGTACAGGTAATTTTTGATAACAAAGTGATATCTGTATCTGAGAAAGACACATGGACGAATATCAAAGATGAAGAATGGGCACAGGATGGTCTGTTAAAGATAGAAGTGGAAAGCTATATAAAGAAGGAAAGGGCAAAAAATAAATTAGAACATATAGCGAAAGAGGTTTTTTAGGCCGGGGAGAAAATAATGATTTATTTTTTGATGCATGAAAACGAAAAGCTGGCGTTATTTGAATATGAGAATCAGGGCATTACGGCAGTGGTAATCAATAAAAATTCAACAGACAGACTGCCTTTTCTTGAAATATCCTCAAAAACAGTTGAGAATAAGACTGCCGAATGGATTATGAACAGAGGGATTCCCGTAACAAGGCAGAATATACAGACGGATTTAACAAGGATGAATTCCGGAAGCACTATCGACTATATGCTTGACAATTTAGGACTGTCGCTTTCAGACCATTACTGGATATGCCCAAAGGACAGCGATTATAAATGGGAAAATATTAACTTATATGAAAATGACTTCATGTCAAAGTTTTCCCTTGACTTAAGAGACGATATAAAAAGTATAGCAGGAAAAACAAACTTTATACCAAGCGCATCCTTAAAGGGCGACCTTAAGAAAAAATGGATTATAGACGCCTTTGGCACAAGAAGACTTGTAAAAGGCAACTACAATAATACATGCAGACAAAGCTTAAGTGAAGTCCTTGCGGCAGAAATACATAAAAGACAAAATAAATTTGAATATACCCCATATGAATTAATTGAAATATCATCGGATGGACAACTGATTACCGGATGCATCTGCCCGAATTTTACGGACATAGGTACGGAGTTTATACCGGCAATCGATATTGTAAAGAGTATCAGAAAATCCAATGAAAGCAATTATTATGAGACCTATATACAGTATTGCGGAGAGCACGGCATAGATAAGGATTACCTCAGAGCGTTTATGGAATATCAGATACTGACGGACTTTATAATCACTAACACTGACAGACATCTGAACAATTTCGGCGTAATAAGGGACAGTAAAACGTACCGGTTCATCAAACCGGCGCCAATCTTTGACAGTGGTAACAGTATGTTTTATAATACGAATCTTATAAAAGCCGATTCCGGCCTGCTCGATATTAAAGTGACCTCGTTTAAAAAATATGAGAAAGAGCTTTTAAAATATGTGACGGACCCAAAGCTGGTGGACCTCAGTTTACTTCCCTCAGACGCAGAGGTTTACGACCTGTTTATGAAAGATACGGCGGGCAATGATGAAACAGTCACAAAACTGGTAAGGGCTTATCGAACTAAGATTGCATTTTTACATGACCTGCAATACGGGAGGAAGATTTATTCTTATGATTATTTGAGAAAAATGCAAAACAGGTAAAAGCGCATTTTTTTGTTTTTCTCTATTGACTTCCGGTATTAACAGGTATATATTTAGAACGAATGTTATAGAACGATTGTTTTAGAAAGGGAAGGGAGTGCAAATCATGCCGCCGAAAGCAAGATTTACGAAAGGACAGGTCGTCGAAGCCGCGCTTAATATCATCCGGGAGGAAAGCGCGGAAAGCCTGACCGCAAGAGCCCTGGGAAAGAAGCTGGGGAGCTCGGCCTGCCCCATATTTACCGTTTATGAGAGTATGGAGGAGGTAAAACGGGATACGGTGAAAGCGGCCAGAGCGCTTTACAGGGAATATGTGAAAAAGGGACTTTCCGAAAAAATGGCTTTTAAGGGAGTCGGAACGCAGTATATTCTCTTTGCCATGAACGAGCCGAAGCTGTTTCAGCTTCTTTTCATGACAGAGCAGGACGCCGTTCCCGGTATCGGAAGCGTACTGCCGCTGATAGACGAGAGCTACGAAAGCATTCTTTCATCTATTACCTCCGGCTATGGGATTAAGGGCGCAGCTGCGGAAAAGCTGTACCGGCATTTGTGGATTTATACGCACGGGATAGCGGCCTTGTGCGCCACAAAGATGTGCAGTTTTACGGGAGAGGAAATCAGTGAGATGATGACAGAGGTGTTTGTCAGCCTGCTTAATAAGGTGAAGGGGGAACAGGACAGTGATTGAGGCAAAAGGAATTACAAAGTTTTACGGAAACGGAGAAAGCCGGTTTCAGGTGCTTAAAAATATCAGTCTGAAAATCGAGGACGGGGATTTCGCCGTAATTTTGGGCGCTTCCGGTTCAGGAAAATCAACCCTGCTGAATGTGCTTTCAGGTCTGGAAACGCCGGAGGGCGGCGGGGTGATTTATGACGGAACGGATATCACGGGCCTTTCCGACAGTATGTTGACAAGGTTTCGCAGGGAAAATATCGGATTTATTTTCCAGCAGTACTATCTGCTGCCTGATATGGATGTTGCCCGGAATGTGAAAATGGGGGCGGATTTGGCGTCGAATAAGGAATATAAGAAAATTATCGAGGCAGTAGGGCTTGGGGAAAAGCAGCACAAATATCCCTCCGAGCTTTCGGGAGGCGAGCAGCAGAGAGTATCTGTTGCAAGAGCTCTGGCCAAAAGGCCGAAGGTGCTGTTTCTCGACGAGCCCACAGGCGCGCTGGACGAGCAGACAGGGCGGCAGGTGCTTGATTATATTTGCAGGCTGCACGAAGAATATGGATTTACCATTGTCATGGTCACCCATAATCAGAATATTGCAGAGATGGCGGACACGGTTATCAGGATGAACAGCGGGAAAATTTCTGATATTTATACAAACAAAGTACAGAAAAGCGCGTATGAAATCGGCTGGTAATATTGTAAAAAGATTTTCCACAGCCGTTTTTTCCGGCGAGGGGAATGGGGGATTGCTATGGTAGTAGGAATAAAGGATGCGGCAAAGCTTACGGGAGTTTCAATTATTGCTTTCTGCGCCGTGCTTGTGTGCACAATGTTTCTGAACTTCAATATGGATATTGCCGGAATAAAAGAGGAAATCACAATGCCGCAGACGCTGGCATTTTATGAGGCTCAGGTTTCGGCCGCAAAGGTGGTCAGTATCGTCAGCGGGGGATGCCTGCTTGCCACATCAGTGGTTATGCTGCTTTTTTATATCAGGCATTACATAGACACCCACAGGAAGGAGCTGGGGATATTAAAGGCTTTGGGATACTCCAATCTGCAGATTGCCAGGAACTTCGGGGTGTTTGGAGTCAGTATCTTGATTGGAACAGCATTAGGGTTCGGGGGAGCGTTCCTTCTGATGCCTCTGTTTTATGAAATTCAGAATGAGGATAAAATTCTGCCGGAAATTCTGATACATTTTCACCCGGTACTGCTCGCAGGGCTGGTGATTGTACCGACGGCTGCCTTTGCGGCTCTTGCAGTGGCTTACGCAGGCTTTCAGCTCAGAAAACCGGCGCTGGCCCTTTTGAGGGACAGCTTTCAGCATTCCGGGAAAGCAAAAAGGCGCGGAAAAGAAAGAGATTCCGACAGGGAATTTACGGCAGACCTTAAGAAAAACACATTAAAAAGCAAGAAAACGCTCGTGTTTTTTATCGTGTTTGCCTCTTTCTGTTTTTCATCAATGACACAAATGTCATTTAGTATGAAGGAACTGTCAGGCGTCATGATGGGCGCAATGATGCTGCTGATTGGACTGGTACTGGCCTGCACGACGCTGTTTCTTGCCATAACAACGGTAATCAGGGGGAATACAAAAACCATTGCGATGATGCGTGTGTTTGGTTATTCGCAGGAGGAATGCTGCAAAGCGGTGCTTGGCGGGTATCGGCCGCTGGCCTATGTGGGCTTTGCCATCGGAACGGGATACCAGTACGGGCTGCTTCGAATGATGGTGGATATTGTGTTCAGGGATATTCCCGGCGTCCCGGCATATGAGTTTGATGTTCCGGTGATGTTGATTTCTCTGTCGGCTTTCCTTGTGATATATGAACTGATAATGCGCATTTATTCAGAAAAGATAAGAAAAATATCTGTGAAGGAAATCATGCTTGAGTAATCGCTTCTATATGGTAAATATCAATCCACGCCCATGGGCAGAAGCCCTCCGGCATCTTTTCCGTCCGATAAAAATTTGTCTGCAAAATCAGGGTAGAATTCTTTTCTTATTACAGTAATTTTTACTTTTCTCATAATGAATTTCCTTATATTTGGCTGCCAGGTCTTGTATCGCGGTGAAATCCATTATACTATTATTATGTTGAGGCGGAAAGAGCAAAATACAGGAGTATCAGGGGGCGGCAGGAGAATAGCGTATATGAGCAGAAATGATGCATGGGATAAAAGAACGTGCCGGGGCAGGAGGCGGATTTTATATCCGGTCGGGATTGTGCTGCTACTGATTTTGGCAGCGGGGGTTTTCCTTGCGCTGCGTGTTCGGGGAAGCGTTGCGGTGCATGCGAAGAAGGAAATAATGCCGCAGGATGGAGAGTTTTACTGCATGGACCCGCAAAAAGACGGTGAAAGGTCTCTGGCGGAATACGGGAACCGGATTTATGCGGCGAGGGTTGTGCGGCCAGTAAAAGACAGCGCCAGCCGCCGAGTGTTCCTCCGGAGTAATCAAAGTGTGAACCGAGACACCGGCGATACGGAAAACCGCACTCCTTTCGGAACTGACGCCGCTATAAATGCATTATAGCGCGGGGGAAGATGTTAATCTCCCGAATCACCCGGCAGGGATTGCCTACAGCTACGGATGACGCCGGAATATCTCTTGTGACGACGCTTCCTGCGCCGATAACCGAGCCGTCGCCGATGGTCACTCCCGGAAGCACAATCACGCCGCCTCCCAGCCAGCAGCCGTTTCCGATGGTAATGGGCAGCGCATAGGTGCGGCAGAAATATTCTCCCGTTTCGTGCTTCCAGTCCGGGGTGAGCCTTTCTGCCAGCTCCACGGGATGGGCGGCCGTATAGAGCTGTACATTCGATGCAATCAGTACGTTGCTTCCGATTGTGATTTTGTTGCAGTCAACAAAGGTGCAGTTCATGTTGACAGACACGTTGTCTCCCAGATAGATATTTCTGCCATAGTCGCAGATAAAGGGAAGCCCTACGGACACGTTGGAGCCGATGCTTCCGAATAACTGCTGTAAGATGCTTCTCTTTTCCTCTTTCTGCTCATAGGCAAGTTCGTGGTAGTCTTTCAAAAGCTTCCGGGCATTTCTTTTAAATTCCAGAAAAATTTCGTCGTGGCAGTCATAGTATTGTCCGGCCATGCATTTCTCTAATTCGGTCATAATTATCCTCGCTTCATGTTGGTTTTGATTGTATTATAGGAAAATCCCTGTTACCAGACAAGTAACAGGCTGTTCCTTTATATTCTTCCTGCCAGCGCTTCAATGAGAAATATGACGGGAACCTGGGTAGTTGCAATATATTCTCCGAATACATGTCTGGAATTTAAATGATAGGAAAAATTCCAGTCAGATATCTGTGCCAGAGTTGACGAAGATGAGTTGGTAATGCTCAGAACACAGCATTTCTTCTGCTTAAAGTGATGGATTGTTTCAATCAGTTTCCGGGTTTCACCACTTTCTGACAGGGCAATAACAACGGTATTTTTACAATTGAAAGCCTCGACAGGATAAAGAGCGTCTTCCAGCCCCACCGCAAAATGTCCCAGATTGGAAAAATATCTTGCTCCGTATTTGGCCAGTGTGCCGGAGGAACCCATGCCGATAAAAATCGTCAGGTCGGATTTCCTGATGGCATCTACTGCAAACAGCAGCTTTTTTTCAAAGGCGCCAGAATTTGTCCTTGCAAAAAATCCTGAAAGTTCCTGTAAATCCGCCAGTGGTTTTGGAGTATTCTGTGCAGAGAGTTCCTTTTTCAGGGCTCTTTTAAATTCGGAATAGCCGTCAAAGTTGTTTTTACTGCAAAAACGCAGAATGGTGGAGGTCGATACGGAAAGCGCTCCGGCAAGCTCTCTGATTGTCATATATTGAATCTTATCGACATTTGAAACGATATATTTGTAAATCGACATATCCGTTTCATTGAATTTACAAATTTCTTCATAGGAAAACATGGGGGATTCCTCCAAGGTCTTTATTCCCGCGAGCAATGAGTCAGGCGGATGCAGAGCATCCATTTGGCGACTGTCGCAGAGACCGTGCGACTGCCTGCAGGCGGGGATGACTTGATTATACATAGATTCTGCCTTATTTACAATCGGCAGACAGATGGCTTTGAGGTATTAGCTTTTGCATATCGATAAAGGGGGCGACGGCTTTCGCCCATGTATTTGCCGTTTCAGGTTTAAGGACCGCTGTGCGCCGTTATGATAATTTCTTGCAATATTTACCGGTTCTGATAAAATGAGATTTAAGGAGCAGGAGTAAAAACAGGGGAATATTTGATTCTCTGGACATATAAAAAGAAAGGAAAAACGGAGAGATGGTAAAGCACATTATTCTATGGAAACTCAAAGAAACTCTTACAGGGGAGGAAAAGGAGCGGGTGAAAGCCGGCATCAAAGAAGGGCTGGAGGGCTTAAAGGGAAAAATTCCGGGGCTTCTGGATATTAAGGTGCAGGCAAACGGACTCTCATCTTCCAATGCGGACGTGATGCTGGATTCTTCCTTTGAAAGCGAGGAAGCGCTGAAAGGCTACAGCGTTCATCCGGCCCATGTGGAGGTGGCGGACACGAAGGTAAGGCCCTACACGGAAATAAGGCTTTGTCTTGACTTTTGCGAATAATGCGCCGGGGGTTTTGGCTGGTCAGGAGAATTAAATTCCGCTAATGACAATTGAAAGCCCTTGCCATATATATCAGAGTGATATATAATATATCAAACTGATATATATGGAGGGCTTTGCTATGACAAGACAAAGGGTAAGAAAACTGACGCTCATAATTTCTCTTTTACTGTTCCCGGTTACGCTTTACTATTTCAGTCCCGCATTAATTATCAATGCGGGGCTTGGCGGAATCGTTAACGGGAGCTTTATTGTATTTGCAGCTTTGCTCCTGCTGTCCATTCCCTTCGGGAGGCTTTTTTGCGCGTATCTGTGTCCGGCGGGAGGTCTGCAGGAATGTGCGTTTCCGGTGAACGAAAGGGTTCCTGTTCAGGGCTGGCGGAACAGGATAAAATATGTCGTCTGGGTCGTTTGGCTGGCGGCGGTGTTATTTTGCTATTTGCAAAAGGGACGGATTCTGGCAGTTGATTTTTTCTTTGAAACGGAAAAGGGGATTTCCATTTCGTCTGTCCAGAGCTATCTTATTTATTACGGAATTGTATGCCTGATTCTGGCGCCGGCGATTCTTTCGGGAAAGAGGGCTTTCTGTCATTATTTTTGCTGGATGGCGCCTTTTATGGTGGCAGGCATGAAGCTTCGCCGCCTGCTTCGTCTTCCGGGCCTGTGTGTGCGGGAAAATGAAAAGGCGGAGTGCGTTTCCTGCGGGAAATGCCGGAGGGCCTGTCCAATGGGAATTGATGTGGAAAGGGAGATAAAGGACGGTAGCGTTCAAAGTCTGGAATGCATTTTGTGCGGCGCCTGTATTGACAGTTGCCCGGCGAAGGCGTTAGGGTATGGGGTAAGACCTGTGAAAAGCAGGCGGAATTTTGATAAGGGGCATGGCAATGGCGGCGGAAAAAAAACTTGACTGTGTGATTTTAGGTCTGCTCAGCCACGAGGAGCTGACGGGGTATGAAATTAAAAAGAGAATGGACACGGCCCTGAAATATTTCTGGGGAGCGAGCTACGGAAGCATTTATCCCACGCTGAGCGATTTGGTTAAGCGGGGGCTTGCCGATAAGCGGGAGGAGAGGGAAAATAACAGAAACAAGCTGATATATACCATCACGGACGCAGGAAGGGTATATCTGAAAGCATGGCTGAAAGCGCCCGCCGAGCGCGACGAGCTCCGCTATGAAACGCTTTTGAAACTGTTTTTTGGAAACGAGTCCGGGGAAGAACAGGCGATAATGCATATTGAGGCTTTCCGTGAAAAGACGGAAACGGAGCTGGCATATCTGATGAAAGCCGAACAGGCATTGAAAGCCTGCCTTGACGAGGATGAAACCCATAAATACTATCTGCTTACCGTGGAGTTTGGAATAAAAACCTGCCGCGCTTATCTGGAATGGTGCGGGGAGGCGAAAAAGACCTTTGAAAATCAGGAGAAAAAACAATGATACTCAACACCGGCAGCAGAACCGACATCCCGGCGTATTACAGCGACTGGTTTTTTAACCGGATAAAGGAAGGATATGTACTGGCGCGCAATCCCTACAATCCGGTGCGGGTAACGAAATATCTGCTGAGCCCGGAGGTGGTGGACGTTATGGTGTTCTGCACCAAAAATCCTCTTCCCATGCTGGACAGGCTTTCAGAGCTTTCGGCTTTTGACACTTTCTGGTTTGTGACGATTACGCCTTACGGAAAGGACATTGAACCGTTTGTCCCGGATAAAGAGGAAATTCTGGAGGCGTTTTGCAGGCTGTCAAAACTGGTGGGGCCGGAGCGCATAAGCTGGCGCTATGACCCGGTTTTTCTTACGGAAAAATATTCCGCAGATTACCATATCAGACAGTTTGAAAAAATGGCCGGCCGGCTTAAGGGACATTCCCGCCAGTGTGTGGTAAGCTTCATTGATTTATACGAAAAGACCAGAAGAAATTTTCCGGGAGCGCGCAGCGTTTCTTTCAGCGAGCAGGCATATCTGACTGACGCCTTTGCCGGGATTGCCGCCGGAAGCGGCTTTCAGATTCATCTGTGCTGTGAAAGCGAAAGGTTAATCGCCGCCTGCCGGGAGCAGACGGCGAAAAATGTGGATGCGGCAGGCTGTATGTCAAAAGAGGTGCTGGAAGCGGCAATCGGCTGCAGGCTGGATGTGCCGAAGAAGAAAGGGGCAAGGGGCGAGTGTAACTGTCTGCTGGGAGCGGACATCGGCGCCTACAACACCTGCGCTCACGGCTGTCTGTATTGCTACGCCAATTATGACAGGCAGTCGGTGCTTGAAAACAGGAAAAACCACGACCCGGCCTCCCCTCTGCTCACCGGTAATCTCCGGGCAGAGGATATTGTAAAGGAGGCGGAGCAGACCTCGTGGAAAAACGGTCAGATGAGTATTTTTGATATTGTGTAGGGGAGCTTACTTAAGCAGCAGCTCATATCGGAAATTCCCTATAGCTCTTTTAAAGAGAAGGGCGGCAAGCAGAGCGCACAGGACGCCGAGTCCGAACAAAATCCAGCCGTTCACCAGCAGGATTCCGGTAAACTGTCCGGCAACCAGAAGCAGAACCGGAAGCAGGAGAAAAATGGCTCCCTGCTGCGCGTCCTCGATGCTCTGGGCTCTGGCCGAGGTGCGGACAATCAGGATAATGGCAATCAGCGAGACCGCCGGAGAAACCAGCAGCATAATCAGCAGCCATTTGGCGTCCGGGAAAAGAAAAGTCCCTTCCAAAAAGTATATTTCCGTTTCCAGTACGGTCAGCATGACCAGAAAAGAGGAAAAGGATACGAACATGCTCAGCAGAAAGGATGCCAGTACCTTGGAACGGAATATCTGTTTCAGGGAAAGCGGGCAGTAGAGCAGCGTTTCCAGCGTGCGTTTTTCCCGCTCTCCCACAAAGGAGCTGGCGGCCATGACGGTGGCGGCCATAATCGGGATGATTAAAAAGAACACTGGCAGAACGTAGTTCAGCAGAAGTCCGAGAAAGGCCAGATTGCCGGCCAGGGTCTGCTCCGCCATGGGCAGCATTTCCAGTATTTTTGCAAATTCCCGGCCCTCCTCGGGCGCAAAGCGGATGGTCACTACAAAAACGGTGGGCATAAAGACCGTCAGTACGATGGGAACTACCAGCAGCACAAAGAACATGCGTCTGTTGCTGATAATGCTCTGTAAATCTTTTTTGATAATTGCAATCATTTCCTGTTTCATTTTTCCCCTTTCTTTTTTTGGTTTTGTCTGTCTGATACATTCAGCGGCTGCCTGTAAACGTCTGGCGGCTGCCGCTGCCTGCGGCGGTAAGTGCAAAGTAGATATCCTCAAGGGAAGGCAGAGAGGATGAAACATGATAAATATCTCCTCCGGCTTCCACAATCCGCCGCACAAGCGCCGGAATTTCTTCCTGTGACGAAACCGCAAGCTCATATTCCTGATTTCCTGTCCGGGTAAGGGGCAGTCCGCCAGGAACATCTGTGGCTTTCAGGCTTACTCTGGTTTCGGAACAAAGCCGGGAGCGCAGCTCCTCCAGAGTTCCGTCGGCAAGGAGCTTTCCGCTGGAAAGCAGGCCGTAGCGGGTACAGATTTCCTGCGCGTAGCGGAGCTGGTGGGTGCAGAGGAAAACTGTGATTCCCTTTTCCCTGGCCAGAGAGCGAATCATTGCGTGGACATTCTGGGCGCTTTCCGGGTCAAGCCCTGAGGTGGGCTCGTCAAGGAACAGAATCTTCGGTTCATGAATCAGAGCCCTTGCCAGTGAAAGGCGCTGTCTCATACCGGTGGAATAAGCGGAGAGTTTTTTGTCTGCGGCCTCCGACAGCTCCAGCTGTTCCAGCAGCCTGATTCCCCGTTCTTTGCTTTCCAACCTTCCAAGGCCGAAAACCGAGCCGTAAAAAACCAGATTTTGAATCCCCGTCAGATTATCGTACATCTGGGCGTGTTCTGTGACTACGCCGGACATGGCGTGGGCCTTCTCCGGCGCTTTAGCCGGATTGACGCCAAACAGCGCACAGCTCCCTTCCGTGGGAGTCAGCATACCGCTAAGCAGCTTGACGGCAGTGGTTTTTCCGGCGCCGTTGGGTCCCAGGAATCCAAAAACCTCTCCCTGATTCAGGGTGATGGAGACACAGTCCAGGGCTTTTTTGCCGCCCTCGTATATTTTTGATAAATTGTTGATTTCGATTGCATTCATATAGTTCTCCCTGACACATTTGCAGTCTTAAAATTTGAGGCGGTGCGCAAGCCTCTCAAAGCGCGGCTCCCCTTTCAGCGATTCAAAAGCGGCGTTGTTAAAAACGGCTTCCCCCATGCTTTTGCGGATAACCGCTTCGCTTCGAGGCAGAGAGCTGCCCAGAGGCAGACAGCGTTCCAGCCATTCGTCCAGAAGGGTAAACCAGGAATCTCCATGGAGCGTAAAGGGATTTTTATCCGACAATACCAGCTCTGTATAATCCTCAAGAAGCTCCAGCGCACGGGCTTTCTCATTCAGGGCGCAAAATCCCTGAGCTGCGGAAAGTTCCAGGGTCAAAAACATTCCGGGATGCAGATTTTTCAAATCAAAGACCTCCGCAATACCCATCAGCCGGCGGCAGGTTTCTTCATACATCAGAGGAGCGTCCGCGCAGCATGTCATATAGGAGGACAAAAGATTTAAAAGCGCAAGAAGGGAGCTGTAAATTCCGGCCTGTAGAATCCGCTTTGCCTCCGTGACATTTCCGGTCATCTGAAAAGCGGAAGCAAGTAAGGGCTCGGGATTCATGCGGACACCCTCCAGAGGTTCTAAAAGCGCAAAGACCTCCTCCGGCATGCCAAGCTGCAGCAGGCAGAGGGCCTCCATACAGACTGCCTGCGCGTCAAGTTCCGTATCCTCGCTGATTTCACGTACCCGGCAAAAGAGCTGTATTGCCTCTTTAAGAACGGCTTTTGTCCTTTCCGGCGATTCCGCGAGCATACAGTGGTTTACAAATAAAGAGCCGATTTGGAACAAAAGGGGGGCGCAGGAACAATATTTTCCGGCAATATCCCGGCAGTCCTTCATTACCTCCTCAAAGGGCTTTTCCCCAAAATCCCGGGTCAGCCTCCGGTACAGCCTTCGGATATCGTCCCTGTCCATCTGGGGCTCATACCCCATCAGCTCGTCGATGCTGATATTAAAAAAGGCTGCCAGCCGTGGAAGAAGAGTGATGTCAGGGTAGGTTGCGGCTGTTTCCCATTTAGAGACAGAGGCTTTCGACACCCCGATATATTCCGCCAGTTCATCCTGTGTGATTCCTTTTTTATGTCGGTTCTGCATTAAAATACGTCCGATAT
Organism: bacterium 1xD8-48; assembly: GCA_009917455.1. Taxonomy (GTDB): domain Bacteria; phylum Bacillota; class Clostridia; order Lachnospirales; family Lachnospiraceae; genus Suilimivivens. Next base: position 31,858 of record QZDS01000034.1, on the reverse strand, counting down.
TGATTTCTTTCATTTCCTTCACCTCATCCTTAGTATGGGAGAAGGAGCGGAAAAATACAATGGACGGGAATGAAAGTTTAGTTAAAAAAGTTTCCTGACAGGAAACTTTTCAGGCCTTGCAGGGAAACGAATTTTCTCGCCATGACAGATAAAACCGTGCTATAATGAGAAACAAAGAGAGGAAACGAGGTAGAACACAATGAAAATAAAATATCTGGGCACAGCGGCTTTTGAGGGGGTGCCGTCTCTTTTTTGCACATGTAATGTCTGTCAGGAGGCAAAGGAAAAGAAAGGACGTTATATCCGTTCCCGCTCCCAGGCCATTATCAATGACGAACTTTTGCTGGACTTTCCGCCAGACACGGTGTGGCATTCCATTCAGTATGAGATGGACTGGACGAAGATTGGCCACTGTCTGATTACCCACAGCCACGGCGACCATCTTTATCCTTCGGATGTGGAGATGGCAGGAGCCGGTTTTACAGGAAAGCACCGTCCGCTGCATTTTTATGCGGCACAGGACGGATATGAAAAGCTGCGGTGTATGACGGACGCCCCTGAAATGGGTGACGCGTCGGACGTTACCCTTGTGGAGCCGGGAAAGAAATTTCTGGCGGGCGACGGCGGGCGGTATGAGGTTCTTCCATTATGGGCAAACCACAATGCGGAAACCTCCCCGGTGATATATTCCATTTTTCATGAGGGAAAACGAATTCTTTATGCCCATGACACCGGTATCTTTCCCGAGAATACGTGGGAGACCCTTGCCGGTCAGGGACGTTACGATTTGATTTCCCTTGACTGCACCGGCGGGCCAGGCGGCAGGCACCGGATGAGCGGAGAAGGCGCAGGACTTATTCCCTCCTGTCCGGGCGACTATATGGAGTGGCGTGACGGTCATATGAGCCTTTGGACAAACAGGGAGGTCATCGAGCGCATGCGCAGGGAAAATATGATTGACGGAAAAACCGTAATCGTCGCCAATCACTTTTCCCACAACTGCGGGCAAGGATATGAGGGTATCCGCCTGGAGGCGGAAAAATACGGCATTCTTGCTGCCTTTGACGGGATGGAAGTGGAGATATAAACTGATTAAAAAAGGCGCTGTATCATAGTACACAGAAAAATACAGTGCGGAAAAGAGGAGAAATGAAAAAGATGAAGAATTCTTTTCAAAGACGGCTGCAAAGGCACCATGACGAGCTGCGCTGGCTTTATATGGAGCTGTATGATAACGACTCCATGTTTGCGGAGCTGTGCGAACATCTGAAAAGCTTTTCCGATGAGAGGGATAAGGCGTTAAGGCTTTTGGACGACAAACGGGAAGCGGCAGCGGACTGGTATAAGCAGAACGATATGCTTGGCATGATGTTTTACATCGACAATTTTGCCGGCAACATGAAGGGCGTGGAGGGAAAGCTGGATTACCTGGAAAAGTGTAACGTGAATTATATTCATCTCATGCCTTTTCTTGACACTGTCCCGGAACGCTCCGACGGCGGGTATGCGGTGGCGGATTTCAGGAAGGTGCAGGAAAAGCTGGGAACCATGGAGGATTTGGAAAGCCTCACGGCCGCCTGCCATGAGAAGGGTATTAACGTCTGCATGGATTTTGTGATGAACCACACCTCCCAGGATCATGAGTGGGCAAAAAAGGCCCGCCAGGGGGACGGGGAATATATGAGCCGTTATTTTTTCTTTGCGGACAGGGAAATCCCGTCACAATATGAGGCTACAGTGCCCCAGGTGTTTCCCACCACGGCACCGGGCAATTTTACATGGCTTCCCGATGCGGGACATTTTGTGATGACCAGCTTTTACCCCTATCAGTGGGATTTGAATTATAAAAACCCCAGAGTTTTTAATGAAATGATGTACAATTTCCTGTATCTTGCAAATAAGGGAATTGATATTATCCGCATCGACGCGGTCCCCTACATATGGAAGGAGCTGGGAACCCAGTGCCGCAACCTGCCTCAGGTACATACCATAGTGCGCATGATGCGCATGATTGGCGAGATTGTCTGCCCCGGCGTCCTGCTTCTCGGCGAGGTGGTGATGGAGCCGGAAAAAGTGGTTCCTTATTTCGGCACGGTGGAAAAGCCCGAGTGCCATATGCTTTACAATGTGACCACCATGGCAACCACATGGCACACGGTAGCCACAAGGGATGTGAAGCTTCTCAAAAAGCAGTTGGATATTGTAAATGCCCTGCCGAAGGATTATCTGTTTTTAAATTACCTGCGCTGCCACGACGATATCGGCTGGGGGCTTGATTATGGGACCTTGTGGCTGGAGGGAATGGGAGAGCGCTCCCACAAGCAGTATTTAAACGATTATTTCCAGGGCTATGCCGGGGACAGCAACAGCCGGGGCGAGCTTTACAATGCAGACCCTGTCACCGGAGACGCCAGATTCTGCGGCACTACAGCCTCCATGTGCGGCGTGGAAAAGGCGGTTTCGGAGCAGGATGCACAGGCAGAGGAGAAGGCTGTCCGGCTTGATGTGATGCTCCATGCCTACATGTTTATGCTTTCCGGCATTCCGGTGCTTTACAGCGGAGATGAAATCGGACAGCTTAACGATTACAGCTATAAGGATGACCCCAATAAGGCGGCGGATTCCCGTTACATCCATCGGGGAGCAATGGACTGGAAAAAGGCCGGAAGGATTTCTGACAAGGACACAGTGGAAGGAAAAATTTTCGGAAGGCTCGACAGACTTGAGCAAATCAGGAAAGCGGAAAAGGCGTTTGTGGCGGAGGCGGACGCCTGGACGATTGAAACCTGGGACGCTTCCATTTTATGTATCGGAAGATATTTTGAAGGCGATAAAATCATCGGTATCTTTAATTTCAGCGAATTTGATAAGACGGCATGGATTAAGGAAGATGACGGCATATATGAGGATTTGATCTCAGGCGCAGAGCTGAAGGCTGTGGATGTAAGTATACCGGCTTATGGATTTTATTATCTGAAAAGAAAATCAATTTCCTAATATTATATTAAATTTGTATTTAAGATTTGCCCTCTGTATTGCGCTTTTATGACGGATATTGTATGATAAACAGACATAAAAGAGCAAAGAGTAACAGGGTAATGGAGGTACAGAAATGAGGAAAAACAAGTTGGCGAAAGGATGGATAACAGCCTGCCTCATCGCAGGTGTGACGCTTGCTCCGTTTTCGGGCGTTCGGGTACAGGCGGCGGAGGTGATTGCAACGGTATCAGGGACGGTGCGCTCCGGTACAACCGCCGAGCTTTTACTCCTTTCCACAAAGGAAGGAAATATGGAAATCAAGATAGACAGCGGAACCGACGCCAGCGCCTGCAAGGTGCTGCTTCCGGGGGAATCCATCAGCGTTTCCGTCTCCCACGGCTCCGACGAATATCTTCACGCCGTGAAGATTACTGCCGGAGAAAAGAAGCCCGTAGCGGCGGTGGATTCTTCCAACGCCTCGACGGTAACCGGTACGATTACGAAAAAGGGGCAGGGGGATATCCTGTTTGTAAAGACGCCGCAGGGCGATATGGAAATCAAGCTGGACGCTTCCACGAACATGAGCGGCTGTTCCGTCATTGTGGAGGACAAGACCTATACCATTGTGTGCGCCCGCGGCTCCGACGCTTACATGCATGCTATCAGTATTTCGGACGGGATAAGCGCTGGCGCGCAAGGCGCGGTGAACCTGTCTCTTACTCCGGCTCCGGCGGGAGCGGTTACCGCACAGACCACGGCAGTGACGGGCACGGTATCCGGCAAGACAAGAGAGGACAGGCTTTTTCTGGACACCAGAGGAGGCGAGATGGAAATTGTAATCGACGCCAACACGGATTCCAGATACGGCATGGTAATTATGCCGGACAGAAATATTAACGTTGCGGTGTATAACGGCGGCGACGGCTACATGCATGCCGCAAGTATCGTGGCGCCCAGGGAAGCCGTATTCCCGGTAAACGTTGACACCTCATCCACCTCGACGGTGACGGGGACCGTGGGAGAGAAGTCAACGGAAAATATCCTGTATCTGGATACAAAGCAAGGGCAGATGGAGCTGAAACTGGACAAGTTGGGCAGCGTTGCCGGCTGTAAGATTTTAGTCAGCGGCAAGAAGCTCAGCGTAAGCTGTGCAAGAGGAGACGACGCCTACATGCATGCGGTGAGTATTACGGCAGTGTAGGGAAGTGCTTCCGCTGCAAAACAAATAAAATCAGCCGTTATCAAATCTCAATCTTACTCACCTTAAGCAGCGCAACCGCCAAAAGCGCAGACAGCATATCCGCCACCGGCTGTGCGGTGATAACGCCCGTATATCCCAGCGTCCGGGACAGGATAAACAAGGCAGCGGCAAAGACAATTCCCTGCCGACTCAGGGACATTATCAGAGTGGGGAGGGATTTTCCCGCGCTCATAAACAGGGTGCTGCACACGAGGAAGATTCCTGTAAAAGGGAGCCCTAAAAGCATTCTGCGCAGAATCAGCGTACCCGCCTCCACAATTACGGCGTCATTCATAAACAGACGAATCATAGAGGGCGCAAATATCATGAGAAGGGCTCCGCCCGCAATGGCGATTAGCATCTGTACCAGCAGGTCAAATTTCAGAATTTCCCGCAGCCGGGCTCTGTTTCCGGCGCCGTAATTGTATCCGATAAGCGCCTGCGCCCCGAAAGCAAAGGCAATCATAATCATTGCCACCATCATATTCACCTTGCTGGCAATGCCCATGGCTGCCACCTTGTCGGCGCCGTAGGAAGCCAGACCCCGGTTTAACAGGGCGGTTCCAAAGCTGTTCATCAGGTTGTTCAGGCTGGAGGGAAGACCGATGGCAAACACGGCTCCGACAATGGCAAGGTCAACCTTCGCCATCTTAATGTCAACGGTCAGCTTTTGGCTCTTTTTCCTGATGCAGACCACAAAGATGATATCGGTAACGATATTGCCAAGCACAGTGGCGATTGCGGCTCCTCCGGCTCCCATTCCAAGCCCGAAAATAAACACAGGGTCCAGAACCATATTGACAACACTGCCCACAATACTTCCAATCATGGCGATATTGGCAAGTCCCTCGGTGCGGAGCTGGTTGGTGGGAATCAGGGTCAGGATGATAAAAGGCGCTCCCAACGCAATCCAGATATAGTATTCGGCGGCATAGGACAAAACCTCGCCCTCCGCGCCCAGCATATGAAGAATGGGAGTTTGGAAAATCAACATAATCACAGTGATTAAAACACCGGTTGCAATGGCGCTGTAAAAGGTAAAACTGCTGACCCTCTTTCCATCTTCGTCCTTTTTCTGACCGAACAGGCGGCTCATCACACTGCTGCCGCCAAGGCCGAACAGGTCGCCAAGAGACACCATCAGTAAAAAGACGGGGGCACAGATGGAAACGCCTGCCACGAGATTGGCGTTTCCGGTGCGGCCGATAAAGTAAATATCCACCATGTTATAAATCATACTGATAATCTTTGACATCACAACCGGCAGTGCAAGTGTCAAAAAGGCTTTGGGTACGGGAGTGGTTTCAAATAAAGCATTTCTGTTTTCCTTTTCCATAAATCTTTACCGGGCAGGCTACGCCTGCCTTTTATCCTTTCTTTCGATATCATTTCTGTTTTGTGTTTTTACAGATATGATTTTAGCAAAAAGCCTTGGCTTTTTATGTGACATGTGTCACAATAAAAATGTAAATATTATCAGCGGTCAGTTACGGGCGGTAAAAAGACATCCGTGGGGATGGAGAAAGGTGGGTATGATGGAAAAGATTTATGATAAGACAGCGGTAATAAAGTACCTTGGAAAGCTCCATCTGGCAGAGCAGTTTGAGACGGAGAAGTTTGATTTTTTTATAGTGAAATATCAGCGGGGAGAATTCCTGTCACAGCCGGAGCAGCCCATAAAATATTTTCAGTTTATGGTAAAGGGTAACGCGTCTTTATATTATCTGGATGAAAACGGTTCGAGAAGAAACGTTACGGTGATTGATGGAGAAGGACTGCTTGGAGATATGGAATTTGTGACCGGAGGCATGCCCGTTTTTTACACAGAGGCGCTGACGCCGATTACGGTTCTGGCTTTGCCTATGGAAAAAAACAGAAAGAGGCTGGAACAGGACTGCAGATTTCTTATGTATCTTCTGAAACAGGCATCTGTTGTAAAAATGTTTTCGGCAAGAAACGCAGTGGTTTTTCCGCGTCTGGAGGAGAAGCTGATTTATTATCTGGAAAATGACTGTCCCCACCGGACGCTGACCGGAATGGAAACCTCCGCCGCAAGACTTCGCTGCAGCCGCCGCCAGCTTCAGCGGGTGGTCAGAAAGCTGGAGGAACAGGGAAAGCTGGTAAAGCTGGGAAGGGGGCGCTACCGGCTGAATAGTTAAAGTTCTCTATGAATTACACAGGAATGCTTGCATGATGATTTTTTTCCGGCTAATATAGTAAGTAACAAAAGTAAGCCGTTTGCCAAAGCCTCCCCGGAACAGTTGCGGAGAAAATCAGGGAGGGACAAAGAGAAAACAGGCGGCGGAAAATCGGAGGGACAAGGATGGGCATTATTGAAAAAATGAGGCTGGACGGAAAGAAAGGCTTCGTGACGGGAGGCGCCAGAGGCATCGGCAAAAGTACAGCCACAGCCTTTGCGGAGGCCGGAGCGGATGTGGCGATTATTGACGTGGATTTTGCGGAGGCGGAAAAGACGGCTGCGAATATTGCCAGGGAAACGGGCAGAAAGGTAATCGCCATAAAGACGGACTGCACAGACCCGAAACAGGTGGATGATATGGTTTTGCAGGTCACAAAGGAGCTGGGCGGACTGGATTTCTGCCATAACAACGCGGGCATCTGCATCAACGTACCGGCGGAGGAGATGACCTTCGAACAGTGGAATAAGGTGATTAACGTCAATTTGAACGGCATCTTCCTTACCGATATTGCGGCGGGAAAATACATGCTTGCCCATGGCGGCGGTTCCATCATCAACACGGCCTCCATGTCCGCCCATATTGTGAATGTGCCGCAGCCACAGTGCGCTTATAACGCGTCAAAAGCGGCTGTGATTCAGCTTACGAAATCCCTTGCAATCGAGTGGGCCAGGCGGGGCGTTCGGGTGAACAGCTTAAGTCCGGGTTATATCGGAACAGAGCTTACCTTAAATTCCCCCACGCTGATTCCGCTGATAGAAAAGTGGAACGAGATGGCGCCTCTTGGAAGAATGGGGAAGCCGGAGGAGCTTGCTGCAATCTGCGTTTACCTGGCGGGGGATGCCAGCAGCTTTACCACAGGAGCGGACTTCGTCATTGACGGGGCTTTTACCTGCTTTTAATCAAAACGATAAATAAGGAGAGAGATGTTATGAACAGATACGAACTGGATTTAAACAAATATGCGTCCCTTGCCAGAGCGGCGGCGGCGGAAGGATGCGTCCTTCTGGAAAACAAAAATAATGCGCTGCCTATTAAAAAGGGAGAAAAAATTGCGGTGTACGGCCGCTCCGCCTTTAACTATTATAAGAGTGGACTGGGGAGCGGAGGTCTGGTAAACACCAGATACGTCGTGGGGATTCTGGACGCCCTGAAGGACTGCGAGGATATTTCGGTGGATGAAAAGCTGTCCGCCATCTATGAAGAATGGATAAAGGAAAATCCCTATGACGAGGGGAAGGGCTGGGGACAGGTTCCCTGGGCGCAGAAGGAAATGCCTGTTACGGAGGAAATGTTAAAGGCTTCGGAACGGACGGACGCCGCCCTTGTGATTATCGGGCGGACGGCCGGCGAGGACCAGGATAATCACGACGAACCCGGAAGCTACCGGCTCGCGAAAGAGGAGGAGGATTTGATTGCCGGGGTATGCGGCGCATTTAAACGGGTGATTGTGCTGCTGAACGTGGGAAACATTATCGACATGAGCTGGGTAAAAAAGTACCGGCCCGATGCGGTTATGTATACATGGCAGGGGGGACAGGAGGGTGGCAACGGCGTTCTGGACGTGCTCACCGGCGCGGTAAACCCCTGCGGCAAGCTGACGGACACCATTGCGGAGGAAATCTCCGATTATCCGTCGGATAAGAATTTCGGCGACCTTGTAAAGAACTATTATCAGGAGGACATTTACGTAGGCTACCGCTACTTTGAAACCTTTGCCAGGGAGAAGGTGCTGTATCCTTTCGGCTACGGGCTTTCCTACACAACCTTTAAGGCAGAAAGCGTCGTAAAGGACAAAAACGACTTTGTGGAAGTTACGGCAGTCGTGACCAACACGGGAGATACCGCCGGAAAAGAAGTGGTGCAGGTTTATGTGGAAGCGCCTTGCGGCAGGCTGGGAAATCCTTCCCGCAGGCTGGCAGGCTTTGCAAAGACCGGCGTGCTCGCCCCAGGGGAAAAAGAGACGGTGGTGATTGCGGTTCCCAAATATGACTTTGCTTCCTATGACGACAGCGGCGTGACGGGACACAAATCCTGCTATGTTCTGGAAGAGGGCGTCTATACTTTTTACGTGGGAAGCGATGTGAGGAGCGCAGAGGCTGCCGGAAGCTATGAACAGGCGTTTACAGTGCTGGAAGAGCTGCAGGAGGCCTATGCCCCCACGGAAAGCTTCGAGAGAATGAAGGCGCAGGAGCAGGAGGACGGGAGCTTTAAGGCGGTAATGGAAAAGGTTCCGGTTCGGACAGTGAACCCCAGAGAGCGGCTTATGGCAAACCGTCCGGCAGAAATTCCCTTTACCGGCGATAAGGGCTGGCAGCTTGTGGATGTTCTGGACGGCAAGGCATCCATGGACGAGTTTGTGGCGCAGATGAGCGACGAGGAGCTGATAACCATATTCAGGGGAGAAGGTATGTGCAGTCCCCGTGTGACACCGGGCATCGCGGCGGCTTTTGGCGGTGTAAGCGACGGGCTTTTAAAGCTGGGGATTCCGGCGGCAGGCTGTTCGGATGGTCCCTCCGGCATTCGTATGGACTGCGGTACAAAGGCGTTTTCCATGCCCAACGGAACGGCCCTCGGATGTACCTTTAACCTGCCTCTTAACAGAGCGCTTTTCGAAATGGCGGGATGGGAGCTTCGGCTGAATAAGATTGATTCCCTTTTAGGGCCGGGAATGAACATTCACAGACATCCCTTAAACGGCCGGAACTTTGAGTATATTTCAGAGGACCCTTATCTTACCGGAAAAATTTGCGCGGCCCAGCTTCTTGGCATGGACAAATATGGGATTGCCGGTACGGTGAAGCATTTCTGCGCCAACAATCAGGAGGCGGCAAGACGGAAGACGGATGCGGAGATTTCCGAGCGCGCGCTTCGGGAAATCTACCTGAAAGGCTATGAGATTGCAGTAAAAGAAGGAAAGGCCCGTTCCGTCATGACCACCTATTCTTCCGTAAACGGCCTGTGGACCGCCGGAAGCTATGACTTAAATACCACCATTCTGAGAAAGGAATGGGGCTTTGAGGGGATTGTCATGACCGACTGGTGGGCGGACGCCAACTACGAAGGCAAGCCTTTCGACCATCAGGCAAAGGCCCCCATGCTGGCAGCCCAGAACGACCTGTACATGGTGACCTCCAGACCGGCGGACAACCCGGAAAACGACGACCTGCAGCAAAAGCTGGATGAAGGCTATATCACCAGAGGAGAGCTTCAGCGCGGGGCGAAAAATATCCTTGGCTTTATCTTAAAGAGTCCGGCAATTTTACATAAGGCGGGAAGGATTGCACCGGAAGAGCTTGAAGTAATGAATGCAAAGGGCGACAACGACGTTGCGCCTTCGGATTTGGTTTACTATAAGACCGACGAGGCGGACGAGATTGTAATTGACGGCGCGCTGCTTAGTCCCAAAGCAGGGCAGAGCGATGTGTTTGGAATACAGGTGGAAAAGTTCGGAAGCTACAGCATCACCTTCACCATGAAAAGCGACCTTGGGGAGCTGGCACAGCTTCCGGTGTCCCTTTATTATGACAACGCACTGAAAGCCCAGATTTCCATTCAGGGAACGGAAGGGAAGGTCATTGAGGAAAAGAGGGAGCTTGGCGTTATCTTCGGGCCCACCCACTTTATCAAGCTGTACTACGGGGCGAACGGAATTGAGATTCTGAAAGTGGTGATACGGCTGGAGGAGGAAACTGCCAATCCGTTTGGTTAAGTAGAAAATTTCATATTTTTACAGAAAAAGCCGCTCTGTGGAAAGCAGGGCGGCATTTCAGTGGGCAAATAGATTTTGCGTCTTTCCGATTTTGTCTGGCCGGAAAGAGAATGATAAGAATATTCACATGCTATTACGATACCATATTTGGAAAAAACGACTTTTCTTGTTATTATGAAAATAAATAGAATGTATCCTAACAAAGCTATCAGCACTTTTCAACGTAAATACAAGAAATTGACTTGAAGTAGATTTTTCACGGTGGGGAAAATGTGCTTTTGATAACTCAAAATTTGAAATATTAAAAACAGCAGTAATTCAGTGCAAAGAAATAAAGATAGTTTATGAAAACACCAAGAGCGAAAGAAGCACACGAATCATTCAGCCATTAAAACTATCTTACAAGTCAAAAGAATGGTATTTGAAAGCGTTTTGCATGAAACAGCAGGATTTTCGGATATTCAAACTGAACCACATATTAGAGTTGGAATTATCGGAGAATACATTTATCCCAAGACCGTACCCGGAGCAAAACAATGATTTACAAAAGAAATTGCATATCGTGTTTATGATGAATTTGATGAAACACAGATTGAATATCAAAAAAACGGTGATTTGATTGCCTGTGCCGAAATGCCTGTTGATAAATGGCTTATCGGTTATCTGCTATCATTCGGGGCACAGGTTGAAATCATTGAGCCGGCATATTTGAAAGCGGTTCTGGCTGCACAGGCACAGGAAATTTATAAGAAAAATAAACCTTGACAAAAGGTGTCAAGATATATGTGTTATATTTAACAGCATAGCAACACAAGTTATACATAGGCTTTGAACCTAATTAGAAAGGAGTAGGTAAAGAAATTGAATCAACTGTAAACCATGCAACGCCCCATGTGGGAGAAAGGGGGAATCATCTACGCCTTGTACAGAAGCGTATAAAGAACACATCATGTATACTTTCAATGGCTTTTGCAAAGTCGTTATCCGTCACGCAGATATCACCGCATGGCGTGACAAGAACAGGCGGCGGCAAAAAGAAATATCCCTTGAATACCTCACAGAAGAAAAGTTTTACCCTTTAGGCACAATAGACGAATAGTTTGAAGCACCCTATGAAGAATACCCTATTACGGTATGCGGTCAGACAGTTATCCTCACCAATGGGGAGCCTGCCGCCGCCCTGCTATCCCTGCCGGAGAAGAACCGGGAAATCATTTTCCTTTACGTTTTCGGGCATTACAGCAAGCGAATCCGAATCGCCGCCATTGAAAACGGGCATATCGACAGGGATACGGAGGACAGCATAAAACAGCGGCTTGTTGCAGCCCTGTTTAAGTTCCGCTTTGATAAGCAAGAAATATAAAAAACAGCTTTTATTTTCACGGAAAAGGATATACAATAAAGTAACGGTAAATCGGGATTGGAGGAATAACAATGCAAAGTGTAAGGACTTATGAAATGCCAGCCTGTAAAATGGTTTCGTCTGGAACAGGTATGTTCGGAGAGAGAAAATTCAATTTGTTTGACGAATGGCTATCTTCGCAAAAAAAAGGACTGTTTCCAAAAGATTTCCTGTTTTGGACAGGGGAGGGCTTTATCTGGCTGTATATGTATGAGGACGGAATGAATGTTCCCAACGAATTTGAAATAGTAGACTTCCAAGGCGGTCTTTATGCTGTAGCAACCGACATAGACCAGAAAACAGATAGGGGCTTATGGACGCAGAGATAGACAAGTTTCTAAGTGAAAACGGATTTGAGCGTGATACATCACGTTCAGAATTGGGAAATATCATTACGTCCCCGCTTGCGAAAGAAATAATGGGATATGAACAGATGGACTACTATATCCCGATAAAAGCAAAGTAAATCCCGGTTTTAAGTAACGGTAAATCGACATTTGGAGGAGGGAATACAATGATAAGACATATATGTATGTTTACATTAAAAGAGGATAATAGGGAAAAGAATATTATTGAATTTTTTGAAAGAGCTGAAAAGTTAAGAGAATTAGAGATAATAAAACAATTTAATATAGTTAGAAATGCAGAAAGAACACCAGTTTCTAATTATGATGTTGCTTTAATTTTTGACTTCGATACAGTAGAAACATTAGATGAATACCAAAAATCACAACTGCACATGGAATTTGGAGAATTTGTATATTCCATTAGAGTTGATAGAGCTTGTATTGATTATGAAATTTGATTTAGCTAAAGAGAGATATGGTAACATACTAAAATTTTCAAAGAAATCTTTTAATTGGGAGGGTGGTAATGTACGAGAGAATGCTGAATAGGCAGGCTGTTCCAACCGTAGAGGAAATGACAGCGTATTGTTCGGAAAATGCAGAACGCTTTTCTATGATAAATGACTGGCTGGCTGCTACGTTTCATACAGAGCAGAAAGTGGTTTTCCCTTATGGCAATAAATACGGCTGGGGAATCGGACATTATAAAAAGAAAAAACTTATGTGTAATATCTTTGCTGAAGCTGGCGCATTTACAGTTATGATGAGATTGGCAGATGCGCAATATGAAACGGTTTATGGGGAACTGAAAAAGTACACCCAAGAACAAATTGATAATAAATATCCCTGTGGTGACGGCGGCTGGATACATTATCGGGTTCTCTGCCAAGAACATTATGAAGATATCAAGAAACTGTTGGAGGTAAAATGTAGAGGATAAAGTATGTTGCTTTCATTGAACGCAATAACTTTCATCTTATCGGAATCGAAAAATGAGGAACAATACAATGGATATAAGGCATCCGCAAGAAAATATCATTAAAACTTATGACTACAACGGAATTGCTGTTGATTTGGTTGAGTGGAGCGATTCTGTCTGGTGCGGAAAAGTCGGTTATGCAGACAATAATACGGATGAACCGAATGTTGAAAAAATTATGGAGGATTTTATGTCGCTCTCCGCATCACCAAACAGCCGTGAAGATAATTGGGATATCTGCATGAGTCTGAATTATCTTTCGTGCGAACGTCCCAGCGGCGTGATGTTTGGTTTTTTTGTCGCAACCGATGTTCAGCCTGCTTCCTATGACATTTGCAAAATTCCCGCCGCAAAATTTTTACGGATAAGAATGTGTGATGAAACCGCAAGAGCACTCGGACATGAACCGTGGGCGGGCGGCGTTCCGCCATATCATTGGATTGGAGAGCAGATTGCCCCCAAACTCGGCTACACTTATGGCAATGACACGCTGCCAATCATTGAATATTATGGTTTCTTCAAACCGGAAGAAGGCACACACGAATATTGTTACTTGTATGTTCCGGTACAGGAAAATAATGCTATCTAAAAATAAATTCTCTGTCTGTTGAAAAATCAAGTATAAAGGCAAACAGGGATTTGGTAAAGGAGGCTTTATTTATGAGATTGGACGGATATGGGTTGTTTGTCAAAGATATGGGAACAATGATTCAGTTTTACCGGGACGTACTTAGTTTTGAAATTAAAGAGAATGAGGACACGGACATTGTGTATCTGCTGAAAGATGGAACATTATTCTTTTTGTACAGAAGAAGGGATTTTGAAAAATTAACGGATAGGAAATATGAATATCTCAAAGGAGTAAACGGTCATTCCGAAATGGCTTTGTATGTAGATACCTACGAGGAAGTAGATGTGCAGTATCAGAACGCTGTTGCACATGGAGCTACATCTTTGTTAGAACCAACAACCGAACCGTGGGGGCAGCGGACTTGCTTTATTGCCGACCCGGAGGGAAATATCATTGAGATAGGTTCTTGGAATAAACCATATGAGGAAAAAGATTTGTAAATTTGCCAGCTTTTTGCTTGTAGAGTTGTAGCAAACATACTGAAAATTGAATAACCGCCGCTATATAGAAACGGCACACCAAGATAGGAAATCAAGAAAAGGTTTCCTGTTTTTTTGCACCCATTTTTGGCATTTTCAAAAATCGCCAGTATTATGCCGTGCAAAGGGGGGATAGAGAGAAATCCCCTCTCCCATTTGGCAAATCCGCAGACTGTCCGTGGAGGACGAGTGAAAAGAAATTTTCACAAATTCCCGCCTGTTCCGGCTTGTGCGGTTTTGTAAGGAATAGAGGGAAATTTCCGCAAGTCTCCGTCATTTTTGCTTTGTGTGGTGTTGTAGGTAGTAGGGGAAGAAATACCGCCGCAGCTTTGGCAAAATCCCCGCTTGCAGTACTAAAGGTATTGAGGGAAGCCCACACAGGGGAAGCCGCCACTTTTTAAGAGCAAGATTCTACCACAGTACCAAATTTCGCTAATCGCTCAATTTGTCCTATGGGAATCTTGTTGGGGTTGCCACCCCAAGCCCGCCTTTTTGTGGCTTGCGCCGCTTGACCGAGGAAGAATACGCCGAGTTTTCCGAGCGTGTCACCCTCTGCAAAATGAGCCAAGCCGAGTTTATCCGGCAAGCCCTAACCAAGTCAAGCATATGCCCGGTTATCACCGTTTCCCCGGTCAATGATGGACTGTTCTCTGCCGTTGAGAAACTTACAGCCGAGTACGGGAAAATCGGCGGCAACTTGAATCAGATTGCCCGCTGTCTGAACGAATACGGCGCACCCTATAACGCCCTCTCCCAAGAGGTACGAGCCGCCACAGCGGAACTTGCCGCCTTGAAGTTTGAAGTCTTGCAGAAAGTAGGTGAAGCCGCCCACAACATTCAAACATATCAGCTCTAAAAATGCCGACTATGGGGCGGCTGAACAGTACCTAACCTCCCGGCATGACGAGTTTACCATGAAGCCCACACTGGACGGGAACGGGCGGCTTGTTCTCTGTGATGATTACCGCATTTCCTCTCTGAATTGCGGCGGGGAAGATTTCGCCATAGCGTGTATGCGCTCCAATCTGAAATACGGCAAGAACCAAAAGCGGGAGGACGTAAAGAGCCACCATTACATTATCAGTTTTGACCCCCGTGACGCACAGGACAACGGCTTGACCGTAGACCGGGCGCAGGAGTTAGGCGAGCAGTTCTGTAAAGAGCATTTCCCCGGACACCAAGCCCTTGTATGCACCCACCCGGACGGGCATAACCACAGCGGCAACATTCATGTGCATATCGTAATCAATTCCCTACGGATTGCGGAAGCGGAGCAACAATGAATCCGCTGTTTCTGCCGCCGCCTGCCAGAGCGGCGAAAAGCTGTTCTCTGAATACGACCAGGAGCAGAAATACTATCCCTACAAGAACGAAGTCACCCATAAAGAAATCATGCTCCCGCCCCATGCGCCGCCAGAGTATGCAGACCGCAATACTTTATGGAACTCTGCCGAAGCGCAGGAAAAACAATGGAACTCCCGGCTTGCCCGGAGGTTCGTGCTTGCCATCCCAAGGGAAATCCCGCCGGGACAGTACGCCGACCTTATCCGTGACTACTGCCGGGAGTTTTTTGTTTGATTATAGATTATCTGGATGTATTCAGGTATTTGAAACGTGCATTGGCTGATTATGCGTATGATGACAGTGGTCTGATGCCTGTTAAAGATATTGACAGGCTGTTAGGGCAGCTGAATGAGGCAATTAACCTTACAAATATATTTTGCCTGAAACATGATGTGAATTTAAGTAAGATTGTTGGGAGTGGAGATACCTTTAAAAACTTGTTTTTGTTTGAAGATTATGCCAATATTATTGTTGGTAATGATGATGTTAAAAACGAGTTTATGGTTCTGGCGAATACGGTGGATGGACTTTATGAATCTTTGCGCCCGGATATATTTAAAATGAATTTTGACCCGGTATATAAGGAGGTTGTTCTCTACTTGAGAGGTATAATAGACGGTAAAATTCGTCCTGAGAAAATCGAATCAGCCCAGGCAAAAATCAATGAATTGCTTGACCAAAGCGTTATTACAGCTGCTGATGCAAAAAAATATACAATTACTGAAACGGGTAAAGAACTTGACCTCTCAAAACTTGATATTGATGAGCTCAGAGCAAACTTTAAAAAGATTAAAAACAAAAATCTTGAAATTGCCAATCTTCGTAAGCATATTGAAGAAAAACTCCAAAAAATGCTTAGACGTAATATAACTCGTTCTAAGTTCGCTGAACGTTTCAGAAATATTATCGACGAGTATAATGCCGGTGGTTCGCAAAACGATGATTTCTATGAAAAACTTCTGAAACTGATGGAAGAACTTCGTGAGGAAGAAGAACGTCATATCAAAGAGGAATTATCAGAGACTGAATTGGAGTTATTTGACCTTCTCCGAAAAGAACAACTTACCGCGGACGAAGAAAAGCGGGCAAAACTTGCCGCAAAAGAACTGTATAATACGCTTACAGAAAAACGAAATGAATTATTTGTTGTAGGGTGGCAAAATGACCCACAGCCTCAGGAAAGAGTGAAGGGAGAGATTGTTTCCATCCTGAATAAGTTTCTTCCGGAAAGCTATGACAGAGAAATTTTCCTGAAAAAAAGTACGCTTATATTTGAACACATTGTGGACCAGGCTATAACTGGATATAATTGGGTTGCATGATTTTTCAATTCTATTGCACTGGCATTATCTATGTGCTACAATATCACTACAAAATCAATGGAGGTGCAATATGGCAACATTACAAGTCCGTATAGATGATACATTAAAAGCTCAGGCGGATACGCTTTTTTCCAGCCTGGGGCTGGACACGTCGACAGCGATACGAATTTTTCTGAATGCTTCTGTTGAAAATGACGGGATTCCTTTTTCAGTGCAGCATAAAAAGGTTCCAGATTCGCTTCGGGAAGCTATTTATGACAGCAGGCTTCGGAGAAATCTTAACGGGCCTTTTGACAGCGCTGAGGAGGCGGTTGCTTCCATGCTGGAGGATTAGCTGATGTATAAAATTGTTTATACAAACCGGATGAAAAAGGACGCCAAATTGATGAAAAAAAGAGGGAAGGATATGGGGAAGCTTGTCAATGTATTGTCACAGCTTGCCAGCGGTAGTTCTCTGCCAGCGCAGTTCCGGGACCATTCACTGACTGGTAATTTGCGGGATTTCAGAGAGTGCCATATAGAACCTGACTGGTTGCTGATGTATCAGATTTTCGAAGACACTCTAATCCTTTCCGCTACAGCAACCGGCAGTCATGCGGATTTGTTCGGAAAATAAAAATATCTACACCATAAAAGTATAAAAGCGTATGGAAAAATCAAATGTAGACCATGCGCTTTTTTGTGTTGCAACAAGCCGCGCTGGAAAACGTGGCAGCGTTTATTTCAAATTATTATTCCAACTTCACCCGGGGCGAGTTATAATGAAGAAAAGCGATAGGGAGGCAATACCAATGAAAAAACATCCTGCCGGATTCCGCTCCATCACACAGAGAATCGTTCTGGCGCTGGTTCTGATTATTCTGCCTTTTAATATAATTTCCGTCATTGTAACAATAATTTCGCTGCAGAACGCAAGGCAGCAGATGATGACAAGCGTGGACAATCTTCTGGCGCTTTCCGGGCAGCAGCTTTCGGGCAGAATGAACGCAATGAATGACTTTTTTTATAATCTGGACAGCGTTTATCCGGCTTTCCGGCTGTACAGGGAGCAGGGAGAGCGGACCGCCGATTTGGCGATGGCAGAAAGCAATCTGGCCTCTTACTTTAACATGATAGTGGAAAACGACGCCTTTGCGGACGTACTGTTCTGGCAAAGCGGCAAATACGGGCGGACCTATATCGGAATGAGCAGTCTGGAAAACGATAAGTGCGGGCGGATTTTTGACTGCAAGGAAATTTTGAAAGCCTGGCTGGAAACAGAGGAAAAGGGAAAGTACAATCTGTGGGGGATTGTGGAAATCGAAGGGATGACCTGGCTTGCAAAGGTTTATCAGTACAATGATTTTTATTACGGAAGCCTGATTTCTTTAGACGAGATGGAACATCAACTGAAAAAAGCCTGCGCCTATTCCGGGTTGGAGGTTTCCTTTTCAGAGTTAAATTCCGGGGCGGCGGAGCAGGGGCGGCAGACCGGCACACAGCCTGACGGACAGCCCGGCGAATATCCGGGCAGGCCTTCCGGCAAACGTCTTGCGGTAGAAAAGGAAAGCAAGATGGGGAATTTCAGGATGCAGGTAAGCGTACCTCTCAGCCAGGGGTATACCAATCTTTCCGCCCTTCAGATTCTTTGCATGGGCTTTGTGTTTTTGTACATACTGCTGATTCCCGTTCTGATATACCTGATTCACAAAATGGTGCTCAATCCGTTAGCGCGAGTCAGCGGGGCGATGGAGCGTCTTAAGGGCGGCGAGCAGGATTACCGCCTGAGCACGCATCCGCATGAAGCGGAGGAATTTACGGCAATAGGGGAAACCTTTAACGGCATGGCGGACAGAATCAGCGAGCTAAGGATTGCCAACTATGAGAAAGAGTTAAAACGTCAGGAGATAGAGCTGAAAAACCTGCAGTTACAGATACGTCCCCATTTTCTGATGAATATGTTTAACCTGCTTTACAGCTTTGCACAGATTGAAAGCTACCAGAATATCCAGAAGCTGGCGCTTTATCTTTCGGAGTATTTCCGCTATATTTTTCAGAGCGGAAAGGAATTGCAGCCTTTTTCGCTGGAAATAAACCTGATTCAGAAATACATGGAAATCGCGGAAATGCGGTATCCGGGCTGCGTGGAAGCGGTTTACGAGGTTGACCCGGAGGCTCTGGAAACCTTCGTACCGCCGCTCTTAATCCATAATTTTGTGGAAAATATTTTCAAGCATATTGTGGGGTACGGCAGAAAGATTCATCTTCACATTGAGGCATATACGGACGGGGAGGAAACCACCTTTATGATTGCGGACGACGGCCCGGGCATGTCCCGCCAGATGGCGGAGGATATTAACCGGGGGATTTTCCATAAGAAAGAGGGCGAGCGGGTACATGTGGGCATTGAAAATTCCTACAGAAGAATGAAATATTTTTACGGGGAAAAGGGAAGCCTTACGGTGGTCTCGGAGCCCGGGGAAGGAACCTGTTTTACCATTGTAATTCCGGTGGAGAGCCGGACAGGGGCAGAGCGTACAAATGACGGCGCGGAAAGAGAGATACAATGAATTTACTGATTGTGGACGATGAAATGATAGCGGTAAAGGGGATGCTTAACGGGGTTGACTGGAAAAGCTGCGGCATTGACGGCAGTATCTGGACGGCTTACAGTGCGGAATGGGCGCTGAAAATCTTAAACGTGCAGCAGGTGGATTTGATGCTCTGCGATATAGAAATGCCGGGAGCAAGCGGCCTTGAGCTCCTTCGCGCCATCCGGGAGATTGACAGGGAGCTTCCCTGTATTTTTCTGACCTGCCACGCCAGCTTTGAGTACGCTCAGGAGGCGATTTCCCTGCAGTGCACCGATTATATTTTGAAACCCGCCCCTTACGAAGTGATTGCCGAAAAGGTAAAAAAAGCCTGCGAGGATATCCGGAATAGGCGCAAAGAAAAGGTGCAGGAAAAATATTTTGCGGAAACCGGACAGGAGCCGCCTCAGCAGCAAAGGAACGCAAAGACGCCTGCAGAGCTGGTGGCTTTAATTGAGCAGTATATCGAAAAGCATCTTAAGGAGAGCAGCCTTCTGGTGACGGACATTGCGGAGGCTCTGTACCTAAATAAGGATTATTTGAACCGGGTATTTAAAAAGGAAAAAGGGGTTTCCATCAGCCAGTATCTGATTTCGGAGCGCATGAAGCTGGCGGCCGTTCTTCTGAGAGAAGAGGGCAGCAACGTCAATCTGGTGGCGGAGAAGGTGGGGTATAACAATTACCCTTACTTTGCCTCGTCCTTTAAGCGGTTTTACGGGTGTACGCCGTCCCAGTACCAAAGGGAGCAGGGGTAACGGTCACATTGTCTGGTATTGTGAGAGGTTCTCCGCAATATTTCATCTGTCAGACCGATTGTAATAAATCGGTCTTCATTTATACTATGAGACTCATCATAGATTTCTATACGGTTATTCGGCAAGAAGCTTCTGCCGCCGTTTCAAATGGAATACCATGCTTTTTTTGTCCCTTTCGTAGTGAAAACAGTATAGCATAGTCGGGTGGACAAATCGAATTATACAGGAAAGTCGTAAATCTGAAACCCCAGGTCGTAAAACTGAAAAAATCAAAGTCGTAAAATTGAAACAGACAGTCGTTTTGGATAATTGTGTTAAAGGACTGTGTTTAATAAAATATGCTTATCATCAGTTAACGGAAGATATGTGGTAAAGAAATGGAGGAAAAGAAATGAAAAAGAAGAAACTGAAATTTTTAGCGCTTGGTATGGCAGTGGTACTATCCATGTCGGCACTTTTGACAGGCTGCGGCGGAAAGGGAGATTCGGGCGATGGCGGAAACGGTATGTCAGAGGGCACGGCCGAAAACGACGGCAACGACGGCGGGGCTGGCGATGCGTCCGGCGAGATATATGAAGTGGTAATCCAGTTCCCTACCCTTGGCGACACGCCGAAGGATTTGCAGATGGTGGAGGATGAGCTGAACAAAATTACCGAGCCGGAAATCGGCGTACATGTGACCTTTTATCCCGCCAGCGCGTTTGAGTTAAACAATACCACCAATATGATGGTATCCTCCGGAGAAAAACTGGACCTTGCAATGTGTATGTTCGAGGGCGGCGCACAGAGCTATGTAAATAAGGGAATGCTGATTGAGCTTGACGAACTGGTGGAAAAATACGGTCAGGATATCGTAGCGGCAGAAGGCGTCGCCATGTCGGGAGGGTATTACGACGGAACACTTTATACAGTTCCCACGGAAGAAAAAATGGGCCGTGTAAAAATTTTCGAGGCCCGCAGGGACTTGCTTGAAAAATACAACATCGAATATGACAAGGAAAAGATTTATACCCTCGAAGAACTCACGGAGATTTTTAAAATTGTGAAAGAGGGAGAAGGCGACAAGTTTTACTGTGTAGCGACCTGTGCAAGCGAGGCCGCGCCTTACACCAACTTCTCCACGGCAGACCTTTTGGGCGCATCCTACGCAAGCGGTGTGCTGATGAATTACGGAAAAGGAACGGACGAGATTGTCAACTATTTTGAAACGGAAGAATATGAGAAAGTTTGTAAGGTTATGAGGGAATGGATGCAGGCCGGGTACGTTTCTTCTGACTGTAATACAGTTACGGACGCTTCCCTGACGCAGTTCCAGACAGGAAATTTCTTCGGACAGTTTTCAAACGGCGAGCCGGATATGCTGATTAACCATTCCGCGTCCCTTCAGGCTTATCTGGGGACGGACGTGGTGGGGCTTCGTACGTCAATGCCCGCATCCCGTACACAGGATTATCAGGTGACTCAGTGGATGATTCCCATTACCTGCGACAATCCGGAAAAGACCATGCAGTTTTTAAATATGATGTACGCAAGGGAAGACGTTGTAAACCTTCTTTACTGGGGAATCGAAGGCGTGCACTATAACCGCAAAGAGGGGACGGAGCATATGGTGGAATATCCTGAGGGAGTTGACAGGACAAACGTTACCTATTCCGCAGTGCTGAATGTATGGGGCGATAAGTTAAAAGACCTTGTGATGGAGCCCAGCAACGACGGTTACTATGATTTGATGAAAGAATTTAACGACAGCATTGAGGAACAGTATACATCAGACGCTCTCGGCTACTGCTTCAACAGCGAGCCTGTAAAGACCGAGTATGCGGCAGTTACCGATGTAATTAAGCAGTATGATTCCATTCTTGGCTACGGTGTGGTTGACCCGGATGAAGAGATTGAAACCTTCCGTTCCGCTTTGAAAGCCGCGGGAATTGACAAAGTAATTGAGGAAAACCAGAAGCAGTTTAATGAGTGGAAAGCTGCCAATGCAGGTTAGGATGAATATCAGGGGACTTGCGCCGACACCCGGCGCAGCCCCCTTGTGAAAGATGAGAGAGCATGACGAAAGGCTGAGACTGTATACGGTCTGCGCGCATTGGCCTGACAGATTGGGCCGCGGAATGCAGCGCAGAAAGGGGGAAAATGATGAAGAAAAGAAAGAAAATACGCTGGAAGGATATTCTGCCGTATTATCTTCTGGCATTGCCGGGAATCATTTACATGATTTGCAATAACTATCTGCCGATGTTTGGTATTGTAATCGCATTTAAAAACCTGAATTTCCGAAAAGGAATCTGGGGAAGCGACTGGTGCGGTTTTGATAATTTTAAATTCCTGTTTGCATCAAGCGACGCGTGGACGATTACCAGAAATACGATTTTATATAACGTGGCGTTTATCATACTGACAACGGCGCTGGCCATCGCGGTGGCTATTCTGGTTGACGAGATAAGGAGTCGCACGGCAAGTAAGGTATATCAGAGCCTGATTCTGCTTCCCTACCTTATGAGCTGGGTTATCGTAAGTTATCTGGCCTATGCAATGCTTTCAGGCGAGACGGGTATGATAAACAACGCAATCTTAAAGCCTCTTGGAATTGAGCCCGTCTCATGGTACAACGCGCCGAAGTACTGGCCTTTTATCCTTGTTTTCGTACACCTGTGGAAAGCCATCGGATACGCCATGATTATCTACTACAGCAGTATTGTGGGAATCAGCCAGGATTACTATGAGGCCGCCACCCTTGACGGGGCTACCAAATGGCAGCAGATTAAGCGGATTACCCTTCCCCTTTTGAAGCCTACGGTAATCACTATGCTGGTTTTGCAGGTGGGACGTATCTTTTACTCCGATTTCGGCCTGTTCTATCAGATTCCGATGAACAGCGGAACTCTTTACGGAGTGACCAGAACCATTGACGTTTATGTGTACAACGCGCTGATGAAGAGCAGCGATTACGGGATGTCCAGCGCGGCCAGCGTTTACCAGTCAATCGTAGGATTTGTGATGATTATTGCCGTAAATGCTCTGATTCGTAAAACCAGCAAGGAAAATGCACTGTTTTAAGTGGGAAAACGAGGTGGATGATGAAAGAAAAGAGAATGAAAGAAAGTACCGTGTGGCAGATAGCAGCGCACGCTGTAATGATAACAGGCTCTGTGCTGGCCGTATTCCCGTTTGTCCTTCTGGTGATTGCGTCTTTTACGGATAATCAGACGGCGCTTATGAACGGCTACTCCTTTTTCCCGGAAAAATGGAGTCTGGAGGCGTACTCCTACATTGCAAGAGAATGGATGACGGTGGGCCGGGCGTATCTTATGACCATTGCGGTGACGGTAATCGGAACGGTTTTAAGCCTTGTAATTACCAGCACCTTTGCCTTTGCGGTAAGCAACGACAAGCTTCCGGGGCACAAGATTTTAATGTTTATGAGTATCTTTACCATGCTTTTTAACGGCGGCATTGTGGCAAGTTATTATATTTACTCCAATATTTTCCATATTAAAAATACAATTTGGGCGTTAATTGTACCCTCCCTTTTAATGAGCCCTTTCAACGTGGTTCTGGTAAAGAATTATTATCAGAACAGCATCAGCTCCAGTATTCTGGAAGCGGCCCAGATTGACGGGGCAGGCGTATTTCAGGTTTTCCGTAAAATCGTTCTGCCCCTTTCTGTTCCCATTCTGGCAACCATAGGACTTATGACGGCGATTGCCTACTGGAATGACTGGACCAACGGTCTGTACTTTCTGACGGAAAAAGATGGCGCAAACCTCTATACAATTCAGCTTGTTTTGAATAAAATTAATGAAAACGTAAACTTCCTGGCAAATAATTCTGAATTATCGGTGCGGGCAACGTCCATGCCGTCCACCACGATTCGAATGGCCATTGCAGTGGTGGGCGTTCTGCCGATTATGATTGCCTATCCGTTTTTCCAGAAGTATTTTGTTAAGGGGATTACGCTTGGGGGTGTGAAAGAGTAGGAAGGGTTTTTACATGTAGGGAGTGGGGGGGACGCCCGGAGGGTTTCAAATTTCTGCGTCGCCTCGCTCTCGCTCTACAAAAACGCAGCAGTCGCTAGATTCGCGAGTTGCTTTGCAACTCGAAACCTCATCAAGCGCTGGCGTTTTTGTAAGGGCTCCTTTAGAAATTTGAAACCCTCCGGGCTGTGCGCTGGCTGGCCTAATTTAAAAAGGTACGGAGGCAGCGAAAGAGAGACTTAAAAACAGCATCCGTTCGGAAATGCACGGAACGATTTGCAGATGCGCAGCGGCTGAAAATCCTTCCAGACGAGGGTGTATTGAAGAACGGATGCGGAACTTTTAATAGGAGGGGACAAGGAATGTGGAATTTTGCGAGTAAGGATTTGACGGAGCGTGTTACGTGGATTACGGACCCTACAGGGGTTTCGGCTTTTCTGGTGAAGGGGGAGCGGGAGGCGGCGCTTCTGGATACCTGTGTGGGATTTGTGGGGCTTAAGGAGAAGGTGGAAGGTCTTACGTCTCTGCCGCTTACGGTGATTCTGACCCATGGACACGGCGACCATGCGGGAGGCGCGGGAGAATTTGAGAAGGTTTATATGCATCCGGCGGATAAGGAGCTGACCGGCATTCACGGCCTTTCCATGCGCATGGGATACGCGGGAGGAATGCTGGGAGCGGGAACAACTTTATCGGAGGAAGATTTTGTACCGGTGAGGACGGCGGCCTTTGAGGAACTTTCCGGGGGACAGGTCTTTGAATTGGGGGGAATCAGCCTTGAGATTATCCATGTGCCGGGGCACACGAAGGGAAGCTGCTGCGTTCTCATTCGTGAGGAGAGAATGATTCTTTACGGGGACGCCTGCAATGCCAACACTCTTGTGATGGACGGGAGCAGTACGGATATCAGTACCTACAAAAAGAGTCTGGAATATCTGAAAACCTTTGACGAACGCTATGACACGGTACTTTATTCCCACGGACCGGCCATCGGACCGAGGAACAGCCTTGAGGACAATATAGAGTTGTGCGGCAGGATTCTGGCAGGGACGGACGACGCAGTACCTTGCGAGTTTCTGGGACGGAAAGCGATTCGCGCGGCGGCCATCGAGGAGGGCGGTTATGCCCGGTTAGACGGAAAATACGGAAATATTGTGTACAGCGAGGTTACAAGAAAATAAAAAAGAGTGAGCCGCAGGGCCGAAGCGGAACTGAAAAAACAGCGAAGGCCCGGAAGGCGCACAAATCGATTAGCGGACGCGTTATCAAGCGGCCGAAAATCGATTTACCCTAAGTGTGCCGTAGGGCTGAAGCGGAACTGAAATAGGAGGATTATTATGACATTAAACGAGCGGGTAAACCAACTGCTTGCAGGCAAAGGGGAAAACTACATTTTCCCCTTTTTCTGGCAGCATGGTGAGGAAGAAGCGGTTTTAAGGGATTATATGCAAAAAATCAAAGAGGCCAACATCGGAGCGGTCTGTGTGGAAAGCCGTCCCCACCCGGATTTTGTGGGTGAGAAGTGGTGGAAGGATATGGACGTGATTCTGGACGAGGCGAAAAAGCTTGGCATGAAGGTCTGGATTCTGGACGATTCCCATTTTCCCACGGGATATGCGGCGGGAAAAATGGAGACGGCGGACAAGGAGCTCTGCCACCAGTATCTGGATTACAATGTGCTGGAAGCCTGGGGGTCGAGGAAGAGGATGGAGATAAACGTGGAGGCTTATGCAAAGCCTCAGCCTCTTCCGCCCTGGATGCCGCCCATGCCGGGAGAGCCGAAGAGAAAGCTCTGTGACGACAGTGTGTTTCGTGTGATTGCCTGTCCGGTGGAGGAAAAGGGACGGATTGGCGCGCCGGTGGATATGACGGGGCAGGTGAAAGACGGAAGACTCATCTTTGACGTGCCCGAGGGCTACTGGAAAATTTATGTGGTGTATCTCACAAGAGACGCCAGAGGAAGAAACAACTATATCAACTTTCTGGATGAGAAATCCTGCCGCGTGCTGGTTGACGCTGTCTACGAGCCCCATTATGAAAAATATGGAGCGCTTTTCGGGACGGTGATTGCGGGCTTTTTCAGCGACGAGCCGCCCATCGGAAACACGCCGGGCTATACCAGAGGGGATTTGATTGGAAAACCGGATATGTCTCTTGCCTGGTCGGGTGAAATGCAGGCCATGATGGAAAAGGAATACGGAAAAGGATGGGAGCTAGAAACGCCGTTTCTGTGGAATCAGGGAAGCGACGGACAGAGGACGGCACGGATAAGAACCGCCTATATGAATGCGGTGAGCAGGCTGGTTTCCCGCTGCTTTTCCAATCAGCTCGGAAAATGGTGCGGGGACCACGGGGTGGAATACATCGGCCATATGCTGGAGGACTGCGATTCCAGCGCCAATTTAGGGCCAGGCATGGGACACTTTTTCAGAGGGCTTTCCGGCCAGCATATGGCGGGCATCGACAACATCGGCGGCCAGGTGCTGCCGGGGGGACAGAATGTACGCCGCCACGAGCCGGATATGTGTCAGGACAGCGCGGGATTCTACCACTATATGTTGGGACGCATGGGGGCTTCCATGGCGGCCATAGACGCAAAGAAAAAGGGACGCTGTATGTGTGAAAATTTCGGCGCGTACGGATGGCGCGCCGGTGTTTCTCTGGAAAAATATCTGATGGACCATTTTCTGGCAAGAGGGGTCAACCACTATGTGCCCCATGCTTTTTCACCCAAGGCGTTTCCCGACCCTGACTGCCCGCCTCATTTTTACGCTCACGGGGAAAATCCCCAGCTTAAAGCTTTCGGCGCGCTTATGGCCTACACCAACCGGATTTGCCATTTGATTAGCGGCGGCGTGGGAGAAGCGCCTGTGGCTCTTTTGTATCACGGGGAGAGCCAGTGGGCGGGAGAGTATGAGAGCAACATTTTAGCCTGCCGTTCCCTGACGGAGGGCCAGATAAGCTTTCTGATAATTCCGGCGGATGTGTTTGCGGATACGGAAGGGGCTGCGGTATTTTCCGAAAAAGAAAAAACGCTGAATATCAACGGAAACGTCTGCCGCGCGCTGGTGATTTCCGGCTGCCGGTATCTTACGAAAGCAGCGGCGGAATTTGCGGCAAAAGCGGTGGAAGCAGGTTTTAAGGTTGTCTTTACCGGAAGGCTGCCGGAGGGGATTTCCGATACGGATAAAGAAGAAAGCAAAGCACTGACGGAAAAGCTGTCGGGATGCAGAGTGGTTCCCGTGGAAAAACTGGCGGAGGAATTTGCGGAGGATAGCTGGCGGACGGTAAGCCTTGAGAAGCCGGAGAAGTATCTGACGGCCTATCATTACAGAAACGGACAGGATTTGTATCTCATATTAAACGAAAATGCGGCGCAGGGAATAAGCCAGTGGATAACGCTTCCGGCAGGCGGAACGGAGATTGCGGCATATGACGCATGGGAAAACAAAATCCGTCCGGTGCAGGTGCGGGAAGTACCGGATGAGGGAAAGAGCGGAAAAGTTCAGGTTTATGTGGAGTTGGAGCCTCTTGAGATGCTGGTGCTTTTGTGCGGCACAGAAGGCGGTATTTTGGGAGCGGATTTGGAAAAAAGCGGCCGGCGGGCGGAGTTAGAAGAAGAATGCGGAAAGAAACTTTCGGATGACGGAGACAGGGAAAAAATTTATAAGCTGGACAAATTTACGGTATCCCGTTGTGAGAGCAGGGATTATCCAAACTTTGCCGGCGCTGAGGAGGCGGATTTGGAAAACGGGATGGCTCTGCGGCACCCGGAATTTTCAGGTATCTACCGCTATGAAACCACTGTGTCTTTAGAAAACGCGAACGCAAACGAAGAGGCAGCGCACAAGGAGAAAGCGCATATGGCAGAGTGTAAAGCCTGGCTTTGCCTGACAGAGGTTTATGACTCCGCGGAAGTGTTTGTAAACGGACAGTCTGCGGGAATCCGCGTGGCGCGTCCTTACCGGTTTGACATAACAGAAGCGCTTGGGGACGGCGAAAACCGGATTGCAATTGAAGTGGCGACCAACCTTGAGAGGAAAGCGGCGGCTATCGGAGCGGGAGACAGGGGAATGGGAGCGCTTACGCCGCTTTCACCTACGGGTCTTATTGGAGATGTGACTTTGAAGATACAGGCGACAGAGGAAATGTGATTTGGCAGAGCGCCGGTTCGCAGAGAAGGGGACGAAAGATGATAAAGAGACTGCTGCTTTACATTACGGCGATTTTCATTTTGGGATTCGGCATTGTTTTAAACACAAAAGCGGGGCTGTCCGCAATTTTCATCGGAAAGCTGATTGGGGTGTTTGGACGCAGGCTTGGCGGATATATGAACGGTGTGGTGGAAAGAAGCCGGAAATAATAACGGCAAAAGACTGATGGGCGTAGGGGACTGCAGTCTGTGCAAGGAGGAGCGATATGCTTTGTTTAGCGGAAATATTTCAGGATAAAATGATGCTACAGAGAGAAAAAAAGGTATCGGTGTGGGGGAAGGCAGAAGCCGGAATGGAGGTTCGTGTCAGAATCCAGAAAGTATCCGCCCAGGCGCGCGCAGACGCGGATGGTAAGTGGAAAGTGGTGATTCCTCCTCTTGAAGCTTCATACAGCGAGGAACTGGAAATATGTGCGGGAAAGGAAAGAATTGTGCTGAGGGATGTGGCTGTAGGCGAAATATGGATAGGGGCTGGTCAGTCCAATATGGAATTTCCCATGTTCCACGAAAGAAATTTTCAGGAAGAAAAGAAAAATGTGCCGCAGTTGCTTCTTCGGTTTTTTGATGTGCCGGAAATCAGCTATGAGGGGCAGAGGGAGGCTTTTGATTATACAAATACAGGAATATGGAGAGAGGCCGGCGAAAAGGAGCTGGCATATTTTTCGGCTGTGGGGTACTATTTTCAGAAAGAGCTTGCCAACGTTCTAAAAGTGCCGACAGGTATTGTGGGATGTAATTGGGGAGGCACAAACTGCTGTGCATGGATGAGCCGTGAAGCGGTGGAAAGAACGGGAAAGCCATGGATAGATGATTATGAGAAAAAGTGGCTGGAACTGGATGAAAAGCAGTACTGGGAACAACAAAACCATATAAGACTGAATGATACCGGTAATCCGGCAATGGATGATTTCAGCAATTTTATGCTGCCGCAGACGCCGGAGGCGGACGAGATAAAGGACTATATGGAGAAAAATGCACAGAATATGGAACTGCCTCAGGCTTTGTCGCCGAAGGACATACCGGGAAGTCTGTATGAGCATATGGTAAAAGGGATTGCGCCTTTTGCGGTAAAAGGAGTATTATGGTATCAGGGTGAAGGCGAGGATAAGCTGGGGGAACCGCAGCTTTATGAGGGAATGCTGAAAGCGCTGATAAAGGACTGGAGAAATCTCTGGAACGAGTCTGCCCTGCCTTTCTTAATCGTACAGCTTCCGGCCTGGGAGAGATGGTTCGGACTGGAAAATCATGGACTTAATATTGTCCGGTATTGTCAGGAAAAGGCGGCCGAAGGGTTGGAAAGGGTCTGGCTTTCCGGCAGTTCCGATTTGGGGGAAAGATTTGATATCCATCCCAAAGAAAAACGTATAGTGGGACAGAGACTGGCGCTTTTGGCCCGGGGAAAAATTTACGGGGAAGAGATACTCTGCGAAGCGCCCAGGGTGGAAAGCATTATTTTACATAAACGTGCATCTGGTTCTGAAAAAGGGGAACTGGTGATTTCCTTTTCAAATGCCGAAGGCGGACTGGAAATAAAGGGAGAACGTCTGAATGCAATGCGGGTGTTTTGTGCAGAAAAAGAACCGGAGTTTTCGGCGAGGGTGGAAGGCAACAGGCTGATTCTTGCAGGGGATTTTCCCGAGGGGATTCCCATAAGGCTGGCTTTTGCCCAGGATAAATGGTTTCAGGTGAATTTGTACAATAAGGCGCAGCTTCCGGCTCTGCCTTTTGAGATACAGTTGGAAAAATAAGATAAACAGGGGGAAAGAGCATGAAACGTAAATATCCAAATCTCTGCAAGCCAGTCACTTTGGGCAGGGTAACCTTTCGCAACCGCATGTTTTCCGCGCCTATGGGCGGAACTGACATTACAAACGACGGCTGTATCGGGCCGAAGTCAACCGCTTTTTACGAACTGCGGGGAAAAGGCGGCGCGGGAGGCGGTGGGGCCGTATTTTCCCATAGAATTTCGTATGAGCGGCTCGGAGCTTTTTGAAGGCGGTTATGATTTGGAAGAGAGCATCAGGATTGCCAGACAGATTGAGCCTTACATAGATTTGCTTCATGTGTCGGCGGGGACTTACCAGAGAGGATTCGGCGACACCCATCCGTCCATGTTTAAGGAGCACGGCTGCAACGTGTATCTGGCCGCCGGGATTAAGAAGAATGTGTCGGTTCCGGTGGCCACAATCGGGGGCTTAAACGACCCGGCTCAGATGGAGGAAATTATTGCCAGCGGAAAAGCGGACGTGGTTTATATGGCGAGAGCCCTTTTGGCCGACCCCTTTCTTCCCCGGAAAATCATGGAAAACAGGGAAGAGGATATTGTAAAATGCCTGCGCTGCTTTACCTGCATGGCGGAGCGGGCGGTATTCTGAAAAGCGAGCAGTCGCTGCCCTTTAAGAGAGAAATGTATGAGCTTTCTCTGACTTATCGGCGTTTCTGTGAGCAGGCGGGAGTGGAAATCCGCTTAAACACAGAGGTGAACAGCGAATATGTGGAAAAGGAAGCGCCCGACGCGCCTTACGTTGCCGTGATTGGAGATGCGGCAAGGGTTTCCACAATTACAAACGCCGTGTATCAGGGGTATCATGCGGCGCTGGATATATAGGCAGTGACAGAAAGGGCTTTTGGCGATGGATGCGCCGGGGGCCTGTTTTTGGTTTTTTAAAGTTGAATAAAGAAATCTTATGATTTATAATAAAATTAGTCCGACAACTTCGGAGTATAAGCGAATGAAAGAAGACATAATATAACAAAACCAATGAAAGGAGTTGTTTTGGTATGATTACAGCAGAGCTGGCAAAAAAAATTGATTTACTCCCGCAGGAATCTTATAGTAAGGTGGAAGATTTTGTTGAACAGCTTATTGCTCTTAATATGCAGGAGGATAAAGAAACCGCATTCAGGATATTTACGGATAAAATGAATGAAGCGGAGCAGTGTGTCCGGGAGAATGGGTATTATACAGAGGAGGAGGTTGAAGCAGAGCTGGCAAAAATATGACGCAAAGAAAAATTATTTATTCAGAGATTGCGCTGACAAAAAGGAAAGCAATTAAACGAGATATAAAAGAAAAATACGGACAGGAAAGAGCGGATAAGTTTTCTGAAAATATTTCAAAGGCCTTGGCTAAATTGAAAAAGTTTCCAGAATCAGGAATTTCTCTTAGGAAAACTTATCAATTAGATTGTGATTATTATATGCTTTTTGCAGAACACAATTATTTTGTATACAGAATAACAGATAATGCGATTTTGATACTTCAGGTGTTTAATGAAAAAGAAGATTTTTTGTACCACATGTTTGGTATCGTTACCCTTTCGCAGGATACTATTGATTACTGGAAGGAATAGTTTGTAAAAGCAGCACGTTTATACTTTCAGAACAGTTCAAAATTTCTGGTTTTCAGGAAAAATTCTTTTCACAGAACTTCACCATGCAAAAAAAATACAAATTTCCCCTTGACCCTTACGGAGCGTCATAGTCTACAGTTAGTTTGTGGTAAGCAGACGCTGCGGTCAAAGACTGCATTTCGTGTGCCTGCATTATGAAAAATCAGGAAACGGGAGGTTATGCGGTTATGAGGACAGTAAAGGAAATATCAGATTTAACGGGTATCAGCGTGCGCACGCTTCACTGTCGGGTAAGGAATTGACTTTACAGCCAGCCCCTCCCCAAAGAACGGAACGTGCAGCTTTCACCGCATT
>QZDS01000033.1 GCA_009917455.1 bacterium 1xD8-48 | reverse complement strand
ATCAAGGGCGCGAAGCGCCGCATTTTTTGACTGGTTTGTCAAGTGTTTTAGAGAAAAAAGTGGGTGATTTTTGAAAAATAGGTTCTGAAAGCCCCATGAAATAAGGGTTGAAGATTCCGAGAAGTTATTATGCCGGAAAGGAGGAAATGGGTATGGTGTCGGACATCAAAATCATTCCCGCGTATGCGTATCCTCAGGCTGTGAAAGCCTTGTTTACGGAATATACGGATATGCTGATAGCGGGCGACAGCTCTTTTCAGGAATACCTTGCCATACAGAATTATGACGAGGAAATAAAGCATCTGGAGGACAAGTACGGAATGCCCTTCGGGAGGCTGTATCTGGCTTACTGCGACGGGAAGCTGGCAGGCTGTATCGGCCTGCGGAAAATAGATGAAAGCCGTTGCGAGATGAAGCGTCTTTATGTGAGGCCGCAGTTTAGGGGAAAACATATCGGAAAAGCGCTGGCCGACCGGATTATAGAGGATGCGAAGGAAATCGGATATGCTTCTATGCTGCTGGACACTCTGCCGTTTCTGAAAAGTGCAATTTTGCTGTACAGGGAATTAGGGTTTTATGAAATACCGGCGTACAATGACAGCCCGATGGAAAACGCGATTTATATGCGGCGGGATTTATAGTGGGAGCCAAACAGGGGAAAGATGAACCTGGAACTTGAAGGGGAGTCAGGAGGACAGCTACCCGCAGGCTATGGCATCCACCTGACATTTGCACCACATTTTCAAGGGTCAGTCCAGCTAACGCCAGCCGCTCATCCATCTCGTCAAAGGCGCCTTCAATCTGTTCTTCAATCGTGCCGCCCGTGTTGCGGACACAGTAATTTAAAAAGCAGAAGCCGCCTGCCTGAATCATTCCTGAATGCGCCCATTCCTCGTTAATATCATACCGTCTGATTTTTTCCATTTGATAACCTCCCGGCTTTTTCAGCCTTCATATTCCGTTTGTATTTCCTTGCAGGTTTTTAGAATGCGTTCCTTTATGCGGGGCGGTTCGATTATCCTGACCCTGTTTCCAAAGGAAAGAATCACTCCGTACCAGAATGTCTCATGTTCCGGTACGGAAAAGCAAAATTCAAAATCGCTGTTTTCAAATTCCTGTGTAATTCGTCCGTTTAAGTATTCTCTGCACTTTGCTTTGATAATTGCCCTGCCGTACAGCTTAATGTGAATAATGTCATCGCTATTGTCTTTTATCGCGACATCCGAAGGATTATGGGATCTGGAATTTTGGATATCCGTTACTTCCAAATTGTTCATACGCACCAGCTTAAACATGCAGTAATCCTGATATTTTTCATAATATCCAATGAGATACCAGTGATACCATTTATATTGAAGGCAGACCGGTTCTAACTGAATCTCTTTCGCTTCATCATGGCTGTTCGTATAAGAAAACCGAACAACACGCTTTTTTTCGATGGCATCTTCTAACCGCATCAGGTACCCGTTTATTTTGCCATCCTCGATTGCGGTGCTTAAATCCAGGGAAACGGCGGCGTTCTCTGTGTGGCAAAGGTTCTGTATCTTTTCCAGCGCCTGTTTCAGGGATTTGTTACAATAAGCGCTTGCCATTCCTTTCAGGGCGGTGACAATCCAGTCATATTCGCGGCTTGTGGCCGCCTGTTTTTCCAGAACAAAGCCGTCCATAATCTGGTAGCCGCCGTCTGTGCCGTAAAAAGACTGAATCGGAATACCTGCCAAATCCAAAGTTTCAAGGGCCCGCATAATCGTTCTGGGAGAAACTTCGAATTCCTGCGCCAGCTTCTGCGCGGAAGTCCGACCATGATTTAATAAATAAACAACAATGCTGATTAGCCGGTCAATCTTCATTTCTCTTCCTTTCTGTCCAAGTATAACAAACGAACTATGACACCATTATGTCATAGTTTGTGTAGATAAACAATTTTTCAGAAGTGAAAATTGAAGACCATACCTTTTTGTTGACAGGGTTATAGGCGGGGTGAATTTTTGTCTTGGATTAAGTAGAGAAGAAAAAGTATATGTTCCTTCGTCAGCATTACTTGAAGATATTAAAAATTTAACAGATTCCCCATCACAGGTTTTGGCTATTTTGGAAAAAATTATAGGTACAGATATATACTCGACTATAAAACATGTTGCAAAACAGAAATAATTAATCTGGACAGTTATAAGTACAGAGGAAAATAATATCCGTTCTTCATTTTGCCTCCTTCTTTTCCCCCTCATAATCCCGCAGCGCCTCCATCGCCTTGGGCGCAAGCGGTATCAGCACAATCATATTAAATACCGTCATCAGCCCCACGCCGATATCGCCCAGGTCCCACACAAAGGTATAGGCGGCAAGTCCGCCGATAAAGAGCATCACGAGGGCAAGAACCTTGTACAGGGTCTGGGAGAGCCAGTTATCCCCGAAAAGATATGCCACATTCGGCCTTGCGTAAAAGAGGATGCCGATAAAGGTTGAAAAGCTGAACAGCCAGAGAATGGCGGCGATGAAGATAACGCCGAATTCGCCCATATGATATTCCATAGCCGTCTGCAGCAGGTCCATACCGGACAGCCCGTCGGTGAGCTCTGCCGGGGCAATCAGCATAATCATGGCGGAGCAGCTGCAGATGACAAGGGTGTCAATAAAAACGCCAAGGGCCTGCAAAAGCCCTTCCTTTGCCGGATGGCTGACGTCCGCGGCAGCAGCGGCGCAGGGAGCGGAGCCGGAACCGGCCTCGTTGGAAAAAAGCCCTCTTTTTGCGCCGTTCATAATTACAGCGCCGATACCTCCGGCAACCGCCTGCCGAAGACCAAAGGCCTCCATAAATATCCGCTGGAAAATGGCCGGAAGCTGTCCGGCGTTTTTAGCGATGATAAACAGGGTAATCGCAAAATAGCACACTGCCATAACGGGAACCATGATATCCAGAACCTTTACCGTGGCGTTTTTGCGAAGCACGATAACAGCGGCGATGGTTACCAGAATGACGGTGGTATATATGGGCGGGATGCTGAAAGCATTTTCAAAGGCGGAGGAGACGGAATTGCCAATCACCTGGCTGATGCCGCACCAGCAAATCAGGCCGGAGAGCGCAAATAAAACGGCAATCACGGAATGTCTGCGGCTGACCACCGTTTTTTTCTTCCCCGACAGGAAGAAGTGATGGATATAGTAGGCGGGGCCGCCACGGTATCCGCCGTAAAGAGGGTCTTTTTCTTTATAAAGCTGCGCAAGGGTAGCCTCGGTGAAAGCGGTAGAGGAGCCTAAAAGGGCAATCACCCACATCCAGAATACTGCGCCTGCGCCGCCGGCGGAAATCGCGGCAACCACGCCTACCAGATTTCCCATTCCCACACGGGTTGCAGTGGACAAAAATAAGGTCTGCAGCCCGGAAATTGCGCCTTTTTGCGAGGCGTCCTTCGTTTCTGCGGTGAGCTTTACCATTTCAGGAAACATGCGGAAAGGGAGAAAGCGGGTGCAAAGGGTGAAATAGATTCCCGAGGGAATCAGAATCAGGATGAGAAGGGAAAGCCCCAGAGAGCTTCCGCCCGGCAGGGGGATGGTAATCAGGTCGCCCCAGAGTATGTGGTAAACGGAATGAAAGATGGTCAGGGCAAGGTTTTTTATAGTTTCAAAAAAATTCATGACAAATATCCTCTCATCAATGTAATTATTCAATGTATAAAATTTGTTCAAAGCGTATCTGCACGCAGAAAGTCCCGAACCTCCAGCAGATTCTTAAACTGCCCGGACAGCAGGCTCTTTATCTCCGTATCCGGCGCAATCAGGTCGGGTACCATAAGCGGCTTCATTCCCGCCCCATAAGCGGAGCGGATTCCGTTGGGGGAGTCCTCCACGGCAAAGCAGCGCTTTGGCGAAGCATTTAAAAGCTCGCAGGCTTTCAGGTAAATTTCGGGGTGGGGCTTGCTGTGAGTGACCATATCCCCGCACACAATCACATGAAAAAAGCTCAAAAGCCCGATGCTTTCCATCTCCTCGCAGACAAGACTTTTCCTTGTGGAGGAGGCCAGCCCGATTTGCCAGCCGTTTTCCTTCAGGAAATCGAACAGCTCGTACACCCCCGGCTTTACCGGAAGCCCGTGCTCTTTTATATTTGCATGGAAAATTTCCGAAGACATTGCCTTATACTTCCGATAAGGAAAATCCTCTCCGTAGGTGCGCCGAAAGAGAGCCTCTGTCTCCGGCGCGGTAATCCCGATGCACTGATATAAGGTTTTTTCAATGTCCTTCAGGCCAATTCCGGCAGCCACCTCTTTCCATGCCTCCAGAATCAAAGCCTCCGTATCAATCAAAACGCCATCCATATCAAAAACAATGGTACGAATCATAATCTCTGACCTCCCGCAAACAAAGGAATTTTCCGGTATATTACCGGACACAGCACAGACAATGACACCAGTATACCCCATATGTACAAATAAAGAAACAATTTGCTACAAAAAACTTTCAGTTTATAGTATAATAATTGAGTTGACTGTAAGGGTATTTGCGGAACTGGAACAGGAGGATTAACAGATGGAAAATAAATTTGACGTAATTATCATCGGCGCCGGCCCCGGCGGAATTTTCTGTGCCTATGAGCTGATGGACAAAAAGAAAGATTTGCGGGTGCTGGTGGTTGAGAAAGGCCGCTCCATTGAAAAGCGGCAGTGTCCGAAGCGGGTTACGAAACAGTGCGTGGGCTGCAAGCCCTGCTCGATTACCACAGGCTTTGCGGGCGCAGGCGCGTTTTCGGACGGAAAGCTTTCCCTTTCCCCGGACGTGGGTGGAAATCTTCCGGCGATTTTAGGCTATGAAAAGACGGAGGAGCTGATTAAGGAATCCGACAATATTTACCTGAAATTCGGCGCGGACACCAGCGTTTATGGCATGGATAAGAAGGCGGAAATCAGGGAAATCCGAAAAAAGGCAATCAACGCCAACTTAAAACTGGTGGAATGTCCCATCCGCCATCTGGGAACGGAAGAGGGCTACAAGATTTACGAGAAGCTGCAGCATCATCTGGAAGACGCGGGCGTGGTGCTGAAATTCAATACCATGGTGGAGGAAATTCTTCTGGAAAACGGTCAGGCTGTGGGAATAAAGACGGATAAGGGCGAGACTTTCTACGCCGGCGAAATCGTTTCGGCCGTCGGACGGGAGGGCGCAGACTGGTTTAACGCCAAATGCAGCGAAATCGGAATCGACACCACGCCGGGAACTGTGGATATCGGCGTCCGGGTGGAGGTCCGGGATGAGGTGATGCAGTTCCTCAACGAGAATCTTTACGAGGCAAAGCTGATTTACCACACCCCCACCTTTGACGATAAGGTGAGAACCTTTTGTACCAACCCCTCAGGCGAGGTGGCTACGGAGTACTACGAGGGCGGGCTGGCGGTGGTGAACGGCCATGCCTACAAATCGCAGGATTTTAAGACGGACAACACGAATTTTGCTATTCTTGTGAGCAAGAATTTTACCAAGCCCTTTAAGACGCCTATTGAGTATGGAAAGCATATTGCCCAGCTCTCCAACATGCTTTGCGGAGGAAAGATACTGGTGCAGACCTTCGGGGATTTCAAGAGAGGGCGCAGAACCACCGAGGAGCGGCTCTGCCGCAACAATCTGATGCCCACCTTAAAGGACGCGGTTCCGGGGGATTTGTCGCTGGTATTCCCCCACAGGATTATGGTGGATATCGAGGAAATGCTCATTGCATTGGATAAAATTACGCCGGGTATTGCGGCGGACGAAACTCTGCTTTACGGGGTGGAGGTGAAGTTTTATTCCAACAGGGTGGTGGTCAACAGGGATTTTGAGACCAGCATCAAAGGGCTTCGGGCAATCGGAGACGGAGCCGGCGTGACCAGAGGGCTGCAGCAGGCGTCCGCCAACGGCATCAGTGTGGCAAGAAGTATTTTGAGGACGCTTGAAGCATGAAAAAGAAGAAAATGAGACGGTTTGACAGGCGGCTTTTGCGGTGGGTGCTGTGCGGCATGCTGCTGTTTTCCTTCTGCGGCTGTGGAAAGGGAGAGGTGCAGACGAAGGTGGTTCTTACCACCGGCTTTAATAAGGACGAGATTTTCAGGATTGAAACCATGTCCTGCACGCTGCCGGAGGCCATGGTCTATCTCACCAACACCCAGGACCAGTATGAGAGCGTTTACGGAGAGGAGATATGGAAGACCAATTTAAACGGCGTGACACTTGAGGAGAGTGTGAAGGACACGGTTTTAGCGGAGCTGGCTCAGATTAAGACCATGAATCTTTTAGCCCGGCAGCAGGGTGTGGTTCTCGACGAATCGGAGCAAAAGCTGGCAAAGGAGGCGGCCAGGAAGTATTACGGCTCTTTAAACCAGACGGAGCGGGAGGAAATGCAGGTAACGGAGGAAATTATCGAGAATCTTTATGCGGAGTTTGCTCTGGCAGGCAAGGTATACGAATATATTATAAAGGACATTTATCCCGAAATCAGTGACGACGAGGCAAGAACCATTACCATTCTGGATATTTTAATCAAAACCTGCACCATTGATGGAACCGGAAGAAGGGTCGCCTATGACGAGAACGCAAAGGAGGATGCCTTAGAGAGAGCGGAGGAGATTCGCCGCCTTGCCATGGAGGAGGACAGTGATTTTGAGCAGCTTGTTTTCCAGTACAGCGAGGGGGAAAAAGGGACTGTTTCCTTCGGTAAGGGCGAGATGGATAAAGCGTTTGAGGACGCGGCCTTTAATCTGGGAAACGGGGAAATCAGCGGTATTGTGGAGACGGAGGAGGGGTATCACATTATCAAGTGTATCAGCACCTTTAACCGGGAGGAAACCGACGCCAACAAAATCAAAATTGTGGAGCAGAGAAGGGAGGAGGTTTTCGGGGAGGAGTACGACGCCTTTGTGGAGTCCCTCACGAGAACCTTAAACGAGGAGCTTTGGGATACCGTGACTTTCATCAAAAACGAAGAGGTGACCACCAGAGATTTCTTTGATATTTACAACGAATATTTTGGTTTATAAAAATTTTAGAATTACGGCAAGCCTTGAAAATACGGCGTTTTCAGAGAATTGTTAGCACTCATATAAAATGAGTGCTAATTTTTTCTTGACAAGCAAAGCAAAGAGAATTACACTTAATTTTAGCTTGAAAAATATGGCGTAGAAAAACGCATCTATGAAAAACCGGAAAAAAGAAAAAGGAGTGATTTATCGTGGCAGAGAAACACGGAAGTTTGTCTATTAACAGTGAAAACATATTCCCGATTATCAAGAAGTGGTTGTATTCAGACCATGATATCTTTTTCAGGGAATTGATTTCCAATGGCTGTGATGCCATCACAAAGCTGAAAAAGCTGGATATGATGGGAGAGTATCCCTTGCCGGATGATTACAGGGGGAAAATTCAGGTTCTGGTCAATCCCGAGGAAAAGACGCTGAAATTTATCGATAACGGTATCGGAATGACGGCGGACGAGGTGGAGGAATACATTAACCAGATTGCTTTCTCAGGGGCGACGGATTTTATTGCAAAGTATAAGGACAAGACCAACGAAGACCAGATTATTGGACATTTCGGACTGGGCTTTTACTCCGCGTTTATGGTGGCGGACGAGGTGCACATCGACACCCTTTCCTGGCAGGAGGGCGCTTCCCCGGTACATTGGGAGTGTGACGGCGGCACGGAATTTGATATGAGAGAAGGGGAGAGGAGCGAGGTGGGAACCACCGTTACCCTTTTCCTGAATGAGGACGTGCTGGAATTCTGCAACGAATACAAGGCGAGAGAGGTTATCAAAAAATACTGTTCCTTTATGCCTATGGAAATTTATCTTTCCAAAGAAAATACCACCGACACCCAGACCATCGACGCCGATGAGAAGCTGGATACGGATACCGTGGTGGAGGAAATCAAGCCGGAGAAGGAAGAGGATAAGCTAAGATACAAGATTGTAAGGCGTCCCGAGCTTTTGAACGAGACCAATCCCCTCTGGGCAAAGCACCCCAACGAGTGCACGAAGGAGGAGTATCTGGAGTTTTACCGCAAGGTATTCCAGGACTACAAGGAGCCTTTGTTCTGGATTCACCTGAATATGGATTATCCTTTTAACTTAAAGGGTATTTTATACTTCCCCAAGATTAATATCGAGTATGAGTCCATTGAGGGCGTGATTAAGCTGTACAACAATCAGGTGTTTATCGCGGACAATATCAAAGAGGTAATTCCCGAATTCCTGATGCTGCTGAAAGGTGTCATCGACTGTCCTGATTTGCCTCTTAACGTGTCCAGAAGTGCGCTGCAGAACGACGGCTTTGTAAAGAAGATTTCCGATTACATCACCAGGAAGGTAGCGGATAAGCTTTCCGGCATGTGCAAGACGGAAAAGGAAGAATACGACAAATACTGGGATGACATTAGTCCCTTCATTAAATTCGGCTGCTTAAAGGACGACAAGTTCTGCGAGAAGATGACGGATTACATTCTTTTCAAGAATCTGGACGGCAAGTATTTAACGCTTCCCGAGTGTCTGGAGGTCAATAAGACCGACCCGGACGAGGTGGAGAATACAGGCGACGCGGCTGCCGATAAGGAGAGCGGTGCGCAGGAGAATGCCAAAGCAGAGGGAAGCGATGTCGGAGAGGCAGGCGGCGCAGAGGCCACGGAAGCGTCAGAGGAAGCAGCGCAGGAAGTATCAGACGAAGCTGCCGCAGAGGTGGAGGATGCAGAGAATTCCGACGTGGAAAAGGTATCCGATGCCGACGTGGTGGACGCCGACGGTAACGTGGTAGACGACGCAGCGGACGAAGAAGACGACGAGGAATCCGAGGAAGAGGAAAAGAAAGAAAAGGTTATTTACTATGTAACCGACGAGAAGCAGCAGAGCCAGTATATCAGCATGTTCAAGGCTGCCAAAATGGACGCTGTCATCCTCACCCACAATATTGACCAGCCTTTCATTTCCCAGCTTGAGGCTAAGAACGAGGGCATCAAGTTCCAGAGAATCGACGCGGATTTGACGGATACCTTCAAGGCAAAGACCAACAAAAAGACGGCAAAGGAGCTGGAGGAAGCTGCCGAAGCCGTGGGCAAGGTGATGAAGAAGGTTCTGAAAAAGGACAAAATCACCATAAAGATTGAAAAGCTGAAAAACAAGAAGATATCCTCCATGATTACCCTGTCCGAGGAGAGCAGGAGAATGCAGGATATGATGAAGATGTACTCCATGCCCGGTATGGGAATGAATGATTTCGGGAAGGAAGGGGAAACCCTGATTCTGAACGCAAACCATCCTCTTGTGAAATACGTCATGGAGAACACGGAGGGCAGCAACGTCAACATGATTTGCGAACAGCTCTACGATTTGGCGCTTCTGCAGCATGCGCCTCTCGAGCCGGAAGCAATGAGCAAGTTTGTTGCAAGAAGCAACGAGATTATGATGCTGCTTACGAAGTAAAAATGATAAAGAGGGTTCACCACGGCGGGTGGTGAGCCCTTTTTTGCGCGAGCAATGAGCCGGGCGGTGACCGATTGAAAAGCCTTTGCATAGTATATGCTAAGTATATTATGCAGAGGTATTTTTATGCCCCAGAATATTTTACACAGCGCCCAGTCGGACAGTGGCTATACCGGAAAACTGCAGATTGACGTGACCTCCTCCTTAGGGCTGATTCCCATACAGGACGCCACCGTGACCATTTCCTACACGGGCATTCCCGATGTTACCATTGAAAAAATAACAACCGATTCTTCAGGACAGACGGAGGAAATCGATTTGCCTGCACCGCCTCCCGAATACAGCTTAACGCCGGTGGAGCAGCAGCCCTACTCGGAATACAACGTGCAGGTGGAGGCTCCCGGCTATGAGCCTGTGATGATTTCAGGAACGGAGATTCTGCCGGGAGTTACAGCCATGCAGCCGGTACAGCTTACTCCCCTGGAGACTACGAGGGAGTCGGACGAGGTGATTACTATACCTGACCACACCCTTTACGGAGATTATCCGCCCAAAATACCGGAGGACGAGATTAAGCCTATGGATGAGAGCGGGGAAATTGTATTAAGCCGCGTGGTTATCCCGGAGTATGTCGTAGTTCACGACGGCGTTCCCGACGACTACACTGCCAGAAATTACTATGTCAGGTACAGGGATTACATTAAAAACGTGGTTTCCTCGGAAATCTACGCCACCTGGCCGGACAGTACAATTTATGCCAATACTCTGGTGATTATGTCTTTTACCCTCAACAGGGTCTATACGGAGTGGTATCGGAACAAAGGCTACAATTTCACCATCACCTCATCCACCGCCTACGACCAGAAATGGATGCCGGGCAGAAACTATTATGAAAACATCGACAGAGTGGTGGACAGTGTGTTTGCCAATTATCTGTCCCGTCCGGGGGTGCGGCAGCCGATTTTTACTTCCTATTGTGACGGCAGGCGGGTGAGCTGCGACGGTCTCAGCCAGTGGGGCTCTAAATATCTGGGGGATGGCTGTGACATAATAGGACTAAACGCCGCCGTAAAATGCATGGACTCTGCCCTGTGGATATGCTATACTGGAAACATCTTGAAAATGACAGAAGGGAGATTTTTTATGGGACATCTGGAAGGTAAAACAGCGATTATCACAGGGGGCGGACGAGCCGTACTGCGCGACGGTAAATGCGGCTCCATCGGATATGGGATTGCCACCGCCTACGCAAAGGAAGGCGCAAACCTCGTTATAACGGGCAGAAATGTAAAGAAGCTGGAAGATGCGAAGGAAGAGCTGGAGAGGCTTTACGGAATCAAAGTGCTTCCCGTTCAGGCCGATGTAAATGCAGACGATGACAACGAGGCGGTGGTAAAAAATGTGGTGGAAAAGACCATCAGCGAATTTGGCAGGATTGACGTGCTGATAAACAATGCGCAGGCGTCGGCTTCGGGGGTCACCCTTGCGGACCACACGACGGAGCAGTTTAATCTTGCACTGTATTCGGGGCTGTACGCGGCTTTCTATTATATGAAAGCATGCTATCCTTATCTGAAGGAGACGAAGGGAACCGTAATCAACTTTGCGTCCGGCGCGGGGCTTTTTGGAAACTTCGGACAGTGCGCATATGCGGCGGCAAAAGAAGGCATTCGCGGGCTCAGCCGTGTGGCGGCCAACGAGTGGGGAAAGGACGGAATCAATGTAAATATCATCTGCCCTCTTGCCTGGACGGCGCAGCTTGAAAATTTTGAGGCGGCTTATCCGGAAGCGTTTAAGCAGAATGTGCATATGCCTCCCATGGGGCATTACGGTGATACGGAGCTGGAAATCGGACGCGTCTGCGTTCAGATTGCATCTCCCGACTTCAAGTATATGTCCGGCGAGACGATTACTCTCGAAGGCGGCATGGGGCTTCGTCCATAAAGCAGAATATCTGTCCTCTGGTGTCTGGCGGCATCAGGGGACTTTTTACTTTACAGGAAATGATAAAACCGCATGTGAACGGTTATCGTATGAATTTATATGAGATTGCATACCTTAGTGATGAGCAGATACTATCAGCATGCTTAGAAGGGAAGGAAAGGGAAAAAGTGCAGTCATCGGATAATCGTAAAACATGGAATACGTGCGGCTACGTGCGCTTATCCTGCGAGGACGGAGACAGGTTGGAGAGCAACAGCGTCACGGGACAAAAGAACCTGATTCGGGACTATTTAAGCCGCCACCCGCATCTTATAGAGCGCGGCATGAAGGTGGACGACGGTTTTTCGGGATCCGATTTTGAAAGGCCTGCTTTCCGGGAGATGATGGAGGAGGTAAGAGCCGGAAGGATTGATTGCATCGTGGTGAAGGACCTGTCCCGCTTCGGAAGGAATTATCTGGAGGCGGGGGAATACATAGAAAGGATTTTTCCGTTTCTTGGCGTGCGCTTTATCGCCATTAACGACAATTATGACAGCGAGCACAAAAGCGGGGAGATGGATTGTCTGCTGATTCCCTTTAAAAATCTGATAAACGAGGCGTACTGCCGTGACATTTCCATGAAAATCAGGAGCCAGCTTGCGGTAAAGCGAAAAAGGGGCGACTTTGTGGGCTCCTTTGCGGTTTACGGATATCGGAAGGACTCGGAGAATAAAAACCGTCTGGCAGTAGACGCCTTTGCCGCGGAGGTGGTGCGGGATATTTTCCGTCAAAAGCTTGCCGGGGTAAGCGCCGGGGACATTGCCGACGGGCTGAATGAAGAAGGGGTGCTGCCGCCTATGGCCTATAAAAAGTCACAGGGGCTTAATTACGCAACGCCCTTTCGGGGCGGGGGGAGTCCTTCGTGGAACGCCTCTGCAGTGCTGCGGATACTGAAAAATCCGGTCTACACAGGGACTTTGGTACAGGGGAAAAGCGCTTCGCCCGGCTGGAGGGCGAGGGGGCGTATGGAAAAACCCCAGGGAGAATGGGATATCGTGGAGGACGCGCATGAAGCCATTATTGATAAGGAGACCTTTGCAATCGTCCGGAAGGTGTTGGCGGGAGATACCCGCACCAGCCCCGGCAGAAGCGCGGTAGAGATTTTTTCAGGTATGGTTTTCTGCGGGGAGTGCGGGGGACCCATGGTGAGAAAGACGGTGACCGC
Organism: bacterium 1xD8-48; assembly: GCA_009917455.1. GTDB lineage: Bacteria > Bacillota > Clostridia > Lachnospirales > Lachnospiraceae > Suilimivivens. Next base: position 41,979 of record QZDS01000033.1, on the reverse strand, counting down.
GAAGAAGAGAAAATATGTTTATTATGTCTGCGGAACGCACAAGATTGAGAAAACCTGCTTTTCCCACAGCATCTCCCATGAGCGGCTTGCGGAAATCGTGCAAAAAGAATTGCAGGGAGCAGGAAGGACGCCGCTCTTACTCAAATGGCAAAAGGCGGCGCAGGAAGAAAAATACCTCATCAGAAAATATGAGGAGCGTCTGCGAAGAAAGCAGGAGGAGGCGGAGAACTATCGGCGGATTCTGGATTCTCTCTGCGAGAGCCTGGCGGAGGGCGTGATTGACGGGCAGGAGTACGGGGAATTAAAAAAAAGCTATCAGTTAAAACTTGCGCAGACCCGGCGGGAGGGGGAGAAAATCAGGAAGAAAATGAACCGGGCGGCAGAGGAAGCCGCAAAGGAGAAACGCCGGTGGGAGCAGTTTGAAAGGTACGGGAGCATCACGGAGGTTGACAGGGCAATGGCAGTGTTTCTGATAGACAGGATTTTCATTTACAGGAATAAAGCTGTGAAAATTATTTTTAATGATAAGTTTTAACTGGCGCAGCCATTGACAAAGGCTCACCGCAATGTTATGTGAGTCTGTGTATGGATTCTTCCGGCGCAGGCGCTGAAAAACAGAGAGTAGAAAACAGTTTCCTTTTTGAGCCATCTGGTCTATGATTTGAGTATACCGGGTTTTTGAAAACAGGAAACGAGGGAATAGGATGGATAAAGCAGCTTTTATTTTAAGTAATATTTATCATTTACATTCACTGGCGGGAAGGATTCTGGACGAAGGGGAAAGCCTCTGGCTCTCCCCTTTGAAGGCTTCGGGGAACAGGACCCGGTGCTTTCAGGCCGGGAGCTGTCCGGGCTTTTGAGGGAACAGGAGGCGGAAAAAGGGGGAGTCAGGTACAGGATGCATAACGACGGCGGCTACTGGTATTATGTATTTCATAGCGACGGGCGTTATGTAATATGGGGTCCGGTGGTGTTTGAGGAGCATTCGAAATACGATTACCGTCTCTATGGAAATAAGTATGGGGTAAAAGGGGAAATCTGCCGGATTCCTCTCGGGGATATCTGGACAATGGAGGAAACCATAGCTTTTGCACACGGACTGCTGTATGAAAAATATGAAACGGGAATTGAAATCGATTATGGGATAGAGGAAGAATGGTTTCAGAGCGAAATATCAGCCAAATCATCCGAGTATGAGCTTCAGAAAGCGGAATACAGCAGAGAGCACCATTCTTTTGCGCGGGAAAATCAGATGTGGAAATGGTTCGTGGAGGGGAAAGCAGGCATTGACGGTATGAATATCCGGCAAATGAAAACGGATAATCTTTTCGGGGACGTGGTAAGGGGAGCGGGCGTTATGTCGGAATCTCCGAGAAAGAATCTGGAATACGCCGCGGTCAGCGGAATTACCCTGATTACCAGATATGCCATTGCGGCGGGGGTGGACGAGAACGTGGCCTATGCTCTGAGCGACGTTGCTTTGCAGAAGCTTTCAAAGGCGGCAGATGTGATGGAAATAGAGAGTACCATGATTTATACGTTTCAGGAATTTATGCGGCTTGGAAGAAAGGCGGTGGCAAAGACGGACAATCATTCTCTTTATGTGGAGCGGAGCCGGGAATATATTGCCGCGCATATATACGAAAAACTTTCTGTTCCTGAAATTGCCGGGGCAGTGGGGCTGCATCCGGTGTATCTTTCGCGGATTTTCGCGGGCGAGACGGGGATGACCCTGATGGCGTATGTGATGCGGGAAAAGGTACAGATTTCCTGTAATCTGCTGAAATATTCAAACCGCCCTGTTGCCGTGATAGCGGAATATATGAATCTTTCTCCCCAGAGCTATTTTACAAGAGTGTTCAGGAAAGTAACCGGGGAGACGCCGGCAAGCTACCGGAAAACTCATCGGGATAAAAATTTTCCGGATAGTTAAAAACAGATAAATAAAGTTAAAATCAGGCAATACATTCTATAAAACAACAGATAAAATTTGATATATACTACAAACGCTGTCACTTTTGTGGGACTGCTTATTGTATAATGGAAGGATGGGTGTGAAATGGAAAGAGACATCAAAAAAATCATTTCAGAGATGACACTGGAGGAAAAGGCCGGTATGTGTTCCGGCGAGGATTTCTGGCATTTGAAAGGGGTGGAGCGCCCTTGCGGGAAAAATGGCTGCCGCTTATATCAGAGGCGTACAGAGCTGGGACGTTGGCACAAGCATGAAGCACTATGCGGCAAACAATCAGGAGTTTAACCGTATGAGCTGCTCTTCGAATCTCTCGGAGAGGACGTTCAGGGAAATTTATCTCCCCGCTTTTGAGACGGCAGTGAAGGAAGCCCGGCCAAAGACAATTATGTGCAGCTACAACAAAATCAACGGCATCTATGCCTCCGAGAATCGTCATCTTCTGACGGAAATTTTGAGGGACGAGTGGGGCTTTGAAGGCTATGTGATGACAGACTGGGGCGCGGTTGCGGACCGCGTGAAGGGAATTGTGGCAGGTCTTGATTTGGAAATGCCCGGCAGTGGCGGAGTCAACGACGCTAAGATTGTGGCGGCGGTGAAGGACGGAAAGCTGGACGAGTCTCTTCTCGATAAGGCGGTGGAAAATATTTTGAAGGTAGTATTTTCCTATGTGGACAACCGCCATCCCGAGGCGGTGTTCGACAGAGACGCAGACCATGAGAAGGCGGTGGCAATTGAGACGGAATGCGCTGTGCTTCTGGAAAACAACGGCGTGCTTCCCTTAAGTGGAGATAAAAAGATTGTATATATCGGCGAGTATGCCGAAAAGCCCCGCTATCAGGGCGGCGGCTCCAGCCATATCAACGCCGGCAAGGTAGCGTCAGCCCTGGAGAGCGCAAAGAGCAAAGGCAGGAACGTATCCTATGTGAAGGGCTTCCCCGCCGATAAGGACGAGGAGAATGAAGCGGAGCTTTCGGCGGCGGTAAATGCGGCGAAGGAGGCTGCGGCTGCGGTGATTTTTGCCGGACTCCCCGACGTGATTGAATCCGAGGGCTACGACAGGAAGGATATGAAGCTTCCGGCGTGCCAGAATAAGCTGATTGAGGAGGTTTTGAAGGTACAGCCGAATACGGTTGTGGTACTCCACAACGGAAGCCCCATAGAAGCTCCCTGGGCGGATAAGGCTGCGGCAGTTCTGGAAATGTACCTCGGCGGACAGGGAGTGGGAGAGGCTGCGGACAGGCTTCTTTACGGTGAAGTAAATCCCTCCGGCCGTCTTGCGGAAACCTTCCCGGTGAAGCTGGAGGACAACCCGAGCTACCTGAATTTCCCGGGAGACGGGCTGAATGTGGACTATGCAGAGGGTATTTATGTAGGCTACCGCTATTACGATGCCAGGAAAATGCCGGTGCGCTGGGCGTTCGGACACGGTCTGTCCTACACCACTTACGAATACAGCAATTTGGAGATGCCTTCGGAACCCCTTGGCGATGAGGGCAGCGTGAAAGTGAGCGTGGACGTGAAAAATACCGGCAACCTGGCAGGCAAAGAGGTAGTGCAGCTCTATGTCAGCGATAAAAACGGAACGGCGGGGAGACCGGTGAAGGAGCTGAAGGGCTTTTCCAAGGTGTCGCTTGCGCCGGGAGAAACGAAGACAGTGGAATTTACCCTTACCGCGAGAGATTTGTCCTTCTACCATGAGGGACTTTCCGACTGGTATGCGCCTTCCGGCGCCTATGAGGTTCTGGTGGGACACGCCAGCGATGAGATTGCCCTGAAAGGAGAGCTTTCCTTCCAGACTGCAAAACGCCCTCCTTTGTATGTCAGTGGGTCAACCACCCTGGGAGAGCTTATGGCGCATCCCGTGACCGCTCCGATTGTGGGACAGATGCTGCAGGCCATGCAGGAGAAGATGGGTCCTATGATGGGCGGAGGTGCGGAGGAAAACGCAAATACTCTGGGCACTGACGCTGCGATGATGGAGGCGATGATGAAGGGAATGCCCCTGAAATCCCTGGCAAGCTTTGCGGGAGCGGAGGCTGCAGCTCAGATTGAGCAGATGAAGCAGGTTTTGAATCAGGCGCTTGGGAATGTGTAGAATAATTGTGTAGAGCAGGATAGAAAGAACGGATTATCCCCCGCGGCTTGCCGGAGCGACAGATGTGTTCCGCCGGGCTGCGGCTCCGGATACTGATTTAGAGGATAGGAGGTTTTTTTATGTGGATTGTACTGGCGTTTGGCTCGGCGCTATTTGCCGGCATTACGGCTATTCTGGCAAAGTGCGGCATCCGGAAGACGGATTCCAATGTGGCAACGGCAATTCGGACAGTCGTCGTTTTACTGTTTTCCTGGCTGATGGTGCTGCTTACCGGCTCACAGTCTCAGATTGGGGAGATTGGCAGGAAAACATGGCTGTTCCTCATCCTGTCCGGACTTGCCACAGGCGCGTCCTGGCTCTGTTATTTCAGGGCGCTGCAGCTTGGCGATATCAACAAGGTGGTTCCTGTTGATAAGTCCAGCGTGGTTCTCACGATTCTGCTTGCCTTTCTCTTTTTAGGAGAGGAAATCAGTCTGCCGAAAGCGGCAGGGGTTGTCCTGATAGGCATCGGCACATTCCTGATGATTGAGAAGAAAAAAACGGATACCTCAAAGCAGGCAAAAGGGAACCGCTGGTTTTTCTATGCGGCCGGTTCCGCCGTCTTTGCAAGTCTGACCTCTATTCTGGGCAAGATAGGAATTTCCGGCGTGGAATCCAATCTGGGCACGGCAATCCGCACAGCGGTGGTATTGCTTATGGCATGGCTGATGGTGTTTGTGACGGGAAAACAGAATATGGTAAAGGAAATTCCCAAAAGGGAACTGGGCTTTATCTGCCTGTCCGGGCTTGCCACGGGCGCGTCCTGGCTTTGCTATTACAGGGCGCTGCAGGACGGCCTTGCAAGCGTGGTTGTTCCCATCGACAAGCTCAGCATTGTCGTGACGATTGCTTTTTCCCGGCTGGTATTTCACGAGCGTCTGTCAAAAAAAGCCGGTCCGGGTCTGGTTTCCATTGTAGCGGGAACGCTTGTGATGCTGATTCCATAACAGTGATGTATTGGAACAGGAAGGAATCTATAGGATGCCCTTTGAAGAAGCAAAGGTGTTTTTAAAGCAGTTAAATGATTTCTACACCGCAGGGCGGATGAAAATTATGGGACAGTAGTCCTGGCCGACAGCCTATAATAGAATCCTGTTGGGATTCTATTATATTAACCAAAAGAGGTCTTATCTTTGAAAAAAGAATCCAATTTAAAGCGGCTGCTTACGCATAATGACATGCCTCCGGTTCATATGGTGAGCCGGAGGTATTTTTATGGCAAGAACAAAGCGAAAAGTCAATCCCCTGGCCGCGGCTCCCGCAAAGCCGAAGGAGAAGAAAATTTACCGCACCGGCGGCTATGCCCGCCTTTCCGTGGAGGATGGCGGGAGAGCGGGGGCAGATACCATAAAAACTCAGGAGGAGATGATTCTTCGTTATATAGAAGCGCAGCCGGATATGGAGTTTGCGGGAATGTACTGCGACAACGGCAAAAGCGGTACGGATTTTCACCGCCCGGAATTTGAGAGGCTTCTTGGCGACGTGAAAAGCGGAAAGATTAATTGTATTGCAGTAAAGGATTTATCCCGTTTCGGGAGAAATTATCTCGATGCCGGGAACTATCTGGAAAGGCTGTTTCCTCTTTTGGGCGTGCGCTTTGTGGCAGTCGCTGAGGGGATTGATTCCCTGACGGCGGGAAAGGACGAGGAAGGGTATCTCATTCCCCTGCGAAATATGATGAATGAATTTTACAGCAGGGATATTTCGCGCAAAATTGGCTCCGCCCTTGCGCTCAGACAGCAAAGAGGCGAGTTTATCGGTACATGGGCGCCTTACGGCTACAGGAAATGCGCGGAAAATCCCCGACGTATAGAGCCCGATCCGGAAACCGCGCCGGTGGTCAGGAAAATATTTGACCTGTTCCTCAGTGGCGTGGCATACCGGCAGATAGCGGAAGAACTGAACCGGCGGGAAATCCCGTCGCCTGCCCGTTACCGTTATCAAAAGGGGGAGGCGAAAGCAGAGCGGTACGCAGCCGCTGTGTGGAAGCCGCCGACCATAAAAAACATTCTTTCCAGCGAGGTTTATCTGGGGCATATGGTACAGGGACGCAGGCGGCAATCCTTTTATGAAGGGAAGGGGCAGCAGTGTCTTCCGGAAAAGGAGTGGGTGATTGTCAGGGGGACTCATGAGGCTCTTGTGGATGAGGAGATTTTTAATAGGGTGCAGGAGAGGATGGATAGAGCGCGCAGGAGAGGAAATGTATCCGGAACGTAGCCGGGGAGTCAGCAATATGTACCGTCGGGGCACGGCCTGCCTCCCTGGCCGGTGCTTTCCGCCTGCAAAGAGTCATTTTAAGTAATTTACTGCAAGAATCGCAGTTCCTAAAACCGCCAGCACCACGCCGGTTGCACGGTTTAAGGTGGCGGCGCTGGCTTTGTTTGCAAATTTTGCGGCAATCCTTGCCCAGAGCAGGGTAGAGGCCACACAGAAAACCAGACACCAGATATCCGGCATGCCGCCGATGGCAAAGTGGCTGACCGCACCTGTAAAAGCGGTAAAGGCCATGATAAAGACGCTGGTTCCCACGGCCGTTTTCAGCTCATACCCCAGGACGCCGGTTAAGAGAAGCAGCATCATCATTCCTCCGCCGGCTCCCACAAAGCCGCAGATAAATCCGACTATGGCGCCGCTGATAATGGATTGGGCGATACGCTTCCCGGCGTTGACGGCCGCCATGGATTCCTTTGTGGTCATGACAGGCTTTACAATAAACTTAATGCCGAGAAGCAGCGTCATAAATACGGAAAAGCTCCCCATTGTTGTATTGGGAACCCGGCTGGCAACAAAGCTTCCCACGAGAGTGAAAAGCAAAACCGCGGCCATCATGACGATTCCGTTGCGGATATCAAGATTTTTGTTTTTTCCGTAGGTATAAGCGCTGACGGCGCTTGCCAGAACGTCGCTGGCAAGGGCAATTCCGATGGCCTCATAGGCCGGGAGCCCTAAAAAGGTAATCAGCATGGGGCTGATGACAGCGGCGGCGCTCATGCCTGCAAAACCCGTTCCAAGTCCGGCTCCTATACCGGCAATAAAGCAAATCACAAATTTAAAAATCATTTTTTTCCTCCTTCAGATAGCGGCTGATGTTATGGTAAATGCGGTCATAATATTGTTTCATGCAAATCTGCTCGTCCGGGGAAAAATCCTCCATCATGATTGAAAGAAATTTTTCCTGCGCGGCTTTTCCGTCCCGGAGAATCTCCGCGGCGGCTTCGCATATTTTCAAATGCGCCGTTTTCCGGTTGCCGCCCGTATATTCCTTTCTGATGTAACCGCATTCTTCCAGAAGCCTGATGGAGGCCGATACCTGGGATTTCGACAGATATCTGATATCCACGATATCGGTTGCAGTGTCATAGAGGGGATTGTTTGCAAGGAACAGCAGAATATCCAGCTCCATACGGCTTATCCTGTGCCTGACGCAGACGTCGCCGACACATCTGGAATAAAGCTTTTTCAGCGCATTGGGGTGTTCCCAGGGATTTATGGGGAGCATAATCTACCTCTTTTTTTGTTCTTTTTAGAACTATTTTACTCCGAGGGCCAGATTTGTCAAGTAATGGATGCTCAATTTTGCTTTCCTGACTTTTGAAAACTGATTTTGATATAATACTTGAGGTAAAAAAAAGATACAGTCATTCAACGACACAGGCAAAGAGGTTCTATCAAAAGAACTCCCGCGAATAATAATCTTATAAGTACAGACGAACGGAAATTCCATGAATACGGACAGACTTACCATTGCAATGTACCTGCGCGTCTCCGATGAGGATAAGGAGATGGAAAAGGCGGCAAAGCGGGAATCGAACAGTATCGCAAACCAGAGAAATCTCCTTAAGGGCTTTTTAAGAGGGATGCCGGAAGCCGGGAAGGCGGATATTCTCGAATTTTGCGACGACGGCTGCAGCGGGAAAAATTTTGACCGCCCGTCAGCGCGCGCTCTGTTAAAAAAAGCGGAGCAGGGGGAAATCCACTGCATTGTGGTAAAGGATTTTTCCCGTTTCGGACGGGATTATCTGGCGGTGGGAAATTATATTTTCCGGATATTTCCCTTTTGGGGGGTGCGCTTTATCTCTGTAAACGACGGATTTGACAGCGCCGTCCGGAGGGAAGCGGACAGCCTTACGATTTCCTTTAAGACCCTTTTAAACGATTTTTACAGTCAGGATTTGTCGCGCAAGGTGCGGAGCGCGCAGGATTTCAGGGCGGAAAGGGGGGACTTTCTATCTTCCTTTGCGCCCTTTGGATACAGGAGGGATGAAAATCATAAAAACAGTCTGATTCCTGACGAGGCGGCGGCAGAGATTGTCCGCCGTATTTTTTATATGGCGGTGGAGGGGAACAGTACTGCGGAGATTGCGAGAAGGCTGAACGGAGAAGGTATTTTGACGCCCATGCTGTACAAGAAAGCGGCGGGCTGTACCCGCAAAGCATGGGGAAGGAGCGGGGACGTTAATTTCTGGACGCCTCAGGGGGTGCTGAAAATTCTGCGGGACGAGCGCTATACCGGAAAAAACATCTATGGAAAAAGAAGACAGATACAGGTGGGAGGCAGCAGAGCCAGAGCAGTGGAGAGGGAAAAGTGGATTGTGGCGGAAAATACCCATGAAGGACTGGTGACAGGGGAAGAATTTGACAGGGCGCAGGAAAAGATAAGGAGGCGGGAGCGGAAGAAGAAGCCGGGGAATGATTGCCGGAGGCCGGCTGTACCGGGGAAAGCACCGGCGGGGATGCCAGAGGGAGCGGGGGCGGAAAAGCATTACCGGGAGAAAGATGTCGCCGCTAAAGAGAAAAATCTGAGGAGGCTGAAAAACAGCCTTGCCGCCGCAAAAGAGGAGATGAAAGCGCTTTACGGGCAGTTTGCCCTGGGAGAAATTTCAAAGGAGGAATATCTCCTGAGGAAGGAGGCGATGGAAAGGAAGAAGGAAGCTGTCGGAGAAAAGCTGGTGAAAGCGGAAGACTTTTTTCAGCAAAATATTTTTAGTCCCTGTCAGTCAGCAGGAGAAGAAGGTTATGCCGCCATAGACATCATTCGCTATTACTATGGAAGCGATATGTACATCAATACTGCCACAAGCATTTCAGGGGTGCCCTCATCCTGGCCTGGCTATGACCTGACGATTGGCTCATCCGGGGAAAAGGTAAGGCAGATGCAGCAGCAGTTAAACCGGATTGCCAGAAATTATCCGGCTATTCCCACAATCACCGCTGATGGGATTTTCGGTCCGGCCACGGCGAACGCGGTGAAGGCTTTCCAGAGGATTTTCAATCTGCCTCCCAATGGAATCGTGGATTTTCCCACATGGTACAGCATTTCCAACATCTATGTGGGGGTAAGTCGGATTTCCGAGCCGGGAACTTAAAAATAATTAATGACACAGAGCCAAGCTTTCGCTATAATGTAGAAAAAGAAATTTATGAGAAATACAAAAGACATTACAAGATACTTCAGAATGGAGGATTCCCATGAAAAGAAAGAACAAGATGATGCTTACATTGATGGCGGTGGCAGCAGGGATACTGGCGTCGGCAGGCGTCGGCGGCTGGAATGGAGCTGACCGCGTGGAGGCAGCCGGCCGGCCGGTATCCATTGATTCCTGCCTGATTTCGGACGAGGACGTGGTATGTGAAATCAGCACATCCAGCGTTCCGTCAAGCGACGACGGCAAGTTTTATGTCTATGCCAATGACGTGCAGTCAGACGGGACCACCGGGAGCATTGTTACTAAAGTGGACGCAGGGAAAAGCGTTTCGGCCAGCTTTCCGCTGAACTACAACACGGCGGACTCCAACTTAAGCCGCAAGTTTCTGATTGCGGTGAAGAGAAACGGGGAGATGATTCAGGTAAGCGATGAGCATTATATTACGAATCCCGAGGCCATTGCCGCCTATTCGTCCACGAGAATGGACGGCGGAATCAAGGGGCTTCTTCCTGACATCACCAGGGTTACCGGCGAGGAGCTTCAGGAGCTTGGGGTTCACCAGATGGTCTATAACATGGATATCGACGATATCTGCTCGGACGAGTCGGTTCCGGGAACCGTTGCCTTTCCCTATAATGGCCAGACCTGGTACTTTAACGGTGAGCGGCTTGCAGAATATGATTCCACCATCAGGACGCTGAATAAATATGGAATCCAAATCACCATGGTTCTCTTAAACGGGGGACAAAATCCCTACGCCCAGGATTTAATCCATCCTCTGGCAGCAGACGGGGAGAACTGCCCCGGCTATGCGCTGAATGTGGAGGAGGAAGCCGGAGTCAATCACTTAAAGGCGATAGGGGCTTTCCTCGGGCAGCATTATTCGGGACAGACCGGCTGCGGGCAGGTGGACAACTGGATTATCGGAAACGAAGTGAACGCCCGCACCTCATGGTGGTACACCAATTCCACCTCCATGGATTTGAATGTCAATATTTATGTGAAGGCATTCCGCATCCTTTATAATGAAATGAAGAGCATGAACGCCAGCGTAAGAATATACAATTCCATCGACCAGGAGTGGAACCGGAAGTCCAATCCCGGCAGCTTTCTGGCAAAGGAGTATCTTGACCAGTTTAACTACTATATGAACCGGGAGGGAAATATTGACTGGGGGCTTTCCTACCATCCCTATAATTCGCCTCTGTATGACCCCTATGCCTGGAACGGACCGGCGGTATGGGTGAAGGACAGCATCACCACGCCCTACATCACCATGCAGAATATCGATATTTTAATTGATTATATGCATGAAGATAAGTTTTTGAATCCTGCGGGAGAGGTCAGGAGCATTTCCCTTGCGGAAATCGGTTATACCTCCGCTTTCGGGGACGAAAAGCAGGAGGCGTCAATTGCCTACGGTTATCTGAAGGCGGCTTCTCTTCCTGATGTGGATGCCTTTATGCTGTTCCGTCAGACCGACGAAGCCTTTGAGATGGAAAGCCATCTTGCCCTTGGCCTGTACGATTTGGAGGGAAACAGAAAGCCCTCTTACGAAATGTATAAGAAGCTGGGAACGGAAAACGAAGGCGAGGCAAAGGAGCGGGCCTCCGAGATTATCGGAATGGACATCGACGAGATGATTCGCGATAACATTGTGTGGACCAGAGAGGGGACGGGCGTCATAGCGGCGACGGCGGATAGCGCGGAGTAGAGCGGGCGGCAAGTGCCGCGTCATGGGAGATACAGATGGAAAATCAGGAAAAAAAGCGGTACGTTAAATGGATAGCGGTATTTCTGACAGCTGCTCTGGCGGCGGCGGGGCTCGTGTTTGCGGCGGTAAACATGAGCCGCCCTTCGCCGGAGCAGTTTGACGCTTTTCTGGAGGAATGCTTCCGGGAGGAAGTAGCAGGGAACACCATTAATCTCCATTATATTCTGGCTTACCCCGAAAACTACGGGATTACCGATTATGAGGTGACGCTGGGGGATTTTTCACCGGATGACGACGAGTTTTACGGTGAACTCGAAGATTTGAAAAAGGAGCTTTCCGCCTTTGACAGGGAAACTCTGACAGGGCAGCAGCAGATAGTTTATGATATTATGGCAGACTATGTGGAGACGGAGCTTTCCGCAAGGGAGTTTTCGCTGTATGAGGAGATTTTAAGCCCCACCACAGGCTATCAGGCCCAGCTCCCCATAGTGCTTGCAGAGTATACCTTCCGCACCCGGCGGGATATCGACGATTATCTGGAGCTGGCTTCACAGACAGACGAGGCTTTCAGGGAGATTGTGACCTTTGAGTGGGAAAAGGCAAAGGCCGGTCTTTTCATGTCCGACGATGTGGCGGATGCGATTATTGAACAGTGCGCCGAATTTATCGAGGAGCCGGAAGAAAACTACATGATAGAGGTGTTTGACGATAAGATAGCATCCTTTGAGGGGCTTTCCGAACAGGAAAAGGAAGAATACCGCATAAAGAACCATGATATTATCACCGGAGAGGTGACGGAGGGCTATCAGGTACTGATTGACGGCCTTACGGAGCTTAAGGGGAACGGCGTCAATGAATACGGGCTTTCCTATTATGAAAAAGGGAAAGAGTATTATGAATATCTGGTTCGTAACGCAACAGGCTCCGATTTGTCCGTGAAAAAGCTTCAGCGGAGCACGGAAAAATTTCTGGAAAGCTTTCTTTTCAGTATGCAGATGAAAATAATGGAAAATCCGGAGCTTTACTATGAATTTATGGACTATGAGTACCCGGTTACGGAGCCGAAGGAGATAATAGAGGATTTAAAGGGCAGGATAGGGGAATATTTCCCGGAGCCGCCGGAGGTAAATTACAGGGTCAAATATGTCCATCCCTCCATGGAGGAGCATTTAAGCCCGGCCTTTTATCTGACAACCCCTGTTGACGATTTGAAAAATAATGTGATTTATATTAACGGAAAATATGTGGACGACGGACAGACAGAGCTTTATCCAACGCTGGCACATGAGGGGTATCCGGGACATTTGTATCAGAATGTTTACACCGGCTCCGGGGAGCTTCCGCTGATACGGAACCTTTTTTCCTGTCCCGGATACTCGGAGGGCTGGGCGACCTACGTGGAGTTTGAGTATTCCGGTATCCTCGGGGGAATGGAGGAGGAGCTTGCGGAGTTGTCCGGGGGCAACAGCGCATGGGCGCTGGCGTTGTCCGCCTACCTCGACATGGCGATTCACTACGACGGATGGACAAAGGAGGATGTTTCCGGATTCCTTGCGGGATACGGGATTTCCGATGAAAGCGCAGTTGACGAGCTATTTGATTTGATTGTGCAGGAGCCCGCCAATTATCTCAGCTATTTTATCGGCTACCTTGAGATTTTGAATCTGAGGGAAAAGGCGCAGCAAAAGCTGGGGGACGACTTTGACGTGAAGGAGTTTCACGAGTTCTTTCTCAGGACGGGACCGGCGCCCTTCTATATTATAGAGGATTATATGGAGGAGTGGATGGAGAAAGAGGCGGCTTCCCGGTGAAATGAGATATTGGAGGGCGGTAATACCAATGGTCTGCGCGCTGGCATGTTTTTCGTTTTACCGGCATAAGGAGTGAGAAAGTGTTTTTGCCGGTTGAACAGGCAAATCTCTTATGCTATAATGAACCGATTACGCAGAGAAAAGTGAAAAGAAAGGGAGCAGGACTAGATGAAAGCATTTTTAATTCTTGAAGACGGCACTGTTTTTACAGGAACGCATATAGGCGCCGACAGAGAAGTTATCAGTGAAATTGTCTTTAACACTTCCATGGCGGGGTATCTTGAAGTTTTGACGGACCCTTCTTACGCCGGACAGACAGTATGCATGACCTATCCTCTGATTGGAAATTATGGAGTGTGCAGGGAGGATATGGAGTCGAAAAGGGCGTGGACGGACGGTTTTATTGTAAGGGAGCTTTCCCGCACGGCAAGTAATTTCCGAAAGGAAATAACGATTCAGGAATTTCTGGCCGAGCAGAATATTCCGGGCATTGCGGGCATCGATACCCGGGCGCTAACCAAGATTCTTCGTGAAAAAGGCACTATGAACGGTATGATTACCACCGATGAAAATTACAATCCTGCCTTGATTCTTCCCCAGTTAAAACAATATACTACCGGAAAAGTAGTTGAAAAAGTAACCTGTTCCCATAAATATCATTTTGAATTAAAAGAGCAGTCCTTACAGGAGCCGCTTTCACAGAGAGGGAAAAAGGTGGCTCTGCTTGACTTCGGAGCAAAGGATAATATTGCGTCCAGCCTTGTGCGGCGGGGATGCCAGGTCACCGTGTACCCGGCAAATACAAAGGCGGAGGAAATCATCGGGGATAGGCCGGACGGCATTATGCTAAGCAACGGCCCCGGCGACCCCAAGGAATGTACGGGAATTATCAAAGAAATAAAAAAGCTCTACGACAGCGATATCCCTGTTTTTGCAATCTGCCTGGGGCATCAGCTCATGGCTCTTGCCACGGGGGCGGATACCTTTAAGATGAAATACGGACACCGGGGAGGCAACCATCCGGTAAAGGATTTAAAAAGCGGCAGAGTTTATATTTCCTCTCAGAATCACGGCTATGTGGTGGACACCGAAAAACTGGATCCGGCAGTTGCGGTTCCGGCTTTTATCAATGTAAACGACGGCACCAACGAAGGGCTTTCCTATACCGGAAAGAACATTTTTACTGTCCAATTTCACCCGGAGGCTTCTCCGGGCCCCCACGATTCGGGGTATCTGTTTGACAGATTTATTGAGATGATGCGCTGAAAGTCAACGACCCCGCAGCAATAAAAAAGTTCATATGCAGCGGAACTTAAATATAGAAGGAGGAGCAGCAATGCCTAAAAATCCAAATGTAAAAAGAGTAATGGTGATTGGCTCCGGCCCGATTGTGATCGGGCAGGCGGCGGAATTTGACTATGCGGGAACTCAGGCCTGCCGTTCTTTAAAGGAGGAGGGGGTTGAGGTTATTCTGGTAAATTCCAACCCGGCCACGATTATGACGGACAAGAATATTGCGGACAAGGTTTATATAGAACCCCTTACCGCAAGAGTTCTGGAGCAGATTATAGAAAAGGAAAAGCCCGACAGCATTCTTCCCACCCTCGGGGGACAGGCGGGCCTTAATCTTGGAATGGAGCTGGAGGAGTCGGGATTTCTTGCCGCCCACAATGTAAAGCTTCTGGGAACCACGGCGGCTACCATCAAAAAGGCGGAGGACAGACAGGAATTTAAGGATACCATGGAAAAAATCGGGGAGCCCTGCGCCGCGTCAACGGTGGTGGAAACGGTGGCGGAGGGGGTGGCTTTCACCAATACCATAGGCTATCCCGTGGTGCTCCGCCCGGCCTATACATTAGGAGGTTCCGGCGGCGGAATCGCCCATAACCAGGCGGAACTTGAGAGTATCCTTGAGAACGGGCTTCGGCTTTCAAGAGTGGGGCAGGTTCTGGTGGAACGCTGTATTGCGGGCTGGAAGGAAATCGAGTATGAAGTAATGCGGGATGGCGCGGGCAACTGTATCACCGTCTGCAACATGGAAAATATCGACCCGGTGGGAGTTCATACCGGAGACAGCATTGTGGTGGCGCCCTCCCAGACGCTGGGGGATAAGGAATACCAGATGCTGCGTTCCTCCGCCCTTAATATTATCGACGAGCTTCAGATTACCGGCGGGTGCAACGTGCAGTTCGCTCTTCATCCTGAGAGCTTTGAATACTGCGTGATTGAGGTGAACCCCCGTGTCAGCCGTTCTTCCGCGCTGGCAAGCAAGGCTACGGGATACCCCATTGCCAAGGTGGCGGCCAAGATTGCCCTTGGCTATACCCTGGACGAAATCAAAAACGCGATAACGGGCAAGACCTTTGCCAGCTTTGAACCCACGCTGGATTACGTGGTGGTAAAGCTGCCAAGGCTGCCTTTTGACAAATTTATTACCGCAAAAAGAACGCTGACCACCCAGATGAAAGCCACCGGCGAGGTTATGAGTATCTGCGATAACTTCGAGGGCGCGCTGATGAAAGCCATCCGCTCCCTTGAGCAGCACGTGGACTGCCTCCTTGACTATGATTTTGGCGCGCTTTCCGCAGAGGAGCTGAAAGAACGGTTAAAGAAGGTGGATGACCAGAGGATTTATGTGATAGCCGAGGCAATCCGCAAGGGAATCGACTACGATACGATTCATGAAATCACTATGATTGACAACTGGTTCATTGATAAGATTGCCATTCTGGTGGAGATGGAACAGGCTCTTAAGGAAAAGCCGCTTACGCCTGAACTTTTGCGGGAGGCGAAACGGATTGAATTCCCGGACAATGTGATTGCAAGACTCACCGGCATGACAGAGGAAGAAATTAAAAAAATGCGCTACGATAACGGCATCGTGGCGGCTTATAAGATGGTGGACACCTGTGCGGCGGAATTTGAGGCGTGCACGCCTTACTATTATTCCGTTTACGGCAGTGAAAACGAGGCGGCAGTAACCACGCCGCCAAAGAAGGTGCTGGTTTTAGGTTCCGGCCCAATCAGAATCGGACAGGGAATCGAGTTCGATTACTGCTCCGTCCACGCCACCTGGGCTTTCGCAAAGGCGGGCTACGAGACAATTATCGTCAACAACAACCCGGAAACGGTCAGCACGGACTTTGACATTGCCGACAAACTTTACTTTGAACCGCTGACGCCGGAGGACGTGGAGAGCATTGTCCGTCTGGAAAAACCGGACGGGGCGGTGGTGCAGTTCGGCGGACAGACGGCTATCAAGCTGACGGAAAGCCTGATGAAAATGGGCGTGCCGATTCTCGGAACAAAAGCGGAGGATGTGGATGCCGCCGAGGACAGGGAACTGTTTGACAAAATTCTGGAGGAAACGGGAATCCCGCGGGCGGCCGGAGACACCGTTTATACGGCGGAGGAGGCAAAGAAAGTGGCAAACCGGCTGGGTTATCCCGTGCTTGTGCGTCCGTCCTACGTTCTGGGCGGCCAGGGAATGCAGATTGCCATCTGCGACGAGGAGATTGAGGAGTTTATGAACATTATCAACCGAATCGCCCAGGACCACCCCATTCTGGTAGACAAATATCTGCAGGGTAAGGAAATCGAGGTGGACGCGGTCTGCGACGGAAAGGATATTCTGATACCGGGTATTATGGAGCACATTGAGAGAACCGGCGTCCATTCCGGCGACAGTATTTCCGTTTATCCGGCCTTTACCATATCCAATACCGTGCGGGACAAAATCGCGGATTACACCGCGAGGCTTGCAAGGGCGCTTCACGTAAAGGGCCTGATTAACATTCAGTTTATTGCCATCGGCGAGGAGGTTTATGTCATCGAGGTCAATCCCCGTTCCTCCCGTACCGTTCCCTATATCAGCAAGGTTACGGGAATTCCCATTGTGGATCTTGCGGCCGGGGTGATTATGGGAAAATCCATAAGAGAGCTTGGATACGAGCCGGGACTTGCACCGGCGGCGGACTATTTCGCAATTAAGATGCCGGTATTTTCCTTTGAAAAAATAAGGGGAGCGGAAATAAGTTTGGGTCCTGAAATGAAATCCACCGGCGAGTGCCTGGGGATAGCCAAAACCTTTAACGAGGCGCTGTACAAGGCGTTTCTGGGAGCGGGGATTGATTTGCCAAAACACAGGCAGATGATTATCACCGTCAAGGACGCGGATAAAGGCGAGGCGGTGGAAATCGGGCGCAGGTTTGAAAAACTCGGCTACACTATCTACGCCACCAGAAGTACTGCGGCGGCTTTGCAGGAAGCCGGGGTAAAAGCAAGGAAAGTAAACAAGATTTCCCAGGAATCCCCTACCGTCATGGATTTGATTCTGGGACACAGAATCGACCTGGTGATTGATACTCCCACCCAGGGGAGGGACAAGTCAAGAGACGGCTTCTTAATCAGAAGAACGGCAATCGAGACGGGAGTGAACTGCATCACGGCAATGGACACCGCAAGGGCTCTTGTCACCAGTCTGGAAAACGTCAGAGAGCAGTTTACGCTGATTGATATCGCTTCCATATAAAAAGCAGGGTAATGGCGGCGGATACGGCGATACGTGGCCGGGGATGCGGTATGTTTCTTGAAGGATATATACCGCATCCCTGACCTTATTATGGAAAAAAGAAAAGGGGTGCGGTATGGATTTACCGGCTAAAATGAATCTGAAAAACGCGGTGGAGCGGGTGCTCCATGTGCCGGGGAATTACGGCGGCGGCCAGTTGGAAATGACGCTTGTGGCTGACTGCCAGCAGCCGGAGGAATACATAAAACAGACGGCCTTTGAGATTGCCGGGGCGCTGCGCTCCCACAGCGAGGTGTTCCGCAATGTGAGACTGAATCTTCTGCTTTGGAAGAGCGACGGGCGGATGGAAAACAGAGTGGTTCCGCTTTCTTTTCTGCAGATGGATAACTGCTTTGAAAATTATGAGGAACTGGATGAGGAAAAGACATTCGAGGCACTTGCCGGGAATTTGAAGCTTTTCCATGCAAGGTCGAAGCTGATTCTGGTTCTGGCCGGGGAAAAGGCGGCCGTAAAAGACAGGGAGGCGCTTCGCCGGAACATGTATCCTTTTCTTGGGAAAAAGAGCCTTTTTCTGCGGAAAGGAAGTCCGGAAGGGAAGTGGGTAAGAGGGGCTGAACTGTGATTTGGGCAGGGCAGAAAAGCGGCAGACCAGCAGGAAAAGAGGAGCGCAATGTCCGAAAATCTTGAATATTATAAAGTGTTTTATTATGCGGCCAGATTCGGGAGCCTGACAATGGCGGGGACGGAGCTGTCCATTTCTCAGCCGGCGGTGAGCCAGGCGCTTAAGCAGCTTGAAAGCGCCCTTATGGTCAAGCTGTTTGTGCGTTCCGCGAGAGGAATCCGTCTGACGCCGGAGGGGGAGATATTGTACAGGCATGTGAAAGCCGGTTATGAACAGATTTTATTGGGAGAGAAAAAGCTTTCCTCCATGCTCCGGCTTGATTATGGCGAGCTGAGAATCGGGGCCAGCGACATGACTTTAAAGTTTTATCTTCTTCCCCTTTTAGAGGCGTACCACGAAAAATTTCCCGGTATCAAGGTGACGGTTACCAATGCCCCCACACCGGAGACGCTTGATTTGCTGCGGCAGGGGAAGATTGATTTCGGAGCCGTAAGTATGCCTTTTCAGGCGGGCGGGGAGCTTTCCGTGACGCCGGTAAAGGAGATTGAGGACGTGTTTGTGGCGGGGAGGCGGTTTATCCAGTACAAAAACCATATGCTGGATTTGCAGGAGCTGGAAAAGCTCCCTGTTATTTCTCTGGAGGGAAAAACCAGCACCAGAAGTTATCTGGATGGTTTTCTGGGAAAAAGCGGGATAAGGATTTGCCCGGAATTTGAGCTTGCCACCAGCGACATGATAGTGCAGTTTGCCCTGCGGGGGCTTGGAATCGGAAGCGTGGTAAAGGATTTTGCCGCCGAATATCTGGAGGACGGGAGACTGTTTGAGCTGCGCTTTAACAAGATTATTCCCAAAAGGCAGATATGCGTAGTGAGAAACGGCAGAACACCGGTTTCGCATGCTGCCGAAGAATTTTTAAGAACAGTAACGTAACAAAAGGAAAAGTGCGAAAGCTGCCATGCATAAAGGCGGCGCGGAAATGAGGAAAAGTATGATAAAAAATATTGTGTTTGACATTGGAAACGTACTGGCCGGTTTTCACTGGCAGGATTATTTTCACAGCTTCGGGTATTCGGACGAGGTGTTCGAGCAGTTGGCGGACGCCACAGTCAGAAGCGCTATCTGGAATGAAATGGACAGAGGTAAAATGAGCGATGACGAGCTGATTGCGGGGTTTATTGCAAACAATCCGGCGGTGGAAAAGGAAATCCGCGAGGTTTATGCGAATATGAAGGACATGATAGTGCGTTATGACTATGCGTGTCCGTGGATTGAAGAATTAAAGGAGCGGGGATACGGCGTTTATATTATTTCCAATTTCGGCGAGACAGCTTTTGCAAAATGTCAGGGCGCGCTTGACTTTTTGGAGAAAACGGACGGCGCGGTTATCTCCTATCAGGAAAAACTGGTTAAACCGGATTATGAAATTTATCATCTGCTGTGCCGCAAATACGGGCTTGACGAGAGAGAATGCGTTTTTATTGACGATACGGAAAAGAACGTGAAAGCGGCCAGGGAAATCGGCATGAAAGGAATTGTGTTCCATAATCTTGCCCAGGCAAAAGAGGAATTGGAGTCTGTTCTGGCATAGGCGGCAAAGCAGCAAAAGAAATCAGGAGTCTTTCCGCCCGGAAACGTCGTTTTCGGGAGAAAACTCCGCGATGGTGGATTTGTTTGTGAATCTGCCGTAAGCCCAGATATAAATCCATAAAAGGATAGGCAGTCCCACGGTGGCGACGAGACAGGCAGCAAAGAGACGGTCAGAGCCCGGAAAGTCCAGAAGGGAAACAACCAGAGTGGCTACGTATAAAAGAACCAGTAAAATAATACAGATAATTGCCGCGATTTGTTTCGGTTTTTTCTTCATGGGAAAACTCCTTTGCATGGGTTTAGTCATCCTGTAAAAAGCGAAAAAGAGCCTGATAATAGCCCGTAAGCACATGGGAAGGGCTGTTATAAATCTCGTGCCGGCTTCCTTCTATCTGTATGAGGCTTGCAGACGGGGTCTGCGCCGCAAAACGTCTTATGGAAGACGCTTTCACAAGATGGTCGTCCAGAGACTGGAAAACAAGAACGGGGGCTGTTATTCTGGCGCAGTTCCTTTTCTGTGTGGCGGACCGGCAGGCAATAAGGGCCTGATAAGACCATCCGTAGCTTGCGCCGCTGGTCTGAAACAGCGGGTTGGCGGCTCTTTTTTTCTGATAATATTGGTATCTGGGCAGGCTTGTGCTGCAGCTATCCTCAAATTTTTCATCAGGAGAGTAGGCGCTCTGACCAAAAGCATAGCTGTCGTCCTTGCGAAGACCGGTCAGAATCCGTCCGAGGGCAAGGGCACAGGGGGCGGGAACCGCCAGGATAATACCCAGCATGGGCGAGGTCAGGATTGCCTTTTGAAAAGTGGCCGGGTAGGTTTCCAGATAAAGGGCGCCGATACAGCCGCCCATGGAATGGGCATACAAATAAAGAGGCAGACCGCTGCAGAAGGGTATTACCGCTTTTTGGACAAAGGTATGCAGATTGTCCACGTAGTCGGTAAACTGTCTCACATGAACCATGTGAGGGTGACGGGTATCCCGCAGGGAGCGTCCGTGTCCCCGGTGGTCGGCCAGATACACCCGATATCCCGCAATTACAAAATAGTAAATGACTTCTTTATATTTTTCTATGGATTCACTGAAGCCATGGCTGATGACGATTACGCCTTTCGCCTCCTTCGGGCAGTAGGCTTCATAGTAAAGCATTCCCCCCGGCACTTCCAGATATCCGCTTTGGCAGATTCCGGCAAGAAAAGGCTCCACCTTTTTTGTCATGGCGGCGTGAAATTCCGAATCTTTAAGTATGGCTGTGTTTTTCTGAAAAGATGAATTATTCATAATACTTTCACATGGCTATATGCTTCTTGATAGCTTCAAAGCTTTCCCGGCTTAAAACGTGTTCGATTTTACAGGCGTCCTGTGCGGCGATTTTTTCGTCAACGCCCAGACTTGTCAGCCATTTGGTAAACAGCTCGTGACGCTCGTAAATCATTTCCGCAATTTCCCGGCCCGTCTGTGTCAGATAAATAAACCCTTCCTTTGTGACGGTAATATGTTCCCGTTCGCGCAGGTTTTTCATGGCGACGCTGACGCTTGACTTTTTAAAACCCAGTTCCTCGGCGATATCCACCGAACGGACAACAGGGCGGGATTTGCTCAATATTAATATTGTTTCCAGATAATTTTCCGAAGATTCGCTGTTGTTCATATTTTCCTCATTCCTACGCGTTGCATTTTCTTTTCTGTAGTGTAATTTATTATATCATAAAAACTGCTTAACAAATATTAAAAATTTGGAAAAATGATTATTGACAACTAATAGTAATTAGAATATACTAACTTAAGAAGGAAGAACGGTAAGGGCAAAATAGTGACAGGAATTGTAAACGAGGAGGTTTGCTATGGGAACAGCAATCACGGCGGCAGTCCTGGCTGTTATTGTGGGATTGGCCGTAAGAAAAATGATACGGGAAAAGAAGAGCGGGAAATCTCTGCAGTGCGGATGCGACTGCGCAAAGTGCGGAGGGTGCGGGCACAAAGTATAAACTGTATACAATAAATTGCATACAAATTTCATAATTATAAAAAGGCAGGGGCTGTTTGTTCGACAGGCTCTGTCTTTTTGCAAAAAGGTCTTTTTTCAGGGAGGTAAATATAGTACACTGAAAACAAACGAAAAGGAATGGAAAGGGAAAGAAACGGAGGAAAAGAAAATGAACCGGTGGAACGAATATGATAAGGACAGGGAGCGTCTGGTGGAGCCCACCTGTGACGAACTGCAGTACTGCGGAAGAATTGACGACGAGGATGCGGACGCGCCGGCGTTTACCATGCCGGGAAGCTTTGTGCGGATGGCCTTTACGGGATCTTCCAGCGTCAGAGCGGTGGTAATCAATAAGCGGTACTACCACCGTTCCTTTTTGGGCGTGCTTATTAACGATACCCAGAGCAGCATTGAACTGGAAAAGGACGGGGAGCCTGTGGTTCTCACCCTTGCGGAAAATCTGGATAAAGGCACGGAGCACATGATTACCCTGTTTAAAAGAATGGATAACTGCCATGAATACGCTTTTTTAGGCTTTCTTCTGGAATACGGGGCGAGGGTGGTAAAAGCCAGACCGCTGCCGGGAAAGAAGATGGAATTTTACGGGGATTCCGTGACCGCCGGGGAGGTGGCGGAGGCGACGGCTTTCTGCGGAAAGGAAGACCCGGAGAATGAAGGAGAGTTTTCCAACGCCTATTTTTCCTATGCCTGGGCGACGGCGCGCCTGCTCCATGCAAGAGTTCATCTGGTAGCTCAGGGCGGGATTGCGCTGAGCGACGGCACGGGCTATCTGATGGACGGAAAGATTGGGATGGAGAGCTGCTACAGAAAGGTGCGGTTTTATCAGGAGGAAGGGGAGCGTAAGGACTGGAATTTCAACCGCTATACGCCCCATGTGGTGGTTGTTGCAATCGGGCAAAATGATGCATATCCGGTGGATATCATGCAGGATGAACAGGGGGAGAAGGCCAGGGAATGGAGAAGAAAGTATAAGGAATGGATACTTTCTTTAAGGGAATTGTACCCGAAAGCATGGATAGTGCTGTCCACCACGATTTTGAACCATAATGCGGGATGGGACAGAAGCATCGGGAAAGTATGCGCGGAATTGAACGATTCCAGAATCGTGCATTTTCTTTACAGTATGAACGGAAGAGGGACGCCGGGGCACATAAGAGTGCAGGAAGCGATGAATATGGCTCTGGAATTGTCAGGATTTATTAACGGCCTCGGAAATAGTGTGTGGGAATAGGAAAACAGCGGTAATATCGCATTTGACATGACAGGGAAAGATATGATAGTTTGCTTTGTGCAAAAATTTCATATCTTTCTTTTTTTTGTTGCTTTTTCTGTACAAATATGCTATTCTCTAAAAAGACAGGAAAATAACCCGGCCTGGAAGTATCCTGAAATAAGGCGGGTTGTTATTCCGAAAAAACAGGAGGTATAAAAAGTTATGAAATCACGCACTAAAAGACTGGTTGCACTATTTGCAACCCTGGCTATGACGGCATCACTGCTGGCGGGCTGTGGCGGCGGCTCCGAACCAACAACAAGTGATACTCCGGCCACAACGGACGATACGGCGGCAGATGATACTGCTACCGACGACGCAGCGGCAACAGACGACGCTGCTGCTACCGATGATGCTGCTGCGGGCGATACCGCGTCTGCAGGCGATACCAACAGCACACCGAGAAACGAGACATTGTATTTTGCCGGACAGCAGTGGGGAACCATCAATGACTGGAACCCGTTCTCGACGAACTCCAACAACCCGATGTGTGTTCAGCAGAAGGATTCTTCCCGTACACTGATTTACGAGACGTTGTTCATGTTCAATATGTTAGACGGACAGCTTTATCCGCTTCTTGCAACAGACTGGTCCTGGGATGACGATTCCATGAACAGTATGACTGTTAAGCTGAATGCCGATGCTCACTGGAGCGACGGAACGGCTCTTACGGCAGAAGATGTTGTTTATACCTGGGATGCCAATGTAAAATACGAATCTTCTCTCGGCCTGGATTTTTCAAATTATGTTGAATCCATGGTAGCAGTTGACGATACTACCGTATCTATCGTGAGCAAGCTGGACGATGCGGGAAACCCGGCAAATCCTCTGAAGGTTCAGCAGCTTCTTCAGCAGATGTACGTTATGCAGAAAGCATATCTTGAGACTGTTGAAGGAAGAAACAATTCCGATAAGGAAGCTATGAAACTTGACAAGATGGAAGACCTTGTTGCTTCCGGTCCTTACATGCCTTTCTTCGATGACGACCAGAAGGTTGTATTCATCAGAGACGAGAATTACTGGGGTCAGGCTGCTTCCATGTGGGGAAAACTTCCTGCACCGAAGTATATCGCTCACGTGATTTACGCCGATAACAATGCAGGTCAGGTTGCGTTAGAGGCAGGCGACGTTGACGTTTGCCAGCAGTTCACAACCGACGTTCAGAAACTCTGGGAAGAGAAGAACCTTCCTATTACTACATACATTGACGAGCCTCCTTACGGACAGTGCGCTACCATGCCTTCCTGCTGGATGAACGTTGAGAGACCCGGTCTTGACCAGGTAGAAGTAAGAAAAGCAATCGCAATGGCAACTGATTATGACCAGATTATTGCTTCCGCAATGTCCAATCAGTCTCCTACTTTCACTGATGTTCCCCGTTCAACCATGAACCCTACAGACGGTGAGCAGGCTCTGTATGACCATGATGCGGTAAAAGATTTGCAGTTTGCAGGAAATGACGTCGATGGCGCAAACGCTCTGCTTGACGAAGCAGGTATCGTTGACAGCGACGGCGACGGAATCCGCGAGTACAACGGAACGCCTCTTTCTTTCAAGGCTGAATGTCCTGACGGATGGACAGACTGGATGGCATCCCTTGAAATCGTAGCAGCTTCCGCCAAGAAGATTGGTATTGATATCCAGACATTCTTCCCGGATACCAACACATTCTACGATGATATTACAACAGGTAATTTTGATATTTGTATGAACTCTCCTTCAGGTTCTTCTATTACCAACCCCTGGGGACGTTGTATGCAGTTCTTAAGCAGCCAGTACGCTGACCTTGCAGTAAACTGGAGCGGTAACTGGGGACGTTACAGAAATGATGAAGCAGATGAAATTCTTGCGAAGATTCCGCTTGAGACAGATGAAGCTACTCTGAAAGAATACTACACAAGACTGAACGAGATTTATCTGACAGACGTTCCTAACTTTGCACTTATGTACAGACCGGAATTATTCTACATTGTAAATGAATCCGTATGGACAGGATATCCGATGAAAGATGACGGAACCAATATTCCTCCTACCGATTGTACAGACGGTTACGGAATTGCAGCTCTTTATAATCTGACACTGGTTGAATAGGAATAAATTTACGAATAAAAATAATTCCTTGAAAAAGCCGGGCGGAGCTTAGGCTTTCCGCCCGGCTTTTTATTCAATAAGCCGGTTCGCAAAGCGTATCGGCGTTTGAGGCAAGGGGAAGGGGTGAAGTGGTTGAAAGGATTTAAGAAATATTACGGTCAGAAAATTATATGGTATCTGATTACATTGTTTTTTGCAATTGTGCTGAATTTCGTACTGCCAAGACTTATGCCCGGCGACCCGGTGGCAAGTATTGCGGCAGGTTCCGTATCCGGTATGACGGACGCCACGGCAATTCAGAAGGTATTAAATGATTATGCGGAAAAATTCGGTATCAATGAGCCCATGATTGTACAGTTCGGAATCTGGGCAAAGAACGCTATCCGCGGCGATTTCGGCGTTTCTTTCGGACAGTATCCGAGAACGGTAGCAGACATTATAGCATCTTCCGTGGGATGGACACTGGCGCTGCAGCTTCCGGCGATTATAGTGGGATGGATTTTGGGTAATCTCTTAGGCGCTGTGGCGGCTTACATAAAAGGGGCCTTTGACAAGGTAATTCTTCCGGTATTTTTGTTTGTCAGCAACTTTCCGGCATTCGGTATGGCTATCATTTTGCTGACAGTATTTGGTATTAATTTAAAATGGTTCCCCACAAGCGGCGGCTATGGTTTTGATTTAATACCCAATGCAAGCTGGGAATTTGTAAGTTCTGTAATTTCTCATTACCAGCTTCCTTTCTGGTCAATCGTATTGATTACCATCGGCGGCCAGGCAATCGGTATGCGTTCCATGGCAATATATGAATTGAATGCGGACTATGTAAAATATAGCCGTTTCCTTGGAATCAAAGACAGAAAGATTGTAGGCTATGTGTTCAGAAACGCAATGCTTCCTCAGATTACCGGTCTGGCAATGAGCCTTGGAACCATGATGGGCGGCGCTCTGGTTGCCGAGATTATCTTCAGTTATCCCGGTATCGGCTCCACGCTGATGACGGCGGTGAGAGGTCAGGACTATCCGCTGATTTCGGCATGTACGCTGATTATCACCGTGATGGTGCTTCTGGCTAACCTGTTTGTTGAACTTATTTACGGCGTCATTGACCCTCGTGTCAAGGCAGCACAGCAGGATTAGGAGGTGGATTATGAAAAATACATTGAGACAGGTGTTCCATTCTCCCAAATTTGTGATTGGATTTGTAATTTTTGCGGCTCTTTTACTCACTACCATTTTCTATCCGCTGATAGTGACGGCAGACCCGCTTGAAATGGTAGGTAACGGTAACTTCTTCAAACCCGGCACCTATGTTTCAGTAAAAGATGCGGTGGAGGGTACTCGTTACACTCTTAACATTGATGCAAAGGCCAGTTCCATTGGCTCTAAAATCAGCGCCGAGGACAAGGAAGCCATGAAAGAATGGCTGACGAAGTTCGGCGGTGTTGCGGAAGCCGATATCAACCTTGAGGACGTGGAAGGACTGATTGGTCTCTGGGAGACAAATTATTCTGAAGACGCGGAACAGAAAGGGCTTACCGCTTCCAAAAAGAAATATTATGTCCGTCTGAATAATAATATTGACGGAATCCTTTCCGATAACGATGTAATTATCGCGCGCGAAAATCCCGAGACCGGCGAGCTTGAGGAGAGTGCATCCATTGGTTCCAAAGAATATGTCAATACCAAAGATGTTGCAAACAGAAGGACTTTCATCTTAGGAACAGATAACTTCGGACGTGATGTGCTGACTGAGCTTGTGGATGCGACCAAGACTTCCTTGCGGGTAGGACTCATCGCAGGTATGATAGCAACCCTGATTGGTCTTTTCCTGGGACTGATATCCGGTTATGTGGGCGGAATTGTGGATGACCTTATCATGTTTATTACCAATATGTTTACCGTTATCCCTTCTTTCGTGCTTTTAATCCTGATTTCCTACTCTGTAGGACAGAACGCGAGAGGCGTTAACCTGGTAGGTATTATTATCGGAATCACCTCATGGACATGGACCACCCGTTCCGTGCGTTCACAGGTTATTTCCCTGAGAAACCGTGACCACGTAAATCTGTCAAAGCTTTCAGGACACAGCATGATGAGAATTGTCCTTACGGATATCCTGCCTTATCTTGCTTCCTACGTGGTTATGGCATTTATTTTACAGATATCCTCAGGTATCCTTGCCGAAGCACAGCTTTCCATGCTGGGCCTTGGACCTTCATCCTCTACCACAGCTACCCTGGGACTTATGATGAACTGGGCGACAGCTTACGCGGCGCCTCTTAACGGTTCCTGGTGGGCGTACTTCCCGGTTGTTATTACCATCGCTCTGATTGCGTTTTCACTTAACCTGATGAATACGGGATTAGACCAGGTATTTAACCCGCAGCTTAGAGATTAAGGAGGGATATCATGGGAAAAGTAATGCTGGAAGTTAAAAATTTAAAAACAAAATACGTTACCCGTCAGCGGGAGGACGTATTTGCAGTAGACGGTGTCTCTCTGAAGATTGAAGAGGGAAAATCCCTTGGCGTTGCCGGCGAGTCAGGATGTGGTAAATCCACACTGGCGCTGTCACTGATGGGATATTATTTCCCGCCCCTTCATTATATCAGCGGCGACATTATTGTAGATGGAAACAACATTTCCGGTTTAAAACCGGACGACGTGAGGAAGAGGATTCTTGGAACGGAAATCGCCTACATACCGCAGGCAGCCATGAACGCTTTGAACCCTACACAGAAAATTATCCGTTTTATTGAAGACGTTATTCATGTACATGACCCGAAGGCCACCAAGAAAGATATTTACGACCTGGCAAAAGAAAGATTTGCTATTCTGGGGCTTCCCGAGGAAGTATTGCAGAAACATGCGGTGGAATTGTCCGGCGGTATGAAGCAGCGTACCGTTATCGCAATTTCCACGATTCTTTCTCCTAAGGTACTGATTGCCGACGAACCTTCATCGGCTCTTGACGTTACCAGCCAAAAGATGGTTATCAAGATGATGCGTGACCTGATGGAAAAAGGCTTCATCAGAAGCATGATTTTTATTACCCATGAGCTGCCTCTGCTTTACAACGTGACAGATGATATTATGGTAATGTATGCAGGACAGATTGTGGAGCGCGGCACGGCAAAAGAGATGGTATTCGACCCGCTGCATCCTTATACAAAGGGTCTGATGGGCTCCATCATCGTTCCCGAGGAAGGTGTGCGTGAGAATAAGCTGATAGCAATTCCGGGAACGCCTCCTAACTTGAAACGTCCGCCTAAAGGATGCCGTTTCGCGGACAGATGTAAGTATGCATCACCCACCTGTATGGCAATGGAGGTTCCCGTACTTGAGGTACCCAGTAAGGAAAGCGACAGAGAACGTGAGTATCGTTGCCTGATGTCTGTAAGAAAGATTCGGGAGGTGTATGAGAATGAGTGATAAGAAGAGAGCGGAATGCTTAACCGGCAAAGGTGTAACCAAGATTTTTGGTATGGGCGACAGAAAAACAGTAGCCGTTGACCATGTGGATTTTGATTTCCGCGAGGGAGAAATAGTTTCCATCGTAGGCGAGTCGGGCAGCGGCAAGACCACTCTTTCCAAGATGCTTCTCGGTCTTATCAGCGTCACGGAGGGTGAGGTAATGTTCCAGGGCAAGCCCAGGGATATTTCCAGCGGAGCAAAGAAAAAGGAATACTGGAAAGGCATTCAGGCGATTTTCCAGGATCCTTTCTCCTCCTATAATACATTCAACAAAATTGATTCGGTTCTTCTTGACTGTATCAATATGAGAGGCGGAAAGTCTCTTCCTTACGAGAAGAAATTCGAAATGATGCGGGAAGCCTGCAGCTTTGTTAATCTGGAATTTAAAGAGCTTACCAACAAGTATCCTTTCGAGCTTTCCGGCGGTCAGATGCAGAGACTTATGATTGCAAGAATTTTCCTGCTCAAGCCCAAGATTCTGTTAGCCGATGAGCCTACATCCATGATTGACGCCTGTTCAAGAGCGACTATTCTGGATATGCTTTTAAAACTTCGTGATGAAATCAATATGACAATTATTTTCATCACCCATGATATCGGCCTTGCCTACTACGTTTCCGATTCCGTATATATTATGGAGCATGGAAAATTTGTGGAAAACGGCACGGCGGAGGATGTGATTCTTCGTCCCAAGGCAGCCTATACCCAGAGACTGATTAACGACGTTCCCAAGATTTACGAGGAATGGGATTTGAGTACGGTGTAGGGGCTGACTTAAGAAATTGAAATAGTAGTGTGAAACAGGAGGCAGAGCGTGCTTTGGCATGCTCTGCCTGTTCGTATCGGGACAGTGATGATATATTCCAAAATATATCTGAAGAGTTCTGAAAGCCTTTTTTTCTGCCGATAAATATAACAGGGATTTGTATTTTACAAAGTTAAGAGAGATACGAAGAATATATACTCTCAGATATGATAATCAGGAAGGAGCGGCAGTTATGGCAGTTGGCGGATTAAGTACGGCGCAGATGATGCAGGAAATTCAGGGAAGGAAAAAGGAACTCTACACAAAGATTTTAAAAGGAGAAACACAGCAGAAATTCCAGATTGGCGCAGGGGAATATAGCGAGAAGGAATGGAAACGCATGCTGGACAAATTTGACGAGACTCAGGACGAGATTCGGGAGGCCCTTGAGGAGGAGAAGGAAGCGCAGGGGAAGGGAAAAGCCAGAGAACAGAACACTTCTGAAAAATCGAAAGATATGTATGAGGATATTGTCGGGATGATGGGCGGGAAGATACGATAGGATTTGAGGTTAAAATGATGACTGACGAGCTGTTGCTTGAGCTGAAAAAAATAACGCCGGAGGAGGAAAGCATTCTGGCAGGCAGAAAGGAAATTGAAAAAGAGCTGTATATGTCGGCCGGCCGGGATATGATTGAAGCGGGGAAGCTGTTGGAGGCCGGCAAGCTGATACAGGTGCGCCCCAACACCCGGTTTGTCCATTTCCCAAAGCATACCCACAATTATATAGAAGTAATTTATATGTGTTCGGGAAGTACTCATCATGTGATAGACGGCGATGACGTAATTTTAAAGGAGGGCGAATTGCTGTTTCTGAACCAGAAGGCGGTACAGGAAATCTATCCCGCCGGAGAAAACGACGTGGCGGTCAATTTTATCATTCTGCCCGAGTTTTTTGACCACAGTCTGAAAATGATGGGAGAGGAAAAAAACCTTCTGAGGGATTTCGTGATTGAAAGCCTGAAAGGAAAGGACGAGGCGTCCGGTTATATGCACTTTAAGGTAGCGGACATCCTGCCGGTGCAGAATCTTCTGGAAAACCTTATCTGGTCAATCTGGAATAAACAGCCAAATAAGAGAAGCATTAATCAGGTTACGATGGGCCTTTTGTTTCTTCAGTTGATAAATTATACTGACAGAATGGAGACCGGAACCGGAAGCGGGAAGCAGAGAATGATGATTGATGTGTTAAGTTATGTGGAGGAGCATTACCGGGACGGAGAGCTTTCGGAGCTGGCCGGACTTTTGCACTGTGATTTTTACTGGCTTTCCCGGGAGATTAAAAAGATTACCGGCAGAAATTATACGGATTTGGTGCAGGAAAAGCGCCTTAATCAGGCAATCTATCTTCTGGAAAACACCAATATGTCAGTGATGGAAATCGGTATGAGCGTAGGATATGAGAACGTCAGCTATTTTCACAGGATTTTTCAGAGGAGGTTCGGGGTCACGCCGAGGAGGTATCGGGTGGAGCGGTGAGCGTGTAAGGCCTCCCAATAATTATTACAGGGCCTTACACTCTGTAATCTGCAGATTACAGCCATGCAGGATGCATTGTTTTATCCGCTTTATGCTTATCTAAAATGGTATGTACTCTTTCAACTTCATCGAGAACCAAAGAGCATTCCTTATGTATTTCCTTTCTTAAGTTGCGTTCGGTTTGTTTCAATTGCGATTCCAGATTGTCGACCCGGACGTTCAGCTTTCGAATGTCGGATTTCACATCCTGCATATCAGTTTTAAGGTTCTGTATGTCGGATTTCATATCCTGCATATCAGTTTTAAGGTTCTGCATGTCGGATTTCATATCCTGCATATCAGTTTTAAGGTTCTGTATGTCGGATTTCATATCCTGCATATCAGATTTGAATGTCCGGATGTCAGTTTTCATGCCTTGCATTTCAGAGAGAATCAAATTTAATACTTCATTATCTGTCATGTTATCACCGCTTTCTTATACTTGCCAGTTTATGAGGTAAAGTCAGTATATCACAATATAAAAATAATGTCCATACAAATTTGCGATAATTTCAGATGTGTAATATTCAGTCAATTAATTTTTGAATCTGAATCTGACAGGAATTTCATTGCTTGCAAATAAGGACACTTTTTTAAACAAAAGGTGTCTTTTTTTTACCCACATTCTGCGGTAAAATAGTTACAAAATGAAAATGGAAAGGAGAAGGTATGGGTAAGTATTATCTGGCAATTGATATCGGGGCCTCCAGCGGGCGCCATATTCTTGCGCATAAGGAAGACGGAAAGATAGTGCTCGAGGAAGTTTATCGCTTTCCCAACGGAATGGTGGATAATAACGGCGAGCTGGTGTGGGAAGCGGACAGGCTTTTTGAGGAAATCAAAAACGGCATGAAAAAATGCAAAGAGCTGTGCAAAATTCCCGCCAGCGTGGGGATTGACACCTGGGCCGTTGACTTTGTTCTGCTTGATGAAAAGGGAGAGCGCATGGGAAATGCGACGGCATACAGGGACGGCCGTACCAGGGGCATGGATGAAAAGGTCTATGAAATCATAAATGAGGATGATTTATATGCCAGAACGGGAATCCAGAAGCAGATTTTCAATACAATCTATCAGCTTATGGCGGTGAAGGAAAGGGAGCCGGAGCGTCTTTTTGCGGCGAAAAAGCTTTTGCTTATTCCTGATTATTTTAACTATCTGCTTACGGGAAAGGCTGTTACCGAGTACACCAATGCTACGACAATGCAGCTTGTAAGCCCGGAAACGAAGGACTGGGATTTCGATTTGATTGAGAAGCTGGGATATCCGAAGGACATTTTCATGGAAATCCATATGCCGGGAAGCGAGCTGGGAAGCCTGACAAAGGAAATCCAGGAGGAAATCGGCTACGACTGTAAGGTGGTTCTTCCGGCTACTCACGATACCGGTTCGGCGGTTATGGCAGTGCCGGGCAATGAGGAGGCCGCCTTATATATCAGCTCAGGGACCTGGTCGCTTATGGGAACGGAGCTTTCCAGGGCAAACTGTTCAGGGGAGAGCAAGGCGTGCAATCTGACCAACGAAGGCGGCTATGATTACCGTTTCCGTTATCTGAAAAATATTATGGGGCTTTGGATGATACAGTCCGTGAAAAAGGAAATCGGAGGAGAGCTGGGCTTTGGGGAAATCTGCGACATGGCTTCAAAGAGCAGTATTTCTTCCATTGTTGACTGCAACGACGACCGTTTCCTTGCGCCGGCCAACATGACAAAAGAGGTGCAGGCGGCCTGTGCGGAATCCGGTCAGCAGGTGCCGGAGGGAATTGCGGAAGTTGCGGCGGTTATCTACAACAGTCTGGCGCAGTGCTACAAAGAAGCCGTAAAGGAAATCGAAAAAATGACGGGGTTTTCCTACGACAGCATCCATATTGTGGGAGGCGGTGCAAATGCGGACTATTTGAACCGCCTTACGGCAAATGCCACAGGCAGATGCGTTTACGCAGGGCCTACGGAGGCAACCGCAATCGGAAACATTGCGGCGCAGATGATTGCGGGGGGAGAGCTTGAGAATCTTCGCGACGCAAGAAGCTGCATTTACGATTCTTTTGAAATACAGGTTTACAAACCGGTACAATAAAATAAGAAAACAGGAGGATTGAAAAGCATGTTAGTTAACACAAAAGCAAAATTAGGCGTTTTTTCCATCGCATTAGGCGCATATCTGCCGCAGTTCCCGTCGCTGGTGCCTGAATTTGAGGCGCAGTACGAGGCGTTCAAAAAGACGCTCCCCGATACGGTGGAGATTATCGATGGCGGAATGGTAACCACAAAGGAGCAGTCTCAGGCAGCCGGAGATTTGTTCCGCGCGGCGGACGTTGATTTGGTATTTATGCAGCTCCTTACCTACGCGACATCCTACAATATGCTTCCCGCAGTGAAGGATTTGGATGTGCCTGTGGTTCTTGTGAATGTTCAGAAGCTGAAAGCTCTTGACTATGACCATACGGATATTGCTTCATGGCTTGGCGAAGGCTATGCCTGCGGCGCTGTGGGCGAGATGGTGGCTGACCTTGAAAGGTACGGAAAGCGTCATGCTGTGATTACGGGAGTTGTTGAAGGCGGCGACCCCGGCGTACAGAAAGAAATCGAGCAGTGGTGCCGTGCGGCTCAGGTAAGAAGAAGATTCCGCGACACCAACATCGCTCAGGTGGGAAGACCTTATCCGGGCATGATGGACCTTTACATCGACGAGTCCAATCTTTACAGAAGAATGCACCTTTATACCAAGCAGTTTGACTGGGAAAAGATGTGGGCCATTGCCGATGAGATTACCGACGAGGAAGCAATCCGCGCAAAGGCACAGGATATTCTCGACACTTTTGATATCGAGGGCGGCGGAAGTATAGAAGAAGTATGGGAAATGGCAAAATATGTGGTTGCCTTTGAGCAGTGGGTGAAGGACGAAAAGCTTGGCCTGATTGCTTCCCATTACGACGGATTTGCACAGGGCAAGGCCGGGGTTTTGGACAGTATGCTGATTCCTGCGTTTTCCATGCTGATTAAGCAGGGGACGGCCTGCGCCGTTGAGGGCGACATGAAGGTTGCCATGGCTATGAGTATCTTAAAGACCATCTCCGGAACAGGACAGCTCGCCGAAATGTACTCCATTGACTTTAACGACGACATTGCCATCATCGGACACAGCGGCTCCGGCGATGCGGATATTTCCGACAAAAAGCCTACGATGAAGATTGTAAAAGTGTTCCACGGAAAGACGGGCGGCGGCTATCTGACACAGTTCTATCCTTACACAGGCCCTGTCACCTATCTTGCAATTACTCAGGACGGAGACGGACACTTCAAGTTTATCGTAGCGGAGGGCGTAAACGAGGAAGGCAAGATACTTTCCTTTGGCGATACCAACATGAGAACGCGTTTTACCTGCGGAGCGAGAGAATTTGTGAACCGCTGGAGCGAATGCGGCCCGACCCACCACTTTGCGGCGGCTACAGGCAGACATATTGATACGATTCTGAAAGTGGCGAAGATTTTCAACGTACCGGTTGATATCGTGACCAGATAATCAGCCTACCGACAGCCCCTTCGGTATTCTCTGGGGCTTTGCTGACAGTACTTTCGAAAAGCGGAGGAAAAATGTTCGGCGGAGGAATATCCCAAATCTTCCGCAATGGAAGTGATGCTTCTGGTCTTATCGGATAGCAGAACGACGGCGGCCGACATTTTGGCCTCCGTCTTTTTCTGCTGAAAGGTTTTCCCGTAGTATTCCATAAGGAGTCTCTGGGTTTGCCGGGTGCTGAGTTTTAACCTGTCGGCTAAGTCCGCAAGAGATAAATTCTGGTATTCGTAAAGAAAATATTCTTCTATGATAACCGACTTTGAATCGGTGAGATTGTTTTTTGAAAATGCGGTCAGGGAAAGACGGCACTGCTCGTAATTGCGGACAGTATAAATCAGAAGCTGAGATAAAAGCAGCTCCACCTGATTCTGATAGCCGGTGTAGCGGTGGGAGAGCTCGTCAAAGAGCTGCCGCATCAGGGTGTGGATGCCCTGAGTATCTTTCCCAATCCAGAAAGGGATTGAAGTGAACGCGTCAAGTACGGGCGAAGACGTCTTTTTACGGGAGGAATTGTGGATTTTCAGATACACACAGTATTCCCGCATCGGGTCGGGAGGCACAGGCGCCTGGAAATGCTCCACATGCGGGCCGGTCACAAAAAGCGTATTCGGCGTCACGTCATATATTGGCTCAGTTGCTTCCGCTTTTGCAAATTCCCGGTAATTTCCGCCGACCTTCAGTTTTCCGAAGCCAGAGGGGACATAATGGATTTCATAGCAGCCGTTTCCGTGGCTGTGGGAGGGAAGCGCATGGTCAAAATATTCAAGAACAATATTCAGCGCGCGAATGGAAACGCCGTCCATGGAAAAACGGATATCCATATCTGTGTAGAGTGTTTTTGGGTTTTCGTTGTTCATTTCCTGCGTAAATCCTTTTTACCTGAAAGATGATGTATGGCATTTGTAAAGGTATGTCGTATCCTTAAAATAATAAATATTTTAACACGGTGGTGATTCAGGGTCAATCACGCGCCGAATAAAAGAAACCGGAGAAAACGGATGCTGCGCATATTGCGGCATCCGTTTTTATAATGGTCAAAATAGTAGCACTTTTTTAGAGGTTTGTTATATTTCATTCTTTACGCAGCACTTTATAATAAAATAAAAGGAAGTGGTATGGCCTGCTTTGATTGCAGTGAGATATTTTGGCAGGGAGGATTAGCGTGAAGAACATAAGATTTGAAACCAAAAAGGACTATCAGGAAGCATTGGAAGAAATGTGCCTGCCTTTGAAAAAATATTATTCCCCAGGAAAGGCGCTCCTTATGATCGGACATACGGGGACACATTACGGAGAGAGGACTGCGGAGTTAGAGGGCTTTTCCAGAGTACTCTGGGGGCTTGTGCCGCTATGGTACGGAGGAGGCAGCAGCTGTCTGGATGATTGGATTCCTGAGGGGATTCGCCACGGCACGAATCCGGCAGATGCAGAGTATTGGGGGAGTTACACGGACGGGGAACAGGCTTATGTAGAGATGGCAGCTCTTGCTTTTGCAGTATGGATGACGCCGGAGAAAGTGTGGGAGCCCCTGTCCTTGCAGGAGAGAGAAGATTTTGGCAGATGGATTGGGCAGATAAATACGCATAAAATTTCTGATAATAACTGGCTTTTTTTCAGGGTGCTGGTAAACTGCGCGCTGTGCCATGTGGGGGCAGAATACGATAAAGAACAGTTGGAAAAGGATTTAAACAGAGTAGATGATTTCTATCTGGGAGATGGCTGGTACAGCGATGGAGATACGAAGCAGAGGGATTATTATATCGGTTTTGCAATGCACTTTTACTCGCTGATTTATGCAAAGCTTATGGAAAATAAGGACGCTGAACGTTGTGAAAAATACAAAGAGAGAGCCCGCCGTTATGCGCAGGACTTTATTTTCTGGTTTGGCGACAGGGGGGAAGCGCTTCCCTATGGCCGTTCTCTGACCTATCGTTATGCGCAGGCCGGCTTTTGGTGCGGGCTTGCATTTGCTGATGTGGAGGCTTTTCCCTGGGGTATCATCAGGGGAATTGTAAACAGACATTTCCGGTATTGGTTTTCCCGGCCTGTTTTAGACAGTGAAAATAAGCTGACTCTTGGCTATGCATATCCTAATCTGGCATATTGTGAAGGATATAATGCACCCAATTCTCCTTACTGGTCGTGGAAAAGCTTTTTGGTGTTGGCGCTTCCGGAGTCTCATCCTTTCTGGAGCAGCACGGAAGAAAAATTGCCGAAACTTGATTCTGTTAAAGAGCTTCCCCATCCATGGATGATTATGCAGAGAAATCAGGGCTATGTAACAGCGCTTACGTCAGGGCAGTATGCGGAATGGGAGCCGGTACATGTAGCGGAAAAGTTTGAAAAATTTGCTTATTCAAGCTATTTCGGTTTTCAGGTTCCACGTTCTTATTATAATCTGGCTCAGGCTGCGCCTGATAATATGCTGGCTTTCTGCCGGGATGGCTATTATTTCGTGAGAAGAAGATGCGATGAAGTGAGGATGGAAAAAGAAAACAGGATTTACTCCAAATGGAGACCCATGGAAGGGATTTTCGTGGAGACCATTTTGCAGCCCTGTGGGAAAGGCCATTTGAGAACCCATGTGATACATGCGGATTTTGCCTGTACGGCAGTGGAAGGAGGCTTTGCGCTGCCATATCATGAACCTTCTGAGGTGAAAAGTATGGGGAGCAGTTCAGCAGGCAGTATGGTAACCAGCACTATGTAGGGCAATAGCGGCACTTCGGCAATCCGCAAAGAATTGATTACGATATGCACATGAATGTTGCCGCTGTGGTTATGCCCGTCTGGGTGGGTGCATACCAACGCTTGATGTCCGGGAAAATGCTCTTTACAGAACTGCTCGCCCAACGCTTGCGCCCGGTCTACGGTCAAGCCGTTGTCTGGTGCGTCACGGGGGTCAAAGGAAATAATATAGTGGTGGCTCTTTACGTCCTCCCGTTTCTGGTTCTTGCCGTATTTCAGATTGGAGCGCATACAGGCGATTGCAAAATCTTCATCACCGCAATTAAGGGAAGATATGCGGTAATCGTCATAGGGGAGAAGCCGCCTGTTTCCGTCCAGTGTGGGCTTCATGGTAAACTCGTCATGCTCAAAGGTTAGGTACTGTTCGGCAGCTCCATAATCGGCATTTTTAGAGCTGATATGTTTGAATGTTGTGGGCGGCTTCACCTACTTTCTGCAAGACTTCAAACTTCAAGGCGGCAAGCTCCGCTGTGGCGGCTCGTACCTCTTGGGAGAGGGCGTTATAAGGTGCGCCGTACTCGTTTAGACAGCGGGCAATCTGATTCAAGTTGCCGCCGATTTTCCCGTATTCGGCTGTGAGTTTCCCAACGGCAGAAAGCAGTTCATCATTGACCGGGGAAACAGTAATGACCAGGCGTATGCTCGACTTGGTAAGTGCTTGCCGGATAAACTCGGCTTGGCTCATTTTGCAGAGGGTGACACGCTCGAAAAACTCAGCATATTCTTCCTCGGTCAAGCGTGTCTTGATTACCCGGTGGCGATGGGGCGTATTGTATCTTTTCATGGCTTTCAACTCCTTTCTTTTTATGCTTTGCCCTCTCACTAATAGGAGAAAAACAGGGGGCAAAACGGAAGTGTTTTTTGAAAAATCCGAAAATATTTTTTCGGGGATTTTTCAAGCGGCGCAAGCCGCAAAAAGGCGGGCTTGGGGTGGCAACCCCAACAAGATTCCCATAGGACAAAATGAACCGGTAGGCGAAATTTGGTACTGTGGTAGAATCTTGCTCTTAAAAAGAGTCGGTTTCCTCTGTGCTGGCTTCTGTCAATACTTTTAGTGCCGCAAGCGGGGATATTGCCAAAGCTGCGGCGATATTTCTCCCCCTACTACCTACAACACCACGCAAAGCAAAAATGACGGAGATTTGCGGAAATTTCTTCACTTTCCTTTCAGTTCCCACACCACCGAAAATTGAAAACTGCCAAACAAAACAGGTGGGATTTTCCTTTGCCTGCCCTCCACGGACAGCTTGCGGATTTGCCAAACAAGAGAGAGAATTTATTTCAGTCCCCCTTGCATGGTATAATACTGACAATTTTTCAAAATGCCAAAAATGGACGCAAAAAAACAGGAAACCTTTTCTTGATTTCCTGTCTTGGTGTGCCGTTCTATGTAGCGGCGGTTATTCAGTTTTTAGCTGGCTATAATTCCACAAACTGGAATTTATCTATTCATCAATTCAAGAGTTTTTTCAAAGGAAATACATTCTGCGTATCTTCCATTCCACATGAACTCATTATAATATCTATAAGATTTTTCTGCTGTCATATACGCATTATCAAGCGTACTGTTTGTATTTGCTGGAACAATCATTTTAAGTCCATGCTCAAAACCACATTTCACTGTTGCATCTATGCAATAATCTGTTTGTAGCCCTACAATAATAATTGTATCTTCATTTTTTTCATGTAGGTAGTCCAACAACCCCGTACCTTTGAAAGCACTGTTTACATTTTTATCAAAAACACGCTCATTTGGCATTGGCTGAAATTCTTCGTATATTTCATAGCCTAATGCACCTTTCGTTAATTTCTGTCCAGCACCATCATCATGTCTAACATAAATAACTTCTATACTATTATTGCGCGCCTCTTTGATTAGTGTTTTAATACGATATACAAAAATCTCAAATTCATATAAGTCATTAGTCATAATTGAATTTTGAGTATCAACAATCAACAATATCATTCTATCATCTCCCAAATTCCGACTTGTCTAATACTGAATCTCCCTTTTCGGAAAAGTGTTCCTACTGCATAAAATATGAAGTATAATGCATATTCCTATGATTACCGATTTAGCACTCACTTAGCAGCACTGCGAACTGGAATTTATTTATGTCGTGGATATTCAGGCATCAAATCAATCAATTTACTTGTCCGTCCTTCTATATCCAATAGAATTTCAATATTTTCCACATCTCCGCCTAAATGCATCATAAATTCTCTGCAAATACCGCAAGACGGAATGATATTTCCATCTTTATATACTGAAACCACTTTTTTAATCTCACTTTCGCCATATGTAAGCATTGTTGATAAAGCATTTCTTTCAGCACACATTCCTATAGAGCCATCTGTGTCAATGCATATACCCTTGTAAATATTACCTTTTTTTGTGAGTACGGCAGATGCCACACTTCCTACCCACATTTTATTTGAAACATCATGGGGGTTCAAAACACTCATTGCTTCTTCATATAATCTTTCCCATTCTTTATCCATCGCTTTACCCTCCATCGTTGCTTTATTATATATCCGTTTTTCAAAAAATGAAAGCGATTTCTTATACTTTCTGTTCATCAAAGCGGAACTTAAACAGGGCAGTGACAAGCCGCTGTTTTATGCTGTCCTTGGTATCCCTGTCTATATGCCCGTTTTCAATGGCGGCGATTCGGATTCGCTTGCTGTAATGCCGTAAAACCTCGTCCACGGCTTCCGGCTCTCCGCTGGTCGCCCGGACAATCGTTTCATAGGGCAAAAGGTTCGGATTCCCCATGTGAAAGCACCTCCATTTCCTTGTGCAGAAGCTGTAAAGTCCTGCGGATTTGATACCCGGTCGTACTCCGGCAGCGTCCGTACATTTTCCCGATTTCCTGTTGTGTGTAATGCCCGAAAAAGTAAAGGAAAATGATTTCCCGGTTCTTCTCCGGCAAAGATAGCAGGGCGGTGGCAGGCTCCCCATTGGTGAGGATAACTGTCTGACCGCATACTGTAATAGGGTATTCTTCATAGGGTGCTTCAAAATATTCATCTGTTGTGCCTAAAGGGTAAAACTTTTCTTCTGTGAGGTATTCAAGGGATATTTCTTTTTGCCGCCGCCTGCTCCTGTCACGCCATGCGTTGATAGCCGCAAAGCGTATGACGGTCTTGCAATAGCCATTGAACGTATACATGATATGTTCTTTGTATGCTTCTGTACAAGGCATAAATGATTCCCCCTTTCTCCCACATAGGGCGGTGCATAGTTTTTAAAGTGCATAGATTAAATAGCTAACTACTCTTTATTCTTCATATACTTCATAAAAAACGGTTTCATTTAATGGTTTTCGTGTTGTTTCATGACGCTCTGGACTTAAAAAACCATTGATAGGATAGCCTAAAAACAATAATGCAGTAGGTTCTATATACTCTGGAATATTGAATTCTTTTCTGATAATAGCGGGGTCAAACAATCCTACCATTACACTTCCAATATCCAAATTTCTCGCCGTTAACATCATGTGGTCACAAATAATTCCGATATCCAAATCACCAGAGCATTTTTTGTCAAAAGGACGAACGAGTTCATTTCTTCTATCACGACAAACAATCAAAACACATGATGCACCAAAAGTTTGATACGCTTTCCGTATTTTTGCTATGTTTTCTTCTCGCCTGACAACAATGATTCTTTGGGGCTGTTTGTTACAAGCAGTTGGAGCAACTCTACCAGCACACAATATTTGTCTTAAATCTGCGTCGGATATTTTTTTCTCATTAAATCCACGAGTTGTACAACGTTGCTTTGCCAATGTTAGAAAATCCATTTTTTTCTCCTTTCAAAACATGAATAATGTTTCATGTTTTATAATAGCACTGTACTTATCAAATGTCAATATATGCGAATAATGCTTCATATTTTATTGACCTTTTCTAAGTCTGTCCCTATAATAAAAACGAGGTGAGAATATGGCTGATGTTAGAAAACCTATCCAAAAACGTTCTATTGAAAAAAAACAAAAAATTTTAACTGCCGGATTTGACCTTTTTTGCGAAAAAGGATATTACAAAACAAATACTATTGAAATTGCAAAACGTGCAGAAGTTTCAACAGGAGCAGTTTATAGTTACTTTAAGGACAAGAAAGAAATATACATTGAGGCATTTGAAAGCTATCTTGACAGCCTTTCAGACTGTCTACTTAAAGAGTTGGGGAAAATATCTCCTTTCGATTTATCATATTTCGTTGATGATTGGATAGCAGCATATCTTAAAATATATGCCAGTTCCGGTCGTGCATTGGCTCAATTAAGAATGATGATAATAGATGATGAAGATGTTAATCACCATTTCTCTGCTTCTGAAAATACATACTTTTCTAAAATTATAGAAATTTTAAAAAAAAACGGAATTACACACAATGAAATTCGTGAAAAAATTTTTGCTTGTTGCGTTTTAATTGACACTTTAAGACAAGAAAATTCTATATTCTCTCATAACGAATTAGATTTCAACGCCTTTAGAGAGCAAATTAAAAATGCTATAATGGCTCTGCTCTCAAATTAAATGAATGAAAGAGAGAGGGATTCCGTAGTAGTCGGCATTGTGGGAAAATCTAAACTTTTGGATTTTGCCCACAAATCCAAACTTAGAAGAAATCCAAACTTTTCTCTGTAAATCCTTTATTCAAGGCATTTTCTGATAA
>QZDS01000032.1 GCA_009917455.1 bacterium 1xD8-48 | reverse complement strand
TCTTTTCCTGCACCATATTCAGTTGTCAATTTTCAGTTAGAATCACATTCATTGAGATTCCGAGAAGTTATAATATACATTTTTTGTATTATTTTTTGTACTATTATTATATTTACAGTATACCCTAATGTCAACAAACCTTGCCACGCTTCGCGTACCAATTTATTGTAATAAAAGAAAAGGGAAGTTTCCACCCTTCCCTTTTCCCAAATCTTTTATTTAACCTTAAACCTTCTGGAACTTCCCTATATAAACCGGGAAAGTGCTTGTTCCCTTGATTTCCTTGCCGGCTGTTATTGTAACGTTCTTATCCATAATCAGATATTCGGCGTCCACACCTGCCTCAACCACTGTGCCCTGCATCAGAATACAGTTCTTTACCTTTGCGCCCCTGGCAATCTTAACGCCGCGGAACAATATACTGTTCTCCACTTCGCCCTCGATGACGCAGCCGTCGGCAGTCATTACGTTCTGAGCCTTTGCGCCTTCTATGTATCTGGTCGGATTGTCGTCGTGAATCTTGGTATAAATAGGAGAGCCCTCAAACAGCGCGTCCAGATTGTAATCGTCAAGAAGCTTCATGTTTTCGTCGAAGTAGCTCTTCATATCGCAGATACGCGCCAGATAGCCTTCATATTTATAAGCATGGATATTTAATTTGTTGAGCTGAGGCATCAGCACGTCGCGTTCAAAGAATTCATCGCCGTTTACAAAGGCGGTATCAATCAGCTCGATTAGCAGCTCCCTTTCAACCACAAACATATTCATGGAGAAGTTCTGAACGCCCTCCGCTCTGGAATTCACGTAAATCTTTGTAATTCTTCCGTCTTCAATATCAAAGGCATAGTAGTATCCCTTGTCGATACCCGTAGACTGACGGAGGCTTTCGGGAATCTCCTGCTGATTGTAGGCGATAGTTACATCCGCGCCGCTGTCAATATGAGACTGAATCATATCCTTAAAGTCAATATTGACAACAACGTTGGTGTCTGTAATCACCACATATTTTTCCTTCTGGTCCCTTAAGAAATCCAGAATACTTGCCAGTGCGCCTACGCGCCCGGTGTAAGGTTTCGCTCCCTTTTCCGCAAAAGGAGGGAAAATATTCAAACCGCCATTTTTACGTACCAGGTCCCATTCACGACCGGAATCCAGATGGTCCATCAGGGAATGATAGTTGTTATTTACCATGATGGATACGTTGTTGATATCACAATGGGTCATACTGGATAAAATAAAGTCAATCAGACGGTAACGGCTGGCAAAAGGAATGGATGCCATCAAACGCACATTCACCAGTTCGGGGACAAGCGCGTCATAACTGTTCGGGAAAATAATGCCCAGTGCATTTGTATTTGAGTTTACCATACTTCTTCACCACCCTTCACATTTTCTCTTACCATGGCTTTCGGGCCAATCTTCGCATTGTCTCCAATGACAACGCCGGAACCGACGGTGGCAACATCCTTTTCCTCGCCGGAAGGCATTGCGCCGACCACCGCGTTCTCGCCGACCACCACGTTTTCAGCCACGATACAGTGCTTCACAACGGCGCCGGCCTTTATAACCGTGCCGCCCATCACAACCGCATCTTCAATCACGGCTCCCTTTTCCACTCTCACACCGGAGAATAAAATGGAATGCTTTACCGTGCCCTTTACCCGGCAGCCGTCGGTAATCATGGAATCCTCAACAACGGCGCCCGCGCTGATTTTATGTCCGGTCATGCCGCTGTTACGGCTGTAAATCTTCCAG
Organism: bacterium 1xD8-48; assembly: GCA_009917455.1. Lineage (GTDB taxonomy): Bacteria > Bacillota > Clostridia > Lachnospirales > Lachnospiraceae > Suilimivivens. The sequence continues at coordinate 53,200 of QZDS01000032.1, read as the reverse complement.
CCGTCGTCAAACAGGTTGATTCCGCTGTGTTCAGGGTCCAGGACTTCCATATTGGCTTCCCAGAGGGAGGAAATCGTTCCGACATCCTTCCAGTAACCGTTGAAATGGTAAGCGTACATATTTCTCTTATCCCGAAGAAGATTAGGGATAATGTTGTTGCCAAAGTCATTCTCGGAATTGGGATCGGCCTCGTCCTCTTCCAGATACTGTTTCAAAATATCCCAGTTAAATATGTAGATTCCCATGGAAGCCAGATTGGACTTGGGCTGCCTGGGCTTCTCCTGGAATTCCGTAATCTTGTCGTTTTCATCCGCAACCATCAGGCCGAAGCGGGAAGCCTCGTCCCACGGAACCTCCATAACGGCCACGGAAAACTCCGCGTTCTTTTCCTTATGGAATTTCAGGAAATCGCTGTAATCCTGTTTACAAATCTGGTCACCGGAAAGGATGATAACATACTGCGGGTCATAACGCTCGATAAAGGACATATTCTGATAAATCGCATTTGCCGTTCCCTTATACCAGTCAGAGCCGCTTGCTTTCTGGTAAGGCGGAAGAACATGAACGCCTCCGTAAAGGCGGTCTAAATCCCAGGGCAGGCCATTTCCAATATATTCATTCAGAACGAGCGGCTGATACTGAGTCAAAATCCCCACTGTGTCAATTCCTGAATTGACGCAGTTTGACAGCGGAAAGTCGATGATACGATATTTTCCGCCAAATGGAACTGCCGGTTTTGCAAGCTTTTCTGTCAGCGCATACAAACGGGAACCCTGTCCGCCGGCAAGAAGCATTGCAATCATTTCTTTTGCCATAATACTACCCTCCTAATTTAAAATCTCATGTAGAAATTATACAACATAATCTTCACAATTAACAGATTTTTGTGGAAATATTTGAAAAAAATATTATAAAAATTGGCGATTTCGTTCTTACTTTGTCAAATTTCCTCATCGCCTCCCGAATTTTCAGGCAGTTACCTGAAAGTGCCTTCTTGTGTCATCGTCCCGCCAATGGTATAATACTAAAAGGAACAGAACAAATGTTTCTTTCCTGAAAAAATTTTACATCGGAGGACATACAATTATGAAAAAAAAGAGTATTCTTTTACTTGTATCATTTGTTATACTTTTTATCATTGCCGCAGGAGGCTGCGGAAAAGCCGACGGCGACAAGCCCCTGGTGGTTGCAATGGAGCTGGCTTATCCGCCCTTTGAAACCCGGAATGATGCGGGCGAGCCTGCCGGCTTAAGCGTAGACCTTATGAAAGCCTTCGGGGAATACGCCGGCCGTGAAATTAAAATTGAAAACACCGCATGGGACGGGCTGATTCCCTCTCTGCAGACCGGCGCCGCCGATATTGTCATCTCTTCTATGACTATACGGCCCGACCGCGCCCGGCAGGTGGATTTTTCCGACCCCTACGCCAACGCTCTGCTGGCCGTACTGGCAAACGCTGATTCCGGAATCGAAACCATAGAATCCTTAAATCAGCCGGGCAAAAAAATTGCCGTGAAGTCCGGCTCCACCGGCCACCTCTACGCCCAGGACAACCTGACCGAAGCGGAGCTTATCATACTGCCGGACGAAAGCGCCTGCGTCACCGAGGTATCCCAGGGACGGGCGGACGGCTTTATTTACGACCAGCTCACCGTCTACCGCAACTGGCAGAACAATCCGGACACCACCGCCGCCATATTCATTCCTTTTCAGGAGCCTGAAAAATGGGGAATTGCCGTACAGAAAGGCAATGCCGGGCTTTTAGCCCAGATAAACGCTTTCCTGAAGGAATACAAAAAAGAGGGCGGCTTTGACGAACTCACCAGGGTCCATCTGGCAGAAGAAAAGGAAGCCTTCGACACACTGGGCTTTCAGTGGTTTTTCGATATGGCTGACTGAAAAATGAGGTGACAGACATGAAGCTTCTTAAAAAACTGTTCCTTGCGCCGGATACCGGACGGATATCCCTTACGGGAGCGATACTGAACACTTTTCTTGTCATGGGACTGTTTATCGCCATATTCTGGCTGTCCCTTGGCGCCATCAATGTGCATCTGGACTTTTCCTTTCTCGGACAATTCCGGCTGCGCATCCTGGACGGCTTTCTCGTCACCATCGGAATCAGCCTGGCAAGCCTTCTGCTCAGCCTGATTATCGGTATATTGAGCGCTGCTGGCTGCAGCTCGCCCCTTTTGTTTGTCCGATATTTTTGCAATGTTTATATCAAATTTATTCGGGGCACCCCCCTGATTATGCAGATTTATCTGTTTTTTTATATTGTAGGCACCGCCTGGGGCGTGGAAAACCGTTTTGTGGCCGGAATTATTATCCTCTCCATTTTTGAGGGAGCTTATATCGCGGAAATCCTACGGGGAAGTCTTTTGTCTTTAGAGGAATCTCAGCTTGAGGCCGCCAGGGCGGTGGGATTTACCCGCAGCCAGACGCTGCGCTTTGTAATTCTCCCCCAGCTCATCACCCGCACACTGCCCGCCCTCACGGGGCAGTTTGCCTCCATAATCAAGGATTCCTCCCTGCTCTCCATGATTGCGGTTATCGAGCTTACCCAGACCATCCGTGAAATTACCGCCGTCAACTTCCGGATGTTTGAATGTTATCTGTTTTTGGGGCTGCTTTACCTGTGCCTTACCCTGCCCATTTCTTTTATCAGCAAGCGTCTGGAAAGGAGATTCCAATATGAAAATTGAGTTTCAGGGACTGACCAGGCAATTTGACAATAACCGGGTGATTTTAAATCCCATGGATTTTTCCGACGATATCCATACGCTGGCAATAATCGGCCCCTCCGGGGGCGGCAAATCCACTCTGCTGCGGATACTCGGAGGGCTTATCCTTCCCACAGCCGGACAGCTTATGGTTGACGGAAAGAAGGTCCCCTCCGACGAGGCATCTCTCCACAAATACCGTCGCGAGCTGGGATTTGTCTTTCAGCAAGGCGGGCTTTTCCGGCATCTCTCCGCTTTTGAAAATATTACCCTGCCCCTTTGTCAGGTCCATGGTTATACCCGGCAGGAAGCCGAAAAACGGGCGGCAGAGCTCCTTGAACGCTTCGGTCTTAGCGGGGACGGGCACAAAAAACCCTCAGCCCTCTCAGGCGGCCAGCAGCAGCGGGTGGCTATTGCCCGGGCAGTGGCGGCAAAGCCGCGGCTGCTTTTACTGGACGAACCCACCAGCGCTCTTGACCCTGAATACACGACTGAGGTTTTAGATGTGGTTAATGAATTAAAAAATGAAGGCATGGACTTTATCATTGTCACTCACGAGATGGGCTTTGCCCGCCATGCCTGCGACAAAGCCGCTTTTCTCTGTGAGGGGAGCCTTATGGAATATGGGGACAGCGCTTCACTCTTTGCCCGCCCCAAAACCGGTCAGCTTGAACGCTTTCTCGGAAAGCTTCTTGAATGGAATGTTTAACTCTGAGCCTTCATCCTCTGCAAATAGGCGATATCCGCACGCGCAAAGGCCAAATCCAGCTCGTCCCGGATAACCGCAAGCTCCTGCTTTCCCTTCACCCATTCGTGGAAAGGGGCAAGCTCCATAAGCCCGTCGCCTAAGGCGCAGCCTCTGCGCTCTCCCTCCGAAGTCATCCGAAAGTCCTTGATGTGCAGAGCGGCTATCCGCTCTCCGCCAAGGGCAAGGCAACGCTTCCAGTATGCCTCCTGCCGAACCTCCTCCGGGCGCTGCAAGAGGTTTGCCGGGTCAAAAATAAGCTGCAGCCGCTTACTCCCAATCTCATCCAAAACCTCCACGGCCGTTTCCATATCCTCCAGCGGGTGGAAAGCCACAGGCTCCAGACCGATTTGCACAGAAAGCCGCTCCGCCTCCTCCGTAATCCTCTTTAGGCTGTCCATCATATAAGGAAAACGGCGCTGCTTTTCCAAAGACCCTAAATGCTCATAGGAGGTTTCCGTCCCCGCCATTTTCGCTCCCGCCTCTTTTGCACAGGAAAGCCCTCTGCAAAAGGTCTCAACCGCTTTCCTCCTTACTTCACTGTCAGGATTCGACAAATCCATGTAACAGCTGAATATGCCGATTTCCACCTTCTGCTTTGCAAATTCCTCATTGATTTCGGCAAGCAGAGCGGGCGTTATCTCATCAAAGCCGTTCACCCCCGTAATCGCTTTCGGCACCGCAAGCTGAACCGTGTCATAGCCCTCGTCATGCAAAAGCGCGGCATACTCCGCAACGCCGTGACGTCCGTAATCATGTCCTCTGACTCCAATTTTCATTTAATTTTCCTGCCTCCCTTTAATCCCATAGAATAGTCCGGCATTATCATACTTATTTGCCGCATTTCCCGTAAATATCAGCCTGATTTCATTTTTTCCCTCTTTTAAGAAAGAGCCGATTTCAAACCTGTGAGGCGCAAAAAAGCTGACGCCGGCGAAGCTGTCGTTACAATAGCACTCCGCCATCTCCTCTCCGTCCACCGCAAATACTTCATCCCCGGTCACCTTCTCCTTATAAAGGATGTAAGAATAAACCGCCTGATTATCTTTTTTGCTCTCCCTGGTAAAAAGTCCGCTCCAGCCAGGCGCCCCGTCGCGAAGTTTCCCGGCAAGCTCCGGGCTTTCCGGCCTTTTTCCTGCTTTCGCTTCTCCCGGCAGCTCCGCCGCATATTGCGTCGTCAGCTCCTCCATGTCAGCCGCATCTTCTCTGCCGCCCAAAATAACTGCCATCATCTCGCAGGGCATCAGCTCAATTTCCAGACTCTTCCCGTCCGCCCCACGGACAACATCAGGGGAATAGAATCTGTTTTTCCACAAATCATAGCAGACAAGTCCTCTGTCGCCGGAAAGCTGTAATTCCGTGTGTATACTCTCGCTCCCCTCGTTGGAAAGCAAAAATATTTCCGTTTCTTCCTTATATAAATGCACCGCGCGCAGAGCAGGGCATGGCCGCGCCGTATGAACCGCCCGGAAGCCCTCTCCCAAAAGCTCCTCCGCCTTATGATAAACCGCCACGCCGGAAAGCATTTCGTCATACTCCGCCCCAAGCACATTCAGCACCGCTTCATAGCGGTATCCCCCGATGTACAGACCGCTCTTCAGCGTTTCCTGAAAGTCTGTCTCCCCGGACGTCTCCCTTCGGCATTTCGTCAAAAGCGCCGCCGGAAGATAATTAAACTCGATTTGATTTTCATAGAAACACGCAATCTCCCGGTAAGGAATCCGGTTGTTGTCGCAAAGAACCGCAACCCTTGCCCCGTTTACCGAATCCGTCATCAGATAGGAAATCCTCTTCATATAGTCGGAAAACTGCCTGTAATGCTTCCACCAGATATTGTTCGGCCCCACGTCAGGGGGACGCTCCTCCTTCCGCTTTCCCTCCACACTGTAATAAAAGGCATGGGGAATAAAAAGGTTCACCCCCCGAATCCCCATCCAGTTCAGATACCACTTCATATCCCTTCCCGTAAAATACCAGGGAATCTGCTCCCGGCAGCACACCCCGAAGCATTCGTTGGAATTTCTCCGCCGCCCAAGGTGCCTTGCAATGTCCGCCGCCAGCTTTGCCTGCACACTGTCAAATTCCAGAAGCCCTCCGCTCTCGGGCGATACCCTGCGCATAATCAAATCCTGACCCGGCACGTGGAAGTAAAGCTCCTCCTCCACATCGTCGCTCTCTGCAGGATGCCCCATCAGCCAGATGCCGTGGTCTTCGCACCAGTCATGCAGCGCCTTGTAGAAGGTTTCCCGCAGATGCTTTTTAATCAGCTTCCGGTAAATACCGGTGGTAACATTTTCCTCTCCGGTAAACAGCCCCTCCAGGTCCGCAAGCTTTCCGCCGGCTTCCTCTATTTCCCGCTCCATTCCTTCCGCCCATTCCCGAAATCCCTCCGCATTCCTTCCAAGGGCGCAGGGCTCGTCGGTAAAAAAGCCGATTATCGTATTTCCGAAATACTCTTTTAATTCCTCATAATACCTGTCATGGGTAAGACGGATAAAAAGCTTCACCGCTTCGGGATTTAAAATATCGGCGGCAGCCGGCGCGCCGTCCTCCCCGTCGTCCTCCCCGAAATGGATGCCCCTTATGGTTCCGCCGGTTTTCCTCAAAACCAGATATCTGTCGTCGGGCAGCTCTGTCAGTGCCCTGTCCTTTCCCGGTTCGCCGGTTATGGTGATGCCTCTTGCCGCAAATTCCGGGTTTGTCGCCACCACCATTCCGTGGGCCGAGCCCGACGGATACATGCCCTCGTCATAGAGGACGACCTTCATATGAAGCTCCGCCGCTGTCTCCACCACATATTTTATCACCTGAAAGCAGGCGTCCGATAAATAAGGAATCTCCCTGGGAATCCCGATTCGGGGATGCAGCACCAGGCCGTTCACGCCCTTTTCCACGTAATCCGCAAGCTGCTTTTTTATCCTGTCCTTATCCGGCTTATCGTTGAAAAACCAGAAAGGGATGGGGCTGAATTCCTCAGACGGGTTTTGAAGCCCTTCTGTCAAATGTTTCACGCTCATACTTTATATACCTTTCTCTGACGGTTACAGCGCAAGATGCCGTATCATATCCGCCGCCTCGCTTCTTTTCACTGTCCGCTTCGGATTTTCATCCACCGAAACAACCGAAAGACTAAGCGCCTCCATTATAGCCTTCTTCGCCCAGGTCGCCGCTTTTTTGGCCAGCTCCGGCTCCTTATCGCCCTGACTTCCCGCATCTATCCGCTTTCTTCCCCGGAAGCCGTTCATGGCCATGGCCAGAAGCTCTTCAAGCAAAAGCGCCTTATCGGGCTGATAGCGCCCTCCCGCCGTCATTTCCTCAGGAATGATGCCGTTCTGCCATGCGCATTCCACCGCCCCCGCATACCATTCATGCCCGATGACGTCGCTGTACATATCATTATACACATTGGTTGGGAAAAACTTCAGCGCCTGTATCAGCATGGGAAGAGCTTCTGCTCTGGTTATCTCATCCTCCGGCCTTTCAATATCTGAGAGAAGCTCCCCTTCATCCAGAGGATTTTTCTTTTCCTTCATCCGTTCCGGGCAGACCGGAAGTACAAGGCTTCCCTCCGGCTGCCAGCAGTCGTCCTTCTTACAGCAGCCTGCGCCTGCCGCCTTATCCGCAAACAGCTCAGGGCAGATTTCTTTCAGTTCATCCGCCACCACCTTCGCCGCACGGAACGCCCCGAAATCATTGCTGTGGGTATAGTCCGCCGGGTAGAACCACGCTTTCGCCGTCTCCAGCCCTGTCCTTAAGATGAACTCCATGCTTTCCTTATGTAAATCGATTACGGGAACCTGAAGCTCCTCCCCTGTGTCAAGCACCGTCTGCGCATATTCTTCAAGGAAATCCAGATAACTGCCGTCCGCTCCCTTCCAGCTGTTCCGTGCAATCGGCGTGAGCAGTACGGGAACGGCTCCCTTTTCGCGCACTTCCCTTATATAGCGAATCAGGTTGTCCCGATAGCCTCCCTTTGCCAGAAGATGGGAGAGCTTCTGGTCATTGTGGGCAAACTGAATCAGCACGTAATCCCCTGCTTTCAGCCTTTCCTCCACAATAGCGTAATGCCCCTCCTGGCGGAAGCTCTCTGTGGTGAGCCCGGAATGGGCATGGTTACTCACCGCCGCCCTTCCCGGCAGAAAGTAAGCAAGCATCTGCCCCCAGCCACTGTAGCTGGTACCGGGCGCGTAAGGATACTCCGCGCTCTGGTCGGTCACTGTGGAATCTCCGGCAATATAGACAACCGGGCTCATCTCCCGCTTTATGGAAAGGGAGGCAAGCGCCGCGTCGCCAATCAATGCAATATCCACCGTGGTGTCCCCGTAGCTTTCCGTCTTTCCTCTAGGCACAATGGCGCACACGTGGATTAAAGCGTCAAAGCTCCTCTTTTCACCCGGGGCAAGCTCTCCTTTCCACACAAGATGCCTTCTTCCGGCAAAAAGGATAACTGCGGTCGGATGGGGATTCGGATTGCAGATTTCCACCGACAGCCGATAGCTGCCTTCCTCCCCCATGTCCGCCTTAAACTGGAGGGGAAGCTTTCTCCCGCTCTCCTCCCACTCCGAAGATACGGAAGCGGGGGTAAGCATACACCCCCATTCCCCCTGTGAAATCTCCGTAAGCTCCTCGTCCTGATACCACCAGACAGGCTCAAAACCGGAATTCAGCTCCGGAAGCTGCAAACGCTCCTGCTCCCTCCTGGTTTTCTCGTCTATAAAACCAAAACCGGCAGCGTCTGTGTAGCGGGCATCGGCGCCGACTCTTACGGTCAGCACATCCGTTTCTTTTCCCCGGGCGAGAGTCTCCGCTTTTGTTCCTGCCGCACAGGTATCGTTTCCCGCCGGCTCCCTGCCGCCGTCGGCTTTCTTCGCCGCTTCATATCCTCCGAACAAAAATCTTTTTGCCTTCATTTTTATAATGCCCCGTCCTTCTCTTCGTCTCCTGCCTGCAATATTCCTGAGAAAAATGCCAGCGCAAGGCCCTGCCCCCAGCCCTGAATCCAGCGTCTGGAGATATCCCGGTATCCGTCCCGGTCCTTCATGACGGCGGTTCCGCCCGACACATTCATCACCTTTCCGTCAGCGCCGATATTGTCCAGAAGCCCCTGAATGGACTTATTGATGTATTTGGAATGAAGCGGATTGCCCTTTTCCACCATGGCGGCGGCAATTCCGGCCGAGGCTGAAATCTCCTCGTATGAGCCCTCGTCATCCAGAATGGTTCTCCACAGTCCGTTTTCCGTCTGCAGCATCTTCAAAGCCGCAAGCTGCTCGTTCAAAGAGCCTGTGATTTCAAGAAATCTGGGATACAGATAAGCCTCCGGCAGAATCCCGCCCACTCTTGACATGGTGTACGCCGCCCAGGCATTGGCTCTGCCCCAGTGGAAGCCGGACATATGGTCACCGGTAATATTATTGTAGCCGTGATAGTAAAGCCCGTTTTCCGGATTCTGCAGATAATGGATATGCCAGTAATACTGATTCAGGGCGTCCTCTATAATGTCCGCATCCTTCAGCTTCACCCCCACACGAAGAAGGAAGTAAGCAGCCATAAACAGTGTATCCGCCCAGGCCTGTTCCGGGAAGTCATTGTTGGCGGAAACGGTGTGCTGCAATACATTGTCGCCGAACCGGAGAGCTTCTTTTCTTATATAATTCACCTTGCTCATAGCCACATCCCAGTACTTTTCCTCACCGGTTTCCTCGTAAAGGGTAATCAGGCAATGTCCCATGGCGCAGGTATTCACCGTCCAGTTTTTCGGAAGTCCCAGCTCCATATATTCGTCCACCCTGTCTTTTAACATGTCAAGATATTCTTTTTTGCCTGTCGCCCTGTAAGCCCGGCAGATTCCGTAATAGGCCACGCCGCAGGGCCAGTCCCAGGTCAAATCCATGTTCATTGTCTTTTTTACAATGCGGTCGATTGCATCTTCTATCACGCTTTTGTCATAATTTAATTTTAACATTTTCTACCCCGTTTCCGCGCTTGCCTTGCGCATTTTTTAATCGTAAACTCCTGCGGCGGAGAAAGTCTCCGTATCTCTGCAGTTTTCCAGAATTTCCTCACACTTTACATGTTCTGTCATGCTCCCGTCAACCTTAAAGCTCCCGCTCACCTTAAGCCCCTCCACATGCCTTGCATAGAGCCACGGAATTTCATGCTCATAGACGTCTCTGGGAGAGGGCTGTTCGTCGAATACCCCCGGCGTATGGATACTCTGTTTTTTCCAGGTGACCTGGCAGTCCTTAATCTGAATGTCCTCAATCACAGCGTCCGCCTCGCCGCCCATGAAAATACAGGATTCCGAAGTAAGCCTTACCTGCTCAAAGGTAATCCTCCTGATTTTACCGGGATACCTTTTCTCCTCGTTCCGGTAAGTTGATGAGAGAAAGAAAGGCTCTCCTTTTCCCCACCAGCGGGGAACGCCTCTGCCTCCCGGCGCGTCCGCATACCGCTTTGTGCTTCCCGTGATATGATGAATCATAATATCCTCTATGGTTCCGCCGTCCCTCACCCAGATACCCACGGCGCGGGAACAGTCCTTCACCACGCAGTTGGAAAAAATCACGTTTCGGATATCACCGTAGGTTTCCGTTCCCATCTTCAGGGCGGAATCGCGGGAATGTAAAATACAGTCGGAGATTACGATGTTTTCGCAGTTTCCGTATTTCTTCCATATAGGCTTTGTGGCCTTAAGGACAATGGAATCGTCTCCACTTTCCACAATACAGCCGCGAATCACCACATTCTGGCAGGCGTCCGGGTCGATGCCGTCGTTGTTGGGGCCTCTGTCATTGTTTAAAATGCGGATTCCCTCCACCAGCACATTTTTGCACCCCGCCATATGCAACGTCCAGAAAGAAGCGTCGTAAAAGGTGATTCCCTTAACTGTAAGGTTCTCCACATCCTCCAGGTATGTGGTGCGGGGACGGAATTCCTTTACGCTCAAAGGGCATTCGTGAAAGTCGCCGTCAAGACCCGCGTCGTAATAGGCGTCCCGGCCCTTGCCGTCAATTCTCCCTTCTCCGCTTATTGTAAGATTTTTTTCATGACATGCATAAATAAAGCAGCCGTCCTTTATGCCGTCCATGGTATTATCCTTATCCGACTTTTCGGAAAAGTCGATGATATCCGCCGGATTAAGGCTTACCGTGAGGGTGCTTCCCGCTTCCAGATACAGCTCCATATCCGAGCGCAGTCGAATGGTTCCCGAGAGGAAATTCCCCGCCGGAATCACCACCCTGCCGCCGGTTCCGGCGCAGGCATCAATGGCCGCCTGTATCATCTTCTGGTTATTGACCGTGCCGCCCTCTACTGCGCCGTAGTCTAAAATGTTATAAATCATAATTTTTCCTTTCTTTGTCCGCAGTGCTCTCTGACAACATGAAAATACCGCAGAGGCGCACAAGCGGCGCCTCTGCGGCAGCTATCACTGACTAAGTACCGTCCTCAGAAAAAATCTGATTAATGATACTGTCCGGCATCCCATGCCGCTTTCTTCTCGTCAAGGATTTCCTGATATCCTGCATCCAGGTATTCCTGCTTCATTTCTTCATACATAGACTCGAATTCTTCGTCGGAAGTTGCTCTGGTAACAAGCTGTACATAAGACTCTTTCCAAAGCTCTGCCAGGTCAGATGAGTATTCAGCCAGAGATTCAATCGGAACGGTAAAGCATGTGTCAGGGTCAAATCCGTCTGCATACTTCTCCTGATATTTCAGAATATCTTCAATCAGATACTCATATCCAACAGGCGCGTTCACGTAAATAATTGCTTTTTTGAATTCCTCTTCGGAATCATACTTCTTGTTGGCATTAACAAGGCACCAGTAGTCGCCGTTATCGTTGTTGGAAAGCTTTTCTTCTCCTGTGTAGCCTGTAGGAGCCTTTACGCCGTCCTTAAGCTCGTAGTTCTTGCCTTCGAAACCATTCTGAAGTGTGTTCAGCACGTCGTCCTGGTTCATCCACTCGATGTACATCCAGGCTGCGATTCTCTCTTCGTCGGTTGCATCTGCGTTGATACCGTAAATCATACCAAACGGCCAGTACTCACGTGCCTGAGCTTTTCCGCCGGGAGCCAGCGCGCCAGGGTCAAGGATAGAAATCTTGGCGTCCGGGTTATTCTGCAGCAGAGGCTGGATAACGTTCTCATTCGTACCTGCGTTGATATAGCAGCTGTAGGTAGCAGCCTTACCTGAGGTAAAGTTAGCCTTTGCCTGGTTTCCGTCTGTATCCAGATAGAAGTCAGGGTCAATCAGGCCGTTCTGGTACTGGTAATTCAGATTTCTTAAATATTCCTTTGTAGGCTCCCAGCTGAAAGCCGCAACAGCCAAATCGGAATTAAGGGCAATGCCTTCTCTGTCGCTTAAATCTCTGAAGCTGTTATCAAAGTTGAAAGACTTGTTAAGCAGCTGGCCGCCGCCTGAACCTACGGTAGCAAATCCATATCCTGCTTCTTTGAATTTCATCAGCATGTCATTGTACTCTTCCAGTGTGGTGGGCATTGCGATGCCAAGGTCATCCAGCCAGTCCTGACGAATCAGAGTACCGAAGTTTGAGGATACCAGCTCGGTACGGTCGCCCATAACAACCATCAGCTTGCCGTCAATCGTACCATAATCCTGAATGATATCGCCCATTCTCTCCCAGAAGGAAGGCGCATAGTAAGCGATTTCATCTGCATTCAGCTCCTGATAAGCGTCCTGTGCATAGTATGCAAGAATGTTAGGATAATCATAATGGAACACAAATGTAGGCGCGCTGCCTGCGGACAGAAGCTGTGTAAAGTCCTGTACCTCGGTGGAACGTCCGATGGAGATGAACTCTACGTTTACGTTATACTTTTCGCCAAAGTTCTCCTGAATCCATTTCGTCCAGTAGTTGTCTGTAGGATTCCAGCCTTCCCACCCTCTCTCGTAAACGGGAACCTGAAGGGTAACTGTCTCCGGGAATCCTGCCGAATAATCCGTGAAATCTCCGGCTGCTGCCGTATCGCCGGCTGCATCAGCGTCAGCGCCGTCGTCCGCCTGCGCCGCATCACCTGCGGAAGTATCCTCGCTCGTTGCCGCGTCTTCTGTCTGCGCTGCGTCTGCGTTGTCGTTTCCTGCTGCATCGTTACCGCCGCCGCAGCCGGTAAGAGTTCCTGCTACCATTGCCAATGCCAGTCCGGCAGCGGCAAGTTTCTGTAACACTGTCTTCTTTTTCATTTACTATCCTCCTAAATTGTTTATTTATAGTTACCGCCTTATGCGGGTACTACCATATGAAATTTAACCTTTTACCGCTCCAATCATGGTTCCCTGTACGAAATATTTCTGTACGAAAGGATATACCAGAATAATCGGAACCGTTGCAAACACGATACATGCCGCCTTTAAGATTTCCGGGTCCATTACGGTAGACATGGCCACGTCGTTGATGGAGCCCTGAATACTCTCCGTCGCCGCCACAATTAAATAGTAGAGCTTTAACTGCAGGGGACGCATCGCCGTGTTCTGCTTGATGTAAAACATTGCGTCGCTGTAGGTGTTCCAGCGGCCTACCGCATAGAACAGAGTAAGCGTTGCGAGAATCGGCTTTGATAAGGGAAGCACAATCTTTCCAAGGATGGTATAGTGGTTGGCTCCGTCAATCAGCGCGGATTCCACAAGGCTGTCGGGAATACTTGATTCCAGAGAGTTTTTCATGATAACCAGATTGTAGGCGCTGAATGCCAGAGGCAGTACCAGCGAAGCCATCTTCTCAAGTAATCCCAGTCTGTTCATCAGAATGTAATCGGGAATCATACCGCCCTGGAAATACATGGTAAAGATGAACAGAAGGTTAAGCACCTTGCGGCCCCGCAGAGTCTTTCTGGAAAGGGGATACGCCGCGCATATCGTGATTATCATACCAAGCAGGGTGAAAAGCACCGTCATCGTCACCGTCACGCCAAAGGACACAATGAAAGAGTTATCGCTGAATATCCTCCGGTATGCTTCTCCGGTAAGGCCCTTGGGCCACAGAACCACCTGTTTTGCAATTACATATGCCTCCGAGCTGAGCGATTTTGCTATTACATGAACATAAGGAAGTACGCATGTCAGAGATACAAGTGTAATAAAAGCATAGATTAAAATGTTGACGGCAATACTGCCGTTACCGATTTTTGTTTTTGTATTAACTGCCTGCTTTGCCATTTGCTCTCCCTCCTTATACCAGACCGTCTTCGCCGAGCTTCTTGGAAACCCAGTCGGAACCAAGCACCAGCGCCAGACCGATAATTGACTGGAACAGGCCAAGAGCCGTTGACTGGCTGAACTTCATGTCCTGAATACCCCATTGGTAAACCAGAACCGGAATAGTCGTGGTGTATTCCGTTGCGGCGTAATTCATAAGTGCCATGATTCGTTCGAAGGAACCGCCCATAATCTTGCCCAGCTGCATAATCAGAAGAATTACGATGGTGCTTCTGATACAGGGAAGCGTTACGTTGAGCATCTGCTGCCAGCGGTTGGCGCCGTCCACTCTTGCCGCCTCATAAAGCTCCGAGTTTACGGAGGTGATGGAAGCCAGGTAAATGATGGTTCCCCATCCCATGGACTGCCATGCTCCTATTACTATGTAGGTTATCAGCCAGTTCGTGTCTTCCTGAAGGAAGTTAATTGGCGTTCCGCCTGCGTTCTGAATCAGCGAGTTGATAACGCCCGTGTTAACGGAAAAGAGCTGATATACCAGACCGCCGATGATAACCCATGAAAGGAAGTGGGGCAGATAAAGGAGCGTCTGCGTCACCTTCTTGAAAGCGATATTCTTTACTTCATTTAACATAAGCGCCAGAATAATTGGCATCGGGAATCCTACAATCAAGTCGAGTACATTAAGCAGAAGGGTGTTTCTGAGCGCTTTCAGGAAATTCCTGTGGCCGAATACCTTTCCAAATATCTCAAAGCCAACCCACTCTCCTCCAAAAAATCCGTCCCTTATCTTCCAGTCCTTAAAGGCAATCTGCAGCCACGCCATAGGTACATACTTGAAGATAAAGCAGAATATAATAGGAATTAACAGCAGAGAGTAGAGCTGCCAGTCCCTTTTGAAACAGTCCTTAAAGGGCTTCTGCTTCTTTCTGGCTTCTTTCAGAGCCAGCTTTTTCATAGTTGCATCACTCATGAACTTCCCTTCCCTTCTAAAATATTAAAACTTTCCGGCACAGCCTTACCGCACTTTGACTTTTGTACTGTCGTCTTCAAATCCGTCCCCGCCATGCCTCTATACATTTTTTATAATTTTATTTTAAAGATTATAATTTTTTTGTAAACGTTCATTTCTGATGCAGTACTTCATTTTTGATAATAAAAGAAAAGCCTTGATTTTACAGGCTTTTCTCCGTTTTTTCTGAAATTATTTTCTTTTCATTTTATGGAATTTAATTCCGTTTTTCTTTATTTCTCCTGAATTTATGCCTCGTTTAAAGACAATTTTAAACATCAAAACCAAAATCAATAGTGCAAAATGCCCCTAAAACCATCAAGATAGGATTATCATTTGTCAACTTTTCTAAGGCTGTTGGGCGTTGTCCCCTCATACTTCTTGAAAAATCTGTTCAGGCTCTGAACATTATGGTAACCCACCTGCTCCGCAATCTCCGTAAGCTTTTTATCTGTGGATATCAGAAGCTCCTTTGCCTCGTTTATCCGGCAGCGGTTAATATAATCCGTAAGGCTGATGTCGCCTTTTTCCCGCATCACATGCCGCATGTGGGAATAGCTGATGCCCATTTTCCCCGCCGTTTCCTCAAAATCAATATCCTCCCGGTAATGAATATCCAGAAAAGCCAGAATACGCTCATAAAGCTGCTCTTCTTCCTTTTCCTCTGTACCTTCCTCCAGATACTCCCGTAACTGTCCCACAAAATCCTTCACAAAATCCTCGATTTCCTCAATCGTATCCAGCTCAGCTATCGTCGTATATACCTTTCTGCCATTCCCAAGGAATCTGGAAATCTGCACTCTCTCGCCCACAAGCGTCTTAATCATACTTCCCACAAGCTGCTGGTAAATAAGCACCACATTATCGTAGGAAATATCCTCAATCGCCAGAATTTTTTCGCGGACGGCGGTAATCTCCTCCGCCACCGCCTCCATATTGTGAAGCTTGATATTATTGACAATCCTTCTCTCGCTGTCATAAGGATAATGATAATATTCGCTTTCATTCATGCGGTCCCTCCAGAAAATCACCTGATTTTTTCCGGCAATAATCCGGTGCTTCACCGCCTTTGTAGCCTCCTCCATTCCTTCGTTCAAATCCCTGATATCACCGTGAACCGTGCTTACCCCAATTGTCATGGTATAATCGAATACCTTCTTCAATTCCTCCTTAATCATTGCAATCCTCTCCAGAATAAAGGTGGTCACCTTCTTCTGGTCATAGGTTTTAATGTTCAGCACCGTCACACAGGTAGTGGAACGAAAATATACGGTTTTGGCAACATAGCCTTCTCCCTTTAAAAGGCGGGAAAAAATTTCTTCTATCTGAAGGAAATAGTACATTCTCTCATCCCAGTTATAATCCCGCAAAAGCCTGCTCCCTCCGTCCACTCCCGCAAACAGCACCACAAAATGGCCATAAGGGAACAGCGCATCCAGATTTTCCTTTTTCTTGTCCCCGTCCAGCGTACCTGAAAGAACTTCCCGGAGCAGGAGCCGTTCAGTGTCCGAGTTTCTCGCTTCCAGCATACTGTGAATTTCCCCCTCCTCCGCCTTCATCTTCTCAAAGGCCTCCCGAAGATAGTAAATCTCATTCTTGGGACGTTCATTTCTGGCTTCTCCCGCTGACATATCCTTTCTGATAGCTCCAATCAGATTGCGGAAAGGACGGAACAGCCAGTAAAAAGCGGCTACCACCAGGACAAGCCCTGCCGCTATGGCCGCCATAATCACCATCATTCCCTGGTAGGAAATGGTTTTGGCTCCTCTCATAATATCCTCCAGATTGTAGGTGGCTATATAAGTCCAGCTGTTTGCGTCAGATTTCCGGTAGGCGCACAGATAGCGAATTCCGTTGTATTCATAATCAAAATAGCCTTTCTTCGTCCCCAGCCCTGCAATGGTATCGGCTATCTGCTTCTCCTCCTCACCGGCCGGTGAAAGAGCTTTGGACGGGTGGCATATAATATTGCTGCTTTCATCGAGAATATAGCAGACCCCCGAGGTCTGTCCTGCCGGATTCATGAAGTCGCTGAGCTTCGACATATAAATATTACAGACCACCGTTCCTCCGTCGGACGAAATCAGCGGATTAATTGAATACACATAAGTGAGCACGGATACTTTGTTCTGCCGGGTGCTTACCGCTTCATTATCCTCCGGTATCTCCGTCCCGTAAAGATTTCTTGCAATCCATTTTCCCCGGATTCCCTTCTTAAGCCCAGAATCCCCCTCGTCCATAAGCCAGTCAAGGGATGCGTAATTTTCCACCTTGCACACGCCCCTGTCCGTAGAAATCACATAATCGGAACCGTCCCCCATATAAAAACAGGACTGCACCATTTTTTCCGTCCCAAAGCCTCTGTCAAGATAGTCAATCCCGTTCCACACCGCCTTGATTTTGCTCATATCCGTACCGATATTGCGGTAGCGGTTCACCTCAGCCAGTCTCTTACAGGCGGAATTATTGGCAAACTGAATCACATTCCTGGTATATCCCCCTAAAACCAGCTCCGTCATACTGCTTACCGATTCCAGATTATCCAGCTTTGACAGCGCGATATTTTCCTCAGAATATTGCGCCGCGTTATTAAGTACATGATAGGAAATCAATGCCGTGGGAATAATGAGCACACACAAAATTGCCAGTATGCTCTGTCCCAAAATAGAAATCCTTTTCACCTTACGCTTCCTCCCGCATGCCTCTTGCCAGTAGCTCATCCTTTTGCATCAAAATGCGATGCTTATCCCTTCACGTCCGATATTCTTCTGTCCATCAGAAGAATCGGCTCAATTACCAGAAAATTGTCGCCGCCTGCCTTTCCCCTGTTAAAATGGCTTTCCGGGTCTGCCGCCATCCATCCCTTAAGAGCCTCTGATTCCGCACCCTGCTCCCCGCACAGATTCACATTGGTTCTGGGCTCCTCGTAATAGGAAAAAAGTATGTTTTCATGCAGGGCAATGCACTGGTACTTATCGCCGGCGTGCTTCCCCTCATCCACAATCGCCTTGTGCCAGCAGGCGTAGGAAAAAAGCTTTTCCGGGTACAGAAACGCAATCCGCCCTATTTTGGTCTTTTCTCCCGTCCTCTCCTTTTCCCAGCCTTCCGGCTCGCCTGGGATGCTGTGATGGAAAATATGGTACATATACGCCCAGGGCGTCTTTCCTTCTTCCTCAGGCCACATTTCCAGAAGTGGCATCAGAGCTCCCGAAAAGTCATTCGGGCCAATCCCCTCCTCCAGAGCTTCATAATATAAAAAGCACATCCTCTTATAGCGGTAAAGATAAACGGCTAAAAGCCTTTTGCCGTCTATAAATTTCTTTACGTCCTCCCGCATCTCCAAAAGCGCGTCCGTAAGGCGCTCTCCGTCTGCATCCTGCTTTAAGCACCCTCTGTACTGATGTCTCGTTATCATAATCTTTCCTCTCAAATTTCAACCGTTTTTCCGCCGGGAATCTCGCAAAAGTCCTTATCTGCCTGAATCCATACGCTCCGGGCATTCGGATTGTAAACCAGATTTTCATCAATTGTGAATTTCAGATTTCCCGCAGCTTTCATATAATCCACAATCTCTATATTCGTGGCATACCAGATATCCTCACGTCCTCCCGCCATACGGCAGAAGTCCTCCATCAGCTCCCAGTTGCCGTCCTGTGTAAATTCGTAGCTGTGCCCCCATACATACATTAAATACAGATACTGCGTCTTATTTAAAGCGCAGAACCGCTCCCCGTTTTCCAGCAGCCTGTGGTTGTGGTGGCAGGTTGCCTTCCATGTAAGGAAATTCTCCGGCATGGCAAAATCATCCGTATCCCCTACTATCCGGCTGTACTCAATCCCAAGGCCGGGAAGGAGCTTTACAATTTCTTCATTATAAGAGCCGTTGGGGTAGGACATTCCCCTCACCGGGTAGCCTGCGATTTTTTCAAGCGTCCTTCTGTCCTCAAGAACCTGAAGCGCCACCTGCTCTATGGGACAGCGCGCAATGGTGGGATGGGTCACCGTATGGCAGGAAATCTCATGCCCTTTGTAGAGCTTTCTGTATTCCTCCTGCGGAATACGCCCCGGCGTCCTTAATCCGGAATTTAAATGGAAGGTTCCCTTAATCCCGTACCGGTTGAAAATTTCAACCAGCCTGTAGTCCTCCTCCCTGCCGTCGTCGTAACTCATGGTCAGCGCCTTATGCTTTCCCTCCGGAAAGCAGATGTATATCGTTTTCATCCAAATCGTCCTCCGTTAATTTCCTCTAATATTACTATTTTAACAGAGATAATGTTCAAAGTATACTGCAAAAAATCCGGAAACCTGTTTTTCAGATTCCCGGATTTTGACTCCATGTATTATATTTTCCTCAAATCTCCCACCTGACGCTCGTTAATTTCCTTTATTTTATCGGGTGAAACCTTGAAATTCCGCCTGATATCCATAAGCCCGTTGATTTCCTGCTGGACGTCCGTCACCTGGGTATAGCAATAGCCGCACACATAAGGAATCTCTTTAATCGCCGTGGTAACCGCGTCAAAGCGTTTCAGAAACGCCTCTTTTGTTTCCACAGCGCTTCCGTAACCCCACTCGCTACCCTGTCCGGCAAATGCGATTCCGCCAAACTCGCTGATAATCACCGGCTGCCCCCGGTAAGAATACCCGTTGGCAAACGCGGATTTGAAGCCACAGTGGTACACTTCCCCGGCCAGAATTTCTTTTTCATACCGGACATACCTGTTTTTCAGTATCTCGCCAAATTCCTCATAATCGTGCAAAGTTATGATATCCGATACGGTATGCTCCCACCCGTCGTTGACAATTACCGGCCGGAATTTATCCATGCTTTTCGTCAGATGATAGACGCTTTCCGTAAAATGCTGCTGCTCCCTGTTATCTTTTACCCGCGGTATTCCCCAGGATTCATTGAACGGAACCCAGGTAATAATGGAAGGATGATTATAATTCTGCCTCACGATATCCGTCCACTCTTTTACAAATTCCGAAACCGCTTCATCCGAAAATTCATAGGCCGCAGGCGCTTCGCTCCACACCAGCATCCCTTTCACATCGCACCAGTAGAGAAATCTCTCGTCTTCAATCTTCTGATGCTTTCTGACCCCATTGTATCCCAGGGCGTGTATCTTGTCTATGTCTTCAATCAAAGACTCCTCATCCGGCGGAGTTAAATGTGATTTCTCCCAGTAACCCTGGTCCAAAATCAGCCTCTGGTAAAGGGGCTGCCCATTTAACAGGATATGCTCTCCCTCAACCCTGATTTCCCTCATGCCGAAATACGAACGCACTTCATCCGGCGCCCCGTTCCCGTCATGCAGGAAAAAGCAGATATCGTAAAGCCGTGGATTTTCGGGGCTCCACGTGTAAACTCCCCATGGCTCGTCTTCCCGCGGCATATCAAGGTCCAGCTTCAGCTCAAAAGATTTCTTCATAACAGCCGCCGATGCCTTTGCAATCAGACGCCCTTCAAAGGTAACTTCCGCCTGAAGGCTCAACTCTTTTTCCTCAAAGGCAGTCATAAAATCCACGCCGTCCACCGCGCACTCCACCCTAAGGCATCCGCCCGCCAAATCAGGCGTCATTTTCACGGAGGCCAGGCTAATTAAAGGAACATACTCCATCCACACGGTTTTCCATATTCCGGTAGTCTGCACATACCAACAGCCAAAATTATTTTTTATCCACCGCTGCTTCCCCCGGGGAATCTGTCTGTCCGGCACATCTTCCACCTTCACGCAGATTCTGTTAACGCCGTCCACGGCCAAATCCGTAATATCAAAAGAAAAACGGCTGTAACCGCCCTTATGGCTTCCGGCCAGTCGGCCGTTCACCCACACCTTTGTCAAAAAGTCGCTGCCCTCAAAATGGAGGATTGCTTTATGCCCTTTTCTTTTTTCCTTTTCAACGGTGATTTCCCTCTCATACCAGACATAAGGATGAAATTCTTCTTCCCCAATCCCGCTCATTTGCGTCTCACAGGTAAAAGGAACCTGTATCTTACGGCTTTGCTTCAATCCCTCGAACCATCTCTCCTTTTCCCCTTCGTTTTGGTCGTCCATCCGAAATTCCCATTCCCCGTTCAGATTCGTCCACTCCTTTCGGACAAACTGAGGACGCGGGTAATCCTTTATATATGTAGTCATATTTTCTCCTTTTTATTCCGCAGTCTTTTGCTTTAGCCACTCCATGGCTTTCTTCATTGCCGGCTCCCAAAACCGCCTCTGTCATTCATCGTTTTCCGTTCTTCGGCCTTTACAATAATATCAACAGCGCTGTTATTTACCTTTAATTATATCGCAAACACCCTGCTTAATCAAACAATTTCAGGGTATTTCTGAGCTTTATGCATAATATTTTTCACTTTATAACAGTAATACTGTTATAAATAACGATGTTTTTTATTGTCTGTCCTGTCAGCCCTGTTACTAACCGGAAACGGCTTAAATATCCTGTTCTCTAATGGTATTCCAGCTCCATAAGGATATCCTGTTCATAATCCCCAAAAGTTCTGCCAAACAGGTTGAACCCGCCTGCATATTTTGCATCCTCTTTATTCCCAATCATCATTTCAATATAAGGGGTCTTTTCAATTTCCAAATCTCCGATATTAATATCCGATACCTTTGTATAATTCACGTAGCTTC
This sequence comes from bacterium 1xD8-48, assembly GCA_009917455.1. GTDB lineage: Bacteria > Bacillota > Clostridia > Lachnospirales > Lachnospiraceae > Suilimivivens. The sequence goes on along the minus strand of QZDS01000032.1, from coordinate 31,900 downwards.
CGTCCGACTTTATCTCCCAGATCACTAAAATGCCGTACTGCGTAGAACCTTCCGGCCAGAATTTGGGGGTCAGGCGTCCTCGCCTTGAACCAAAATCGTCTGTGCTTCTCCACATGGCGCATTCCTTTCCGTTGACCCACATGGTAATATCCGACTTCCACCCTTCCGCGTACCCCGGCGCTTCAGAGCAGATTTCCATACTGAATTTCAGACTCACCGGGCGCCGGTTTGGCTGAAGCTGATTCGGAAAACGGTACGTTACATAACCTCTGGAAGTCCAAAGAAGCCCTGCCCGATATCTGTCCCCCATATAAAAGCTGTACTCTTTATCCTCCATTCCAATCACACCGTCTACGGCGCAAAGCCCGCAGGTGGGGAAAACTGCGCAGTCTACATACGCGCCTACCGGCATTTCCATCCTTGCCGTCTCATTAATATCCATATTTCTTGGTAAAAAACAGATATTTGCAAAATCCGTTTTTTGGCTGTATACTTTCATAGTTCCGTGATTTCCAGGGCGTTCTTCCATTCTTACCAAATCCGCTTTTTCAAGCATCTTTAAGTGAAAAGCCGTACTCGACTGGGGAAGATTCATTTTTTTCGCAATTTCCCCTATGTTCAGATTGCTTTCAACTAAAAGGCTTAAAATTTTCAGCCTCACAGGTGAAGATATCGCCTTGCCAAGCTCGCAGATTTCGCCGGTATCTTCTAATAAAAGTTCTTTGATTTTTGCCATGAACATTTTCCTCTCTTTATATGCCCGAAATTATTCCCCCATATTTAAAAAACCCGGCAGATTTCCTCTGCCAGGTCCTCCTACATCACATCCCTCTTTTCCACATCCGCTATCAGAAGCACAACCGCCGCAATCGACAAAAGCATCAGCACAATGTAAAAAGGAATACTGCCAATCAAAGTAAACTCCCCAATGTTTCCCTGCGTAAAGAATGTAAGAATAACAGAGGCCACAATCACCGACTTTGACGAATGCATCCATGTGCCGATTAAAAGCGCGACAAAGCTGATACTCACCATAACCGCGGAGCTTATCAGGATATTCAGATAAAACGAAGCCTCTCCCAGCCGGATGTCCCCTACGGATATTCCCGTATAAGGGCTTGTCAGAAAAAGGCCGGCGTATATGGCCAGTTTGCTCAAGACCATGGCCGCATAGTTGAAAATCCAGACGGCAAGCAATTTGGCGACGAGAATTTTTCTCCGCTTAATCGGATAGGAAAACAGCAGATTTATGGTTCTGTTTTCATATGCCCCGGTGATAAAGACCGCAAGCATGACTCCGGTAAAAATGATATAGGACATATGGGAAAACAAATCCACCCCCGCAATCAGCATACTCTTTCCGTAAACTGGCGGCACATCCCTGTCCAGTTCGGCTCCCACAAGCATGGAAAAGGCGAGCAGCGACGCCGTCAAAATCACGGCATTCCTGATATATTTTCCGATTCTGTTGGTTTTCCATTCCATTCTGATTAATTTAAGCATTTCTCTCCACCTCCCCGGTCATTTTCAGGAAATAGTCCTCCAGCGATTCCGAAACCTTTCCGATTCCGCTCATTTCCACTTCATGTAAGGCCAGCGCCTTTGCGATTTCCTGCGTGGAAGCCTCACTGTCATATATTCTGATTTTTTCATTGCCTGTTATTTTAAAATTTGCATATCCCAGCTTTTCCGCCAGCACATAAGATGCTTTTACGGTATCCGGCACGGACAGCTCGATATAAGCCCTGCCCATCTCCCTGATTTCCTCCATGGAAACTTCCTTTAAAAGCTCTCCGTGATGAATCATTCCCACGGTATCCACAATACTTTCGATTTCCGACAGAATGTGGGTGGACACCAAAACGGTGATTCCGTATTCCCTGCAAAGAAGCTCCATCAGCTCCCGAATCTGCTTCAGCCCCGCCGGGTCAAGCCCGTTTGTCGGCTCATCCAGAATCAAAAGCTCCGGTCTTGTCAGAACCGCCCTTGCAAGCCCCAGTCTCTGCTTCATTCCAAGGGAATAGCTCTTTACCGGCTTATCCGCCGCCGCTTTTAAATCCAGCATTGAAAGCGCGTCCCCGATACATCCGGGTTTATAATATCCCAGATATTCACAGTGAAGCTTTAAATTTTCGGCTCCCGTCATGTGCTCGTAAAAGACGGGAAACTCAATCATACTTCCCATTCTCCCAAGGAGCCTGTAAGAATTTTCACAAAGGCTCTCCCCGAAAAGCTCCACGCTCCCGGCAGTGGGCTTCCACAAATTCGTAAGAAGCTTCATCACCGTGGTTTTTCCGGCGCCGTTAGGGCCTAAGAATCCGTAAATTTCCCCTTTCTTCACATGCATGTTGACGTTGCTTATCAGCGTTTTTCCACCAATTGTCTTAGTAAGGTCGTTTGTTTTTATGATGTATGGCATTTTTCTCTGCCCCCTTTCTGACTACTATTCTAACAGCCAGATTTTTCATAACTCTTGACCAATTCTTACAAAATTCTTTCGTCCTGCATTTTTTTTGTAAAAGTTAAAAGGTCCGCTTAAGCGCAACCGTAAAACTCGTTTTCTGCCAGGGTTTGCTTAAAAGGGTCACGTCCCCGCCCATCTGCCGCGCAAGGCTTCTGGCAATGGTAAGCCCCAGCCCGTTGCCCTGAATATCCCGGTTTCTGGAATCCTCCATGGTAAACAGCCTGTCAAAAATGTGCTCCGCAAAGTCTTTTTCAATCCCCCGGCCCCTGTCCGTCACATCTATATAAACCTGCTTTTCATCCTCATGCAAAAAAAACCCCAGATACCGCCCTTCACTGCCGTATCTTAAGGAATTGGAAATCAGATTGTTTAAGATTCTGCGTATGGCGTCGCTATTTCCCTGTACGTAAACCGTCTTTTCGGGAATCTCTACCTCCACTTCATAATCCTTCCCGGAAAGAATTTCGTAAAAGTCCAAAACCACTTCCCGGCAAAGCTCGCACAGCTCCAGCTTTGAAAGCGCAATCTCCATATCGCCGGCTTCCAGCTTCGCCAGTGTAAAAAACTGCTCCACCAAATCCGAAACTGCCTTTGCCCTGGTCTCCACCTTATCGATAAGCTCCTTCTGCTCCCCTCCGTTTAGGCGGATAATTTCCAGATAGCCCAAAATAACCGTAAGGGGCGTCTTGATATCGTGGGAAATATTGGACAGCATCTTCTTTGATGAAATTTCACTTCTCCGGTAATCCGCAAGCATTCTCTGATGCCTGTCCAAAAGCCGGTTAATCTGCGCGCACAGCTCCTGCATGGCCCTGCTATCCGTAAATACCATAACCTTTTCTTCGCTGTCCGAGTCCACAGCCCCCGCCAGTTCCTGGCTGATTTGCAGAAGCTGCGCTTTTATGCCTTTCCGGAAAGCAAACTGCTGATAACAGATTATCCCCGCTAAAACCATAGCAACTATCGACAAAATCAGTATTATTATTCCCTCATTCATGTATTTCACCAAATTTGTAGCCGATTCCCCATACCGTCACCACATACTTCGGTTTTCTGGGCTCATCCTCTATTTTGTTTCTCAGCCTGCTGATATGTACATTGACCGCGTTTTCATCCCCTAAATAAGCGTCGTTCCAGACTTTTGAGTAAATCTGCTCCTTTGTGTACACCTTTTTCGGATTCTCCATCAGAAGCCTTAAAATTTCAAATTCCTTCGCCGTCAGCTCAAGACTGACCCCCTTTTTCGTGACCGTGTAATTGTTAAGGCTAAGGGTCAGTTCCCCGGCCTTTATCGCCTCCGTTTTTTCTTCCGCCGGAGACGAATATCTGGTATTTCTCCTGATTTGCGCCCTGATACGGGCTAAAACCTCCGTCACGGAAAAGGGCTTTGTGATGTAATCGTCGGCGCCAAGTCCAAGTCCCAGTGTTTTGTCGGCGTCGGTATCCTTTGCGGAGACAATGATAATCGGTACATTGCTTTTCTGACGGATATGCCCGAGCACCTCCATACCTCCGATTTTCGGTATCATCAAATCAAGCAGCACCAAATCAAAGCCGCCGTCAAACCGCCGTATAGCCTCCTCCCCGTCCATGGCGCATACAATGTCAAAATTTTCATTCGCCAGATAGCCTTCCAGCATCCGGCTGATTTCCCTGTCGTCCTCCACCAAAAGTAACCGCATTTTTCCCCTCGCGTCTATACTATTTGTCAAAATGCTCCGAAACTGCCTTAAGATGCTTTATAATCGGCAGGTGCTGAGGACAGATTCTCTCGCACTGGCCGCATCCGATACAGTCTCCGGCCTTTCCGCCTTTTTCCGCAAGCTGCTCATAAAAAATTTCGTTGGCGGACCAGCCTTTCTCCTCGGCCTCCCGCATGTCTTCATTATAGATGGAAAAATACTGAGGAATGGGAATCTTTTTCGGGCAGCCCTCCGTGCAGTAAGCGCAGGCCGTACAGGGAACCGCTATCGCCGAGTTGATTGCTTCCGCCGCCTTTTTCACCAGCTCATGCTCCTTTTCGGTGAAAGGCGTAAAATCCTCCATATAGCTTAAATTGTCCTTCATCTGCTCCATATTGCTCATCCCGGACAGTACCATCATTACGTTGTCAAGGGAAGCCGCAAACCGGATGGCCCATGAGGGAAGCGACATGGAAGGGGCGTATCCCTTTAAAATGTCTTCCGCCGCCTTCGGCATTTTCGCAAGAGTTCCGCCCTTTACCGGCTCCATCACGATTACCGGCACGCCGTGGCGCACGGCCGTCTCGTAACATTCCCTTGCCTGAATCCACTTGCTCTCCCAGTCCAGATAATTAATCTGAAGCTGTACAAATTCCATTTCCGGGTACTTTGTCAGAATTTCATCCAGAAGCTCCGCGCTATCATGGAAAGAAAATCCCGCCTTTTTCACCAGCCCGCTTTTTTTCTTCTCAAGGAGCCAGTTGAAGCAGTCGTATTTCTCATACTTGGGATAGCTGCCCGCTGTAATGCCGTGCAGAAGATAGTAGTCAAAGTACCCTGCTCCCGTATTTTCAAGCTGTTTGTTAAAAACCTTATCCCTGTCCTCAAAGCTGTTAAAAAATCCCGAGTGAAGCTTGGTCGCCAGCGTGTACGCGTCCCTGGGATATCGCTCCACCAAAGCCTTCTTTGCCACGCTTTCGCTTTGGAAACCGCAGTACATCCACGCCGTATCAAAATATGTAAATCCCTTTTCAATGAAAATGTCAACCATTTTCTTTACCTGCTCCACGTCGATGGACGCCGGGTCGGAAGCGTCCGTAAGAGGAAGCCGCATCAGGCCAAATCCAAGTTTTTTCATGTCGTTCTCCTTTTTCTTAATCTGCTGCATACATTTGTATGGTTACTGCTTTCATTATAATATGGCTCCTCCGGCATGGCAAATACTTATATTAAATATGAGGTTATTCGTTCTGTTCCTTGTATTGTCCGGTCTGCGGAACTATAATATATTTTATGAACTTCGGAAAAACCGCCGTAAACCGAAAGGAGTTTTGTCTTATGGCAAACGTCTTAATTGTGGAAGATGAAAAAAATATGCAGAATATCATTGCCGAATACATGCAGCGCGGCGGGCATACCTGCTTTACCGCAGACGACGGTGTGGACGCGCTGATGCTGCTGAAAAACAATCCCATGGATTTGATGATTCTGGATATTATGATGCCAAACCTTGACGGTTTTTCCGTCTGCAAAGTGGCAAGGGAAATGAGCAGCCTTCCCATCATCATGCTGACCGCCAAAGGAAGCGAGGATGACAAGCTCAAAGGCTACGGCCTGGGAGCCGACGACTATATGACTAAACCATTCAGTCCCAGAATACTTCTGGCAAAAGTGAACGCTTTATTGCGGCGTTCTTATGCGCTTCCGGCAGATACCGTGAACGCGGGAAAAATTTCTCTCATTCCGGCTTCTCATAAAGTTTTTGTGAACGGACAGGAAATCCTGCTGACCCACAAAGAATATGAACTGCTTTCCCTCTTTATGGCAAACCCCGGACAGATTTTCAATCGCGGCCAGTTGTTAAACCGGATATGGGGGTACGACTTTGAGGGAACCACCAGAACCGTTGACACGCATATCAAAACCCTTCGCCAGAAATTAGGCGACGAGGGGAAGCACATTGTTACACTGATTCGTTCCGGTTATAAATTTGAGGTGTCGGTATGCGAATAAAAGATAATTTCACCTTGCGGACTGTCCGCCAAAAAATCATTATGGTTTCAAAAATGGCCGGAATCCTGTTAATAATCTCTTATATTCTGTCAACAAGACTGCCTGTCGACCCGGATATTTCTTCCTGTATCTGGCTTTGTTTTGTCATACTTCTGGTTTTGGCTGTAAACTACCTGATGGGACGGTTTATCTCAGAGCCTGTTTCCAGACTAAACCGGGCAGCCCGGCAAATGGCGCAGCTTGATTTTTCCTCTCCCTGCAATGTAAATACAGTTGACGAGTTTGGCGAGTTGTCCCAAAATCTCAACAAAATGTCTGAAAATTTACAGCAGACTCTTTTACAGCTTCAAACAGCAAACAGCCGGCTTGAAAAAGATATCGAACAGAAAAAGCGGTTATTGGCAGAGCGCAAAGAGCTGGTAGACAATCTTTCCCATGAAATGAAAACGCCGCTGGGAATTATCCGCGCCTATGCAGAAGGGCTGCAGGACGAAACGGACGAGGGCAAAAGGCAAAAATATTCCGAGGTTATCGTCGCGGAAACAGAGCGCATGAATGCCCTTATCACCACCCTGCTTGATTTGTCCGCACTGGAAAACGGCGCTTCGCGTCTTTTCCCTGAACGCTTTGATTTTGTTGAATTTCTGGAAACGGTTGCCGGACGCCTGTTGATTCCCGCGGGCAATGAGCCAGGCGGCTGCGAAGCAGACATTTGGCAAATGCCGCGAGGGTCACATACCCCGGACGCCGATTTTGAACTGCAATATGAACTGCCGGAACATGCGGTTTATGTGAGCGCGGATAAAAGCAGAATGGAGCAGGTTTTGGATAATCTGATTGTCAATGCAAAACAAAATGTCCGTCCGGGCGGCGTTTTAAAATTATCGCTGAAAGAAAACGGCGGCGCCCTGGATTTCTCGATTTACAATCAGGGGCCGCCAATTCCGCAGGAAAATCTGTCGAAAATCTGGACAAAATTTTATCGTGACAAAAATTCCAGGTACAGCGGTTCGGGTCTCGGCCTTGCGATTGTGGCGCAGATTTTGTCCATGCATGGCCTGCCTTATGGTGTTTTCAATCAACCTGAGGGCGTCGTTTTTTACTTTTCGGTTCCCTCTCTAAAGCAAGCGGCCACGGGGCAGGCGGACGAAGCCGCCGGCTTGCCGCGCGGCTAAGCCGCAGGGTACATGCCCCTGCGGCAGTCAGACATTCTCGTCCCTTACCGCCTCGATAATCGTGTCCTTTTTAATCTTCCAGGCGGAAATCAGGTAAGAGACAGCCACCGCCGCCGTCACCAGAAAAATGCTTAAAATCAGCTTTCCACAGGGCAGCCACGGCAGTATCGCGCTCCAGGATACGTCTAACATCCTCATCAGCATCCCGAGCAGTATCATTACCGCCGGAATGCCAATCAGCACCGGCGTAACCGCCATGCGCAGCGCCTCGATAAAGAGAAGCTTCCCGATATCCCGGCTGTCCATCCCCACCGAGCGGAGCATGGCAAACTCTCTGCGCCTACCCATCATCATATGGTAAACCGCCGAAAGCGTGTTGGAAACACCGATGAGCGCAAGCAGAATACCGATGCAGTCCACCACCGCCTCCATGGCCCTGCTTCCCACGGCGTTGTCTTTCTTCTCCGTCTCGATGCTGGTAATATAAATATCCTCCTGTGCCATTACGGATTCGCACAGACCGGTTATTGTCTCCGTCACGGCGATATCCTGTTCCTGCCCGGTTTTCACCCTTATATACATATAATAATTATCCGACCTCTCCGGAGAAAGCTTCTCCGCTATCGAATAGTACACCGAAAGAGGCACATAAAAATTCAGGTTATAATTATTCCTCACATCGCCAATCCGGGGTCCCTCCGCGGCCACGGCTCCCGCCGTTATGGAAAGCCCATAATCCGTATCCATATCGTCCTCTGTTTTTTCTTCCAGCCAGAACGCTTCCCCCTCGGAAATTTCCAAATGCGGATAGGACAACGCCGATTTAGCGGCATTGTTCACCACATCGGGATACAGCGGCGCTGCGCTTTGGACAACGGCCTTTATTTTATCCGTATCGTAAAATCCGGCCGGGTCATACCCCAGCTTACGGCAATAATCGTCAAACCCATCCTCCTTAATGCCGTACAGATAAGCGCGTATCCGGTAGTCTCCGTCACGGTTCACCAGCGCCCATTTATTGAGGTCAAGCCCCGCAAAGCCCCCCTTTTCCCTAAACGCCTCCGACTCCTGCCCGGGAGAAGCGTAATAAGCCATTCTGGTCACGCAGAAATAAGTACTTTCCGTCTCTCCCGGGACAGAGCAGATATCGGTAAGCAGCTCCGTGTCCGCCTCTGTGAGAAGGGAAAGTTTTGCCATAATATTAAAATAGCTTCCGCTCCGGTTCCGTTCGGATAAATAATCGTTCAGACACATGAGCGTAAAAAATCCGATAAGCAGCATCAGACAAAGGGTCAGCGACATAACGCCCCCGCGAATTCCCTTTCGGTTCATATGGTGAGCCGCCCCTGCCAGCTCCCCGGGATAGCCGAACAATCTGCGAAGAACCGGATAACGTCTGCTTTTTCTCCTCTTTCTTTTCCTGCCACCCCCCGCTTCCTGCATCCTGATGGCCTCAAGGGGAGAAAGCCGGGAAACCTTTAGCGCCGGAATCAGCGCGGAAATCAGAACCGTAACCAGAGAAAGCCCCGCGGCCAGAAGGACGAGCCAGGGAGAAAAGCGCACAGTAACGGGAAAATAAAGCAGCTCCCCCGCAATGCCGCTGTAAATATCCACAACCGCCACGGTAAATCCGTAACCGATTCCCAGACTGAGCAAAATGGGAACCACCGATAAAATCATTCCTTCCATTAAAACGGAGGCCGCTATCTGCCCGGGCGTCGCTCCCACAGAACGGAACATACCGAGCTGTTTTATCCTTGCGGATACGGATACCTGAAACGCCCCTCTGATTATCATCACGAAAGCTCCCGCAGCAAGCAGCAGAAGAACCCCATAGACAATCACGCCTCCCCAATTTTCCAGAGAAAATCCCATTTCAGGCGGAAAGACAAAGTTGTATGCCAGAAGCCTTGTATGGTAACGGAAATTATTTTTATACTCTCCGTACTCATCCTTTTCGATTCCCAGCGTCTCCGCAATCTGAGGCATTACCTCATAGGTTTTGCCCACATCCCGAAGCTTCACGTAAATTACCAGCTCTTCCTCCCCGGTAAGCGCGCTTCGGTCCATGAATCCCATGGCGTAATAGCCCGGAATCGTGGAGGTGGTTGTCACGTCCATTTTCCCCACCAGCGTCACCGTCCGCTCCCCTGTCCGGAAAAAGATTTCCCCTTCCCGGCGGACCGCACCGGCATCCAGAACTTTCTCTTCCGGAGCCTTCTCCTCTAAAATCCGTCTCTCGCCCTCCTCAAGGGTAACCGTATCGCCCAGACAATACTCCGGATTCTGCTCAAAAAAAGACTTGCTCACAGCAATCTCTCCGGGCTTTTCGGGAATGCGTCCTTCTATAATGGAATTTTTCTCCCCCATATTCTTCCAGTAATTTTCGTCTGCCTCCCGCAGAAGCAGATAGGGAAGTTTCGCGTTTTCGGATAATTCCAGACAGGAAAAAGGCCCTTTCGCCATAGCCTCCTCCACGTTCAGATTGTTCTCCACCAAAGACAGCTTATCCGAGGTAATATCCCCGCCAAGCTCCCCGTGCCAGTCTCCGGCCTCGTATTCCTCAACCTCCGCCTGCCATTTTATCTGTGTATAGCCATAGGTACACATGGCGCAAAGCAGCGTGGAGGCCAGCGTAACGGCCAGCATGACGGAAAGGGATGTGTATCTGTTCCGTCTGATGGTGTTGATTGTGTAACCAAACAGCGGATGACCCGGCATCCTTACGCCATGGGTTGGACGATAATCTTTCTTCATTTCCCCACCTCCTCGTCGGACACGATTTTCCCGTCCTCGATGGTGATGATTCTGTCCGCCTCAAGAGCGATTTTCTCGTCGTGGGTAATAAGGAGTACCGTCTGCTTATACTTTTTATTGGAAAGCTTCAAAAGCCCTGTAATTTCCTCCGAATTTCTTTTATCCAGATTACCGGTAGGCTCGTCCGCCAGCAAAATCGCCGGGCGGTATATCAGCGCTCTGGCAATGGCCGCTCTCTGCTGCTGCCCGCCGGAAAGCTGGCCGGGAAGGTGACAAAGCCGCTCTGTCAGCCCCAGAATTTCTGTCAGCTCATCAAACCTTTTTTCATCAGGCTTCTGCCCATCAAGGAGCATGGGAAGAAGAATATTCTGCCTTACGTCGATGGAGGGAATCAGGTTGTAAAACTGATACACAAGCCCTACCTTGCGCCGCCGGAAAAGGGAACGCTTCTTTTCATTCAAAGCGGCGATATCCGTGCCCTCAATCAGAATTTTGCCCCCGTCCGGCCGGTCCACCCCGCCTAGCATATGGAGCAGCGTGGATTTGCCGGAGCCGGACGCCCCGATAATCGCCACAAATTCTCCCTTTTCCACAGACAGGTTCACGTCCTCAAGCGCTGTGACTCTTGTCTGCCCGACGCCGTAATACTTTGATAAATTTTCGCACCTTAAAATTTCCATATTGATTCCTTTCTTATTTTAGAGTTCCGCTGTTACAGGTACTTTAGCAAACCAACATGACAATCCGGTGACATTTACATATTTTTATAAAATTTTATGAGAAATCGCGCACCGCCTTCTCTCCTGTTCTCCGCCCTGATTTCCCCCTTCTGGGCTTCAATCAGCGTTTTGGCAAGGGCAAGGCCGATTCCCGCGCTGTCCTTTGGAGCGTCTTCTCCTTTGTAGAAACGCTCGAACAGGCGGGGAAGCTCCTTTTTTGAAAATCCCGTCCCTTCGTCCTCCACTGCAATTCCCGTGAAAACAGGGTTATCCCATACCCTGATACAGATTTCCGTCCCCGCCGGCGAATGCTCGGAGGCGTTTTTCAGAAGATTCCCAAGGGCCTCCCGCATCCATTTCACGTCACAGTACAGAGTAAGGCTTTCCATCATCTTTTTCTCCCCGGCAAGCCTGACCTTTTGCTCCTTTTCCTCCAGTATCGGCATGACAGGCTCGAGGCTGACCTCCAGCAGCTCGCCCACCGGCACACGCCGTATATCGAAAGTAAGCACGCCGGCGTCCGCCCTCGACAGCGTAAGCAGGGAAGCGGTCAGGCCGGCAAGACGCTGCGTCTGCTTTTCCATTTTCCTGACTGCTTTTGCGTCCTCCTCTTTCGTAATCCGCCGGAGTAACACCTCGCTTAAAATGGAAAGCGATGTTAAGGGCGTTTTGAACTGATGGGAAATATCCGCCAGGTTTTTCGCCAGATTTTCTTTTTCCCGCAGTACCGTCTCGCGGCTTTCCCGAAGGGCAAGCACCGTCTTATAAATTTCATCTTCCAGGCCCGAAAGAAAATCCTCTCCTTTCCCCGGAAAAAGACTGTAATTTCCCTCCTCCACCTGCCGTAAGTACCCTGTCAAATCCTCCGCCCGCTTTCGCAGCCTGCTTTTTTGTCTGTAAATAAAAAGAAACAGGACAGCCGTGCCAGTCCCTGCTGCCAAAAGGCTCCCCGCAAAAAACAAAAGCCCCGGTTCCTCCCCCGGCAGCCGTCCGTAATATCCGTACCTTCCAAGTATTTCCTTTCCCTTCGCAAGGTCTTTTGCCGACGCGCCTTTCAACGTCTGCATTATGACCTCCTTACTGCCCGGAATCGCCCCGGCAACCGCAGCCATTTTGTCATAAAACAGCCTCTCGCTCCACCGGTAGCCTGCGAAAAACACAGCCGCGCAAAAACAAAAAACGGCGGCAAAAACACCTGCCATAAAAAATACGGATTCTTTTCTCCTAGTCATCGCAATCCTCCATCCGGTATCCGATTCCCCGTACTGTCTTTATCAGATTCCGTGATTCCTCTCCCAGCTTTTCCCGAAGCCGCCTGACGGTGACGGTCAGTGTATTGTCGTTTACAAAATCCCCCTCATTATCCCAAAGCCGCGCAAGCAGCGCGTTCCTCGTAAGGGTCCGGTTCTTGTTTTCCATAAAATATGAAAGAAGCCGGAACTCCCCGGCTGTCAGCTCAATGCGTTCCCCGCCCTCCGTGACGGTTGTTTTCTGCTCATCAAGCACGAGCCTCCCGCAGAAAATCATCTCTTCCGCCCCGGAAAATCTTTCCTGACGGCGCAGCACCGCACGGATACGGGAAAGCAGCACCCCCGGCTTAAAGGGCTTGGTCACATAATCGTCGGCTCCCATGTCCAGTCCTCTCATAATATCCGCCTCATCTTCTCTTGCCGTTAAAATAATCACCGGCGGCACAAATCCCTTCTGCGAACCGCCTTTTCCCGTTGTCCGAACCGTGCAAAGCCTCTCAAGGAAATCCCATCCCTCCCCGTCAGGCAGTCCAAGGTCTAAAAGCGCCAGACAAAAACTGCCAGGCACCGCCTCCATCGCCTCCTTAAGGAAACGGACGGAAATCGTCTCAAATCCCTCGTCCGCAAGCAGCTCCGTCAGTCCGTATGCAATTGTATCGTCGTCCTCTATCAGCAATATCCGTCTGGTTTTCATGCTTTCTTTTCCTTCCCGCCGCGGCGCCTCTTATCACATACAATCCACTCGTCCAGCGTAAGCGGCTCGTAATCAGAAAATTTGCAGAAACAGTTAATCATATTACAGGGAATGGAACGCTCGTTTCCCTGCGCGTCCGTTACCATCGTTTTTCTCGTTATCTCCTGAAACTGCTCTATGAGCCGTTCGTCCTGTGTGTCATGGACATGCCCGTAAAGCATATAGGTTTTAGGCTCTCCCTTCTCATCCACCCGGTACTGGCCGTTATAGCACATAATGGGATAATGACACAAAACCACCTTCCGCCTGTTGTCGGAAAGCTCCGCATAATGCTTTATCCATTTGAAGCGGTCAGGATTCATCTCCTTATTATTCACAAAACGGTCATGATTGCCGCACACAAGATACAGCTTTCCCTTAAGCCTCTGCAAAAGAGCATTTGTTTCCTGCACATTTCCCCAGGACAAATCTCCGATAATGACAACGTCATCGTTTTTGCGAACCTTTTTATTCCACTTTTCTATCATATATTCATTCATTTCCTCCACGGACGCAAAACCCCGCCTGTCCATCTTATCGTTCAGCGCCCCGTGAAAAAAATGTAAATCCGCAATATAATACCTCAATGTGCTCCCTTTCTCTTTCCTTTATATTCCCCTGCTGTCTGCACACACTCTCACAGGCTTATTATAAGCCTGTGAGAGTGAAAAACACAAGCCGCAGAAATCGCCAAATACCTTTCTGCAGGGAATTTTACCGGAAATTCATCACCCACCTGTTTTCTGACTGATAATAAATCAGCCATCCCCTTACCTTCTGTCCGTGGATTACCAACGTACAGTCGTATTCTATGGAAGGAATTCCCGCGTACCGCTTTTTCTCCTGAGAATGTATGACAAACTCCCGAATCGTCTGGATTTCGCCCTCCTCATCCTCCACCTTAAGCATCAGCGGCATAATCCTCCCCGTACTGGTAAACCAGCATTCGCAGGCAATCTTCTTCTGAGTCCCCTTAACGCTCCCTGCGTCCGCCTCAGGCGGATTCGTGCCGATTCCAAATGCCATCGCTCATCTCTCCTTCTGTCCGGTCACATTTTATTATAAATCAGCAGCCTGCTTTCCTCAATGCAGCTTCATTACGTTTTCTATCCCTCCGCTCATATGAGAAATGGAGTTATTTAAAAATACGGCGCGCATTACTGCATCCGCCCCAAAGCGCCTCCTTATCCCGTCCACGGCTTTATCCATCCTCATAAGCTTCTCATAATCAGTCTCGTCAAAAATGCTCATCTGCCGTACAAAGCTTTCCCCGTTCACCCGTCCCGTATGCACCCCCATATGCCGGAGAGGCCGGCCATTCCAAAGCTCCCCGAATAACCGGCAGCCTGCCTCGTAAATCTCCCATGTCAGATTTGTGGGAACCGCCAGTACCTTCTGATGGGAGACATAAGCCATATCCGCATACCGTATTCCCACGGACACCAGCCCTGCTTCCACCCCATCCGCCCGCAGTCTCCTTCCCACCGTCTCGGAAAGAGACAAAAGCACCTGCTTTGCCGTTTCTTCGTCCGTCACATCATAAGGCGTGGTAGTGCTGTTCCCATAGCCCTTGTTTGCCGCCGGTTCCCCCAGCACCGGAGAAAAATCAATCCCGTTGGCAAAGCCCCAGATAATCTCCCCCTGTTTCTTAAGCACACTCTTGAGCCATGCCGGATCCGCCTCCGCCAACTCCCCGATGGTTCGTATCCCCATGGAAAGCAGCCTGCCTGTCGTTGCCTTCCCTGCAAAAAACAAATCCGACACTGGCAGCGGCCACATTTTCTCCCTGATTTCTCCGGGATATAACGTATGCACCCGGTCAGGCCCTGCAAAATCCGACGCCATCTTTGCAAGCAGCTTATTACAGGAAATCCCCACGTTGACTGTAAAACCCAGTTCCTCCCGGATACGGTCCCTGATCCTGGCGGCCACATTTTCCGGCGTGCCAAACAGCCGGCAGCCTGCGCTCATATCCACAAAAGCCTCGTCAATGCTGTACTGCTCCACCACGTCAGAATACTCCCGCAGAATCTCCATAAGCGCGTCGGAGCATTTCTGATAAAGACTGTAATCGGGCGGCACCAGTACCAGCCCCGGACACTTCCTGCGAGCCTCCATAATAGTCTCTCCCGTCTTTATCCCGTAGCTTTTCGCCGGAATCGACTTTGCCAGTATAATCCCGCGCCGTCGGGTAACGTCCCCTCCCACCGCAGAGGCAATTTCCCTTAAATCCTGCCTGCTTCCTTTGTGAGCCAGACGGTAAACGGCCTCCCAGGAGAGGAAAGCCGAATTTACATCTATATGGAAAATAATATTTTTCAAACGTATGTTCACCTCCAGTAAAAGAATTTTAGCAAACACACGTTCCTGTTTCAAGCGGTAATTTATGGTTAACTCCTGTTGCTACTTGTAAAGAACATATTCATCATTTAAAAATTTTCAAAGTGAAATTTACTATCTGCCCTGTGCCGCTGTCCTTTACCTGCTGCCATTAATTAGTTTTGGTTCAAATAGCAGTTTATAAGCTTATCCTGAAAGTTTATCCATATATGGTTGATACGGTCTTCCTTAACCGATATACTATATAAAAAGCATCTGACAAAGAGGCAATTTTATAGATAAACATATATTGCATACATATTGACCCTTATGTTCACTGCTGTATTTCTGATAATAAATTCAAAAAGGAGAGGATGAAGGCAGATGAAAAGCAAAACAAAATTTAATGTGACCCCCGAAGTGATTAAAACCATGGTAAACAAGCATTTTCCGAACGAAGATATTTGTTCCATCGAAGAATTAACAGAGGGGATGTTCAATTCAGCCTATACCGTCCGGGGAACTGGAATTATGAAAGACGGTATTGTTCTAAAAACAGGCCCGGCTTCTGGCACAGAACTTCTGACATATGAACAGGAGATTCTGCATACAGAAGTGGAAGTATATAAGCTATTGGAAGACAGACCCATTAAAACGCCCAAAATACTTGCCTGGGATTACTCTCACGAGGAAATTCCCTGCGATTATTTTTTCATGGAGTATGTTAAGGGTGTGATTTGGAAAAGCTGCGCAGAAATGATTTCTCCCGAAAACCGCAGGCAGCTTATGTATGAACTGGGAAAATGCAATGCGGCAGTACATAGTGTTAAGGGCAATTGGTTTGGCTATATAAAAGAGAATAAGAGATTTCAATTCAGCACATGGGGAGCTGCATTTTATTCCATGATGTCAGATATCCTGGCGGATGGGGAAAAACGAAATTGTGAACTGCCCTACGATGAGATAAAGGATATGGTAAAAAAATATGAAGACTGCTTAAACGAGATTAAAACACCATATCTGGTTGATTTCGATATGTGGGCGGGAAATGTTTTCATTGACGAAACCTCTCATTCACATATTACCGGCATCATTGATTTTGAACGTAGTTTCTTTGGTGACCCGGTTGCCGATTTAACCTCTGCCATGATGCTTTTTGAAAATGTGGAACAGGAATTCGATTTTCAAAAAGGATATAGTGAAATCAGTGGGACTCCATTTTTAATCACAGATGATGACAGAATCCGAATGAATCTGTATCGGTTATATATGTCTGTTATCCTTTTTGTTGAATCATATCGGTATGATGAACAATATGCTGCAATGGTAAAAAATCATGTGATAAAAGGCATTCATCAATTACTTGGGCGGCTGTATGAACTAGGTCTATAATGTGGGCATCCGAATGGATACGCCATGAGGATGCCCATGAGGCGAATTTCTTTCCTGCTTCGCCCGTTATCTCACTACCGCATAAAAGTTAAAAATAATGCCAAAACTACCATGCCCATCATCAACAGGCACCAAAAAGCGCTGATGACCGTTGACGCAATATTCACAGGGCTGCGGCTTTCGTCACTCCTGACACAGATACCGGAAAGGATAAAACCTGCCACGGCACTGGCAACATTGACACCTGCCCAGACTGTATTCACCCCTTCAGGTAATCTGATTTTAAGGAACACAGGAACAAGCGTTGCCGCTGGGAGAATACTGACGATCAGCGCCGCCATACTTAAAGTTTTCCGTTTTTTATTTTCCATAACCGATTTACCTCATTTCCTTTTTTCCAAATTGTATTACCGCAATCGTAAGTGCCAATGCAAAGACCAATATCGCAGCCGGCAGGAACGGGAACAGCGAAAATGCCCGTATGTTATCTCCCGCCGTAAAATCATGCAGCGAACAGGATACCAGATAACCGCTGTAACAGTACGGCCAGGCAATCCAGACAGGCGTATTGGAAACCAGCACGCCGGGAATCACAAGGAGCAGGTTCAGCCCCACAGACAAAAGCGGCTTTTCAAACAGGACTGTGACTGCCCACATAGCCCCCAGGCATGGCAGCATGGTCAGAAACAGACCGGCGCACCATTTCATCAGATAAAGGACAGGCAGCGTTTCCGTCACGCCCACCACTCCAGTTGCAACTGTTCCGGCAATCACGAACACCGCAAAGAACACGGCCATCTCCATAAAAAGATAAAATACCAGCACACAGAATTTTGCCATGGAGAGCGCATACCGGCTGACCGGCAGGGCCAGCATCTTTAAGATACCGTTATTCCCTGTTTCCCGCCCCGCAATCATCACGCAGACCACAATCATGGACAGCGGCAGCAAATAATAAGAGTAAACCAGTGCGCTTTGAATAAACATGGCCGGCCATGCATTTGTATATTCCGGTGTAAAATACCGGCTTAAATTTGCAATCCCGGAGGAAACTACTAACAGCGGGGCAACAAAAATAAGCGGTATCATCTTTGATCTCTTTACTTTCTTAAATTCAATTCTCAGAAGTTCCAAAAAGCTCATATAAAATTCCTCCAAACAGTTATCTATTCACAGCGCAGATTCTTTGCCATCCACAGCCCCACGCCGAGAAACAGCAGCGATGCAGCCGCAGCAGCGACGGCAGCCGTTATATCCGGCTTTGCGCTCATGGCAACCGCAGGCTTCAGCATAATAACAAAGGGATGGATCAGCAACAGATCAGAATTTATATTTGCCAGTGCCATGCTGCTCAGGAACCCGGCTACGCCAATCCCCAGCGGCACCCACATATTTTCCGAACGTGATGAAACCAAAACCATAAATGACAGTACCGGCATTGAAGTAAGATACGAATACCCTGCAAATTGAAGCAGGGTTCCCATTTCAAATGCTCCCTGCGGCAGGTCTTTCATACCAATAAACGCAAGCGCCAGATTCTGTAATACTACCGCCACAAAAAGCATTGCTGATAAAATCAGGGTCTTACAAAGGTACATTCCCGGTACGCTTACAGGGAGCATATACATCTTTCTGACCGCATTCCCTTTAAATTCCATGTGATAGACCATGCAGGCGGCAACCACAATCCCGAACATATTCAGAACCACAATCATACCATAAAGCTGTGTCAGCAGAACGTCCATAGGCGGAAGCGGCAGATTCAGCAGGGTATCTTTCCTGACAATAAAATTTGCAAATGCATAGAATGCTCCCAGAGTACCAACTGCCGGCAGGACAGGAATCGCACCCACCCGTTTTTCTTTCCGAAGCTCAATCAGCAACATTCTCATAACTTTGCCCTCTTCTTTCTGTCCGCATTATCCTGTTCCACCATGGAGAGGAATACATCCTCCAGATTGTTTGCAGCAAAGCCGGTTTTCACTGCCGTCTGTCTGAGTTCATCAAGGCTTCCCTCAAACAGAAGCCTCCCGTGGTTGAGGATTCCAATATCATCCGCCATCAGCTCGATCTCTGACAGCATATGGGATGAAATCAGAATCGTGCAGTCATAAAGGCCGGGCAGTGACTTCACCAACTCCCGGATCTCATGGATTCCGGAAGGGTCAAGGCCGTTGGTGGGCTCATCCAGAATCAGTACAGGCGGCCTCCCAAGAAGCGCCCCGGCAAGCCCTAAACGCTGTTTCATCCCAAGAGAATATTTCTTTGCAAGCCTGTCTCCAAATTCCGTAAGCCCTACCAGCTCCAGCGCATCCTCCACACTTTCCTTCGGAAGTCCCAGAATACGGCGTATCACATCAAGATTCTCCCTGCCTGTGAGGTTTGCGTAGAAGGACGGGGCTTCAATAAAAGAACCGATTTCCTTCAAAATATCCATCCGGTCTTCAGGAAAATGCTTTCCGTCAATTGAAAAGCTCCCCTTTGCAGGTGCGGTCAGCCCAAGCAGCATTTTCATGGTAGTGGACTTTCCCGCCCCATTCGGCCCGAGAAAGCCATAAATACTGCCCCTGCGGATATGAAGGGAAATATTATTGACGGAAACAAAATTTTTGTACTTTTTTGTCAAATATTCTGTTGTTATCATGTAATCCATAAGCCACATCTCCTTTCAACAATTCCATGATACACTCCCAATCTGACTTTAACTTTCCCGTGTCCTTACTTTTACCTTACTTTTTGGGGGATTCGTACTTTTGGCAAAGGGAATATGGTATACTAAGCATGGAGGCGACCACACTATGGATCATTCATTTTTATATACAAAAAAATTGCTGCTGGTGGATGACGAGCCGGAACTTCTTGAACTGGTGTCCGTCATCTTAAAAGAAGAAGGATTTGAAAATATTATTACTGCTTCTTCCGTATCGGAAGGGATAGCTGCCGCCAAAGCCGAAAAACCTGACCTTGCAGTCCTGGATGTCATGCTGCCTGACGGGGACGGTTTCTTTCTGATGCAGCAGATACGGGATTTTTCGGATATGCCGGTCATATTCCTGACAGCCAGGGACGAAGCCGCAGATAAGCTGGCCGGGCTGGGGCTGGGCGCAGACGATTATATCGCAAAACCGTTCCTGCCGGAAGAACTCCTGCTGCGTGTCCATGCCGTCCTGCGCCGCTGTTACAAAACGGATGCCCCGGTGGTAAAACTGGAGAGCTGCCTGATTGATTTTGAGCGTGCGGAGGTGAACAAAGCCGGACAGACCATACCGCTTACCGCCATGGAATACACTCTGCTTGAAACCCTTGCACGAAGCGCCGGGAAAATCGTCACTCTGGATGTGCTGTGCGAAGCGCTCTGGGGAGACAACCCTTTTGGGTATGAAAACAGCCTGAATGCCCATATCCGCCGCGTCCGTGAAAAAATTGAATCCGACCCGTCAAAACCTGTTTCACTGATCACAATCAAGGGGCTGGGATATAAACTGAATACAAGGAAGTGATACCATGAAATCATTTGGCAGATATATCTCAAAATATTTTGTTTCTTTTTCCGTCCTGATCATCGGGCTGGTACTTTTCAATCTGCTCGCATTTATCTGGACATTCCGCCGCATTGTGTTAAATGATTACAACGGTTTTTCCCCGCAGAATATGGTGGCGGATGTAAACGCTGCTTCCGGGCCGGAGGGCATCACGGAGGAAATGGCGGACACGCTCCGCTCCCTGGACATATGGGCCATGTTCCTTGACAGTACCGGCCGCCGCCTCTGGTCTGTGGAACTTCCTGCAGATATTCCCGCAGACTATTCCGTGCAGGACGTGGCTGCGTTTGCAAAAGGGTATCTGCGCGATTACCCTGTCTTTATCAGGTGCAGGGAAGACGGCCTTCTGGTACTCGGTTATCCGAAAGAGAGCTATTTCAAGATTACCGGGAATTACTATCCAATGGATGTTGTGAAGATGATTCCTGTTTTTTTCTGCGTGGTGCCGGCCATTGACCTGACGGCGATATTTCTTGCCTACTGTTTTTCGCGCAAAAAAATCATACGCCTCACAGAACCCATTATTTCTGCCATTGCATCACTTTCAGAGGGAAAACCGGTATCGCTCGCCCTGTCCGGGGATTTATCCGAAGTCGTTGACAGTATAAACAGGGCATCCCGAATCTTAAACCGCCAGAACCAGGCCCGCGCCAACTGGATCAGCGGTGTTTCCCATGACATCCGCACCCCCTTATCTATGATTATGGGATATTCCGGAAGGATAGCAGGTAATGCCTCTGCAAATGACAGCATCCGGGCGCAGGCAGAAACCATAAAGTATCAGAGCATGAAAATAAAGGATCTGGTACAGGACTTAAATCTGGTATCCCGCCTGGAATACGATATGCAGCCTGTCCATAAGGAACCCGTGCGTCTGTCCAGGCTGCTGCGCTCTTATACGGCAGAACTGTTAAGCACGGAACTTTCCGGGAATTATCCGGTTGAACTCCATATTTCTCCTTCCGCCGAAACTCTCACCCTGAATTGTGACCCCCGTTTTATTTCACGGGCAGTAGGAAATCTGGTTCAGAACAGCATCCGCCACAATCCGGAAGGCTGCAGCATTGATCTTTGCTTAAACTGCACGGCCGACACCATCTGCCTGTCTGTATCAGATAATGGCATCGGCCTGTCAGCCGAAAAATTGAAAGAACTGAAAGAAAAGCCCCATTACATGGAAAGCACCGATGACAGGCTGGATTTAAGACACGGCCTCGGACTTCTTCTTGTCCGCCAGATTACAGACGCCCATAAGGGGACGATGCAGATTGAAAGTGGAGAACAGAAAGGCTGTACGGTCTCTTTGATCTTTTCCAGGTCTGAATAATATAGCAGCAAACCACTCAGCTCTCGGATAATTTTTATAAGATTTGTATTTTGAAATCCGGTATTCATTCTTATTATTTTTTAGTGCCAAAAAACAAGAAATGCATTATCAGATGTTTCAATCTGCGGTGTCATCCCGGTTCCCTCATACGCTATGATTTTTATAATTCCGGTTCCACAGGCTTCTATCAATTCTAAACGGTAAAATACATTTGCCAGTTTGAAGTTCCGACAGACGGAAATAAGATCCGGTTTAATTGCATCTCGAACCATATTGCTGATTTGCAAAGAAGTTTCGTCTGGGTTATCCCGAATACTACATATTAATTCGGGACAAATACTAACTATCTTGTTTTTGTCGTTAATGAAACATCCTTTATTCGATAATTTTCCCGTCACATTTCAACTTGGAAAAGGGCATGAATGACACAGCCAATAATTATTTTTCAGAATTGTACAACACAAAATACAACAAAAAAAGAAAACCCTTAAAATATCGGGTTTTCTTAGAGGCGCAGACCGGATTTGAACCGGTGGATACTGGTGTTGCAGACCATTGCCTTACCACTTGGCTACTGCGCCTTACTTATTAACTATAACAAATATATTCTCCGCAGTCAATCACTATGACTGCTTAATATTTACTTAAATGACTCCGACGGGAATCGAACCCGTGTTACCGCCGTGAAAGGGCGATGTCTTGACCGCTTGACCACGGAGCCCTATTCTCTCTTCAGATTTGTAACCTGACTAAAATATATTACCACAACCGAATTCATTTGGCAAGATTAATTTTCTTCTTTTTTATCTTCTTTTTTATCTTCTTTTTTTATCTTCCTGTAGCAGTTCGGACATGCCATTCATAAGTCACCAGCAATTTGCCGGGGCAGGCGTGTACAATATCAACCACCCCTGCCCCTGTATAAGGGCTGTTTTCCGTCAGCCCGTTTCTCATTCCCGGCCGGACAGATACTCCGCCAGCGCCGTGCCCTTTCTGCTGTGGGGCATCGTGTCGATTTCTATCACGCAAAGCTCCTCCGCGTTTTCGCCGCAGGAAAGCACCTTTACAATCTCGCCTTTACCGTTGCAGGCAATGGAATTCCCAATCACTCTCCAGCCGCCCCAGGGTCCGTTTTCAAGGAAACCTACGCTGCTGACTCCCACGATTGCCATTTCATACTTTTCAGAGAGCTTTGAATAGGGACGATACCATTCCATACCGTAAATATCCTTTTTCAGGTCGCGGTCGGGGGATACGCCCCATGCGCTGGGCGATAAAAGGATATCTGCGCCCATTCTTCCAAAAGCCTCGCCGATAACCATGCTGTTTTCCGCATTGTCCGCGCAGATGTCCAGCGCAAGCCTTCCGAAGGGCGTGTCAGCCGCCTCCAGACGGCTGCCAATCTCATACACGTCCTCCACGCCGGTCAGAACGTTAATCTTCCTGTGATGCAGTATAATTTCCCCTTCCTCCGATATCAGAAGCGCCGCGTTATAGGTTTTATCCCCTGATTTTTCCGTGATTCCGGCCGCCATCCATACATGGTACTTCCGGGCCAGTCCGCAATAGGCAAGGCTTGTTTTCCCGGGAATTTCATGACACAGCCTTGGGGCGTCCACATTTCCCCATCCCAAATCGCAGCATTCGGGAAAAACTATCAAGTCCGCCCGCCCTTCCGCTTTCCGCAGGAAGCTTTCCATCGTCTTTAAATTTTCCTCGGTTTTTCCAAACACCACCGGCATCTGCGCCATTCCTATTCTTACCCTGCCCATTGCTGCACCTCCCGTTCGTCAGAATTCCATACCGCTCCGTGAAGCTGGCGGAATTTATCATTCTACCATATTAAAAGGTAACAAAGTATCTTCCGTTCTCCTTATTGACATAATACTCTTTTCCGTTGACGACAACCGCCGCAACGTCCGCCGGCGTATCAATGCAAAGTCCTGTGCACGTCATATCCGTATCCACGATAATTTTATCATCCCTGACCCTCGCATTCAAGGTGTATTCCTTTTCCTCATCATATAAGCTTGCGCTGATTCCGTGAACCAGATTCATATGCACGGTATAATCCTCGAAAAAGTCCTCCGGCGTATGCATTTTTGCTTTGTTCAGCACCGGCAGTATGGTATCCTCCCTGAAATACAGAGGCAGCGTATCCAGCGCACAGTCTTCCGCTATCCATCTTCCGCCTTCCACGCGCTTTCCCGTATTCCAGTCAACCCAGCTTCCGGCAGGGAGATAGACATGCTGCACCTGCTGGTCGAATACCGGCGCCACCAGCAGAGCGTTTCCCAGCATATACTGGGTGGAAAGCTCCCGGGTGTTTAAATCCTCCTGAAATTCAAGGAGCATTGCGCGCATCATCGGAATCCCTTCCCTGTGGGTTTCCGTAGCAAGGCTGTATAAATACGGGAAAAGCCTGTACCGGAATTTATTGATTTTAAGGAAAGCCTCCTGCGCCTGTCCGGAATACTCCCATGGCTCCCTTGGCGTTGACTGTCCGTGGCTCCGGCTTAACGGCACGAGCAGTCCCATCTGCGCGCTTCTTACATATTCTTCATTATCCGGCTTCGCACGGTTTCCCTCGTAATCGCAGTTATAAAAGCCGCCGATATCAAATCCCCAGAAGGACACTCCGCTGATTCCCACGCTCAATCCGCCTCTCAAAACAGCCGCCAGATTGTTTTTGTGGGTGCTGGAATCTCCGGCCCAGTTTGCCGGATAGTTCTGGCTGCCCGCATATCCGCTCCGTCCCCAGAGAAGCGCCTTCTTGCCTGCTTTCTCCTTTGCCTCTCTGGACGCTTCGTAAATTGTCTTTGCATAGAGCAGAGGATACTTATTGTGGCTTTCCTTTCCGGTAGTTCCGTCAAAGAAAACAGCGCTCTCCGGTATCTCCTCGGAAAAATCCGTTTTCATGACGCCCACTCCGAGCTCCATCAGCTTCCTGATTCTGTCTTTTACATATTCCGCCGCTTCGGGGTTGGTAAAGTCAACAGCCGCCATGATTGCTCCGCCGCCGTCCTCATCCCCTTCTATCGGTATAAATTCGCAGATTCCGCCTTTGCTGTCCTTTACCAGATAGCCAAGCTCGCTCAGCTTTGAATAAACCGGCCTGATAACATTTTCATCCTCCCTGCAATACTTTTCCACATAAGGGAACATCCAGCAGGAGAGCTGTACGCCTTTTTGGTTCAGCCCTTCAATCATCTCCTTCGGATTCGGATAACGTTCCTCGTCAAACGTAAGCAGGTCGATGCTTTTACTGCTCTGCCAGTCGTCAATATGAATCACATCCATGGACATGCCGAATTCTTCGGCGCGGCTGACCACTCCCTCCACTTCTTCTCTGGTCATATAACTCATTTTGGACATCCAGAAGCCGAGAGACCACTTCGGAATCATTGCAGAACGCCCGCTTTTTTCCGTGTAATCCCTGATTAATCCTTTGTAGCTGCGGTTACAGAAAACATAGTAGTCAATATAGGCATCCCCGGAAAACATCGTATAGGAAACTTCCGAAAAAGCGCCCATATCGAACCTTGTCTTCGTAAAGGTGTTTACCAGCATTGCGTAACCGTAAGAGCTCATAAAATACGGCATTCCCTTATAGGCCGCGTCCGAGTTGGTGGACAGGGCGTCCTTCTGCCATATCTCCACGACCTGCCCCCGCTTGTTAAACTCCGTAAACTTTTCTCCAAAGCCATAAAAACCTTCGTCCACATGCATATAATAAGTTTCATAGGTTTCTCTGACTTCCTTTGTGTCAACGTCGTACTCAAACCCCAGGGGCATTGCCTTATATCTCTGGCCCACATTAAAGTCCTTTATATGCTCCCCTGTAAGCGGCCTGCCGTCCAGCTTTACGGAAATCTCCCACGGGCATTTGCGTATGGACAATTCCAGTCTGGAAGTGCAAATGTAGATAAACAGCTCGTCCTCATGTACCTGGAATTCCTTAAACGCCGGGAAATCAAATACCGGATTCCGCCTTACATCCGTGCGGCAGAAGGGGAACATCTGAACCCTGTAGATACTTTCCGACGCAAAAGAAATTTTTACGGACGCCTCATTGTCCAGATACGTCTCCGTCAAAAATGTCACGCCGTCGTCCTCAATGACATACTCTCGGATAATGCTGACAAAATCCCTGTTATCAATCTTTGTCCTGAGCTTATAGCCCCGTTTTCCTCCCACGTCAACCTTAACTGTCTGTTTCATGTGTTATTTTACCTCCGTGTTTTTTATAATTATATATTTTAAATCTTAGTTTTTCAATATACTTTATTAACTAAATTGATTATTTCTATTTGTGTAATTTATACAACATGACAAAAGCGCCGAAACCCTATCCGACGCCTTCTCATCCGCTTTCCTGTTCAATTAATTTATTCATCAAATTTCAGTGTGTTTAAAAACGTGTTAATGACCGGACGCGCCATGTTCTTAAACTCCCATCCGTCGTCGTCCATGTCATAAAGAATGCGGGTCTTAAACTGGATTCCCCAGAAAGTGTTCTCCTCGAATTTCCGGGACAGCTCACAGCGGAAATATTCGCTGTTCCTCACATAAATACCGCCTATCACATAATACCTGGGGTCGCATGTTATCATCAGATTACAGATGACGGACAGATAATATTCAATCACCAAATCCAGAGCTTTCCTGCCGGCAGCGCTTCCCCCGTCAGCCAGGCGAATCATCTCCAAAGGCTCTATCTCATGCCCACACAGCTTTCGGTACAGCCCGGCCTCCTCCTTCGAATCAATCATTTCCAGGACATAGCCCTCAAAGCGTTCCAGCGCAATCAGCTTTTCAAAGCAGTTTTTTCTCCCGCATTCACATTCCACAACGCCCTTTGCATTGGGAATCATCATATGCGCAAACTCCCCTATGAGGCAATTGCCGCCATGCTGGACGGTATTATTTTGGAGCAGCGCCCCGGCGGTAAGCGACTCGCTTGAATTCAGCACCACAACCCGTTCCGATTCCAGCTCCGGATAGGTATTCAGATAGTTCCAGCTTCCCAGCCGCCCGGAATTTTCGATTTGTATATTCTCTATGCCGGGAAAATATGTCCTGAAGCATTCCACAATATATCCCCCGGTTTTCCATTGCGGATTATGTATGGGATAAACCACATGATTTTTTTCCGAATCCACGATTCCGTCAATTCCCAGGCTGATTCCGCAGATATCCTCCTCCGCCAGACCGTGCTCCCCCATCATCAGGCAAAGCTGCTCATGCGCTTCCCCCATGCAGGCGGCAACGTCCGACGCATCTTTATAATATACCTGTCTCGCCGCAATGCCTTTATTGGATAAATCGTTCAGGGTGCACATGGCATATTTTCCAGCAAAATAAACGCACAGCACATATCGAAAGCGTTCGTTAAATCCAAAAAGCTCCGGTCTTTTTCCGCCCTCGCTGGTGGAATTTCCCTTTCCTATGCTCTTTACAATCCCCGCCTGCTTTAAGCTGTCCAGCGTTTTTACAATCGTAGTCATGCTCAGATTGCTTTCTCTGGAAATCTCCCCTGCAGTACATACTCCATGCCTTTTCACAATTGACAGAATGTATCTTAAATTATGGTGTTTGATGTTTTTCGGTTTTCTGCCGTTTGCTTTCGTCATAACAAGAATGTCCCGCCTATACCGTTTTATCATTCATCCCGCACCGCCCGCCAGTCAAATGTATCAAACGAAGTTTGTATTGCTTCGCATCCGCCTGACTCATTGTTCGCGGGAATAAATTCCGCAGTTATCGGAGGGCTATCGGGAATTTCATAAATAATATAGCATATTTAAAGAGGAAACTCCATAATTATAAGGAATATTTATCGGGGTTGAGCAGACGGATTTTATGTACCACGAAATCAATCATGGGCTCGCGCAGTCCAAACAGCAGTTCAACGCCGTTGTCCTTTACCTTTCCTGATAAAATCTCTTTTTCAATTGCCCGGTACATTGCGCGGAAATATTCTGTTGCAATGTTAAACTTACTCATACCCAGCCTGACCGCTTTACAAATCTGCTCCTTCGGAATATCCGAGCAGCCGTGCAGAACCAGCGGAACCGACACGGTGTCCCGAATGGCTTTTATTCTGTCAAAGTCCAGACTGGGCGTCCTGACATAGGGTCCGTGAGCGTTTCCCACGGCGATTGCCAGAGAACCGCAGCCTGTCCGCTCCACAAATTCCACAGCCTGCTCCGCTTTTGTGTAATAATCCGCATTTACAATGTCGTCCTCTCTTGCTCCGTCCCCCACATGCCCCAGCTCTGCCTCCACATCAACGTCGAAAACATTTGCCGCTTTCACGACAGACGCCGTCAGTTCAATATTCTCCTCAAAGGAAAGCGCCGAGCCGTCTACCATCACAGACGGAAATCCTGCTTTTATACCGTTCATCGCAATTTCATACCCGTTCGAATGGTCAAGATGAACGGCTACCGGCACAGCGGCTTTCCCTGCCATATCCACGGCGGCATGGGCAATATATTCCATATTCATATAGCTGTCAAATCCCGGATAAAACTGTACAATTACCGGCACCCTTTCCATTTCTGCGGCTTCAATAATGTACCTTACGGTTTCCACATTAATCACATTGACGGCCGCCACACCGTAATGATTTTTTGCTGCATGTTGAAGCAGTTCGTTTACTTTTGCCAATGACATATCATCATCCTCCTCTCCCGACAACGTCAAAGACTGTGAATCCCCGGTTCGTGGGCGCTGTCAAATTCGATATTCAGATACCGCGCCGCCTCCCGCAGAACCGGAAGATATTTTCCGTAGGTCACGCCAAGATGGTGAATATACGGCCCGAACATCAGCTTTTCCTCCCAGTTTTTCCAGTTATCCACTTCCATCCACACATAGGTTCCCGTGGTGTCCGGCCCCTTCGTGGTTTTGGCCTCCCCGGCAAAAAGGTAATATTTTCCGTCAATATCGTCAAAACGGCACACCGTCAGCTCCCCCTGTTTTAATTCAAAGGACTCCTGCCCATCGATAATCGCCGCCTGGGCGTCCGCATCTTTCAGGGAATAGGGAAACGGGCCGCAATGCCATAAAAGCTCCGCATTATCATTCTGAGGATGGCGAATCGTCAAATCCGCAAGGAACTCTGAGGATTCATATAAATTGCAGGCCCTTAAAATTGCCAGCGTGACGGCGCCGTTCACATCTGTCTCGCAGGCCAGGGGCATTCCCTTATCAGCCAGTTCCCCCAAAACCGTGCAGGGACATATGCCGATAAGCTCCGGGAAAGCCGTCCAGCATTCAAACGCGCCCACAGAACAGCCGTTTTCTTTCATAAGCTTTTCTACTGCAATCGCCGTGGCCGCAATCTTTCTGACCTCGTCCGTTGTCGCCCTGCACCTGTTAAATCTGGATTTCAGGTCGGCGCAATAAACGTTTAAAGGCACCCTGTTTTCCTCCAGAAGCTTCATCGCCATCCGTCCTACCTCCGCAGGCGATACCGGTACCGTCACCGCTCCAAGCCGGCGGAGCAGATTGGCCTCGTCCGTCATAACGCTCATAAAGGGCGACGGCCTTTCCCCTATTTTCGCGATTCTCAATGTCCGTAAATCCCTAAGCACCGCCGCAACACGCAGAAAATTCTCATACCCGTCCTTAAAGCTCCTGCTTTCTGCTTCCACATTATAAATATAACTGTAGGTTACGCCGTATCTTTGCATTACCTTGGTCGCCGCAAACATTCCGCACTGGGTGTCCCTTCCCCTTGATTCAAAGGTGTTCGGCCTTTCGTCCCTGGCCCCCCATACCAGAACCGGCAGATGAAAGGCGGCCGCAATCTGTGCGGCAACCTGCTCCTCTCCGAAATCGCAAAACGGAATGAACAGAGCGTCAATCTCGTTTTCCCTGAATTTTTTAATCACCTTTGGAACCGTATCCAGACTGAAAGCTATTCCGTTCTCACAGATATCGTCAATATCCGTCAGGGTGACTGTTTCCGGTCTGATTTTTCGGATTACCCCCATAAACCTGTCCTTTTGCCGCTTTGCCTCCTCCATACTCAGAAAGCTCCGCTTTACAGGCGCCACGCCAAGGACTATTTTCCCTTTATACATAATCCATCCCCCTCTCATAATATTTAACCCGTTTATCAATTTCCGTGTAATCAATCTCCCCTGTATGCATAAAGCGCAGCACCGTCTGCATATCGGGAATCCCGGCCCTTCCTCCGATTCTTGTACATTTAATTGCAGCCACCGCGCTGGCAAAGTCCGCAATCCTCTCCACACTCCAGCCCTTCTGCATCATCCCCACCAGAAAAGCTCCATGAAAATCGTCGCCCGCTCCCACAGTGTCAACAACATCTACATTCCAGGCCGGAATCTGAAAAAATCCTTCCCTGCTCATTCCCAGCGCGCCTCGCTCTCCCAGAGTAAACACCACAATTTCCGGCCCCAGCTTCATAACTGTGCGGCAGTTCTTTTCATAGTTCCTGTCGTCAAACATGCCCTCATAAACAAATTCAGAGGCGACAAACACGTCAATCTGCGGAATATAACGCACCAGCTCGTCCGAATAGGAATCCGCATCTATAAAAACCTTTGCGCCGCCCTTTCTGGCAGCCTCCGCCGCCTTTCTGTCTGACGAGTCCAGCCATGCCATAAAAAAATACTTTGTATTTTTCAGATATTCATAGGGAAGCTCGTTTTCCGCCAGCCTTCCAACGTCGCCCGGATGAAAAATCAGACTCCTTCCCATGGTCTCCTTGTCGCTCAAAACGATATCCAGCGCCGTCCTGGCGCCCTTTCGCGTTTTAAGAAATCCAACGTCAACCCCGTGGTCCACGAAATCCTTCCTGCAAAAGCTCCCGTACCTGTCATCCCCTACCGCTCCTGCTATGGCGCATTTTGCTCCCAGCCTCGCGGCTGTGACGATTCCTGAGGCTACTTTTCCTCCGCCCTGCCAGCTCAGACTGTTAATCATCAATGTCCCGTTAGACTCGGGCAATGTATCCACATTGACATTCAGGTCCACACATGGATAATCAATGCCCACAATATCAAACATCTCCTCATCTCCTCCCCGTTGCTATTTTGAGACGATTATACATCACTGATATATGTTTGTAAATTATATTTAATAACTAATTTTTTAAATATTCTTTCAAAAACTGTTGGATTTTTTCCTGAGTATGATAAAATATCTAAAAAGGAAATCTACAAACCGCAAAATTTGAATTGAAAACTTGAATTGATTTCTGTAAATTGAACGGAGGAGATATTGACAATGAATTTCTTTCAGAATGGACTTTCCTCTCTCCCTCTTTTAAGAGAGGGGAAAAGCAGAAGCATTAACTGGGAAAACAGAAACGGCGAAAAGGGGAAAGGCGGAATGGCCGCCAGCGGACTCGGCCCCTCCAGAAAAGGCTCTCCCTGTATTCCCCTTTTGAAAGCCGGCGAAACAATAACTCTCGCCGAGACAGTGGGCCCCGGCGTGATACAGCATATCTGGATGACCGTAACCAACGCTGTAAGCGAAAGAAACCGCTATATCCTGCGGGATTTGGTTCTCAGATTCTACTGGGACCAGGAAACGGCGCCCTCTGTGGAAAGCCCTCTCGGGGATTTCTTCTGCTGCGGCTTCGGCGCTTCCTATTCGGTCAGCTCCCTGCCGATTGTAGTGAATCCCACAAGAGGCTTCAACTCCTATTTTCCCATGCCCTTTGGAAAAAGTATGAAAATCACTCTGGAAAATCAGTGCGACGAGGACGTGAGCGCTTTCTTTTATCAGGTGGATTACTGCCTCCTGCCAATGCTCCCTCAGGAAACAGGGTATTTTCATGCAGTGTGGCGCAGACAAAGGCTGACGGAAAAGGCAAAAGACTATGTGATTCTGGATAATGTAAAAGGAAAAGGACAGTATGTCGGCACATACATGGCGCTGACTGCCCTGGAACGTTACTGGTACGGGGAAGGAGAAGTTAAATTTTATCTGGACGGGGACAAAGACTACCCCACTATTTGCGGAACCGGAACGGAGGATTACTTTGGAGGCGCCTGGAGCTTTGCCACCCAGAGAAACGGAAAAACCGTAGAGAACACCTTCTGTACTCCTTATCTGGGATACCCTTACTATTCCCATCACGATACGGAAATCCATAACGATTACCACAATGATGATATGATGCCCCAGCGGAGCTTTTACCGGTGGCACATCATGGACCCGGTTTTGTTTGACGAGGATATCCAGGTGACAATCCAACAGATTGGCGTTTCCCACGGCGGTCTGTTCGAGCGGCAGGACGATGTGGCGACTGTGGCCTACTGGTATCAGGCAGAGCCGCATGTGCCTTTTGAACCATTGATGGAAAGACGCGAGAGATGGCCCCGTTAAAAGGGGCCTGTCGCATAGTTATCATGCATAATAAAAACCTGTAGATATTCAAATCTACAGGTTAAATATGAAACTATTTACTTAGCTCCCCGAGTAGGGCTCGAACCTACAACAACTCGGTTAACAGCCGAGTGCTCTACCATTGAGCTATCGAGG
>QZDS01000031.1 GCA_009917455.1 bacterium 1xD8-48 | reverse complement strand
AAATAAGGTCGGCAAGTTTGATACGGTTATCGTCATCCATAAAAGTCATCCTCCTTTTTGATGACTTTATAGTAACAAATTTAATGTCCCATAATCTGGACTTTAATTTCCCATCACCCCATTTCCTGACTAACACCATTACTTTTTAAATAAATCTGCATGTATACCTGTTTCAACAAGTTGGACAACTTACTAAATTATTTCCTGTTTGGCCTAAAACCGACGCCCCAGCTTCAATCGTGGCGCAGTTTGCGCAAAAACAATACCATTTTTAGCCAAAATTAAAGCGCCCCGGAGAGCCACTTGTGTATGCACTTGTTTTCAGTTCTGAAAAGTATAAATACTCGCTGCCTGTCCACTCAAAAAAAGCAGGATATATAGGTCCTGCAAGGATTTTTACTATTATTCAACTGGCAAATTCTTTTACGGGATAGGAAAAATAAACAGTGCATGATATAATAAAAATAAACAGATTCCAGATGCGCTGCAAAAACGATGGCAGGACAACAGGGTTGAATTTTTAGTGAGTGATGAGGAGGCCTGTTCTATGAACATTAAAGATAATTCAAATTTTAAGAGTGTGGAACTTTTTGATGAGGGTATTGATATTTATATACTGATAAAAACCTATGATTTTACAGTTCATGCTTCTGCCAAAAGAGCCGCACGGTTTGACAAAGCCCTCAAATATAACAAAACAGATGGCAGACAGGCGCCATTCGACAGGATTTTCCGGGTTGATAAAAACCATGAAAATGGTATTGAACTGCATTGTGTGACGAAAAATGGTATTATTTTCATATTAAATGAAGAGAAGTTTATCAACCGGGAGGATTGCATCGTGACGGTTTTGTTTGCCCGTGTGAACCAGGCGAAGAGACTGTATGATGAGGTGGATATTGAATTTCCGGAGCCGATACGCAGGAAGTGCGAAGAATGGGAAAGGCTTGGATTGAATAAATGTTGATTTTTCGGTTTTGTATCGGGGCTGTTTATTCAGCCCCTTTGTTCTGCTTCATTTGCGGTAAAGCCTTTTCGCTCCAATACGTCCTTTCCGTGAAGACCGGGTTGCGTTACCGCCCGGTTACTCTGTTACTTCAATAATACAGGTATGCTCTTTTGTGCCTCTGTCATAATTCACGCCCACCAGTAAAATAGTTCCTGTATATCCTTTCAGCGCCGCAGAATAGTTCTTTTTCTTTATCTGGGCAATTGCTCCTTCTGCGTCTTTGTCCCATTTCAATTCAACAATCATCACCGGTTTGTCAGAATATTTTGCTTTTGGCAGATAGACCAAATCGGCATAGCCTTTTCCGGCAGGCAATTCCCTGAATATCATATAATATTCCTGCGCTGCATAAAGTGCAAGGCTGACCGTACAGCTCAATGAATTTTCATCATTATATTGAAGAACAGACATGTTATCCTGATGCACTTTCTCTATGCCTGCAGCAACAGCATTTTCGTCCTTCTCCCAAAGGCTTTTCAGAAGGCTTTCAGAACCTGCCACCGCCGCAGTCACTTCATTCCATCCGATAATATTAACAGCGTTCAAAAATTCATTCCTGACCTCTTTATTTGGGATATATACTTCCTTTCGTTTGAAATCATAAGCAAGATACCCTAAATGCACCAGCAGAGTCAGTACATCGTCCGACGTATGGAAAGTTTTCATATCATTGGTAAAACTTCCGGTATTAATCCTCACCCTGTCTCCGGCAATCATCTCAATAACGCTGTCTTTTAAACCGTCATAATTCATCTGAATATATACTTTCAGGGCTTCGAAGGTTTCTGTCTGATTCCAGTAATTATCAAAAATACCATTGGTGAGACATTCCACCACTGACTTAGGGCTGTAAACAGAGGAAATTCCTTCAAACGAATACCCGTCATACCATGTCTTCACGTCTTCAAAGTTCATCTGATACCGCGCACAGAGCTTTTCTACCTCATCACTGGTAAAGCCCATATATTCTCCCATTCTTTTAGGATTGGTCATGGAATACTCTGTAAACATATTCAGTGCGGAATGATTTCCATATTTTTTTACAGGCAGTATCCCTGTCATATAGGCAAGACTGATATAAGGCTTATCCTTCATCCAGTCCCGCAAAAAATTCAGATATTTCCGCCAGTCATCTTCTTTACACCCCGGTTCCCGGAAAATACAGTCCCATTCATCAATCAGGATGATAAAGGTTCTGTCTTCAGAAAGAAAAATATCATACATCGTATCTACAACGCTTCTTATATCCGTATATTCAACAGTCGGATATTTCTTTCTGAGCTCATGGCATATCCCCTCATTTATTTTACGAATCATCAAATCCATATTGATATTGCTGCTGTAAAACTCCTGCATATTGACCAGTACCACTTCGTACCTGTTCCGATATGCTTCACAGGTGCTTTCGCTTCCTATTTCCATATTGCGAAACATTTTGCTGCTGTCTGCTTCACTGTTATAATAAGCTGAAAGCATTTTAATGGCCATTGATTTTCCGAATCTTCTCGGACGGCTGACGCAGACGTATTTTTGCTCCGTATCTATCATACGGTTCAGCAATGCTATCATACCTGTTTTATCCACATAAATTTCCGATTGTATACTTTCCTGAAAGCCTTTTGTCGTTACATTAAGATAACGTCCCATATCCTGTGGTTCCCTTTCTTTCCGGTCTGTTATTGATTCCAGTCAGTATATATTTTAATTGGCAGAACAGAGCCGGGAACCTGTTTTCAGATTCCCCGCCGTTTTCTCACAGCTCATACTCCGTCGCCTGATACACATAATAATTGAGCCAGTTGGAATACAGGTTATTGCTGTGAGAACGCCACTGTAAATCCGGCTTTCGGGTATCATCGTCGTCAGGATAATAATTTTCAGGGAGCGCAATGGGCAGCCCCTTATTTTTATCCCTCATATATTCATTATGGAGGGTGTATCTGTCGTATTCCGGATGGCCTGTCACAAAAATCTGCTCTCCGTTTTTCGTCATGCACAGAAGCACTCCCGCTTTCTCCGACTCTGCCAGAACAATCAGCTCTTTGTTGTTATGTATATCCTCGCTGCTTACTGCCGTATGCCTGCTGTGAGGTATCATGAAATAATCGTCAAAGCCTCTGACAAGGGGAACTTTACGGTTCATTACCCGATGTTTAAAAACGCCGAAAAGCTTTTGGGCAAGAAGCATCTTCTTAATCCCGAAATGGTAGTAGAGCCCCGCCTGGGCCCCCCAGCAGATGTGGAGCGTGGAGGTAACGTGGCTTTTCGTCCACTCCATAATTTCGCACAGTTCCTCCCAGTAGTCCACCTCCTCGAAGGGAATCTGCTCTACCGGCGCGCCGGTGATGATGAGCCCGTCAAACTTCCTGTGCTTCAATTCATCAAAGGTATTGTAAAATCTGTTTAAATGCTGGATGGGCGTATTTAAGGAAACGTGGCTGTTCATCTTCATAAAGGTCACGTCAATCTGGAGGGGCGTATTTGAGAGTACCCGGGCAAGCTGCAGCTCTGTGTCTTCTTTTATGGGCATCAGGTTTAAAATGCAGATTTCCAGGGAACGGATATCCTGATGCAGGGCCCGGTATTCGTCCATCACAAAAATATTTTCATTTTCCAGAATTTCCTTTGCCGGCAAATCGCTTTGTACTTTGATTGGCATGTTCCTGTCCTCATTTCTGTTTCTTTTTATTTGTGTCGGTTATTCGGTATCCGCCCTTAGGCGGTCAACGAGCCGGACGACTGCTTGCAGGCATTCGGCGGGTGCCGCAAGGGAAAATTCCCCCCCGCCCGAAACAGCTCACCCGAAACGGCTGACAAATTCCTCCTCGGAAATAATGGGAATTCCAAGCTCCTTTGCTTTCCGGTTCTTGGAGGACGCGGAAGCGGTGTCGTTATTCACCAGATAGCTGGTTTTGGAGGTGACGCTTCCCGTCACCTTTCCGCCGGATGCTTCCACATAAGCCTTGAATTCGTCTCTGTTTTTATAATGGTGAACCTCGCCGGTTATGACAAAAGTAAGCCCTGCGCATTTTCCCCCGGTGTCCGGCTTTTCTGCCGTCTTTTCGATTGTAACCTCCTTTAAAAGGGCTTCAAGGGAGCGCCGGTTTTTGTCGTTTTCATACCACAAAAGGGCGGAACCGGATTTTTCGGGGCCGATGCCGTCGATGTCCTCAAAACCCTTTTTCTGTTCAAGACGCTCTAAAAAGCCCTCGAAGCCGCCGTTGGCAATAATCTTCTTCCCCGCGTCGATTCCCATCATGGGAATACACAGGGCGTAAATAAAATTCACCGGATTTGCCTGACGGCTCTTTTCGATAGCCTTCATCATATTCTCGCAGGATTTTTCCCCGAAGCCTTCCATCTGCCTGATTTCCTCCGCATGCTCGGAAAGATGGTAGATATCCTGAAATTCTTTCAGAAATCCCTCGTTCATAAATTTCAGCATGGTCTGAATGGAAAGGCCGTCGATATCCATTCCCGTCTTGCTCACAAACCGGGTAAATTTCTTCACATGCTTTGCGCTGCAGTCCGGATTGGTGCAGTGAAGGGTTCTGGTTTTGCTTTTCGGGCTTGTGCGGATTTCCGTCTGCGCGCCGCAGACCGGGCACTTTTCGGGTACAGTAAAAGTACCGGAAGCTTCTTTTACCGCAATACACTTGGGAATAATTTTATTGGCCTTAATCACCTCCAGCGTGCAGGTTTCCCCGATTCCCAGCCGTTCCATCTCGCTGATATTGCAGAGAGACGCCCTGGATACGGTGGTTCCCTCAAGCTGGACGGGCGTAAATACGGCCACCGGCGATATTGTGGACGCCGCGCAGGACCATTCCACATATAAAAGCTCCGAAAAGGCGGACACATCCTGCCATTTAAAGGCATAGCCGGCCTTTGCGGCATGGTGTCCGGTAACGCTCCCCGAAGCGGCGTAGTCCGTATCGTCATAGCAGATAACCAGACCGTCCACGGGCAAATCCATCTCTCCGTTCTCCACCCTTTTTGTCCAGCGTTCCACCACATCGGCAATACCGGCCGCGTCCGTCTTTTCCCTGTCAACCACCATGAATCCTTCCTTCTCAAGGAACTCCATCCTCTCCCCCCAGGATACGATGTTATCCTCAAGATGCACCA
Organism: bacterium 1xD8-48; assembly: GCA_009917455.1. Classification (GTDB taxonomy): domain Bacteria; phylum Bacillota; class Clostridia; order Lachnospirales; family Lachnospiraceae; genus Suilimivivens. The sequence goes on along the minus strand of QZDS01000031.1, from coordinate 55,285 downwards.
GCGTAAAGGCATGGAAACGCACCCGTCTCTCCTTCACCTTTTCCGCATCGTCAAGGCTCAGTGTACCGGAAGCCAGGTTGCGGGGATTGGCATATTTTTCATCGTCATCCTCAATGGTATCGTTAATCAGGGCAAAATCCGAATAGGAAATCACTGCCTCCCCGCGAACCACCAGATGGCCCTTATACTTTATTTTCAGCGGAAATCCCTTTATGGAATTTTTCAGATAAGTGATATTGGTTCCGGTCACCCCGTTTCCCCGGGTGAGGATTCGGGTAAGCTTTCCTCCGTCATAGGTGAGCACCAGCGTAAGGCCGTCCAGCTTCCAGGAAAGCCAGACCTCCCTTTCCTCCGCCCATTTTATCAACTCGGAAACCTGCTTTGTCTTTGCCAGGGAAAGCGCCGGAAACTCATGGGCCTCCCGCTCTCCGTTGTTCTCCTCATAGCCGGTATTTTGGGTGGGGCTGTCCGGCAGCGCATATCCCGTCTCTGCTTCCAGGGAAAGAAGCTCGTCGAACATGGCGTCCCATTCATAATTGGACATAATTTCTTCCCCGCCGTTATAATAAGCCTCCGAGGCCTCGTTCAGCCGCCTCACCAGCTCTTTGCATCTGCTTTTATAATCTTCCATTCTATACCCCCACAATCCGGTACAGCTCCCCGCGCTCCTCCGCGGAGAGCGGACGGTACTGTCCCGGCTTAAGACTCCCGAGCTGAATATTTACCACCCGGACTCTTTTTATAAATAACACGTGATATCCAAGTTCTTTTACCATTCTTTTAATTTGCCTGTTCACGCCCTGGGTTAAAATTATCTGAAAGGTCGTCCTTCCCGTTTTTCTGATTTTACAGGGCTTTGTGGTTATGTCAAGCTCCGAAAGGTAAATTCCGGCCTGCATTTTTTCCACGAATTCATCCGTCACTTCCCTGTTCACCCGAACCGTATATTCCTTTTCATGTCCCGCGCTTCCCTGCATCATGGCATGAATCAAATCCCCGTCGTTGGACAGCAGCAAAAGCCCTTCGGAATCCTTGTCAAGCCTGCCGGCATAAGTGACGCGGACCGGGTATTTCACCTGGCTGGCAATGGTCTTTTCGGCAAATCTGTCCTTCTCCGTACAGGTCACGCCGGACGGCTTATAGTAGGCCAGAACCACCTTATTATTTTTCCCGCAAACCGGCCTGCCATTCACGGTAATCTCGTCGTCATCATTTACCTGCATACCCATTCCGGCCTTTTCACCGTTTACCAGCACCCGGCCCTTTTCTATAAGCCGGTCAGCCTCCCTGCGGGAGCAGATGCCGCAGGAAGCCAGGTATTTATTTAAACGTTCCTTTTCCATACCCTTTTATCCCTCTTATTTTCCGCATTTACACGCTGATGCACACGGCTTTGCCGCGCCTTTGTTACTGCGTCCGCAGATATTTTGCATATTTATCCTTATCCGCCTTATGGCATTTCACCTTCAGCCGTATTCCGTCTTCCACGTATTCCCGGCTAAGGACATGAGCCTTCTGCGAAAAATACGAAATCAGCCGCCCCTCATCATAAGGTATCAGAAACTCCGCCGGGAGATAATCCTCGTAAACGCGCTCTAAAATCATCTCTGTCAGCATTCTTAAGGAAGCCTCATCCTTAGCGGAAATATAGATTTTATCCTCGCCGATTCTCCTTGGATAAGCGGTTTCTTCCCCGCTTTTATCAGACTTATTGTACACCGTAATCGCGGGAATTGCGCCGGCATTTAATTTCTGCAGGGTTTCCCTTGTAGTTTTTGCCTGTTCCCGGTAATGGGAATCGGAATAGTCCACCACATGAAGAAGCAAATCCGCGTTTTCCACCTCCTCTAAAGTGGAATGAAAGGCTTCCACCAGATCGTGGGGAAGCTTATGGATGAATCCCACCGTATCCGACAGTAAAAAGTCTTTATTATTACCTGTATTTATCCTCCGCACGGTGGTGTCAAGGGTCGCAAAAAGCATATCCTTTTCCAGCACCTTCTTTTCTTCCTTCTGCATGTAGGCGCCAAGCATGGCGTTCATAATCGTGGATTTGCCCGCGTTGGTATATCCCACCAGCGCCACCAGCGGAATTCTGTCCCCTTCTCTTTTCTGCCGTTGCACCTTCCGCTCTCTGGAAACAGCCTTCAGCTCCCTCGAAAGCTCCGCAATCCTGTGCTCGATTCTTCTCCTGTCAAGCTCAAGCTTCTTTTCTCCGGCGCCCCTGCTGCTCATGCTGCCGCTGGCGCCGCCCTGTCTTGTCATGGCTCCGTGCATTCCCACAAGCCTTGGCAAAAGGTATTTCAGCTTTGCGGATTCCACCTGCAGCCTGGCCTCCCTTGTTCTCGCCCTTCTCTCAAAAATATCCAGAATAAGAGCCGTTCTGTCCATCACCGGCTTTTCCAGCTCCTTTTGCAGATTCCGAAGCTGAGAGGGTGTAAGGGAGTCGTCAAAAATCACCAGCTCCGCCTCTAAGAGCCCGGCTGCCTCCCGCACCTCGTCTGCCTTGCCTGGTCCGATATACAGCCCTTTATGCATACTCTCCATTCTCTGGGTAATCACACCAACCGGCTCCATAAAGCAGGCCTTTGCCAGGCTTTCCATTTCTTTCATGGAACGTTCAAAGGCTTCCCTGTCCGTGCCGAAGTCAGCCCCCACTATCAGAACCTTTTCATAAACTTCTTCCATTTTTACTACTTTCTCTGTTCATACAGCGTCTCTATCAGCTCAAAATAATTCTCAAAGGTTTTCCGGCAGCATCCCGGATTTTTAATGGCAATTTTCCCTGTTTTCAGACCAATCAGGGTAAAAGCCATGGCCATCCGGTGGTCCTCATAGGTCTCCGCCTCCGCTTCCATAACCTCTCCCGGGAAAATGCGAATCCCGCCACACTCCGGCGCTTCCTCGCAGGAAATTCCCATTCGGCCAAGCTCCGTTAAAATAGCCGCGATTCTGTCGGACTCCTGCAGCCGTATGTGGCCCACATCCCTGATGAGAACAGGCCCTTCCGCAAAAGGCGCAAGCGCCGCCAGCGTCATGGTCTGATCCGAAAAATCCCTCATGGAAACATCTATTCCCGGATATCCCAAAAGGCGGCTCCCCGATATCCGAATCCCCTCGTTTGTATCCTCCCTGCGGCATCCCATCCTTTCCAGAACATCCAGAAAACGGATATCGCCCTGAAGGGAATTTTCATGTACATTATTTACAATAACATCTGTTTTTAAAAGCGGCGCCATGGCGTAAAAATAGCATGCGCCGGAAACATCCGGCTCTATCCGGTATTCCTTACAGCCGAATATCTCTTTATGGGGAATATGGCAGCTCCTGCCCTCCCGCCTTACTTCTATGCCAAACTGCTTCATCATGGCAATGGTCATATTGATGTAGGGGCTTTCCGCCCGCGCGCCTTCCAGGGTCACCGTAAGTCCGCCCGGAAGCAATACGCCCGCCATCAGCAGCGCACTTGCGAACTGACTGCTCACCCCTGTGTCTATTTTCACCTCTGCTAATGAAAATTCTCCCTTTTCTTCCGATGCAAAGCCTCCCGCCGGAGAACTCATGGAAAAGGGGAAGTGCCCCTCCTCTCCCTGAAAGTCAAACCGGACGCCCGCCTCCTGTAAAATATGAAGAAGGGGCTCCATTGGACGGCGGCACATCTGCGGGGATGCGGCAAGCTCATATTCCCCCCCTGCAAGTGCCAGCATCACCGTCAAAAACCTTGCGGCGGTTCCGGCGCTTCTTACGTTGATTTTCCCGTGGGTGTCCGGTATTTTCCCTCCCGTTCCCCGGACGGTTACTTCCTTTTCTTCTTCGTTAATATCTACCTGGAAGCCCAGCCCAATCAGGCTCTCCAGAAAGGCTCTTGAATCGTCGGAAAAAAGGACGCCCCGCAGTCTGCATTTTTCACCGGAAATGGCCGCCAGAAGCAGCGCGCGGTTCGTGATACTTTTAGAGCCCGGCGCCTGCACCTTTATTTCTCCGATATTTTCCAGCTTTTTCACACGATAGATATTGTTCATTATTAAATCCTCATTTAATTTTTATCTGATAATTCTCCACTCTACAGTTCATCTTCACAAAATCTCTTCTGTAAAAACTCCGCCACCCCGTCATTATCATTAGACGGAATAATCCCCGTGGCATGGCTTTTCAGCTCCTCCACGGCATTTTCCACGGCGTAAGCCTCATCGGAAACCGAAAACATGGGAATGTCATTGGCAGAATCCCCGAAGGAAACAATCCGTTCGCAATTCCACAGCTTTCCAAGCTCGCATATAGCCGCCGCCTTTGACGTCCTCTCCGGCATAATCTCCAGCCAGTATTCCGGCCGGTAAAGCTCCTGCTGTAAGGTTGCGCGGAACCGTTTATCCTCTGACAGACGCCTGTACGCCCCTTCCAGCTCCTCCCGTTCCCCGATGCAGGTGAAATAGAAAATGTCTCCCTGATAAATACTTTCCCCGTTCCTTACCGCTTCCATGCGTCTGTCCCCTTTACGCTTGGAAAGGTAACGCCGAATCCCCTGATTTTCGCGGGAGACCTCCCGGAGAACTTTTTCCTCCCCTTCCCTAAAGGTATACACCAACGGGGAAAGCCCTTCCTTCCTTAAAAATTCCTCCATAAACCGCTGTTCCTCTTTCGAAAAGCCCACGGAATACAGAGTTTTTCCGGTGTCCGACGCCCGGATAAAAGCGCCGTTATAAATAATCACCGGAATATGGAGCGAAAGCCCCTTTGTCACCACCGAGGCCGACGAAAGCGAGCGGGCGGTGGCATAGGTGAATTTCATTCCCTTCTCGATAAGACTGTTGATTATCCGAAGGCTGCGGGGATTGATTGCATCCCGGGTATTTAAAAGTGTTCCGTCCAAATCGCTGACGTACAGAGTATTTGCATCCATCTGCGCTCCTTTTCTTCCGTCACAATACCGGCAAAGCCGGGGCTTTCGCCCCGGTTTCCACCTTCTATACTATACCAATTTTTTGACGCTCTGCCAATGGGAAATTTATCACTCTTTTTTCTGAACGATTTTTACAGATATGAAATAAGAAACTGCCACGATAACTGCTGCAAGGATTACTGCCGTCAGGTTGAGAGCCCACTCCATCTCTGTCAGCATATCGTCAAGAGAAAGCCCCGCCAGTTTTGACGCCTTATAGCCTCCCAGAATCACTCCCCCTATGACTACCATGACAATCAGATAGGTATATCGGGATTTTGTCACCCCCACCTTAAACATTACAGGAATGGAAGCGGCATTTGCCGAAAGGAAAAGACATCCGGTTACTATCATCCCCTCCATTCCCACTATCTCCATGCTTCCTGTCGGAAGCAGATTGACTGCCGCAGAAAACAGCCACACGAGAAGTTCTCCCACTCCCACGGTAAGAAAAAGTATGACATATTTTGATTTTACCAGCGTTCTGGCGTTTACGGGCATGGTAACGGCAAATTTATGAAAGGATACCGCCTCGTCCATGGAGGTAGTACTGAGTACCATGGAACTGCCAAGCACCATGACATATATCGCCACAAAGGAAATATTGTGTACAAAAACCGACCAGGCTCCCATCAATACCATGAGCAATACATATTGTTTTGAAAAGCTCTTTATCAGATACAGCTCTTTTAAAATAAGACCCTTCATTTTCTTTTATGCCTCCTTTGCCTTCACAATATAAAGCAGTACATCCTCAACGCCCGCCCTGTCGATGGCAAAGCTGCCGGAACTGACCTGCTCCGCCTTCTCTTTAAAATTATTTTCCAGAAGCCGCCTCTTATCTCTCACAAGCACGCTGACTTCATACTGCCCTTCTTCCCTTCCCACAACAATATCCTCAGGTATCAGGGATGCCTGCTGCTTTGTGCATCTGACAATGGCATAATTGTAAAGTATATCATCCTTATTTTCCGAAAGCAGCAACTCCCCCTTATGAATCAGCATGACATAGTCCGAAATCTTTTCAATATCAGATGTTATGTGAGAGGAAATGAAAATCGTATGCTCTCCGTCCTCAATCAGCTCCCTGAAAATATCCAGAATTTCACTTCTCACAACCGGGTCGAGCCCGCTGGTGGCTTCGTCCAGAATCAATACCTTACTGTCATGGCATAAGGCCGCCGCTATGGAGAGTTTCATCCTCATCCCTTTGGACAATTCCTTCACCTTTTTATCCAGAGGAAGCGCAAATTTTTCCGCATATTTCAAAAATTTCCCGTTGTCCCACGTCCTGTAAATATTTCCCAGAATCTTCTGAACCTGTCTGATTTTCAGCTCCCAGTGGAAATTGCACTCATCGAACACCACTCCCACCTGTTCCCGCCAGGATTCGTCACTCTCCTTCCTGCTGACCTTATGGCCCATCAGCCATGCCTCGCCGCCGTCAGGCACAATAATTCCCAGAAGCGCCTGTATGGTAGTGCTTTTCCCGGCGCCGTTCTCCCCGATAAAGCCGACCACAGAACCGGCAGGAACCTCAAAGCTGATATTGTTTAAGGTAAATCCCGCATATTTTTTCGTAAGGTTTTTAACTACAATCGCATTTTCCATCCTTCTGCCTGCCTCCCGCCCTGTAACGGGCCTTTAATTCTCCTGATAAATGATTTCAATCATTTCCTCAATCTCTTCTCTGCCTATGGCGCTCTGCCGCGCCAGGAAAATCGCTCTGGAGAGCAAATCCTCTATCTGCTTTAGCTTTTCCTCCCGAACCAGCCGGATATCCGCCGCCCGGATAAAGCTTCCCTTCCCCACTACCGTGGTGATAAAGCCGTCCCGCTCCAAATCCTCATAGGCGCGCTTCGTTGTAATCACGCTGATGCGAAGCTCCTTTGCAAGGGTACGCATGGAAGGAAGCAAATCGCCCTCCTTAAGCTCTCCATTCATGACAAGAACCTTGATTTGCGCGGTAATCTGCTCATAAATCGGCTTGTCGCTGGAATTACTGATTATGATATTCATTTGTCACCTCTTTACTGAAAGAAATTCCTTCTATATGAGTATATATTGTATATATCATATATACTCATTATTGTCAATATATAAATTTGAAAAACGCCCTCCTTTCGGAGAGCGTTTCAGGCAATTAATTTTTTACTTTCATTTTCCGGTACACCGCAATAAAGCAAATCAGGTGAGCCGCGGCTGTCAGCGCCCAGGATATGGGGTAGGATATATAAAGAGTCTGCAGCGTCCTGTCCCAGGCAAAAAAGGTGTAAATCCAGACCACTCGGAATGCGCAGGCGCCTAAGAGAGAAACTATCATCGGCATCACCGCATAGCCAAGGCCGCGGATGCTGCCCACAAGCACGTCCATGATACCGCACCAGAAATACCAGGTACAGATGATTTTCATTCTCAGCAGTCCATAGGAAATCACCTCCGCATCCGCAGAATAAAATCCAAGGAACTGCCTGCCAAGGAGAAACGCCCCGTTTCCCAGCACAAGTCCGATAGCCGTCACAAAGAGCAGGCATTCAATTAAGATTTTTCTGATTCTGTCGTATTGTCTTCCGCCTAAGTTCTGGCCGGTAAAGCTCACCGCCGTCTGGTGAACCGAATTCATTGCCACATAAACAAAGCTTTCGATATTACTGGCCGCCGTATTTCCCGCCATAGCCACAGAGCCGAAGGAATTCACGGAGGACTGAATCAGCACATTGGAAATGGAAAACAAAGAGCCCTGCAGTCCCGCCGGCAGACCGATTGCGGCAATCTTTCCGAACTTCTCCCAATCCATGCAAAGCCTTTCGGGACAAAGCCTCAGGCACCCTTCGCTTTTAATCAGACTTCTTACTATCAACGCCGTGGACACACACTGGGAAATCACCGTGGCAAGCGCCACACCTGCCACTCCCATATGGAATCCGATTACGAACCAGAGATTCAGCGCCACATTGATAACACCCGCTATTATTAAGTAAAACAGCGGTCTTCTGGTATCCCCCACCGCCCGCAGAATAGCGCTGCCAAAGTTGAATATCAGCATCACCGGCATCCCCAGAAAATAAATCCTCATATAAAGCACCGAATGGTTAATTACGTTATCCGGCGTATCCATGAGAAGCAGGAGCGGCTTTGCCAGCACGATTCCAAGAACCGCAAGGATTATCCCGCCTGCCGCGCTTACCAACATAGAAGTGTGAACGGTGCGGCTTACCTCCTCCTCCTGCTTTCCCCCGTAATATCTTGCCACCAGTACATTCGCCCCCACGGACATCCCGATAAACAGGTTTACCAGCAGATTGGTGAGGGCTCCCGTAGAGCCCACCGCCGCAAGCGCCTCGTTTCCGGCGAATCTTCCCACCACCACCACATCGGCAGCGTTAAAAAGGAGCTGCAAAATCCCCGATAGCATAAGCGGCAGAGTAAACAGCATGATTTTGCCCAAAAGAGGTCCGTTACACATATCAATCTCGTAGGACTTTTGTATTTTCTTTTCCATCTGCTAAAGCTTCTCCTCCAGCACGTCAAGGGATTCGTACCCGTAAAGATGCGCTGTGTTTGTCATAATGATTCTTGCAAGGTTTTCCCCTTCTTTATAAAGACGGGCGATAAACCTTCCGTATAAATCCAGCGTAGTGTCCGAATATGTGGACAGTTCTCCCCGCAGATAGGTTTCATAGGAGGTGTTAAAGGGCGTATCCTCCGACGTGCGGATGCTCCGCGCATTGCCTGCCGCCTTTGGATAGCTTTTCGCGAATTCCTCCATCCAGTCCACCTGAATCTTTACAATTTCTTCGATAATTTCCTTCTTCATATCAGGAAGGTTCGGAAGAGAAGCCTTTATTTGCTCATAACGGAGCGGCGACGTGCTTTCCATCATCCGCCCGTATTTCTCCGTAATCAGATTCCATCCCCTTTCATTTGCCTTACGGAAATCATGGATATAGCTTCTCAGCATTTCCTCCGTCCATGCAAGATACTGGCTCCTTCTCATAATGGAAAAGGTATTCCAGTCGTCCTGGCACTCGGCCCTTCCGCCCTCGTTTTCCACCTTGTCAAAGGCTGCCCATTCCAGGGAAACCAGCTCGTTTACAAGAGCCGCTTTGAAAGAATCGTCCTCCCTTTCCTTCTCGGGAATGCTTCTTAATATCTTATCCGTGTGATTGTCCAGATAATTGTCCTCGCCGCTGGTAAGCCCCTGTTTTTTCATCTCTGCAATAATCAGCGCCACAATCATCTCTATGGTCTGGGGAATCCTCTCGTCTCCCGCCGGAAAATCCACAAGAGAGGTCAGGATATCCCTGATTTCAGGCAGAACCCGAAGCCTTTCCATTCCCCTGTGCATCCATTTGTAAAAAGGCGCATAGGCGCGGTTTAAAAGATAAACCATGGACATGGTATGCTTCATAAACTCCGACAGGGCGATTACCGCCGTGACCCGCTCGCCCCTTCCGAACATTCTGGAATAGTTGTACTGCCCGGACTGCGCCATCAGGGCCGCCTCCCTTGCGATTTTTCTGATTCGCACATCTTCAGGGTAGTAAGCTAAAATCCCCCGCCTGATTCTGGTAAATTCTCCCAAATCATCCCGGAAAACCTTTCCGTTTGTGGCCGTGGCCAGCCTGTAATCCTCCAGGAACAGCCATTGATTCTGAGTGCTGGGAACGTCCCGCAGCCCAATCAGATTTTCATAGAAGTCTCCGACTTTAAATACCCCCACCCTTTTCTGCGCCTTCAGTGTGGTAAAGCGTGTGATTCCCATATAGGTGGAAGGAAGCTCCTCATAAGCTCTCTGCAACTGCTCCCCGATTTCATCGTACACCGAATCGGTAAGCCACAGGCAAAACCCCGGCCCGAAATCGTGGTCTCTGGACACCTGGTCGTCAAAGCCGAAGCACTCCGACCCTTCCCCCACCAGACCCACGGCAATCAGGTGTTCATATTCGGGAAATTTCTGACGAATCATCGGTTTCCCGTACTCCTCATAAAAGGCTTCGCAAAGCTCCATTCCGTTCCGAAAATCCCGTCCCCCGGCCGGCAGCTCATGCATTTTTGCCGTTACTGCGTTTAAATTCTGCAGGGTAAGCTCATAGGCCTTGCTTTTTCCCACGTTTTTCTCAATCTGCTCCAGGGCAAGCTGATAATAACGGGCGGATTCCTCCAGGTTTCCCGCCAGATACTGCGCCTCCCCCATCGCGGAAAGGGCTCCGCTGTAATGATAATCCTTCTCCTCATCCATTTCAAAAATTGAAAAGGCTTTGTTTAAATTTTCGATTGCCTCCTTTAAACGTCCCAGCTTTAACTGGGAAGACGCCAGATTGGTATGAGTCACCGCCACCTCAATTCTGGCCTCCGTATACATGGATGCAATGGAAAGCGCCCTCTCAAGACAGTCGCAGGCACTTTCATAGTCGCCCATTTCCTGAAATAAAAGACTCATGTTATTGTAAAGGCTGGCATACCGGAAATCGGCCGGCGCAAGCTCCTTTTCATAAATCTTCTTAACCTCCTGATAATAAATCATGGATTCCCGTAAAAGTCCGGCAGCCCGGCAGGCGTTTGCAATGTTAAGCAGAGTCGTTGCATAGGCAACCGTCCCTTTAAGGCCCGCCTGCTCCACCAGTATCAAAAGCTCCCGGCAGCTTGCAATGGATTTTTCATACTCGCCCAGTTCCCGGTAATGTCCTATGATTTCGTTTAAAAGCGTAATCATGGAGGCAGTATCACCCTCCTTCGACGCCTCCTCTGTCTTTTGCAGCAGAAAGGGCTCCACCTCATCCACCCTATGCTGTCCAAAGAGCCCGTCCAGCTCCTCCAATACCTTTTCTATATTCATAAGCTCGTCACCTCCTGTTTTATTAATTATACTGCTTCTGTTATTTTTTTCAAGCATCACTCCTTACCGCCACAGGCATATTATATACTAAAAAAAAGGATATATCATTATGTATTTTTCAATCGGCATTGTTATTTTCGCATTGCTTCTCGTTTTTATATTTTCCGGCTGTCGGAAACGTCAGGCAGTCAAAAAAGTCTGTTCCATGACCTGTATGGAGAAGGTTTCCCTTCTCGATTCCCTGATTGAACCCTTCGGCTATTGCTATGACGAAAAGCAGGACCTTATCTCCTCCCGGAATGACGCCTGGCAGCGTGAAATGGGTTACACCGCCCTGTTTGATTACGCGGCCTCCCGTTTCAATATGGTGTTTGATTTCCTGCCCGTTTACTTTCCCTGGCAGGGCAAAACCTGGCTCATTGAATTCTGGAAGGGCCAGTATGGCATCAATACCGGAGCTGAAGTCGGAGTTTATCATGCAGACCGGATTCTTTCCCACAGCGAACTGTCAACCGCCCACTTTCAGTGCGTGGACGACAGAGAGATGCTGCCGGTTTCCTTTAAGCTGACAAAAGCCGGAAGGCCTCTTGCCTGCATGTCCAAAAAGACCTGGTGGCTCACCGCCTTTCTCATGGGCATGTTTTCCCGCCCCGGCGAGCTGGAGCTGCTTGTCACCATTCAGTTCCCCGACCACGAGATGCGGTGCGGCTTTTTGAAAGCTCTGTATCAGACGGAAATTTCGAATAACCTCGTCCGTGTATGCGGAAATACCGTTTCCGTTTCATTCTGCGGCGAAATTCAACGCCATTACAGCTTTTTCGGACGTCTGCACCGCAAATGGTCGCAGTTTACCAACCGGATTTTCTGCCGCATTTACCTTTTCATAACCCGTCACTTTACCTCTACGCTGGATAGGCTGCTCTATCTGTACTATCTTCTGCCCTTTGCTTTCCGCAGAATGTTAAAGCCCCGCCGGTACTGTAAGTGCAAAAAATGCGGCAAAAACAAACGCATGTAAGTTTCGTTCAAACCATAACACCCGTTTTTAAGGAGGCCCTTATGAGCTATGATTCCCGTCTTTCCCGCGCTTTCCATAATGCGCCCGTACTGCCCCTGCACATGCGCAGCCGCTATGTCCTTATCAGCGACTGTCACAGAGGCAGCGGAAATTCCAATGATAATTTTCTGAAAAACCAGAATCTTTATTTTACCGCCCTGAAACACTATTATGATTGCGGTTTTACCTATATCGAGCTGGGAGACGGGGATGAGCTCTGGGAAAACAGGAAAATGAGCCAGATTATCGAAATCCACAACAACGTGTTCTGGCTCCTGTCCCTGTTTTATAACGCCGGAAGGCTGTATCTGATTTACGGGAATCATGATATGGAAAAGAAAAAAAGCGGTTACAGCGACACTGTGTGTCCGTCGTACTTCTGTACGGACGCACAGTGCCACAAACCGCTGTTCCCCAATCTTACTTTTTATGAGGGTCTTATTCTGGAAAATACAAACCAGGATTTCAGGCTTTACCTTACCCACGGCCATCAGGCCGATTTCTTCAATTCCACCTGCTGGAAGCTGACAAGGTTCCTTGTCAGGTATCTGTGGAAGCCTTTAGAGCATCTCGGGGTGTCAGACCCTACCAGCGCCGCCAAAAATTATAAACGCAAGGATAAAACCGAGCAGAAGCTGAGCCTTTATGCAAAAAACCATGGTCTGTCGCTTATCACCGGGCATACCCACAGGCCCAGACTGAATCCCGGGGATTTATCCTACATAAATACCGGAAGCTGCGTCCATCCCCGCTGTATCACCTGCATTGAAATTGCCTGCGGGAAAATGACACTGGTGAAGTGGGCGCTCTCTACAAGGGCGGACGGGGGTCTCTATGTTGCGAGGTCGGCGCTTATGGAATGCCGTCCTGGCGATGCTTCCTTTTCTTTTAAGGATTTCTCGTAACGGGCTCCTACACAATTCCCTGTGCCGTCATGGCCTCAGCTACTTTCAAAAATCCTGCAATATTGGCGCCTGCCACATAATTGCCTTCCATTCCGTACTTCCTGGCAGCCTCATCCATGCTGTGGAAAATGTTGACCATGATACCTTTCAGCTTACCGTCAACCTCCTCGAAGGTCCAGCTCAGCCTCTCGGAATTCTGGCTCATCTCCAGTGCGGAGGTTGCAACGCCGCCTGCATTGGAAGCCTTGCCGGGTGCAAACAGAACGCCGTTTGCCTGCAGGTATTCCGTAGCGTCCATAGTGGTAGGCATATTTGCGCCTTCCGCTACCGCAAAGCAGCCGTTTGCCACAAGCGCTTTGGCATCCTCAAGATTCAGTTCATTCTGCGTTGCGCAGGGAAGCGCGATATCCACTTTCACGGACCATACGCCTTTCCCTTCATGATACTCTGCGCCGGGGCGGGCTGCCGCATACTCTGTCAGTCTCGCACGCTTTACTTCCTTTACTTCTTTCAAAAGAGCCACGTCAATTCCCTCGGAATCATAAATCCATCCGCTGGAATCGGAGCATGTCACCGGTTTTGCACCTAACTGCTGTGCTTTCTGAATCGCATAGATTGCCACGTTTCCGGCGCCTGAAACCGCGATTGTCTTGCCCGCAATATCTTTGCCGTTGCATTTTAACATTTCTTCTGTCAGATATAAAAGTCCGTAGCCGGTAGCTTCCGTTCTTGCAAGGGAACCGCCGTAGGAGAGACCTTTGCCGGTGAGCACGCCTTCATAAACGCCTTTGATTCTCTTGTACTGTCCGAACATATAACCGATTTCCCTTGCGCCGGTGCCGATATCGCCTGCCGGTACGTCCGTGTCCGCTCCTATGTATCTGGAAAGTTCTGTCATGAAGCTCTGGCAGAAGGCCATCACTTCCCTGTCTGATTTCCCCTTGGGGTCAAAATCAGAACCGCCCTTGCCGCCGCCGATGGGAAGACCTGTCAAAGAATTTTTAAAAATCTGTTCAAAGCCAAGGAACTTAATAATGCCCAGATTTACGCTGGGATGCAGACGGAGCCCGCCCTTATAAGGTCCGATTGCGCTGTTAAACTGCACACGGAACGCATTGTTAACCTGCACCTGTCCCTTGTCATCCACCCAGGGAACTCTGAATAACAGCTGTCTTTCAGGTGTAACCAGTCTCTCAAGCAGCGCGTCTTTTCTATAAGCCTCCTCATTAGCCTCGATAACAACTCTTAAGGATTCAAGAACCTCCTTTACCGCCTGATGGAACTCAGGCTGGGCAGGATTCTTGTCTACTACCATTTGAAACACTTCATCAACATATGACATACTTTTTTCCTCCTCAAATTCAATATAATTGCAGAACGGTATTCTTGTATACAATCCTTAAGTATTATATACTAAATTTATGAAAATCACAATATACTTTAAGCAATTAAATTGTAAAAGTTGAAAATTTTATTACAGATATTTCTTTAAGCGTTCAATATTCTTCTCTTCAAAATCCATCAGCTCTTTTGCCACTTCCATAGAGGTATTTCCGGCGTTTTCATGGTGGTTAATCGCCTTCCACATACTTGTAAGCCCTCTGTTGGAGCCCTGAATCATCAGCTCCGCAATATGGCTGGTGCTTGTGTTAAGCATGGTATTCGCGCGTACTCCGCCTTTCAGCATCATATCCTCAAACCCGGTTTCCCTGTAGGAAGGCGCTCTCCCGTCAAGGAGCCTGTCTGTTGCCTTATTGTAAATATCCGCATATTTCATGGATTCTCTCGCTACATGCATGGATAAATCATCGTCATAAATTTTTTCGCTTATGGTATCGATTGCCTTCATGGCCATTTTGGTGTTTCGCTGCACTTCCTGTAAAATTCTTACATCATCGTTTCTCATTTTTCATCGCCCCTTTCTCTATTCCGCCAGGCTTTGCATACGCAAAGGCAGGATGAACATTTGTCCATCCTGCCTTAGTTTTACCAGAATTCAATTTTTTTATTCTTCCGTATTTTTATCAGGCTCCGTCTGTCCGATTGCTTTGACTTCCTCTTTATCTTCCTGCTGCCTCTCAAAAGGGTATACGATATTCCAGTCTCTGCGGATGCTGTCCATCAGCTTCATAACATACAGAATTTCGCTGTGGGGCATCGCTTCGCATTCAAGCTTCTTTTCCCGGATTGCCTGTATGCTGGCCTCCACCTCATACTCATAACCGGATATCTGCTTCGGGGATTTGTAGAAGGCCGCTTTTTTATAGGAGGAATCGTAAACGGTTATGCTGGCGAAATTGTTGATGTTTTCCACCACAGCAAAACCCTTCGTGCCGTAAATGATGCCCTTTCTGTCGCTCTGGGAAACGATGGAGCTGTTTAGGTGGGCTACCTTTCCGTCTTTATACTGCAGCGTAATGCTGTTCTGCTCATCCACGCCCGTTTTGGTATAAGTACAGTTTGATACGACTTTATCAATATTTCCGCCAAACAGCATCAGGGCAAAATTCAGGGTGTAAACGCCGACGTCCAAAAGAGCGCCTCCGGCCAGAGCCGGCTCCTGGAGTCTGGGAACATTGTCGATTACATATCCGAGATTGGCTGTGAGGGTTTTGGGCTCTCCGATTACGCCGCTGCCAAGCACCTCCCGGATTGTGGCAAGCATGGGCATATATCTGGTCCAGATGGCTTCCGCAAGAAAAACGCCTTTTTCCTCTGAAAGCTTTATCAGTTCTTCCGCCTGCGCTGCATTTGCCGTAAATGCCTTTTCACAGAGTACCGGCTTTCCATGCTCAATACAGAGTCTGGCATTTGCAAAATGTTCGGAATGGGGAGTTGCAATGTAAATCAGGTCCACCTTTTTATCCGTTACAAGCTCTTCATAAGAGCCGTAGGCTTTTTTACATCCGTATTTCCCGGCAAAGACGTCGGCCTTTACCTTTTCTCTGGACGCAACGGCATAGAGCCTTACGCCTTTCATTTTGTTCAGCGTATCGGCCATAACGCCTGCTATGTTTCCTGCTCCCATAATCCCGACATTAAATTTTCCGAGCATATCTCCCTCATTTCCGCATATGCTTTAAGATGCAGTCCGTCTTCATCAAAAAACAACATGCAACGGTGCTATCTGCGCCTGTACATCCGTCCTTACTCCACATACTCCGACTTAACATAAGCTATCTCGCCTTTATACTTAATCTTCGTCCAGCCGTCGGCCTGCTTCATGATTACATCCAGTATCTCCCCGCCGAATACGGTTCCGAGAGATTCCGAGTCGGTACTGGCTCCTTTCCGAATCTTTACGCTTTCAATCACCTCAACGGTACCGATAATCTCATCCTTTGATGTGGAAGCCGGCTTCTGAGAGGGGGACGGAGCTGCGTCTTCCTCTGGTTCTTCCGCATCAGTATTGGAAGCTGTCTGCGTATCCTCATCCAGAATCACTTCCGATATCAGCTCTAAATACTCGCTCTTGATAAAGGCGTCCTTATCATTATAACGCACCTGGCTCCAGCCGTTTTCCCTCTGTTCAACCAGGGTAAACTCCTGCCCCACCTGCGCCTTGTCAATTTTATCCGCTTCCTCGCTGTCCGAGCTTCTGATATTAACCACATCCGTGGCCTTTACTTTCCTTACCACAGACTGGCTGATTTCAGCTTCGCCGCTCTCCTCTTCCGCTTCAGGCTCAGGTTCCGTCTCCGCCTCCTCCGCCGCTGCAAGGATTTCTCCTACGTCCTCATTTGTTTTCTCCCTCAGATATGCGATAAACTCATTAAGCTCTTCATCCTCGGCAAGCAGCTCGTTGTACTCCACAGTTACTTTATTGTTCAAATCCACCACATCATCCTGGAGGGTAAGCTGCTTGATATAATTCCATACCGTATCGTCATAGGTTCCGTCATTGATAAAGCTGCCGTCCTTTGTATTCAGTCCGATATAGTATGTCTGCATACCGGGAAGCGCAACCTCGGCGTCCGTAAACAATACCTCGGAGCACACATACGCCACATAGGTATTTTCCTCCAGTCCCGGCTTGGTGTATACATTCAGCGTAGGATAGGAGTCAATATATTTGCTCAGCTCCTGCATACGGATGGTTTCAATTTCATTCAAATAAGCATTCAGTGAAGTGATTGTCGCAATATCTCCTTCCACCTGCGCATTATAATAAGTACGAACCATATCGTTAATTTCCGGGTGGGCGTTTTCCTCAAGCGGCACATTGGGGATTTCCAGTCCATCAGAAGCCCCTGAGGACTCATCGGAAGCCAGGGCTATGGCAGCCTGCTCCGCCTCTTTCTCCAAAGCCTCTCTTTTGTTGGCGTTCACCGCCACCATAATCGTTATAAGCACACAAACAACAAGAACAAGAGGCATTACAATCTTGTTATGGTCCATAATCCAGTCACCGACTGTCATGAATTTTGACATCAGTACATGCATTTTGTTCTGCTCTGAATGTTTCATAGGTATCCTTTCTTAAAAAATAGTTTTAAAAATTTTTGGAATTTGCCAGAGCAAATTCCATCCAGAAAAATATATGCTTTTGTATTCAAGGTGATGCAAATGCACCCGACAGGAATCGAACCTGCATTAAAGGCGTCGGAGGCCTTCGTTCTATCCGTTAGACTACGGGTGCATAAGAGTTAAATATTACAAATTTGTTACATCACCTTGAATATCATACCATATGCTTTCGGAATTGTCCAGTTCACATTTATAAAAAAATTGTGAAAACCTTAAATTAATTTATAAAAGCCATAAAATTTTATCTCTGTTCCGGCTGTAATAATATACTGAATCTGATAATACCTCGCCGTCCGGTACCTGTGTCCGGTTGATATCTGTCACAATTTCCTTAAGTGTTTCGCCGGTGGCATCCACACAGGCCGGAACAAGAATCACTTCGTGAACAGAGCTGGGAAGAATATAGAAATCCTGCTTCATTTTTGCGGCAAAATCACGGAGAAGCCCAGGATACAGCATACAGGCTGCCCCATACATTTTTTGCCTGTTTGTAAGCACGTACATGGGAATCTTCTGCTCATAAAGGTCGTTTTCCATCTCCGTTTTCAGACTCTTTCCCCAGTCCTCATCATACAGGTCAAACTCTGCACTTTCCTTCACTATTCTGCCGGGTTTTTCCTCTTCACATTCTTCCTCAAGCATATCCCTCATAATTGTCTCCATGCTGTCAACTACTCCCGGAAGCAGGGCCGGTGTGTTGGCAAAGGCAGTTTCATACAGCTCTTTTATACGGATTCCCCACTGCCGCATGTGGCTGTTTTTAATCAGAATCGTTGCATTCACCCCCAACACCTGCTCGGGTACAGTGTAATAAAATACTATGGCAAGGTTATAAAACCTTTTATGCGGAACTTTCTGTAAAAGCTCGCTGTTTTTTTCCGCAGAAATCAGTTTAAACGCCAGTCTTTCCCCTGCCCTTTCAAAGGCGGAAAAATCACTTAAATCTATCAGCTTTTCTTTTTCCGCCCTCATAAAATCGTTATATAAAGCGTTTGAAATTTCTTTTATCTCAGGCTCCGTGATATTTTCCCTGAATAAATTATCGATATATATCACCGGGCTTACATTCTGCCCCGCCTTTTTCACGATAATTCCGGTGCAGATAATGCCGTTGTTTTTGCGGATGTTTTTGGAAAATACGGTGTAACCATCCCCCAGTTTTTCTTTTAGATTTTCTAAAATATCCTGTGTGTAAGACGTGAATTTTACCGACATGTGGTTCATAGAATTCCTCATTCTTTCTTTTGATATGTAATATGTTCTCAGAAATTGAAAAAGACAATGAATGCTGTATTCATTGTCTTTCAGGTCTTTTTTTATTGACGGGATGTTTTTATTTTATACTCTTGACAAATATTCTCCGGTTCTGGTATCAATCTTAATCACGTCATGGGTATCAACGAACAGAGGCACATTTACGGTTGCGCCTGTTTCCACTGTTGCCGGTTTTGTGGCGCCGGTTGCGGTGTCGCCTTTAAATCCGGGCTCGGTTTCGATTATCTCCAGCTCTACAAATAAAGGAGGTTCTACGGAAAATACGCTGCCGTTGTGTGAGAGCATTTTTACCATTTCGTTTTCTTTGACAAACTTAAGCGCACTGCCTACAGTTTCACTGTTCAGCGCAACCTGGTCATATGTTTCAACATCCATAAAGTTATACAGTTCTCCGTCTGCATATAAGTACTGCATATCTTTTCTGTCAATACGTGCCTGCGGACACTTTTCAGTAGGTCTGAAAGTTTTCTCCACTACGCCGCCGCTCTTGATGTTTTTCAGTTTGGTTCTGACAAATGCTGCGCCTTTACCGGGTTTCACGTGCTGAAACTCAATAATCTGGTAAACATTGTTATCCACTTCAATGGTTACGCCATTTCTGAAATCACCTGCAGATATCATAAAATATTCCTCCTAAATTTTCACGTTATAATTCTTTACTAGTTTAATATAAAAAACGATATATTTCAACCACTTTCTTTGGAAATTAACGGAAATCAGCAATTTTTCAGCTTTTTCAGCTCCAGAGCGCAGTCAATCCCTTCCAGATAGCCGTCAAGCCCATGCCCGTAAATCTGCTTATCGCACACCGGCGCCGTCACCGACACCTTCCGGAAATCCTCCCTCTGGCTGATGTCCGAAATGTGGACTTCCACTTTGGGGAGAGGACAGTCGGCAAGAGCGTCCCTTATGGCATAGCTGTAATGGGTATAGGCGCCGGGATTGATGACTATCCCGTCCGTCCCGTCAGAATAGGCGTCCTGGATTCTGTCTATAATCGCCCCCTCGTGGTTGCTCTGGAAAACCTCCACCGAAATGCCCAGGGCTTCTCCTTTCTTACTTATTAAATTAAGAAGATAGTCATAATCCTCCGCGCCGTACACCTCCCTGTCCCGGATTCCCAGAAAGTTGAGGTTAGGGCCGTTAATTACCAGTATTTTCATAGCGATAACCGCCTTTCTCTTCTATATTATCCAATATTTCATCAAAATCCATATCCGACACGTCTAAAATTACGTCGGCGCATGCCTCGTATATGGGTGAGCGCGCCGACATAAGCCCACGGATTTTCTCAAGAGGATTTTCCACCTGCAAAAGAGGACGGGTCTTATCATCCTTTAATCTCCCGTAAACCACCTCCGGCGAAACCTTTAAATAAAATACCCTGCCAAGCTGTTTTAAAAGCCCGTGATTTTCTTCTCTTACAGGAAGCCCGCCGCCAACGGATATAATCTGTTTATCGGCGGTTTCAATCAAAGCTTTCAGGCAGTCTGTCTCCATTTTCCGAAAAGCGCTCTCGCCGTATGCGGCAAAAATTTCAGATACCGACATCTTCTGCCTCTGCTCTATCCACTTATCGGTATCAATCATTGTCTGCTTCATCCGGTAGGATAAGCGAATCCCCACGCTGGTCTTTCCGCTTCCCATAAATCCGGTTAAAATAATGTTATCCTTCATCCTTTATTCCCATTTTTTCTTTCAGTATTTCATATACCTCCCCGGCCAAATCCTCCGGGACAGTCACGTTATTCCAGAGTTCGTAAGCAATAATTCCCTGATACAGGAGCATTTTAAGACCGTGATACGCCTTACCGCCCCGGGCTTTCACCAGCTTCATGAATTTTGTGTTGGAGGGCCTGTAAATCAAATCGAAGCCTGTATGTATCTTTTTATAAAAAGCTTCGTCCTCAATGACTGCCCTGTCTTCATCGGGAAAAAGTCCCACGCTTGTGGCCTGTATGACAAGGTATTTTTTATCCGGCAAATCAGGATAATCGGAAAGCGCCATTGGCCGGATGCATTCCTTTCCTGTCTTTTCTCTGACTTCCTGCGCAATCATCCGCACCTTTTCCACGGAACGGTTCAGCATATATACCTTTGCGACGTTCTTCTCCGCACACAAAAAGGCTACCGCTCTGGCCGCTCCGCCTGCCCCCAGCAGAATAACATCCTCCCCCTCCATACGGATATTTTCGCTGCACATGGCCCGGTAGAGGCCGGGCATGTCCGTATTATAACCCTTAAATCCGCCTTCCGTCCGCACCAGTGTATTGACTGCGCCGATTTTCTCTGCCAGCGCGTCTATTTCCACAATCCCTTCCATCACCTCTTTTTTGTGAGGTACGGTGACATTCATTCCCAGCACATTCAGGGCGTAGGCGCCTTTTACCGCCGCCGCCACCTCTCCTGTCTCCACATGAAAAGGCACATAGACAAGATTATGGGATAGCTTATCCGCAAGCGCGTTATGTATGGCAGGCGACATGGTGTGCTCCACCGGATTGCCGATTACGCCGCAGACCCTTGTATGTCCGTCAATCATTGCTTCTTCCTCATTTCGTACTGTTTCAAGCCTTTCAGTCTTTTGCAAGCTTACGCTTATAGAAGGCAAGCACGATTTTTTCGATATAGCGTTTTAAAACTATCTGAATTTCTTCTTTTTTATCTATGGGATGCACTAATATGGAAAGGATTCCCGTATTTTTGGCTCCCCACACGTCAGTGAAAAGCTGGTCCCCCACGAAAAGCGTATTCCGCACATCCGTGCCCAGCATCTCCATGGCGCGCAAATATCCCTTTACACCCGGCTTTCCGGCTTTAAATATGTACCCGGCTCCCACCGCGTCATTAAACATTTTCACCCGGGGTTCCTTATTGTTGGACAGAAACAAAACTCCAAATCCCATCTCCTTAAGCGATTTGATAAGCGCTTTGCTCCGCTCGTCTGCAGGTGCTCCGTGAGGTACCAGTGTATTATCGATATCAAAAATAATACCCCGATATCCTCTGTCATAAAATTCTCCGAAATCAATTTCATAGGCAGAGCTGACATAAATATCGGGATAAAAACGTTCCAGCATAAATTTCCCCATTTCCTGACTGCTTCCCGCGCACCAGACCTTCAGATGCAGGGCAGGCGCAGGCTTTTTTCCCTTTGTTCCTCTATGCGTCCAAAAATTTCTTCAGCTCGTCAACGAATGTATTGACGTCCTTAAACTCCCTGTACACGGAAGCAAAACGCACGTATGCCACCGCCTCCAGATTTTTCAGCTTATTCATGACAATCTCGCCAATCACCCGGCTGGGAATTTCCTTTTCTTCCATGCTGAAAATCTCGGTTTCCACCTCGTCCACGAGCTGCTTAATCTGGCTGGCGCTGATAGGCCGCTTATGGCATGCCCGAAGAACTCCCGCCTCAATCTTGCTCCTGTCAAAGGTTTCCCTGTTGTTATCCTTTTTGATAACAATCAACGGAATTGTCTCCACTTTCTCGTAGGTGGTAAAACGCTTGTCGCATTCATCGCAAATTCTCCGGCGCCTGATGGAATTATTATCCTCCGCCGGTCTTGAATCAATCACCCTGGTATTTTCGTGACCGCAAAACGGACATTTCATTTCGCTCTCCCCCGTTAATCCGCAGACTTAAGGCCCTGCCGGGCAAAAAGCCTGAACATTTGGCAACAATATTATTATATTCGGACTTAAGGGTTATGTCAACGAGCGTTCCCTTTTAAGCCGTCAGATAATTCTTCATGGCTTTGAGCGCATTTTTTTCAAGTCTGGATACCTGCGCCTGGGATATTCCGATGCTGTCCGCCACCTCCATCTGTGTCTTTCCCTCAAAAAAACGCAGGCTGATAATTTCCCTTTCTCTTTGTCCGAGCCGTTTCATGGCTTCGCTTAAGGAGAGGTGTTCCACCCAGTTTTCCTCTTTGTTCTTCTTGTCGCTGATTTGATCCATCACATATAAAGCGTCTCCGCCATCGGTAAAAACAGGCTCGTACAGGCTCATGGGATTTTGAATGGCGTCCAGGGCGTATACAATGTCTTCCTTGGAAATGCCAATTTCCTCGGAAATTTCATTGAGCGTAGGCTCCTTCATACTCTGCTTCATCAGGTTTTCCCTGGCATAAATCGCTTTATAGGCAGTATCCTTCAGAGAACGGCTCACCCTGATTGCATTATTATCGCGCAAAAACCTTCTTATTTCTCCGATAATCATAGGTACCGCATAGGTGCTGAACTTTACATTAAGAGAAGAGTCAAAATTGTCGATTGCTTTAATCAGACCGATACATCCAATCTGAAAAAGGTCGTCCACATTTTCATTGCTGGACGAAAAACGCTTAATCACACTCAGGACCAGCCGCAGATTGCCCTCAATATATTTCTGGCGGGCTTCCTGGTCTCCTGATTCTATCTGTGCAAAAAGCTTTTCCTTTTCGTCCGCTTTAAGCAGCGGCAGCTTCGCCGTGTTTACTCCGCATATCTCAACCTTTCCCTGAGCCATATCCTGTTTTCCTCCTGCTTCGTGAATCATTATCCTGTATAGATGATTCTCCATTTGGAGGAAAATTATTCATGGAGACACCTTTTTCAATCCCGGGCATAAAATAAATCATACCCCTGAAAGAAAGGCTCCGATATGCTTTTTTCCGAACTGAAAAGTAAAGACGTAATCAACATGCGGGATTGCAGAAAGCTTGGAAGAATTTCCGACCTGGAATTTGACCAGTGCAGCGGGCAAATCTGCAAGGTTTTTATTCCCGGAAGCAATAAATTCTGGAATCTTCTGTGCAGTGAACCGGACATCTGCATTCCCTACCGGGATATCAAACAAATTGGTCCTGATATCATTATTGTAGACATCAAATGCTGACAGGGAAAGCTTTAGTAGCTTTCCCGCAGCAGTTCCTTTTTCAGTCTCTTCATAATCTTTTTTTCCAGCCTTGAAATATAGGACTGTGAGATGCCAAGAAGCTCCGCCACCTCCTTCTGGGTCATCTCCTGTCCGTCGGGCGTGCCAAGTCCGAACCGCAGCTTCACAATCGTCTTTTCCCTGTCGCTTAATTTGTCGATGGCTTTGAGCAGGAGCTTGCGTTCCACCTCGGTTTCAATGTCCTTGTAAATCACGTCCTCGTCCGTTCCCAGAATATCGGAGAGCAAAAGCTCGTTCCCGTCCCAGTCCACGTTCAGTGGCTCGTCAATGGAAACCTCCATCCTGGTCTTGTTATTTCTTCTCAGGTACATTAAAATTTCATTTTCAATGCATCTGGAAGCATAGGTTGCCAGCTTGATATTTTTACCGGGATTAAAGGTATTGATGGATTTAATCAGCCCAATCGTCCCGATGGAAATCAAATCCTCCACACCCACTCCGGTATTGTCAAATTTTCTGGCAATATATACCACCAGACGGAGATTATGCTCGATTAAAATCGACTTGGCCTCATCCTCATATTCCGTTCCCAAATCGCTGATAACCGCGTTTTCCTTTTCCAGCTCAAGGGGCGGCGGAAGCACCTCTGAGCCTCCTATGTAATGAACGTCTCCCTGCCTTGTAAGTAAAAAATTAGGCTCCCTGCGGTAAAGCTTGAACTGAAGCTTCCCGGGAATTGCTACCTTAAAAACCATTCTTAAGTCCTCCTGTTATAAGTTCCGCAGATTCTGCAGATTCTATATTGATAATTCCGGCGGCAGAATCATCTGATAGCTGCCGTCTCCGGATACCTTTCCCTTAAAAACCGTTACAACTACCTTATCATACTGTTTTTCACCGTCATTTCCCTTTACCCTCATGGTATCTATCTCGTATCCCTCCATGATGCCTTTGTCCTTACCGATGCTGTGATAGGGGATGACCTTATACTTTTCAGGCTTCATCCATTTTTTCATCCCCTCCCACTTATCCGCATCCAGTATCGCCACCGGCTTTTTGCTGAAAGGTTCCACCAGTCCGTTCCCTGTGTCAATGAGCGCCGAGACCTCCACATATCCCTCGTCCCCCTGAAAAACCACCTGGCAGAAATGGCTGCTTTTCTTTTTTCGCCATACTTTGGTCAGCTTCCGGCAGAGGACGAAACCGGCAAACCCCAGCCCCGCAGGGATAACCGCTGTATTCATGTCTGCAAAAAACCTGCTTTTCCCCTTAAGAAAGATTATGAACCCTCCCATGATAAAGGAAAATGTAAAGAGGTATCCCATGGCCCGGAGCAGCTCTTTTATTCCTTTTGTCCGGCAGGCTATTTTTATCATCAGTCCTCCTATTGGAATCATTCCAAGCAGCACCTTAAGTATATAAGAAATTCCCGGCACACAAAGTATCAGACAATATCCGGCCGCCCCCGTTATGCTTCCGGCAAAAATTCTCAGATAGCTGACCGTCTTTCCAAGCGCTTTTGCTGTGAGCAATAGCAGGTATAAATCCATAACCAGGTTCAGCGCAAATATGCTGTCAATATAAATGATACCCTGTAGTTGCACTCCGCAGCCCTTCACCTCCATTCCTCATGTACCTGTTTATTATAAACATTAACCCTTTCATAATTTGTCAAAACGTTGTCCTATACCCCTTCATTTATCGCAGAATTCGACGGAATGTCTGCCCCTTGCAATAATCAACAACCCCGCAGCAAGCTGATTGGGGCATCAAACTTACACCTCAGCAAAGCTGCGAGTTATTGTCCTCTTTCAGAAATAAAAAATCTTCGCCGCCAGAATTAAACTGGCTTCGAAGATTTTCAAAACATCAGATGCATATTGGTATGTCTTTTCAGAGAATTCCTTTCCTTTTCAAGGAAATCCCAGGTTTTTTGATAAGTACCATGTACCGCAACCGCGGAACCCGAAAGGAACTCTATAAATTCATTTATCTTTCCTTCATATTTGTCTGCAAAATCATCGGACAGCATCTGCTTTTCTTCATCTGTAAAATCTTTCAGTTCCCCATATAGCACATGCTCCAGATTACAGGAATTAAAATATATTTTGTAGGGTATCCCTTTAATTTTTCCTGTTTTTCTGAGCTTAAATAAAATATCCCCTTTTTGTTTGTTTCTTTCAATAATTGCATTTACATTCTTTGTCTCGATATAATCCTCACAATATCTGACCTTCTCTACATCTGCCGCTCTTATATCTGTATCGGCAATATATACCCCGTCGGTATCAACGATATGAATAATACCTATAAAATCATCCTGATGATATCGATATCTGTTCTTTACACATTCTATCAGCTCATTAATTTTGCTCTTTATATTGTCGGCAGAAGCATAGTTTTTCAGTGTAATATCGCCATGTACAACAACAAACTGTACTTCGTTATCTGAAAAATATTCCTTCATAAGGGAGCCTATTGCCGCTTCATCGCTCGGTCCCTCCACTATAAACGCAACCACCTTCTTTTCTTTCATATTATATCCGCCTGCCTGCCTTTCTGAACGCACGTGCAATTTTTAAACTGTCTGTTTCCTCATAAATCACTTCATCCTGTCCCCCCAAAGTAATCCCTCTTAGATATGTGTCTCGCAAATTATTTGACGTTTTGACGTTCTTCATACGTATATATCTTCTATCCGGATTTGTTGTGGAAAACATGACACTGTCTTTATCAAGCATTTCCAGGGCGCGCAGATTATGAGAGGTAAATATCATCTGCCCCTTAGCGCTTTTATTAAAAATATCTAAAAGCTCGCCAAGCAAATATTCGAAAACTCCGGCGTCCAGCTCATCTATCGCAAGACAAATGGAGGGATTTGCGAACGCCTGAATCAAGGCATGCAGAATAGAAATAATTTTAATAATTCCGTTGGATTCCATACGAATCGGTATCGGAGACATATTCTCCCGCAAAGAGACAAGTTCTACTCTATATCCCTCCTGTCCGGAATCCGTCAGCTGCCTTCCATAGTTATAAATTCTTAACTCCATTCCCGGAATAATTGTAACCAGAACTATATTAATCTGTGAAATAATCTCTTCCATGAGATTTTTTCTATCTTCCTCTACAACGACAGGCTCATTAAAGGGAATCGTCAAATCTCCCTTCATCCCCCCTCCCTCGCGCTCTTTTTTAAATGTCAGCGGAAGAAAAAAATTGGCGGAAATCATGCCGGAATGCATATTGCTGATTACAAATAAATCCTTCAACGCAAAGTTAAACAATGACCTGATTACATTTGAACAGTGCCTGAAATTATTCTCATAATTCCGGCCGAAAATCTCCCGGCTGCTTTCTCCGAAAATATAGGAGCAGTTGCTCTTCTCCGCTATCTTTCTTGCAACGATAAGGTCAGTCCTGTTTTCCTTATCTGCCTCTGTCACCTCTGCAAACCGCTTCGCCGGCGAAAAAACAATTCCTTTTTCCAGACGTTGATAATCCATGAATACCGTTTTATTGCTTCTGGATTCTCCTTCATTCACTGCGCTGCTCAAAGTTTCCCGGGCAATTTCGACACCTTTTTCATTTTTTTGCAGCAAAACATCATAATGTACCTCATATATGGCTTCCTCAGAGAAAATATTGAAATCAGCTCCAATCTCTGACTGACGGCAGTCCGCACCAATATAACCGGCGATTTCACCTTCAAGGGTAAACCCAATCATAACTCTCTGCAAAATATCCAGTGCATCAATAACCGCAGTTTTTCCGGAACCGTTTTGCCCGTACAGTCCCAGCACCTCTGCCTTTTTATAAGATAATTGCTTCTGATTGGCGTTCGGCATGACAATCCGCCCGTTTCTGACATTTTTGATATTGGTAATTTCCAGTGCCGCCAGCCGTACGATGCTTCCCATAAATTTTCCCTCCATAGAATTTCAGTCTATCATATACTTACCTTTTTTTCAATATTTTTTCTTTTTCTATATTTTTTATTCCATTTTCAAAAAAAATATATCAAATATAGCTCCAAAGATACCACGTTTGTAACAAACGCGGTCATCCGCCGCGCGCTTCCGTGTATATAAAAAGATGCAAAGTCCTGATATTTCACAGAACCCTGCATCTTAAAATTTTGTTTATTCCGCCTGTTTTTCCAAAAACCGGCGTCCGTTGCCCGAAGCTTTACGCCAGCTTCAAAATCATGCCGAGCACGCGCTTTGCGGCAAGCTGCAATTCTGCCTTACTGAGCGCGTAAGGGTGCTCAGTGTTCGTAAGCGCCTCGAGGATATCTTTCTTATCGGAAGGAATACCGGGCATGGTGATATCGTTACCGGCCTTCACATTGCCCGCCGCGGAAGCGCAGGGCCATTTTTCTCCCTTCGGTCCCATACCGCCCGTTACCAGCCAGTCGGTCATGACAACGCCCTTAAAGCCCCACTCGTCACGCAGCGTATAGGTCTGGACATCCTTGGAGTTGCAGGCGTGCTCGCCGTTAATCAGGTTGTAGGAGGTCATAATAAAGTGCGGCTGAGACTTTTTGATACAGATTTCAAAGCCTTTCAGATAAATCTCGCGCAACGCCCTCTCCCCTACATTGCTGTTGGAGAAATAACGGTTGGTTTCCTGATTGTTGCAGGCATAGTGCTTGATGGTGGTTGCACAACCTTCATGCTTTTGTACGCCGTCCGTGATATCCGCCGCAATACAGCCGCTAAGCACGGGGTCCTCCGAATAATACTCGAAATTACGTCCGCACAGAGGAGAACGGTAAATATTCATTGCCGGGGCCAGCCACAGATGGGTTCCGAACATTTCCATTTCTTCTCCCACCAAATCGCCGCAGCTTCTTACCAGCTCGTCGTTCCAGGACTGTGCAAGGCCTGTTCCGATGGGAATCGCCACGCAGTACTGATAATAGGTGGGCGCCGCTTTCATTTCTTCGCTCTGGTTTTCAGCCGCTTCCGCCATTGCCTTAAGTTCTTCCGGCGTCAGCATGGCCGCCGTATCTCCGGCAAGGCTTGAGGACGTGGACTTTGCTTCTCCGTTCACATACTTGTAGGTCGGGGACAGACGGAGCCCGGCAGGGCCGTCGGCCATTACCAGCGCGGGAGTACCCAAATCCTTAAGCTGCCTTGTGGTCTCTCCGGCCGCGCCGGCAACGCCGCTGGAGGCGTTGCCGATAACCTCCATCATATCCTCTGCATCCTTGTACGCGCCGATGCACAGATAAGCCATCTGCTCGTCCGTTAATCCCGCCACAAATTCATCCAGAGATTTGCTTCCGCTTACCACCTCGTCCCATTTTACGGAAGGCCCTGCCGGAATTTCCGCCGGTACCTCCTGATAGGACACTTCTTTTACCGCCAGGTCTGCCGCCTTAATCTCGATTCTTACGGCA
The DNA here is from genome assembly GCA_009917455.1 of bacterium 1xD8-48. GTDB lineage: Bacteria > Bacillota > Clostridia > Lachnospirales > Lachnospiraceae > Suilimivivens. The sequence goes on along the minus strand of QZDS01000031.1, from coordinate 26,460 downwards.
TTTTCCTTTTCCTGTTCCTCGCCCTCATAGGTAAAAGGCGTCTTTTCCGGCTTCAAATCCTCAAAGCCGCTGTCTCCGCAGATATTTTTATCCTTCTCTATTACCTTTGTCTCATCTAAAACCACCGCCCCGGCAATATGGGTGTTTCTGGAACAGTTCCCTACGCGCACAAAGTAGGTTCCCTTTTCCATCACATAGGACGCGCATTTCACACAGTAGGACGCCATGCTTTCCGTCTCAAAGGTGACCGTCACATCCTCGCTCCCGCCGGGCGCAAGCTCCTTTGTCTTTGCATAGCCTGCCAGCTCCTGATAAGGCTTGTCAAGATTGCCCTCCGGTGCGGAATAATATACCTGTACAACTTCCTTTCCGGCCTTATCGCCGGTATTCCTGACCGTAGCGGTCACTGTTACCTTCTCCGCATCAGCCGTCATGCTTTTGGGCTCTACCGTAAAGGTCGTATATCCGACGCCATAACCGAAAGGATAGGTCGGCGTATAACCGATGGTGTCAAAATAGCGGTAGCCCACATAGATGCCTTCCTTATAATATGTATCATTGGGGTCGCCAAAGCCTTCCGTGGAGGCATAATCCTTAATCGGCGCCCAGGTCATGGTCAGCTTGCCCGAAGGGTATGCTTTTCCCAGCACCACATCCGCCAGCGCGTCCCCGGTAGCCATTCCAAGCTGTCCCATCAGCAGAATAGAGGAGACCTCTTCCACAGGTTTTAAATCAATCATGCCGCCCACGTTAAGGACAAGGACAAACTTCTCATATTTCTTATTCAGGGCAAGAATATCTCTGATTTCCGTCTCCGTTAAATTGATATCTCCCGCTTCCGGCTTGCGGTCCGCGCCTTCGCCTGAATTTCTTGACAGCACATAAATCGCCGTATCTCCTTCGCCGTCTAAGGGAAGCTCGTATTCCGGTTCCGGGCACATCCGTCCCATGGCAAACAGCATCATCTGCATTCCCTTTGCTCCCGCTGCCTCGGCTTCCTTGCGGATAGCGCCGTAAAATGCCGCTTTTGCGTCTGTCACTATCTTATCGTAGCCGTCAAGCCATGCCTTAGTGGTAATTTCAAAGCCGGCATTTTCAAGCCCCTCTTCCACATTGACAAAGTGGCGCACGTTAACGTCCCCCGAGCCGGTTCCTCCTTTGATGGTTCTTCTTGCTCCACTTCCGTAAAGAGCTATCTTTCCGGCTCCTGAAAGAGGCAGAGTGCCGTCATTTTTGAGAAGCACCATACATTCCGGCGCCACCTTTCTGACGGCGGCAATATGCTCCGTTTCAAATGCCTGTACATCCGGTGAATCAATTCTAACTAGGTGCATTATAAATCTCTCCTTTCTTTTCTGCGTCTTCGTGCAATTTGTATACTTTTCTGTGCGGACGCAGATAATATATAGATATTATGATTATAACATCAGGAGACAGGATTTTCCAGAGAAAGATTTGTCAAACATCCACTGAACGCCTGAAAAGGAGCCACGTACTTAAGAAATAACACGCCAGCAAAAGAACTAGAATTCCCACAGTAATTCCCACCTGCTGCAGCAGAGAGGCAAATCCGATGTAGGCCGAAATCTCTGCCGATATGGCCCGAACAAAGCAGGCTGTGGCAACGGCGGCAACGGCTATGGCAAGCGTAACCGGCAGGCCGAACCAGACTCCCAGCTGTTTTAGCATCAGCCGTTCTATGTTCCGCTCCTCAACCCCCAGTTTCCGAAGCACCGAAAAGCGGTATCTGTAATGCCCCGCGTCCAGAAGCTGCTGCAGGGAAAGTACGGTAAGGCAGATAACCATCAAAACCACAGCCCCGTAGAGCATGGAGGCCTGCAGGACAAAATTGTTTCCCTTTGTGTCGTTTATCTGCAAGGTGCTCAGGCGGATTCCATAGCCTGCGCCCGTCTCCGTTTCCTCGGGATAGACCTCTGTAAATTCCGTCTCCAGAAGGCGGGCCTTATCATAGGAAAGGGGCTCTTTTGTCATGATATAGCGGTTCTCGATGACCGGCAGCAAATCCCTGCAGATATTGTCGGGAAACACAAGCAGTACGTTCGTATAAAGGTTATACATGGTCCCTCCCATTTTTTCCTGATGGCAGGGGCTTTGTGCCAGGGTCAGATTTCCTGCGTCTGTCTCAACTGTTCTGTGGGATTGCAGGAAAGCATCCTGCTCTTCGCCGGTTGCGACGGCTTTCCAGTGTGTCGTAAATTCATTTTCCTTCAGCGTAATTTCTTCAAAGCCCAGCATCCTCCTTACAGTGTTATAATCGCTCAGGGAAATTGCCGCAGCCGGAAAATCATACTTCATCCGGTTATGAAAATCCTCTTTCACCGGCAGATACAGGTGAAAGGTACAGTCATACGCCGTTTCAATTCCCTGTCCTTCAAGAAAATCTGTCACAATCCCGTAACCTCCTGTGGGCAGATTTTCCTCCTCATACACTTTGTTGTATCTGGAATAAATCTGTATGTCATACATGGAGCGGGAGTCCAGATAGCCGGACGCCCAGTTTACCAGTATGGGCGCGGCAATAAACAGAAAAATTGCAAGGGTCAGCGTAATACTGATAACACTCATTGTCTTACCGGTTGTGTTCAGCTTTGTTATCATCTGTCCGAAAAAGAACAGATTTTCATTGTGATATTTATGCTCCGGGGCTTTTTCCTTCCAGGCGAGAATGGCGCTGCCTGCAAGATAAACGACGCCGCAGATGAAGAAAAGTAAATCGGCCAGAACAAACATCAGATACTGGTTGACCGTCCCGTCTCCCAGCGGCAGGTAGTATTTACTCATCAGCGACGGTACGCTTACCGCCGGAAGGGCATTTAAAACCGAACAGACGAGCAGCCCCAAAGTCAATATGTGAAAATCTCTTTTCCTCCTTCTAATCAGCCACAGAAAAGAAAAGGCCAGGGCCGCAGCCGGAAAAAGGATATTGCCCCAGAACATGGCTCTGACAGGAAACGCAAAACGGCTGTCATAATAAAAATAAACCTTCCTTATTCCGATAATCAGCATAAGCAGCAAAGACAGCTCATAGAGCGCCGCCACGGCATACATCCAGCGGCCTTTTTCCGGTTCAGGCTCATTTGCCCGCTCCGCCGTAAGCATATCGATAATTTTCATTTTCCCTATGGAACGGGCGTTAAAAGCTCCCGCGGCAAGAAAGCTTAAGATAAAAAAGCTGATTGTGAAAAGCACAGTGTCAGGAAACAGCATCCAGGAAATCCGGTAGCTTTTTCCGTACGCGGTCAGAAACATCGCCGTAATAAACTGCGAGCAGAACATGCCGAGGAAAATCCCGCTTCCAATGGAGAGAAGCCCCATGAGAAAGGTTTCCGCAAAGAAAAGCCTGCCGATGGTTTTCTGCTCCATTCCCATAACCGACTGGATTGCAAATTCTCTCTGCCTGCGCACAAGCATATACTTATTGACGAACCGTATCAGAAACAGGATAAGCAGGGTAATCCCGCAGACCGCCGTTTTCATTCCCCCTCCGACCAGAGTGAAATCATATGCGCTCCCGATATCCGGTTTATAATAGCTGCTGGAAACGGACAGAAACGAGTAGAACAGGGTAACGCATAGCGTTAAGGTTACAATATAAATGAGATAATCCTTTACGGAACGCCTTGCGTTTCTTATAACAAGCTTAGCGTACATGGCTTTGTCCACCTCCCATCATGGTAAGTACATCCAGAATTTTATGGAAAAAGCCGCCTCTGTCATCGCTCCCCTTGCGCAGCTCCGTCAGAATTTCCCCGTCCTGCAAAAACAGGATGCGGTTCGCATAGCTGGCGGTAAAAGCGTCATGAGTCACCATCAAAATCGTTGCGCCAAGCTGCTCGTTGATGCTTTGAATGGTGGCGAGCAGCATTTGGGCGGAATGGCTGTCAAGGCTTCCTGTAGGCTCATCCGCCAAAAGCAGCTTCGGGTCTCCCACAATCGCCCTCGCGCAGGCGCAGCGCTGCCTCTGTCCTCCCGACACCTGATAAGGATATTTATCCAGAATATCGCTGATATTCAGCTTTGCCGCAATATCCAGAATCCGGGGCTCCACTTCCCTTGCCGGCACTTTATTTATGGAAAGAGCCAGCGCAATATTTTCGGAAATGGTCAGCGTATCCAGCAGATTGAAGTCCTGAAATACAAAGCCGAGATTTTCCCTGCGGAAGCCGGCAAGGGACTTCGGTTTCATCTCCGTCACATCGACTCCCTCTAAATAAATATGTCCCGCGCTTACCGTATCGATGGTGGAAATACAGTTAAGCAGCGTTGTCTTTCCCGAGCCGGAGGTTCCCATGATAGCGAGAAATTCGCCCTTCTCTACGGAAAAACTGATATCCCTGATTGCTCTGGTAACGCTTCCCCCGCTTCCGTAGTATTTCTGTATATGCTCCAGTTTCAAAATCACACCCATTATCCTTCCTCCTTTAAGGCTTTGATGTCCTTATTGTAAAAGCCGCGGCAATATTTTTGTATCAGGTTTTCTTACGCAGTTCTTACAAAAGTGAAAGAAGCGCAGAGCCTCTCAGCCCCGCGCCCCGGTCACGAAATCGTTTACCTGAAAAGAGAGAATAATGGTTGTGCCGCCCCTTTCCTCTGAACGGGCCGTCAGCCCGATTCCCAGCCTGTCGCAAAGACGCCTGCACAGATACAGTCCGATGCCCGTGGAATTTTGAAGCATCCTGCCGTTTTGTCCGGTAAAGCCTTTTTCAAAGATACGGGGAAGGTCGCTTTGGGAAATGCCGATTCCGTTATCCTTTATGTACAAAAATACCTGATTCCCCTTTTTTTCGGTAAAAAAATGCACAGCCGGCTCCCCGGAGCGGTATTTCACGGCATTGCTGATAATCTGGTTTAAAACAAACCGCACCCACCTTTCGTCGGTGTAGACACGGTTTTCCATCCCGTCAACCGTTACCGCAACGCGGCTCTGGCGAAGAAGATATTTGTTGTCCGCAATCGCCCCATGCACCACATCCTCCAGCCGGATTTCCCGGATGCGGTAGTCTTTTTCCGTATAGCTGCCAAAGTCATCCCCTTTCAGGGCATAGTACAGCGCCTGCTGCGTAAAACGGTTGATATTTTCCAGCTCCGCCAGCATATCCTTCGTAAACTCGCAGCGGTTATTTTCGCAAAGCAGCTTCATGGCCGTTATGGGCGTTTTGACTTCATGGAGCCACTGTTCAATGTATTCCTTATATTCCTTCCGCTCCCTCTGTATTCCGTTTATTTTTTCCAGCATGGACTTTTCTGCCATTTTCATAATCTGATAATAGACCTGTCCTTCAGCCTGCTCCGGCTCCTCCATGATTTCCGGTATTAAATATCTCTCCTTTAGCCCTTCCGCCATAGCCAGTAATCCGTCCAGGTACTTTTTTCTTTTCAGGTAAACGGCTGCCAGCCATAAAATGACCACAGTCAGCCATACCGCCAGGACAAAAAGGACGCTTTGAACAGGATTGCCAGCCGCAAGCAAAAATAAGGCAAGGGCAAGCATTCCAAGAAGGTTGAGCAAGATAACCGGAAGGTGATTTTTCAGATACTGCCTGCCGCTCATAAGGTGTACCCCTGCCTGTGCTTCGTTTTAATAAAGCCTGTCAGGCCGATACCCGCCAGCTTTTCACGGATACGGGTAATGTTGACGCTGAGCGCGTTATCGTCAACATAGAGTTGGTTATCCCACAGAAAATCCACGATATCATTCCGGGAACAGATTTTTCCGGCGTTCTTAAAAAGATAGTACAGAATTTTCACTTCGTTTTTGGTTAACTCCGCTTTCCCCCCGTTACAGGTAATCAGGCTGCTTTCCAGATGAAGCTGCGCGCCGTTCCAGGTGAGAATTTCCGCCTGCCCGCAGGCATAGGCGCGCCGTAAAAGAGCCGCTGTTTTGGCAAGAAGAATCGCCGTGTTATAAGGCTTTGTGATAAAGGCGTCCCCGCCCAGCATAATGCTGTTTAACTCGTCCATATCTGTATTGCTCCCCGTCACAAAAACAATGGGAATATCGGAAAAGCTTCGGATTTGGGAGCATATTTCAAATCCGCTGCTTTTCGGCAGCTTGATGTCCAGAATCGCCAGATGGGGGGCAAATTCCTTCACCGCTTTGATTGTATCTGCAAAATCCGTGACAGCCAGAACTTCATATCCGCTCCCCTCCAACAGATATTTCAGCTGCATCCGTATCGTAAAATCATCTTCCACGATAAGTATTTTATATTTCATGAATCCTTATTCTCCGTAAAACTGCGCAAGCACCCGCAAAAGATATTCCACATCCATACTCCCCGCCGTTTCCACCGCCGAATGCATGGCAAGCTGGGCGATACCGATATCCACCGCCGGGATTGACACCTGGCCTGCGGAAATATTCCCAAGCGTGGAGCCTCCCGGAATATCGGAGCGGTTGCAGTAGACCTGATAAGGAACCTCCGCTTTCCGGCACAGCTCCTTTATTACCGCTTCCGACCAGGCGTCCGTGGTGTACTTCTGTCCCCCGTGATATTTAATCACAATTCCTCTGTTCAGATACGGTCTGCAGGTACTGTCCGCCTTTTCCGGGTGATTGGGGTGTACGCCATGGGCATTATCCGCGGAAATCATAAAGCTTTCCGCAAGCAGCTGCAGATATGCGCCGCCCGTCTTTCCCATTGCCTCTCCGATTCTTGAAAGCGCATTTTCCAGAAAGGTGGAGGCAGCCCCCTGCTTCGTGCAGCTTCCCACTTCCTCATTGTCAAAAACGGCGCACACGGAAATCATATCCTTCGGCTCGGCCGCAAGAATGGCTTCCACAGAGGCAAACACACAGACAAGGTCGTCCAGCCGCGGGGCAATCATAAGTTCCTTCTGCGCTCCCGCCAGTTTTCCCTTATCCCTCACATACAAAAACAAATCGCTGCCCAGAATTTCCTCCTTCTCTATCCCGGCGGCGCAGGCAAGCTTCTCCATGAGAATGTCCGTCTTTTTGTCCTTCGTTTTCTCCAGAGCTTCTCCCTCCTGCGGCGTTTCCCCTGGCCGGGCCTTTTCCCCCGCCTCCTCCATATCCTCCTGCCATGCGCCAAGCAGGGGCTGTAAATCAATCTGCGGATTATAGGAAAGATTTTTATTCATTTCCCTGTCCATATGAATCGCCAGATTCGGTATCACCAGCAAATCCTCGTCAATATTTACCGTCCGGCTTTTCAGCTTATCGTCCCTGCGACAAATCACCCTCCCCGCCACGGAAAGGCATCTGTCGAGCCAGGTTGCGTAAATCATGCCTCCGTAGGGTTCCACATTCAGCTTTACATAGTGATTTTCCACATTCACCCCGGATTTGGCTTTCAGCTTAAAGGTCGGCGAATCGCTGTGGGAGGCCACGATATGGAACCCCTTTGGCTCTCCTTTCGGAATCCTGAACGCTATCAGAGAGGAATCGTTTCTCTTTACATAATAGCTTTTTCCCGGTTTCAGCTCCCAGCTTTTATTTTCCTTTAAGCGGATAAATCCGTTCTCTTTCAGTCTGTCCTCCACGTTCTTAACGGCGTGGAAGCAGCTTACGCTTTCGTCTGTGAATTTCAGGCATTTTTTTGCCGTTGCAAGCGATTCTTTTCTCATGCTTCTTCCATTCTCCTCTTTGCAAACTCGTCCCGGTAAAGCGCTGCCACCTCCCCGGGGTTTTTATATCCGTTATAGCGCCTCTCAATTATCGGCGGATATCACTAAAACCTTCTCTCCCAGTACTCTTTCATTGGATATCGGATTCCCTGTGCAGGTCACTCTTTTAAGAGACTTAAGTCCTGCAAGGGGCTTTAAATCCGTAACATAGTTCTCCGACAAATCAATGGTTTCCAGTGCGGAAAGCTCCCCTGCAAAAGCAATATCCGTAAGATCGTTTTCCGCAATGCTTAAGTTCTTCAAACCTTTCAGCCGCCCGAGAAATTCCGTGTGTTCGTCAAGCTCCACGTCGTCCCAGTCCACGTACACGATTCCGCCGCCCGATACCTGAACGTTGTTATACAGCACAAGGCCGTCCATGGAAAGGGTCTCCAATACATGATTTTCCCCTATCAAATCAAAATTAATCTCGCATTCCATGCCACTGATATTCAGCTCCTTTATGGTGTCGCTGTTGAAAGCCCACGAAATGTCGTCGTATGTGGACGTTCCCTGCAAATCCAGCGTTGACGCGGTATAGGAGCTGCAGGTAAGGCTCCTTAACTGCGTTAAGGCGGACAAATCCACATCGGGGCTCAGGGAACACATTTTCAGCGACAGCTCCTTAAGGTTCGTCAGCTTTCCCACAAAATCACAATTGTCAAACAAAGAAAGCTCCAGCTTTTCCAGCCCGGCCAGCCCGCTTAAATCCGGCTCCGGGCAGTCGTAGGGCAGTTCAAGGGACAGCGCCTTTAAACCGGTAAGCCCTGTCACCGCATCCATATTTTTCAAATCCCCGCAGTCCTCTACCACAAGCGCCTCAAGCGCCGGCAGGCTCTTTAGCTCGTCCAGCGAAATCATGCTACCCGAAAGCAGCTCAAGGCTCCTTAATCTTTGCATTCCTTTCAGAAAATCGGGCACTTTGAGGTTTTCGCAGTCAATGGATAATTCCTCCAGATTTTTCATGGCTCCCAGCGGAGAAAAATCCTTTACCTCCGACAGACCGTCAAGCTTAAGGCTCTTAAGGCCGGGAATCCGGACAAGGGGCTTTAAATCCGACACTTCGCAGTAATCTATGTACAATACCTCAAGGGCAGGGAAATTTTCCAGCCCGTCAAGAGTTTCCACACCGGAATGAAAACAGATTTCCTTAAGGAGCCCGGCGTCCTCCACCGCTTCCGCCACCTCCGCGGGGCTGTCAAAATACCCGCCGATGCTTTCAAGCAAAAGCCCTTCTATATCTTCTTTTTCAATATTCTGTTCCACACTCAGCTTCTTTAAGCCGCCAAACAGCCGCAGACTCTGTATCCCCGTATCCATCGACCGGGGAAAACACATCCAGCTAAGCTCCGCGCCCTCCGCAAAGGGCTCGTCCATGCTGTAGCCCACCCACCTGTTGTCAAAATCGCCTTTTATCTCAATCCACCTGATTTTTGCAAGCTCCTGGGGGGAAACCTCCTCCGCCGCCTTTCCGAAAACCTCGGATACCATCTCGCCCAAAGCGCCTGTCGGCGAGGTTTCTGTGAGCGCTTCCTCTTTCTCAAAAAGCTCTCCCTCATCCATATACGGGGGCGCAATTTCCACCGCTTTCGCCGGCTGACTGCCGCTAAAAGCGATTTTCCTCCCGGAGATGCCTCCCCCGGAAAAAATCTTTGAAGCCACGGACACAATGATAAAAAAGGCCGCAAAAATGCATAAAAGCACCGCTCCTTTTACACCGTTTACTCCCCAGCCGCCGTCCTTTGCCTGCTCCGGCGCTTTCGGCGTCGTATAATTAATTCCTTTATGAAAATATGCCTGCTCCCTGTCCCACTCAAGGGCATAGTGGGAATTGCAGTATTCGCATACGGCAATTGACGGATTCTTTTCGTCAATCGTCAGCTTCGCCCCACAGGAGGGGCATTCCAAATCCAGAATTTTCATATGTTTCCTCATTTCCGCCCGGCAGATGCAAATTTTTCCGGCCTTCGGGACAAAAAAGGCTGCAGCCCCGTGGGATACAGCCTTTCACTTTATTTTTTTTGCAGAAAATCCGGTATCTTTAACGGCTTGTCCGCTACATTGCTCCTGATATCCCCGGGGCTGTTAATTCCTGTAACCGGTCTGTACGGCATTGCAGCCACGCCCGGCGCCGGAGCTGCACCGGTCTGGTTCTCGGCAGCAGCCGTATTCACAGCCGTATGCCGCAGAGATGAAATATTAGGGGTAACTGTCTTGTATTTATTCGCAAAAGAGCTGTAAGGCGACTGCTTGCCGCTTCCTAAAGTCGCATCCTCAAGCCCCGTTGCAATCACCGTAATACGGCAGCTGTCGCTCTTTGATTCGTCGTACATCGCACCAAAGATAATATTTACCTCGTCTCCCGCCAGCTCCTGCACATAGCTTGCCGCGTCGGAAGCGTCCGCAAGGGTGATATCGCCGGATACATTGATAATCACATGGGAAGCCCCGGAAATTGTGGTCTCAAGAAGCGGGCTTTCCACCGCCATCTTAACCGCTTCGCTGGCCTTATCGTCGCCCTTGCCCTCTCCGATTCCGATATGAGCGATTCCCTTATCCTTCATTACCGTCTGGACATCCGCAAAGTCAAGATTGATTACTGCGGGAACGTTAATCAAATCCGTGATTCCCTGCACCGCCTGCTGAAGCACCTCGTCGGCTTTCTTTAATGCGTCGGGCATCGTCGTCCGCCTGTCAACAATCTCAAGGAGCTTGTCGTTGGGAATCACAATCAGAGTATCCACATTGTCTTTTATCTTCTCGATACCGCTTAAGGCGTTTACCATACGGGCCTTTGCCTCAAAACGGAAGGGCTTCGTTACCACGCCTACCGTCAAAATCCCCATATCCTTGGCCAGCTTCGCCACCACGGGCGCCGCGCCGGTACCGGTGCCGCCTCCCATACCGCAGGTGACAAACACCATATCCGCCCCCCGAAGGACGGAGGCTATCTCCTCGCTGCTCTCCTCAGCCGCCTTCTCGCCGATTTCAGGCTTTGCGCCCGCGCCCAGCCCCTTGGTCAGCTTCTCGCCAATCTGCAGAAGTTTCGGCGCTCTGCAAAGCTGCAGTGCCTGCTTGTCCGTGTTGATTCCAACGAATTCAACTCCGGTAATATTCTCGTCCACCATTCTATTAACAGCATTATTACCTGCGCCGCCCACACCAAGCACAATGATTTTGGCTGCAGATTCAGCATCGTTTGTCTTAATTTCCAGCAAGGTAGCTCCTCCTTCACATCATTCCAGAACAATCTATTAAAATGGTATGCATCAGCATGCATACCAAAAATGGTTCATCCTGTATGGCATAACTATAGCCTCGTCAATTCATATAGACTATCATATAATTTTTTTGGTGATTTAGCAACAACAAATTTCAGTTTTTTTTAATCCGGTTCAAAGGAGGTATTTTTTGTCTCCTCCGTATAGTTTTCCATCCTGAGCGTGCCGCTTTTCCCCTCAAGATTCGGCAGCATATACTGAAGTCTCATGATTTTCTCGTCCAGATTATCGCCTGTTCCAAGAGCTGCCTTCACGTTGTCAAAATAAAGGACAAGATTACCCTCTTTTCCAAAATATATCCTGTCCACTGAAAGGTTGTATTTGTTTACAAGCTGCGTGATATTCAAAATTGAGCGGAAAATGCCGGCATCCTCCACCGGAAGCGGCTCATGCAAAAGCACATGGTCAAAGGAAAGCCCGGTCACCTGGGGAACCCCTTCCGTTCTCTCTTCGGAAATTTCCGTCACAATTCCATCCTTGTCAAAATACATGCATTTTTCCAGATATTCCACATATCCGGCCAGCGCCTTTTCATAAACTTCTATCTTTATGGTGTGGGGGTCGAGCACGGAAACATCCATTTTTTCCACAAAGGGAACGCCTTCCACGCTTTTGTCCTTATACTTTAAGGATAAGAAAAGGGAATTATTTCCATAATGCCCTTTTGTCACCATACCAATGATTTCCTCCTCCGAGTAATGAATGTTTCCCTCCACATACACCGTCGTCACAGTATAATTTTCGCTAATATAAGAAAAAGCAAAAATCAGTGCCGCCGCCAGTAAAAGCAGCGTCCCCCCGATAATAAAAAGGCTTCTGTGCCTCATGAAAAAGCTGTCTCCGTCAAAAGAGACCTCTTTCTTCTGCTGTTTTTTTGCCTTTGTCTTCGGCACGACCCGCAGCCGTGTATTTTGTTTCGCCATAATCATTACCCGATACGGATATCCACTCCAAGATTCCGGTAGTCCCGGCAGATATCCTCATATCCCCGTTCTATAAAATGACGGTTTTTTACGATTGTCTCCCCAGGCGCCATACATCCCGCAATCACCAGCGCGGCTCCTCCGCGCAGTTCCTCCGCCGTCACCTCGCAGCCAAGAAGACTGTCCACGCCGATAATTACCGCCTGTCTTTTTCCGGAAAGCTCAATACCGGCTCCCATCTTCCGAAGCTGCGCCGCCACACGGAATCTGTCTTCAAATATGGTCTCCTCTATCACGCTGATTCCCTGGGCAGTTGTCAGCGCCGCCATCAGGGGAGACTGCATATCCGTGGGAAAGCCCGGATAAATCTCTGTCTTTACATAGGGCAGCGCCCTTTTGTGTTCATCCGCAATTACATGAAGCCCTTCCCTGGAAATATGAATCTGCGCCCCAATCTCATCGGCGATTTTGAGCATTCCCCGCATCTGAGAGGCGGGAGCATCCTCCAGAAAAATATTTCCGCCGGCGCCGATTACGCTCATCAGGTAGGTTCCCGCCACAATCCTGTCTGCCGGAACCCGGAAGGAAACTCCGTGGAGCTCATGGCCGCCCTGTATAATCAGGACGGAACCGCCGATTCCCTCTATTACGGCGCCGGCTTCCCGCAAAAATTCACATAAGGTGGCAATTTCCGGCTCCTTGGCGGCATTCTGCAAAACTGTCACGCCCCGGGCCATAACCGCGGCGAGAATCACGTTTTCCGTAGCCCCCACGCTGGATATCGGAAGATTAATCACCGCTCCCTCTAATGACTTTACCCTGGCAGTAAAGCATCCTTCCTTTTCATAAATGACCACGCCCATTTTCCGAAGCGCCGAAAGATGTATGTCTATGGGACGCTGGCCAATCACGCACCCGCCGGGGTAGGCCATGGTCACCTCCCTGCATCTGCCAAGCACGGCTCCCAAAAGGGTAATGGACGAGCGCATCCCCGTCACATTTTCTCCTGACATGGTATCCATTGACAGATTTCTCGCGTCAATCACCAGCGTATTTTCTTCATGGCTCACCGTACAGCCAAGCTGCTGCAAGAGCTGCTGCATATGCAAAACGTCCGAAATATGAGGACAGTTTTCTATGGTACAGACATCCTTAATCAGAAGGGCGGCCGCCATCACCGGCAATGCCGCATTCTTTGAGCCCTGTATCTTCGTTTCTCCAAAAAGCGCATTTCCTCCGTGAATATGAATAGCATCCAAATTCTCACCATCTGCCTTCCGGTTAAAAAATTCGACCTATTCTAACTATATGTAACAGAAAGGAAAGTGTGCCTTGTACTATAAGTCTTTGAATCGTATCCCTTTGCCAACACTTAAGACAAATCCGATTTCCACAAGCTGGAACAGCACCGAGGTTCCTCCGTAGCTGATAAAGGGAAGGGAAATTCCCGTGTTGGGAATGGTGTTGGTGACAACCGCTACGTTCAAAATCACCTGTATGGCTACATGGGACATAACTCCCACCACTAAAAGCGCCCCGAACAAATCCGGCGCATTGTTGGCAATCACCATGAACCGCCAGATAAGGAGGATAAACATTATCAAAATGGAAAGCGCCCCGAAGAGCCCTAACTCCTCGCAGATAATGGAAAATATCATATCATTCTGCGCCTCCGGCATGAAACCCAGCTTCTGCATGCTCTGCCCCAGCCCTTTTCCAAGGATGCCGCCGGAACCTATGGCATAAAGCGCCTGCAGGGTCTGAAAGCCCTTTCCGCTGGCATAAGCCTCAGGGTCAAGCCAGGCAAGGATTCTGGCCCCGCGCACACCTACCGCGGCGGCATTTTCCGACTGGCTCATCTGGACAATCACATAAACCGCCAGGGCCGCCACCCCTGCGCCCGCAATCCCCAGAAAGATAAACCGTTTGTAATCCGGACACGCCACAAACAGCATCAGTACCGCGATTCCCAGGATGATAATGGCCGAGCTCATATTCTCCGTAATCTGCCAGACCAGCACGGCGATAATGGCCGGCACAAAAAGCACCACGCAAAACCCCTTCCAGGAGCGCACCTTCCTCCCCAGCCGGCAAATCAGGCTGGCCAGAAACAGGATAACCGCCAGCTTTGCAACCTCCGCCGGCTGAATGGAAATGCCGAAAATCCTCAGCCACCTTTTTGCCCCGTTTGCCTCATAGCCGAAAGGAATAATCAGGAAAATCAGCCCGATGGACACCGCAACGCCCATCACGGCAAAGCGCTCCCAGAAATGATAGGGAATATTGGCAACCACTATCATCGCCGCTATGCCGAGAGCCGTGGCTCCTACCTGCCTTCTCAGGAAATACGTGGAATCCCCCTCATAGTGCAGGCTTGCGTCGTAGGCGCTGGCAGAGTAGAGCATCACCAGCCCGAAAGCAAGCAAAAAAAGTACGATGAAAAGCATGGTATAGTCAAAAAACGACTCCTGCGCTTCCCTTTCTCTTCTTCTCTGACTGTTTCCAAATCGTCTTACCGCCACAATCACTAAACTCCAATCTTTTCCACCAACTCTTTAAATATCCTTCCGCGGGCTTCGTAATCCGTAAACATTCCCCAGCTTGCGCAGGCCGGCGACAAAAGCACTGCGTCACCGGGCTTTGCCTGACTCACGCAGATGCCGAAGGCTTCCTCAAAGGTGTCCGCCATGATAATATTCTGTACATTGTGCGCCCTTGCACAGGCGGCGATTTTCTCCTTCGTCTGCCCAATCAGGACAAACGCCTTCACCTTACCCTCAAAGGCTTCAATCCATTCGTCATAGCTGCTTTCCTTATCATATCCGCCCCCAATCAGCACCGTAGGCTTTGTCATTGCCCGGATTCCCTGAATCGCCGCGTCGGGATTGGTGCCTTTAGAGTCGTTATAATAGTCGACGCCGCCTTTGGTCGCCACAAATTCAATCCTGTGCTCCACCGCCCTGAAATCCCGTATGGTCTTAAGAATGATATCCTCCGGCACTCCCATGGCTTTGCTTATGGCAATGGCAGCCATCACATTTTCCACATTGCACATGCCCACCAGCTTCATTTCATGGATATTCATCAGCCGGCGGCTTTCTTTCCTTCCCGCCTCAGCCAGATAAATATCCTCGCCTTTCAGGAAAATCCCTTCCGGCAGCTCTCTTTTAGAGGAAAAGAAAACCACCTCCGCCGGACACCTGTCCCCGAAATCCTTTGTATAAGCGTCCTCATAATTTAATACGCAGACGTCATTTTTTTTCTGATTTTTCGTAATTTCCTCTTTGGTCCTTACATAACGCTCCATGGTATGGTGCCGGTTTAAATGGTCGGGGGTAATATTTAATATGGCTGACACCGCCGGTCTGAACTCATGAATGGTTTCCAGCTGGAAGCTGCTGATTTCCGCAACCGTCACGGTATCCTCCCGGGTATCAAGGGCAATATCCGTATAAGGGTTCCCAATATTTCCCACCACGTACACCGATTCATAGTAAGCCGCCATTATCTGCCCTGTCAAAGTGGTTGTCGTGGTCTTTCCGTTGGTTCCCGTGATGCCGATAACCTTTCCCTTTGCATAGGCGCCTGCCAGCTCGATTTCCCCCCAGATTGGAACATTAAGGGCTCTGTAATCGGAAAGCCAGGGAGCGTCCACAGGAACGCCGGGACTTATCACCACCAGAAAAAACTCCTTTTTCCTCTCCTTCGGAACACTTCCCAGGAGAATCTCCATTCCCGGTATTTTGCCCGTTTTTTTAAGAAGCTCTTCCTTATCAAGCTTTTCATTGCTGTCAAAAAGTACGGGCAGCGCTCCTAATTTTCCCAGCATCCTCACCGCTCCGATTCCACTTTTTCCGCTTCCTACCACCAGAACCTTTTTATTCTGCAAATTCATTGTTATTTCCTCATTTCTGCGGCTATATGCCCAGCAAAGCCAGAAGGCAAAGCACCGCCGTAACAATGGAAAAGACTGCCACCACCTTTGTCTCCTTCCATCCGCATAACTCAAAATGATGGTGGAGAGGGGCCATTCTGAATATTCTTTTCCCACCGCTTATTTTAAAATATCCTACCTGTATAATAACCGAAAGCACCTCTATTACATAAATAAAACAAACGATTGGCAGAAAAAGCGGCATTCCCGTCATGTACGCGCATCCCGCCACAAAACCGCCGAGAGCCAGCGAGCCGGTATCTCCCATGAACACGCTGGCAGGATGGACGTTAAATAGCAGAAATCCCAAAAGCGCCCCCGTCACCGCGCAGGTAACAGGCTCTATGCCCGCGTGAAGTCCGATTCCCGCCATGGTAAAAAAGGTGGCTACAAGTACCGTGACACTTCCCGCAAGACCGTCCAGGCCGTCGGTAAAATTCGCACCGTTGGCCGTTCCCGTCACCACAAGGAACATCAGCGGAATGTTGAGCCATCCGAAATCCACATAGTATCCTTTCAAAAAGGGAATCCGCATCGCCAGTGAAAGATTCGCGCCATGGAGGGCATAATACGCAAACATTCCCGTCACCAAAAGCTGCAGCAGCATTTTCTGCCAGGCGGAAAGGCCCATGGAACGCCGCAGCACCACCTTGATATAATCGTCCAGAAATCCTATCAGGCCAAAGCCCAGGGTAAGAACCATCACCGGGATAATTGCGGGATATTCCCTCACATACAAAAGGGAAGTGACTGTCACACTCAGCATTATCAGGATTCCCCCCATGGTAGGGGTTCCCGTCTTTTTCAAATGGGTGCCCGGGCCGTCGTCCCGAACCGTCTGCCCCACTTTCATCCTTCTTAAAAGAGGAATCACAAGGGGACCCAATGCAGCGCTTAAGCCAAATGATATTAATATAGGTACTGCAATTTCACTGCCAACCATAAGCCTATACCTCTCAATTATAATCCATTTTCTCTAAATAAGGAAGAATATTTTCAAAAAGCTGCCGCACAACCGGAGCCGCTACCTGTCCTCCGTAATAAACCCCCTGGGGATTGTGGATAATCACAAGGGCCAGCACCTTCGGGTCGTTGGCCGGGGCAAAGCCCAAAAACGAGGCGATGTACCTTCCGCTGCCCCTTGGCAGGGTCTGGCTTGTGGCTGTTTTGCCGCCAATCCTTGCCCCCTCCACATAGCCGTTTTTGCCGGAGCCCTTTTCCACCACCTGCTCTAAAATCATCCGCATGGTTGCCGAGGTTTCCTCTGATACGATATGCTCCGTCACCGGATACGAGAACCTTTTTATCTCCGTCCCTTCCCTGTCGGAGGTCATGACGGCAAAATGGGGCGTTATTCTGTTTCCGCCGTTAACAATGGAGGACGCCGTTGTGGCGAGCTGTATGGGCGTAATCTGGAAAGACTGCCCGAAGGATACGGTGGCGAGCTCCACAGCCTTCATATCCTCCATTTTGTGCATAATCGTACCGGCCTCCCCCGGCAAATCCACCCCTGTTTTGTTTAAAAGGCCGAACTGCCTGAAATAATGATAATATTTTTCCACTCCCAGCCGCATCCCTACCGTAATAAACACCGGGTTACAGCTGTTCATTGTCGCCTCCACAAAGTTTTCGGCTCCGTGACCTGCAATTTTATGGCAGCGGATTCTCCTGTCCTCCACCATAATAAAGCCGGGGCAGCTGAACCTGTCTTCGGTGGTCACCACACCTCCCTCTAATCCGGCGGCGGCAGTAATAATCTTAAAGGTAGAGCCGGGCTCGTAGGTGTCGTTGATGCAGCCGTTCCGCCACATGCGGTTCAAAAGCTCCTGCTTCTGTTCCTGTGTAAGGTTTCCAGTGTCCGTCCCCTCCGGCAGCTCGTAGGGCTGATTCAAATCAAATTCCGGTACATCCGCCATCGCCATGATTTCACCGTTTTGGGGGTTCATCACCAGTATGGACACCCTCTCGGCCTCTTTTGTCTCCATCACCTGTCTGGCAAGCTGGGTGGCGTAGCTCTGGATATTCATATCAAGGCTGACGTAGAGGTCCCCTCCGGCAACAGGCTCCACCCGCTCCTCTCCCGCCGCGTCAATCTCCACACCCCTGGCGTCGGTGACGGTAAGGATGGTTCCCTCCTGACCTTTCAGATATTCCTCGTATTTTACCTCAAGACCTATGATTCCCTGATTATCGCCGCCTGTAAAGCCCAGCACCTTGGAGGCAAGGCTGCCGTAGGGATAGTAACGTTTATAATCCTCGTCCACCTTGACGCCCTCCAAATTACAGGCTCTGATAGCGTCCCCCTTTTCCTTATCCACATTGCTTTTGATTCTCTCGATAGAGGAATACTTCTCCACTCTCTTGCGGACAAAGTCCTCCGAGAGGTCAAGCTCTCTGCTTAAAGTCTCCACAATGGCGTCGGCGTCCTTTATCTGGTTATGTATCACCGATACGGTGCAGACGGTTTTATTATCCGCAATTACCGTTCCGTTGGCGTCAATTATCCGCCCTCTGGCCGCCTTGATGCTCCGTTCCCTTTCGTGAAGCTCTCTGGCCCTCTCCGAGTAGTAATCGGACCGGAATATCATCAGCCAGGTAAGCCTCCCGGCAAGAATCAGGAAAACCGCCAGAGCGGCAAAAAATATCGTCACAATCTTCTTCCGGTGATAAGTCATATTTTTACCCATAAAAAACCTCATGGAAAAGGTATTATTATAGTTTATTACCTTTTCCACGAGGTTATTCATGTAATCCGTCTACGCGGACGGGGATGCCGAAGGCGACGCGCCCTGCCCCTCCTCTCCTTCCTGGGGCGTCGGGGAAGTACTTACTCCGCTGTCAAAGCTTCCTCCCAGTACCGCGCCTGTATCAGGGTCAACAAAAGCGCCTGTATCAGGGTCAACCAGATAGCCTGTGGCCGGGTCAACGGGGAAATCCTTCCACACTTCGTTTGGAGGAGAAGGCACAGCCTCGCCACCGGCGCCCTCGTCACCGGCATTGCCGCCCTCTCCGGTTCCTTCACTGCCGCCGGTTCCTTCGCCATTGCCATCCCCGCCGGCATCGCCTTCCCCTTCGCTGCCGGTACCGTCCCCGCCGGCATCGCCCTCAGCGTCCTCCGATGCCGGAGGAGGCGTCATAATTTCAATCCTCAGAGCCTCCAGCTCATCTATTTCCTTGTCGGAAAGCTCCTCTGTCATAAAGATTCCCTTATAAGGAAGCACTTCTGTCAAGATATTCCTGACTATTCTTGTGGCAAACTTGGCGTCGTCCATCTGGTTTCCCGGCACATTGGGCCTGTCCACCACCACGTAAATAGCGATTTCCGGATCGTCCACCGGGGCATATCCCAGGAAAGAAACCACATATTCCTTATTGCCTCTGGGAAGGGTCTCGGCTGTTCCCGTCTTTCCGCCAATCATATATCCCGCTGGCCGGGCGGTTTTGCCGGTTCCCTTTTCTCCTGACACCACCAGATTACACATCTCACGCACCCTGGCCGACGTACTCTCCGAAACCGTCTGCTTTAACAGCCTTGGTTCTATGTTCTGCACCGTGGCGCCGGAGGGGCTTACGATTTTCTTCACCATATGCGGCTCGTAGTAATAGCCTCCGTTGACCAGGGAACAAAAGCCCGCCATCATCTGTATCATCGTACAGTTATAGCCCTGCCCGAAGCTACAGGTGGCAAGCTCCGCGGCGCGCATATTGTCGGACGTGTAGGTAAGGCCCACTGTTCTTGCTTCCCCCGCAAGATCAATGTTTGTTTTCAGCCCGAAATTAAAAATGTGCTGAAACTTCGTAAAAGTGGAAACCCCTGTGGCCTGAGCGATATACATCATGTTCACGTTACAGGAACGTTCGATTCCCTGAGCCACCGTCAGCGTCCCGTCTCCCCATGTATTATGGCATTTGATGGGCCTGTCTCCCTCGACTACAGTGAGTGACCCGTTACAGGTGTAGCTCTCATTCCCGGTAATGCTGCCGCTTTCGATACCGGCCGCCACGGTAAAGGGCTTTGACACGGAACCCGGCTCATAGGTATCGTTGATGCAGAAATTCTTCCACAGGGCGTTTAAGTTCTGATACATGGCCTCGGAATCATTTTCCAGGCTCCGCAGATTCTCGTCATTGATGTATTCCGCCGGCTCCGTCTTTTTCCCTTCCGCGTCTAAAAGGCGCATGCCCTTTAGGGCTTCCGTGTTGCGGACGTCGTTTAAGTCGAACACCGGATAACTGGCCATGGCAAGAACCTCGCCGGAGTTCACGTCCATGATAATACAGCCGATATTGTTGGCGCCGTTCCCTTCGTGGGCATTGTCCCGGTATTCCTCGTCGTGCTTTTTCAGATATTTTTCCACTATGGCCTGGATATTGATGTCAATGGTGCTGATAATTGTGTTGCCGTCCTCCGGCGCAATGGTCGTCCTCTCCAGATTGGAGTCATCGTTTAAATAGCCGTACTCCCTTCCCGCCGTTCCGGAGAGCACGTCGTTGTAATATTCCTCCAGCCCGTAGGAGCCTATGTTGTCGTTGGTGGTAAAGCCGATGACATCGCAGGCAAGGCTCTTTCCCGGATAGGTTCTTTTGTATTCGTTCTCGAACCAGACCCCCTTTATCAGGGAATCCTTCTCGTTCTGCATTGCCACAAAATTTTGAATCTGCTCATATTCCAGCCGCTTTGCCAGCACATAATAGCGGGAGGTTTCCCCGTTTGCTGCTATATAACTTCGTATCTTGCCGGTATCAAGACCAAATTCACTGGAAAGCGCATTTAAGGTGGGCTCCAGGTACTCCTCCTTTTCAAGAATCGCCACAGAGTCCAGAATGACATTGTAAACCTTCTCGCTGGTTGCCAGCACATTCCCGTTTGTATCTAATATGGAGCCTCTCTTGTAGGGAATCGTGGTTCCGTCATACCTTTGCTGGGAAAGAATCTGCTTTTTGTATCTCTCCCCGTCGTCCCGGGTGATGGCATAAAGCCTGTAGGATAATCCGACAAAAGCCAGTAGTATCAGCATAAACGTCACTACCAGCTTTTTCCGCATTTTAATTGTAAATTTGTTACTCCGCTTTTTCTTCAATCCGGTATATCTCCTTTTTGCCGTACATAATCCCTGCCCTCGCCGTTATAAGTGATAATCTGTCCTTCCTCGGCGTAGCGCATCCCCAGCTCCTGTATGGCTACTCTCTTTATTTCCTCCAAATCAATGCTGTTATTTATCCTGCTGTAATTCTCGTCATTGGTCATTTTCAGTTCGTTTAGTGTACTCTCTAATGCCGCAATGTGTTTGATGCTGTTGGTGATATCTGACTGCAAGGTGAGATACCATGTAAGAATCAGCCCCGCCGCCGCCATGGCCGCCGCCATCGTAATGACCGTCCCCACATTCATGTGAAGCATTCTTTCTCTGTTCTTCCGGGTCCGGCTGCTTACCTTCTTTGCCGGAGCCTGCCGCGGGTTCTCTACAACTTCAAGTCTTCTGGCAGTATTTCCATGCACATAGACATTTTCTGTCCTGTATGCAGTTTGTCTTTGGCCGCGTCTGTTTACTGCCATCTGAAATCTCCTTAAATTATGTTTCCTTTTTCAAAAATCCTCAGCTTTGCACTTCCCGCTCTCGGATTTGCCAAAAGCTCCTCCTCTCCCGGTAAAACTGGTTTTCCTGTAATTACTTTCCCTTTGCTTTTTCTTCCGCACGCACATACCGGAAACTCCGGCGGGCAGATACACGGATTCGCCGCCTCTTTAAACGCTGTCTTCACTATCCTGTCCTCTAAGGAATGAAAGGTAATGATACAAAACCTTCCGCCCGGATTTAAAAGGTCCGTCACATCTTCCAGCGCTTCCCTCAGCGCCTCAAGTTCTTTGTTGCACTCTATCCGAATGGCCTGAAAGGTTCGTTTAGAAGGATGTCCTCCCTTTTCCCTCATCCTTGCGGGGATTGCCGCCTTAATGATTTCATTCAGCTCCCCTGTGGTTTCGATTTGTTTCTTTTCTCTTGCCAACACAATGTGTTTGGCGATGTTCTTTGCAAATTTATCTTCCCCGTAGTCTCTGATGACCCGGAACAGTTCTCTTTCGCCATATCCGTTTACAATTTCTCTTGCTGTAAGGCGCTGTCTCTCGTCCATCCGCATATCAAGCGGGGCGTCGAACCGGTAGGAAAATCCTCTCTCCTTTGTATCGAGCTGATAGGAGGAGACCCCAAGGTCAAGCAGCATACCGTCGATTCCCTTAATTCCAAGCTCTTTCAGAATTTCCTTTGTGTTTCGGAAATTATCCCTGACAATGGTAATTTTACCGCCGATATCAAAAGCGGAAAGCCTTTCCCCGGCGGCCCTTACTGCCGTTTCATCCTGGTCGATTCCCACAAGGCGGCCCATTTCGCCAAGCCTCTTTACAATTTCAAGGGAATGTCCCCCTCCGCCCAGGGTTCCGTCCACATAAATACCTTCCGGCTTAATCTTAAGTCCTTCAATTGTCTCCCGAAGCAGCACGGACGCGTGATGAAATTCCATAACTCACCTCATTTTCATTTCGGCCAGGCTGAACCAAAAGTCCTTTAAAACCCGATGCCCAGCTCAATCATATGTCCCGAAATCTCCTCCATATCCTGATAGGTGACAGTGCCTTCCCATCTGTCCTTACTCCAGATTTCCACTCTGCTTCCCACGCCTACCAGAACCGCATCCTTTGTAATTCCGGCAAATTCCCGCAGAACCGCCGGCAGCAGGATTCTCCCCTGCTTGTCCACTTCCACGCTGGCCGCGCCTGCCAGGAAAAACCGTGTAAACTGTCTTGCTCCTTTATCTATCATGGGCAGTTTGTGAAGCTTTTCTTCAAAAGCCTGCCATTCGGGGTTATCAAACACAAAAAGACAGCCGTCCATTCCTTTGGTAACGACGAATTCGTCACCTAATACCTCCCGGAACCTGGAAGGAATAATCAGTCTGCCTTTGGCGTCTATTGTATGATTGTATTCTCCAATAAACATATATGCTCGCCACTTTCCCCCACTTGAATAACACTATCTACCACTTTTCACCACCCAAGACCTATTTTAACTTACTTTCCCCCCAAGCGCAAGCAAAAAAATAGCCCTGCAGAACCCTGCAAGGCTTGAAAATACTGGATTTTTGATTGTTTCCCCATACATTTGGTGTCTGGCATCTCCGTGCGCACCAGATATTGTTATTATATTTTAAAAACTTTTTATTGCCGGACGGCATTTCCTTCCGTCTCAGATTTCCGTTTTTCTTTTCCTGATTCTGACTGCCGCATCGCAGACAACCGCCCCTGCAAATAAAATAACGGCAAGCAGCTGGGACACAGGAATTTCCGTCCCCGGAAGAAACAGCTGATCGGTCCTTATTCCCTCTATCCAGGCCCTTCCAAGTCCGTAGCCGCCCAGATAAAGAAGGGCGATTTCCCCATCAAATTTTTTGTGCTTTCTGTATAACAGCATCAGTGCCAGAATCCCCAGATTCCAGAGGCTTTCATATAAAAACGTGGGGTGCACCTGAATGTAATTAACCCCCTCCTCCATATGAGCAAGGATGGATTCTGAGATATCCCGCTCACGCACCGCCGCCACAGGCAGCCGCATGGCCAGAATATTATTCGTGTACTCTCCGAAAACCTCCCTGTTGGTGAAGTTCCCCCACCTTCCGATTGCCTGACCCAAAATCAGCCCCGGCACTGCGGTGTCCATCATAAGAAAGGTTTTCTGCTTTTTCAACCACGCATAGACAAACAGAGTGGAAAAACCGCCAATCACGCCGCCGTAAATGGCAAGCCCGCCCTGCCTGATATTAAAAACCTGAAGCAGATTATCCTTATACATATCCCACTCAAAAATCACATAGTAAATTCTCGCTCCGATAATGGAGATGACAACGGCATAAATGGCAAAATCCCAGTACATATCCGCATCCTGTCCCGTCACCTTCGCCTGATGCGCCGCCATTAAAATCCCGGCCAGCACTCCCATGCAGATAATCACCCCGTAAAGGGCGATGTCAAACCCGAAAATACTAAATCCCTTCGGCACATTCTTCAGATAAATTCCCAGATTTGGGAACGCAATGTCCATAATTTCCATAATTTTCCTCATATAAGCGCCGTCCGCACTCCACTTGCCAGAATGAAAGGCATGCAGATGCCGGCGCAGATTCTTTCAAAAATCAGACATTAAACCGGAACAAAATCACGTCCCCGTCCTTCACCACATAGTCCTTTCCTTCCATTCCCACAAGCCCCTTTTCCCTTGCGGCAGAAAGGGAGCCTTCGTTTAGCAAATCCTGATAGTTTACCACCTCTGCCTTGATAAAGCCCCTCTCAAAGTCCGTGTGGATTTTACCGGCAGCCTGAGGCGCTTTTGTTCCGATTTTAATCGTCCATGCGCGCGTCTCATCCTCCCCGGCGGTTAAAAAGCTCTGCAGGCCAAGAAGCTTATAGCTCGCCTTAATCAGCTTTTCAAGGCCGGATTCGGAAAGTCCCAAATCCTCCAGGAACATGAATTTTTCCTCCTCGTCCAGCTCCGCAATCTCCTGCTCAATCTGCGCACAGATGACAAAAACCTCGCTTCCGGTCTGCGACGCATAGCCGCGAACCGCCGCAACGCCTTCATTGCCTGCACCGTCGTCCGCAAGCTCGTCCTCACCAACGTTCGCCGCATAAATCACCGGCTTGTACGTCAGGAGATTAAAGGAAGCAAGCAACGCAAGCTCGTCCTCATCCTCCGTCACATAGCTGATAGCCGGTTTCCCGTCCTCTAAATGGGCTTTCAGCGCCGAAAGCAGCGCCGCTTCCTTCGCCAGAGATTTGTCCATGCGGGCGGCCTTTCCCGTTTTGGCAATCCTTCTCTCCAAAATTTCCAAATCCGAAAAAATCAGCTCTAAATTAATCGTTTCAATATCGCGCAGAGGGTCAATCTTCCCGTCCACATGCACCACGTTCTCATCCTCAAAGCAACGGACCACATGGACAACCGCATCCACTTCTCTGATATGGCTTAAGAACTGGTTCCCCAGCCCCTCCCCTTTGGATGCGCCCTTTACCAGTCCTGCTATATCCACAAATTCAATAACAGCCGGAGTCACCTTTTTGGAATGGTACATATCCCCTAAAAGCCGCAAACGCTCGTCCGGCACCACCGCTACACCCACGTTGGGGTCAATGGTGCAGAAAGGGTAATTGGCGGATTCTGCTCCCGCCTTTGTGAGTGAATTGAATAAGGTGCTTTTTCCTACGTTTGGCAGGCCGACGATTCCTAGTTTCATTTTTATCTATATCCTCCTTAAAAAACCTTGATTTTATGGGGTTTTCGCCTTTAAGGGCTTTGGTTACGTACCAATTTACGTACCAATCTGAACCATTCAAAATTTCAAAATAGATTTTGAGCCATGCTTGCATGGGCGAAAATATCTATTTGAAATTTTAGTTGGCGAAGCCAACGAGCGAGAAAACGAATGTTTTTGAGCTGCGTGGTTCAAATATTACACAACCTTGAGAGACGCCGCAATTTCTTCAATTTCTTTATGCTTTTCATCCTCTGTTGTGTGCACATACAGATTCTTCTGCTTATGCAATATATCTATCGCTTCATCTGTCAATGAAACAGACCGATATCCTTCATCAGCCATCCGGCATTAAATGGAACCCTCGTCCTGATACAGTGAATCCGCCAGCCACTGTCTGCATTCCTGTAGTCTATGGAATAGTTTCTGATTCCGTTGTCCGTATTTCGCAGTAAACCTTCCAATATAGAATCCATCTGACCCTGGACTTATTCCGGCGCCAGGTTCCAATCCTCTTAAGTCTTTTCCCATAGTAAAAGCTCCTTTCAAAAAAGAGCCTTAACACCTACGTCAGTATAGCATATCAGGGCTCAAAAGTAAATTGTGGATTCTTCCATACTTCTTCAGAAGAAAGCCCTGAAATATTCGCAAGCGTTTGGGGCAGGCCATCTCCAGGCATGAGGGCACCGTTATGTTTCAGCGACATCAGGTACATATTCAGCAGCAGGTTGGAATGCAAAAGCCCGTCCTGTGCGCTTTCCAGTATCACCATGGATTCCTTTTGACATTTCACCCCGATTTTCAATGAAATTTTTTGGCCGCTGTAACATTTCGCGGACATTCGGGTTTTACAATACCCTTATCAACAGGCTGAAAGCCCTGAAAGGAGTTTTGAATATGAGCGTTTTACAGACGATTGACCTGAAAAAGTATTACGGCGCAGAGCCGAACATTCCCCGCGCCCTGATTACCAAACCGGCTATCGTGCTGGCCGACGAGCCCACCGGCAACCTTGACAGCAGGACCAGCGCCGAGGTGCTGGGGCTTATCAGGCGCACCAGCGCGGAGTTCCGGCAAACTGTCGTGATGATTACCCACAACAATGACATTGCCCGCCTTGCAGATTGGATTGTCCGCATTGAGGACGGCAGGATTGTGGAGTAAGGAGGTGGCAGGCTATGACTTGGCCTTTTGAAAATGATACCAGTGGCATAGTAAAGCGCATATCAGACCGCAGTATATCGGCGAATCGAAAAAGAAATATATTTATTGCTTTGACGATTGCACTTGCCTGCGCATTGCTGTCTGCTATTGTCCTCTATGGCTTTGGGGTTATGCAGGAAACGCAGAACCGCAACCAAAAAACAGCGCAGAT
>QZDS01000030.1 GCA_009917455.1 bacterium 1xD8-48 | reverse complement strand
TTCTGGGAACACCGGCTATTTTTTAGCCGGTGCTGGGTGCGTTGTTTTTAGAAGGAAGGCTGAATAGTTACCCTATCTTCAATATACACCTTATTTTTTATCTGGTTTTAAAAAAAAGAAAGATCATGGAGCTTCGGCATCCCACCCTCAGCACCATAATACACGATTAATGCTTTGATTGCCTTTTCTGCCGCTTGTTGACAGTGATAACAAATTATCTCCAATGGCTTTGGATGATAAGTCGCATCTAAATGTCTGGCTACTCCTAAATCCATAGCTGCCATATTATACCACTCTCTGGTTTCCTGCGTCATACAACAGCACCCCCTTACGATATACCTCATTCTCTACAGAAGGTATTCCTTTTCTTTCCTCAAAACGACTTTTTGTTCCTAAAAGAATATCTACCGGATGTTGTTTTATTTTACGAATCGCTTTATATGCCCTTGCTGTCTCTGCCGGAATGTCTGTTATATCATCCCGGACTACAATGTAAAAATCCAGATCGCTTTCACTGGTATATGTGTTATTGGCAAATGAACCAAATAAATATACCCGTATGGGTAAAAGCTGTTCTACAAAACATTCCTTCAATTTTTCTATTTCATTCATAAAAGTTACCACCACCTTTAGCTTTCCATCATTTCCTATATAGCGCCCATAGCACTTATATATTCCTCTATCTTCTGCACAAAATATTTTGCATTTTTAAGCCGCTCTCCATAGAACAATCCCCTCCTTCCGAATATTCTGATAAAATGGAAAGATTCTTTCCCATTTTTCCATATTCCCTTCCTGTATATCCACAATCGAAAAAACTCTCTCATGACGAATGTCCATATCTGCCGCTCAGCTAATAAAACGCTTTTTTATCTGATTGTCCATCTCTTTTTTATTGCAATTGCTATATCAATGTCACTCTCATCAGTTGCATCACCTCTCGCCACTGACCCGTACAAAATAATCGCAGACATATTCCGCTGAAAAATTTCCGTCAATCCTTGTACTAATTCCTCTTTTATATCATCAGACAGCCTTTATCCTCACCTCCCGGAAACTCAGCTCTATCTGCCCTTCTAAATTTATTATACCCTCAATATTTCCACTTCACAACCGAATAATTATTGACACCGAATAATTAAAAAGGGCATTAAGGAGACTGCTCCTTTGACCGTTCCCTGAACATCCGGCGCTGGATACGGAGAAATTTTACCCGAATTTCCGTCCATCCCATAAAAGAAAAAAAGCCGTTCAGAGCGGAAAGCTTCCCGTTTACGGTGACAGGCACGTATTCCTGTTTCTGTAAACGCTCTTTCCACTCAATAACAGCTTCTTTGGTTACCGGCCTGCCGCATAACCATTCGCAAAAGGATTTTATCTCCTTCACATATTTCTCAATAGTCGCAGGCTCTTTTTCTTCGCTTTTCAAAAAATCCCTGAATCTGCAAATATCATTTTCAGCTAATGCGTGCGGGAAATTTATGATAATAATTTAACATCTTAGAGGAAAAATCATGAACTTTCCTATAATACACACATTCTGAAAGGATTCAGCAGGCCTCCGGCCAGCTTAAAGCAGCCGATACCCACAGGTATTAAAATCAACGTGCAGCAAAGGACAATTCCGGCCGCAACGCAGATAACGGCGCATGGCAGACAGAATATCAGTTTAAAAGCCAGCTTCAGCACCCCTCCCGCTATATGAAAGCACAGGCCAATTGTCATAAATACAATAAGTAACGCCAGCAGTACAATCAATGTAATCATCCTCTCTCCTTTCTCCGCAGGATTTTCCGCGGTTGGTCATTCCCTTTTTAAATTTACCGGAGTCTTTTCCTCATCCCGTCACTCCTCCACAAAATCCAGCGTAATATTTCCCATACTGCAGGTCAGTTCAAAGGTAGCAGCGGCTCCGTTGTTCACATATTTTTCCGTTCCCAGCGCGGTAAATTCCCAGCCGTTTATCTCCACGTTCCCGGCGCTGCATTCAATTTCATAGTTGTGGTCCTTTTCCTTTCCCTTAAGCAGGAAATCCATGCTTCCCATATTGCATTCCGCATCAAGCTCCTGCTCAATAATGCCTTCATAGCTGCAGTTGCCAAGGTCAACTTCCAAATCCGCCCCCCTCACATGCATGTCGCCTGCGACAAGGTTTCCGGCGCCGATTTCCACGGAAAAGTCAATGATTTCCGCCTTATTAATGCCAAGTTCTCCGGCTCCTATAACTGCGTCAAACTCTTTTGCTTTCAGGTTGTCGATTTCCATAATTCCGGCGCCGATTTCCAAATCCATTTCCTCAAATCCCATGCCCCTGGGAATCCGCAGCGTCATCTCGTTGTCAAGCTGATTGACGTTAAAGAGCTGGTTACCCTTAAAACCCTCCACGTATAGAGTACTGTCTTTGATATAAAAATTAAAGCCGCCTTTCCCGTTCACATAAAGGTCAATCAACCCGTCCGCTTCATCTTTTTCGCTTATGGTACAGATTCCGGCGCCAAGTGAAACGTTCAGCTCCCTTATGCCTTCTGTTTCAATATGGTGCTCATACTCGCTTTCTGTGGTCTCCGAATTATTCACCGTCAGCTTATCAGGTGCGCTGTAGCTGCTGTCTTCTACATAAATTTCCGTTTTTCCGCTTTTTGACGCGCCGATGCCTCTCTCCACACCCTCGAACACTCTCTCAACAACAGCAAGCCTTTTGTCCGCATGTACATCGTTTTTCACCGCCATCAAAAAATTTCTTCCACTCACTATACCGCCGATTAAACAGAACGCAAATCCCAGCGCTCCTAAAATTCCGGCGGTTATCAGGCTGACTTTCATAAATCTTTTCATCTCTTTGCTCCTCCTTTTTTTCTGAAAATACTATTATATATAGAAGCAATTCCCTGACAGATTGCCGGCAATACTTTTGTAACCAAAAGCACGGTAAGCAGCATAAACAAAATTCCAAGGGCTCCACAGATGAAGCCGCCGCCTAAAAGCCCAATCCCCTCAAAGGGGTGGGGAATCAGGATGCCAAAACCGGCAATCGCAAGGGCAACCGCTACGATAAAGCAAATCACAGCCGCAAGCCCGATTCCAAAAACCGTTGCAAGCACTGCCGTAAACACTCCGATAATAAGGCCAAGAGCCCCGCATGCCAGCCCCAGAATCACCGGGGAGCCAAGTATACACGCAAAAACTATCAGCACAATCGCCCACACCGGTAAATCCTTCTTCTCTTTCTCCGTCTCTCCGCTTCCCGTATTTGATTGACCAAACGAGTCATAAGCCTTCCGGGTATCATCGCTGCTCTGCGAATATCCGTCCCCAAAGGTATCTGTATTCTGACCAAAGGTGCTGCCGTCCTCTTTGACAGCTTCTCCCTCCTGCACAGCCCCGGCATCCCTCCCGGAAGCAGCTTCCTTTTTCATCAGTTCATTCTGCCGCACCGCGCTGTTTAAAAAGCCGTTTTCCGTAAATTCCCCCTGATTTCCGCCATCGCCAAGCCCGTCTTTCACTATCTTTGCCACCTGCTCCGGCGAACCTAAGGCCTTGATTACCTCCTGCTCATTTTCCATCCCCGCATCGTTAAAATAATCATTATAATATTGAAGGGCTTCTTCCCGCTCGTTAGGCGAGATATCGGAGAGTAATTTCTCCAGCTGCCTCATAAATTCCCATCTACTCATTTTTCATTCCTCCCTCAAATATACGATTAATCTTCGCAGAATATTTAATCCATTCGCCTTCGTAAAGGTTTAGCTGCAGCCGCCCCTTTTCCGTCGCCTTGTAGTATCTCCTGTTCCTGCCCGCGCATTCCCTGTCATAGACCTCGAGACACTCGTCCTTCTGCAGTCTCCGAAGCACTGGATACAATGTGGATTCCGAAAGCTCTATCACCTGCCTGACGTCCTGAGTAATTTTATACCCGTAAGCCCCCTCCGGCTCTCTGGACACAACCGCCAGAACAATCGCGTCTAAAAGCGCTGCTCCCGTGTTAAACACCATAACTGCCTTCCTCCTTTCCCCCTGACCTGAAAAGCCTCGCAGTCCGGGATATTACAGTTTTCTATAATATTATATGACGTATAGTATTATGTGTTATAAATACTATACGTCATATAATATTATTTTGTCAATATGTTTTTATGTGTAATTTCAGTTCTGAAAAAATCTGTCCCGATATTCCTTCGGGGTATATCCCGTTTCCTTCTTAAAAATTCTGCTGAAATGGCTCTGGGAGCTGAATGCCAGAATTGCGCTGATTTCCGCATAGGAATATTCCGAATATTTCAGCATGTTCCGCGCCGCCTCCAGCTTCCTTAAAAGAATATAATCCATGCAGATAACCACAGGCCTGGAATAGACGCGCTTCCTGTCAAGCTCCGCCATTTCCTTTGTGTAAAAAGTCATCATATCCGCATGAAGCTTACATATTTCTTCCTCTGTCTCCAATATGTCCATTTTCTGAATGTAGAGGTCACTGATATTATAGGCCCGCTCCGAATCCATCCCTCCGTTTATGGCCGCCCGGCATGCCTGTGTAACGGAGGTCACAAAAAGATATTTCCGGTTCCGCACAGGGTCATCCGACAAATGACCGGTATTTGCCGAATTAAACCTCAAAATCCCTTCCTCAACAGCCCGCATATCACCGGCCTTTAAAAGCTCGAACTGCCATGTGTCCTCCGCGTGGGTATGATGATGCCAGCCTGTTTCCCTGTTGATAAATTCCATGTAACGGAGCTTCTTTTCATCTACTGGTTTTTCCGCCATATTCTCCTCACTTCCGCGCATATTTTCCTCATGCTTCGTCTGCATCTGCGCATTTCCACCTGATTATTTTAACAAAAATCTAACCGGAATGCTATAATTATCCGCTTTCCGGTGATATGATATCTGCTGTGAGTGATTCATAACTTTTTATATACAGACAGGGTGCATATCCGCTAATATGCACCCTGTCTGTATATGTCTCTTTCCTGTCAAATTCTCTATAACGCTTCGGCCTGCTAAAACTCTGCCCGTCCGCCAAAGCCATACCGGTAAATTACCGCTCCATTTTCCAGAAGTAAGCGCTGTACGGCGCAAGCTCGCTTCCTCCGCCGAAATCATGGGTCTTACCGCTGATTAAATCCTCAGCCAGCCCGCAGCCTGCGTCAAAATGCGCCGTGTAAGGCTCACTGTCAGCGTTAATTGCCACCAGCACCCTCTGCCCTTCCGTCTTTCTCTCAAAAATACACTGTTTGTTGGTGAGAACCACTGAACGGAAATCTCCGTAATTTAAAGCTTTGGATTCCTGCTTTGCCTTTGCCAGCCTGCTTATCCACTCGGAAAGCTCATTAAACTCCGGCTCTGCAAATTCTGGCCGGAGCGCCGGGTCTCCCTCGCTCTTGTTCGCCTTTGTTCCCCACTCGCTTCCATAATAAACACAGGGAATCCCCGGCATACCAAAGCAGAGCGCGTAAATAAGCGGAAGATGCTTTTCGTTGCTTAAAATACTTGCCACTCTGGTCACGTCATGGTTATCTGCAAAGGAAAGCAGATGCTTCCCCTTATAAAGCGTCCAGTTTTCCGGCCCGAACTGCCGCATCAGGGAATGGATAATCTCAAACATATTCATGCTGTTAAAGCTGGAATAAAGTCCCTTGTAGCACTCATAATTCGTTGCGGAATGAAGCATGCTGTCGTTCATAAGACGGTTGTAATCCCCATGAAGCATCTCCCCAAGCAGATAAAATTCCGGCTTCAGGCCTTCCGTAAAGCTCCTCAGCCTGCGCACAAAATTTTCATCCAGACAGTAAGCCACATCCAGACGCAGCCCGTCAATGTCAAACTCATCCACCCAGTATTTCACCGCATCCAGAATATGGTCAACCACCTCGCCGTTTTGAAGGTTCAGCTTCACCAAATCATAGTTTCCCTCCCAGCCTTCATACCAAAGACCGTCGTTGTAATTGGAATTTCCGCCAAGATTAATGTGAAACCAGTTGAGATAAGGAGAATTTTCCCTGTTCTTCACCACGTCCTGAAACTGATAAAATCCCCTGCCCACATGGTTGAACACACCGTCAAGAACCACCCGGATTCCATTGTCATGGAGCTTTTTCACCACCTGCTTAAAGTCCTCGTTGGTGCCGAGTCTGGTGTCGATTTTCCTGTAATCTCTCGTATTATATCCATGCGTATCGGACTCAAATACCGGCGAAAAGTAAACTGCATTCACATTCAGCTTCTTCATGTGCGGAATCCATTCCTCCACTTTTAATATCCTGCTCTCCGGTACGCCGTCATTTTCAAACGGTGCTCCGCAAAATCCCAAAGGATATATCTGATAAAATACACTTTCATATGCCCACATTTTTTCCTCTTTTCTGCGCTGCTTTGCAAGCCTGTCTTCTTAACCTTAAGGCCATGCGCCGGACTGTAAGACCGGAGAGCCTGCGGATGCGGCGCAGACACAGACTCTTTGAAAAGACAGTTTCTGTCTTTCCAGGTAAGTTTACCACACTTTTGCGATTCTGTCATGTTTCCTTTCCCGAACATGCAAAAGCCAGCCTGCAGATATTCCTTTGCCTGCGTCCTTTTTGCTTCTTATGTTTTTATTTTGACTGTTTTTCCGTAAATATGTCAAGGGGGATAAAAAGGTATTTCTGCAAAAGCTCCAGCTCAAGTCCGCTGTCCGATTTCGCAGTCCGGCTTTTCAAACAAGAACTTTTCGGGAAGCGTAACATGGAAAGCTTCTCCTACGTCCCTGAAATTATCCGCCGTAATCGTCTGAAGCTTCCCTGGCACAACGGAATAAATTTTAATCAGAATTTCCGCCGATTTCTCCACCGTATGTAAAAGCCCAAAGGTCAAATCAAAATTTTCTCCCGAGCAGAACATTCCGTGATGCGCCCAGATAGCCACGTCATACTGTTCCATCAGCCTGCTTGTCTCCACTGCAATATCCCGTCCGCCGGGTACCATCCATTTTACCACGCCTACCCCCTGTGGAAATACTACCGGACATTCTGTGGCGGCTTCCCACAGTTCTCTGGTAAATACTTCGTCCTTCAGAGGAAGTATAAAGGTCAGCGCAATAATATTGGTGGTATGCGCATGGTAAATTACCCTGTGCTTTCCGTCCGTCACCCGTTTTTTCACTTCGTGGTTCATAAGGTGGGTGGGAAGCTCGCTGGTAGGAACGCCGCCCTCCACAAGTCCCCAACGCAGGCGGTAGTTTTCTCCCTTGTCGTCCAGCTCGATGATAGCAAGACAGGCCTCCGGGTCCACGATAATATTCCTGAAATATTTCCCGCTTCCCGTCACCAGAAAATACTCCCCGGCAAGTCCCGGCACGCTTGCGCCGACAGGCGTCCAGCCGTTTCCCTCCCCCAGCCTTGGTTTAATCTCGTCCACTTCCTCCGGTTTCAGCCGGTAAGTTAAATTTCCTCCGTTTCTCTCATGCCATCCCTGCTGAAAGCCGTCGTCCGCCATTTTGATAAAGCCGCGCATAAATTTTGTATCTAATATCCTCATAAAAAACCTCCTGTAATTTCTTAACTTTCATATTACGCCTGTTTTTCATTCAGCGCAACAGGAGACAGCCCGGATAAACGGAAATCAATGTTCCTTATATTGTCCAGTACAGTCAATTTTATGCCCGTTTTCATTGACTGCTCTGGTATTTTTTCACTTTTTGAATCACCCACTTTCATTAATTAACTTCAAACCATTCATCAAAAAAGTGGGTAAAAACAAAGAAATCCCCAATTTCCACAGAGTTATCCACAATGACACTTATGTCATCAAAGACGACCCATTTACTTTTTTCCACAAAATACGACGTCATTTTCCCCGAAATCCTTCAT
This sequence comes from bacterium 1xD8-48, assembly GCA_009917455.1. Classification (GTDB taxonomy): domain Bacteria; phylum Bacillota; class Clostridia; order Lachnospirales; family Lachnospiraceae; genus Suilimivivens. The sequence goes on along the minus strand of QZDS01000030.1, from coordinate 52,952 downwards.
TTTCTGACAATTCCCCCACTTTTTACACCTTAATCCTGCAAAAGCCTGTCCTTCGAAAAAAATCGGCATGTGAAAGTTATCCACATGCCAAAATCTGATTTTTCCACGACAAACTTTTCAATCTCCGTTACAGCCACTCGTCCCAAAACTTTTCCAAACACCGGGCAGCCTGATTCAGGGACACCCTTTCAAATCTTTCCCATTCCCGTGGAAACATTTTCAAATAGGACGGGGTGAGAAACCTTTCGTCCAAAAGCGCCACGATTCCCACATCCTCCGCCGTTCTAATAACTCTTCCCGCTGCCTGCAGCACCTTATTCATTCCCGGATATCTGTAGGCAAAATCAAAACCATTATCCCCCTGGCTGTCAAAAAAATTCTTTAAAATTTCCCGCTCGCTGCATACCATGGGAAGCCCTGTGCCAACAACAATCGCCCCAATCAGGCTGTCGTTTTTAAGGTCGATTCCCTCGCTGAAAATCCCGCCGAGCACGCAAAACCCAAGCAGCGTCCCTTCTCTTTCCTCTCCGAATTTTGCAAGAAAAGCCTCACGGCTCTCCTCGTCCATGCTCTCCTCCTGACAGATACACTCTTCTCTTCCGTCGTCCAGATAATAGCCGCGGTACGCCTCGTATACTTCCCGCAGGAACATATGGGACGGAAAAAAAATCATGTAATTGCCATCCCGCTGACCGGTGATTAGATGAATATAAGTTGCAATATTAAAGTATTCCGTGCCGGAACGCCTTGTATACTTACTGGTCACATCGCCGGCAATAAAAAGCCCTTTTCTCCGGGAGTCGAAAACCGACCGGGCATATACCTCATAATCCCCTTCTGCAGCCCCGAGAAGCCTTTTATAATACTGAATCGGAAGAAGTGTAGCCGAAAATAAAATGGAACTTCTTCCCCGCATCATGCACTCCTGAAGATTCCTGGACGGATTCACGCAAAACAGCCGGATGCAGAAACCGCCGTCCGATTCTAACTGCGTATAAATCACATAATTTTTATCCAGCTTGTCATTAATCAGCAGAAAATGAGAAACCTCAAAATAAAATCCCAGCACTTCCTTCCGGACAGACGCCCTTCCGTCCAACAGGCCTGTAAGAATTTCCTGCTTTCCCTCATTCTCCTCCAGAAAATCCTCCATGGCCGCCGCAAGCCTTGTAAGCGCGCCCACAAAGGGGGCTGCCTCCTCCTCGCCAAGACAAACATAGTTTTCACACTCCCGCTTCAGCGTCAAAAGCTCCCGGTTACATCTCTCCAGCTGCCGGTACATCCTTCCGTCATACTCCTTCACCATCTTTTTCAGAGTAAGAAAATCCTCTTTCCGCAGGGACGCACTGTACATATCCCGCCCCCGCTCCACCAGATTATGCGCCTCGTCAATCAGAAAAATATAATCTTCCCTTATCCCCTCGGAAAAGAAACGCTTCAAATACACGTGCGGGTCAAAGAGATAATTATAATCGCATATAACCGCATCCGCAAACAGACTCATATCAAGGCAAAGCTCAAAGGGACAGACCCTGTGCTCTCTGGCACAGGCGCAGACTGCGTCCCTGTCAAAACTGTCCCGACTGGTCAACAGCTCGTAAACAGCGTCATTGATGCGGTCATAGTGTCCCTTTGCATAAGGACAGTAATCAGGGTTGCACTCGGCCTCCCCCATAAAACAGATCTTGTCCCGTGCGGTCAATACTACAGATTTTAATTTCAGCCCTCTCTCTCTCATAATCTCAATGGCGTCGCCGGCCACGGTTCTCGTGATAGTCTTGGCTGTCAGATAAAAAATGGTCTGTCCTATTCCCTCGCCCATGGCTTTGACTGCCGGAAAAAGAGTGGATATGGTTTTACCCGCTCCCGTAGGAGCCTCTATAAAAAGCTTTCTCTTATGATAAATGGTCTGGTAAACGTAAGCGGCCAGCTCCTTCTGACCTGCACGATAATTGAATGGGAAGGAGAGCATCTTAATGGAAGCCGTTCTCTCCTCCTGCCATCTGACCCGGAAATCCGCCCATTTTCTGTACTGCTCCATCACCTCAAAAAACCATTCCTCAAGCTCTTCCAGTTCATATGAAAAATGAAAATACCTGATTTCCTCCGTGTCTATGTTGCAGTAGGTCAGCCGTACCCCGATACCTTTCAGCTGATTCTGGCTTCCATAGATATAAGCATAGCACTGAGCCTGGGCAAGATGGACGGGAACCGCCTCCTTCATTTTGTGAATGTCCCTGTAGGTTCCCTTGATTTCATCGATTGTAACAGCATCTGCCTTTGCGCCATCCTGATTTTCCTGGACAATCACGCCGTCCGCCCGTCCTTCCACACGGATAACATAGTCGGACGTTTCATACAAATAGCGCAGAAAAACCTCCGCATGATAATCAGCTCCCATTTTTCTCTGAATCATACGATGGACTCTTCCGCCCTCCTGCATGGCATTATCGGAAAAGACTGCTCTCCTGTTGTCGATATTCCCGGAACGCAAAATGAATTCCACCAGGTTCCTGACTGATATTTGTATCTCCATATACAAAAACCCCCCAAAAAGATAGTACGCTATCTCTTTTGGGGAGTCAACTTAGTTTGTTAAAATCAATTTCAGCTTGCCAGAGCAAGACGGTTTATCACTTTCTCAAAATCGGGGTCATATCCATTGTAGGCTACCGTAAGTATCTGATTTAAATCAAGCCCCAGAACTCCTACAATTGACTTGGCATCCACTGTGAATCTGTTATAAAAAACGTCAATATCAAAATCACACCTCGAAGCCGCAGTCACAAAATCCTTGACCTCTTCCAGCCTTAGCCGTATTCTACGCTGCATCATCGCTATCACCCTTCTTTCTTCTCAATGCAGATTGCGAAAACGTTTTCTGTTACTTATCCAAAAACTACCACACTACCCTGAATTTGTAAAGATAATTTTCAAATAAATAATAGATTTAATTTTTTCTTTATAATTTTAACACCATCATCTCCGCTTTCATCTCTATCATTGACAATACCCCTGAAAAATATACCGGTAATTTATTCTCCCTGAAATTCCGTCATATAATCGCGGTATCTTAAAGGGAGCATATTTCTTTGAAGCCCTTTGTTCTTGCGTTCCTCTACAGGTATCGTATGAAAGAAATGCGTAAACAGTTCTCTGTATTTGTTCTCCCCCTCGGAAAGAACCATTTTTTCCTGCCTTAGGTTTTCATCGCCGTATACAAGATACCAGTCCTTCCCGGCCGGATGGAGAGCAAAAATACTACGTATTTTATCGTGAATCACAAAATTTTCCAGGGGGAGCCTGTCAGCAAAATGGGGAACGATAAAGGTTATGAGGTTGTTTTTCGGCCCGACAGGCGCATAAAGAATCCCGTTTTCCAGCTCTCTGAATCGCAGAAACTCCACATGGTAATGAGCCTCGTTGGCAGTAAATCTTGCCAGCTCAAATACCCTGTGTATATAGGGATTTTGAAGATTTCCCATCACCTGCCTTTTATTTTTCATGGAAAGCCCCGCTGCCACCGTCCGGTAGACCGCCTCCGCCTTATCCGCTTCCTCAGAGGCCAGCGCCCGGCAGATTGCCATGTAAGCCTCATGGCCGAATTCCCGCAGCACCGTGCCCGCCACCTTTGCCGCCTTTACCTTATCCGGTGGGCACGGCTCATAAACCGCAAACAGGCGGTAGTTTTCCTCTTCCCCCAGACACAGATGAATCTGCTCCCGGGGCTTTTTTTTCAGATAGGCATTATAAATCCCTGTGAAAATTCCCTCCAGGGAATCTTCACAAATCAGATAATATTCTTCCATACAAGCCTCGCGTCTCCTCCTTCCAGCCGAATGCTCCGCCCGGCCTCTTACCCGCTTTACCCTGCATATTCAGCCTCCCGCCGCCTGACGGAAAGAAAATTCCCCGGTATCGTCAAACAGCGAAAGCTGCTTATAAGTCATACCGTCCCTGTCAAAGGGAAGTCTTTCTTTTTCTCCAACCAGGTTTCTTGCGATATAGTCCTCATCCAGCTTTGTAGGATACATCATTTTTCCGCTGCAGGTAATAAAATACAGCGCCCGTTTCAAAGTAACGCCGATTTTCTTCAAGTCGTCAAAATTAAGGCTTCCGTTCCGCCTTGCCCTGACGATTCTCCGGGCGCTTTTAACCCCGATTCCCGGCACCCGGAGAATCGTCTGGTAGGAAGCTCTGTTAATCTCCACAGGGAACTGCTCTAAGTGCCGCAGCGCCCAGTCCGCTTTCGGATCCAGGAGCACATTAAAATTAGGCTTCCCCTCGCTTAAAAGCTCCTGCGCCTCAAAGCCGTAAAACCGCAACAGCCAGTCCGCCTGATACAGCCTGTGCTCCCGCAAAAGGGGAGGACCGCCCGGCAGCGCCGGAAGCGACTTGTCCGCATTGACACTGACGAAAGCAGAATAATACACTCTCTTTAAGTCAAACTTTTTATATAAATTCTCCGCCACCATCATAATCTGATAATCGCTTTCAGGAGTGGCCCCCACAATCATCTGGGTGGACTGTCCCGCCGGCACAAAGGAAGGCGCATGCCGGAACGCCACGATTTCATTCTTATTCTGGGTAATTCCCTGTTGAATCTGTCGCATGGGAGTTAAAATATTCTTCCTGTGCTTATTGGGAGCCAAACTTTTCAGGCCGTCGGCAGTAGGCAATTCCAGATTCACGCTCATTCTGTCCGCCAGAAGCCCCAGCCTCTTAACCAGCTCCGGGTCAGCGCCGGGAATCGCCTTTACATGGATATAGCCCTGAAAGCGGTATTTCGTGCGCAACTTGTGTACCGCCTCATAAATCAGCTCCATGGTATAGCTGGGGCTGTACAAAATACCTGAACTTAAAAATAACCCCTCTATATAATTGCGTCTGTAAAACTGAATGGTCAGATCGCAGATTTCGTCCGGCGTAAAAGATGCCCGCGGCACATCGTTTGAACGGCGGTTAATACAGTACTTACAGTCATAAATACACTCATTGGTAAAAAGAACCTTGAGAAGGGAAATACACCTTCCGTCCGCCCCAAAGCTGTGGCAGATGCCCCCCGCCACGGTATTGCCGATTCCCGTTCCGTCCCCACGGCGGCTTACGCCGCTGGAAGAACAGGATACGTCGTACTTGGCGGCGTCCGAAAGAATACCCAGCTTTTCCATCAGGGACATCTTCTGATTCATCTTCACCTGTATTTGAGGTTCCGGGTCTGATGCCGCAGTTATGCCTGTATTTGCATCCGAATCTATGCACATTATCCCTGAAACCGGCTTTCTATTTGTACTTAAAATAAAATTGCTTTCCATAGCCGCGCCCATCCAAACATTTGTTTGCTACAGTATAACACGGCTTGCTATGGAAAGCAATAGTTTTTCGAACATTCGTTTGTATTTTATTTTGAAGCCAGGCCTTTCCCTGCGTGTAACTTCTTCTTCCACTCCTTCACATGCTCCAGTTTTTCCCTGACCTTCGCCTCATCGCCTTCCTTCGTAGGCGTGTAATACTCCCGCCCTTCCAGGGCATCCGGCAGGCACTTCAATGCGGTCAGCTTTTCCTCACTGTCATGGGCATACTCATACCCCTCTCCATAGTGCAACTCCTGCATCAGAGAGGTCACTCCATTCCTGATTTGAAGCGGTACCGGTTCGGTCAATGTCGTCGCCGCATCCTTTCTGGCCATCTCGTAGCCCTTAAAAAGCGCATTGGACTTCGGCGCCATGGAAAGATAAACCACCGCATGAGTCAGGTTGACATTGCACTCCGGCATTCCGTTGAAATGGCACGCCTGATAAACTGCCACCGCCACCTGCAGCGCGCCGGAATCGGCGATTCCCACGTCCTCGCTTGCGAACCGCACAAGCCGCCTTGCAATATAAAGCGGGTCCTCGCCGGCCTCAAGCATCCTCGCCAGCCAGTAAATGGCAGCGTCCGGGTCGCTGTTTCTCATTGACTTATGCAGCGCCGATATCAGATTGTAATGCTCCTCCCCGCTTTTATCATAAAGAAGCATCTTTTTTCCGGTACACTGCTCCAGTACCTCTTCCCTGACAGTTATGGAACCGTCCGGCTCTATCTGTCCGTTCAGAACCGCCATATCAAGCGTGCTCAGTGCCATTCTCGCATCCCCGTCCGCAAAAACGGCAATGGCCCTGAGGAGCTTTTCTTCTATATGGATGGTACTGTTTCCAAATCCCCTTTTATCCGCGAGCGCATTGTGCAAAAGCTTTAACATATCCTGTTCGGTCAGCGCATGGAGCACAAACACCTTGCACCTTGACAAAAGCGCCGAGTTAATTTCAAAGGAAGGGTTTTCCGTGGTTGCACCGATAAGGATGATACTCCCCTTCTCCACATAGGGCAGAAACGCATCCTGCTGCGCCTTATTAAAACGATGAATCTCGTCCACAAAAACAATGGTTTTTATCCCCATCATTCTGTCATTCTCCGCCCGCTTCATAACGTCCTTTATCTCTTTAATACCGCTTGTGACAGCGCTGAAATCTATAAATGACGCCCGTGTCGTATTCGCGATAATCCTTGCCAGCGTGGTTTTCCCCACACCCGGAGGCCCCCAGAATATCATGGAGCTTATCACATCCTTATCAAGAATCTGCCGGAGCACTTTTCCGGGCCCCACCAAATGCTCCTGACCGATATAGTCATTTAAGCTCTGCGGCCGCAGCCTGCTGGCAAGAGGCGCGCTCATATTTACTTCCTGTGAAAAAAGAGACAACTGCTCCATCTCATCCTCCCTGCCGTAATCTTTTAATCGGGACAGGCGCACTCAGATATCGTCCGCCCCGCTGCCTGTGAAAAGCAGCTTTCCTGCCTTACGAGGAGCTTCCTGTTGGAATAAAAGGAATAATTCTCTTTGCCAGCTCCGAGGCGCTCATGGTCTGCAGCCACACCTTTCCCGGCCCTGTCAGTGTGGAAAGAAACAGGCCTTCGCCTCCAAACAGGACATTGGCAAATCCCTTTACCATCTCGGAAGAATAGCCCACTTTCGCCTCAAAAGCCGCAATATTTCCGGTGTCCACTTTGATTTTTTCTCCCGGTGCAAGCTCCTTTTCCACAATCGTTCCGTCAAGCTCCAGAAAAGCAAGACCCCGGCCCGTATATTTCTGCAGAACGAACCCTTCCCCGCCAAAAAATCCCGCTTTAGCGCCCGTCATATATGCGCTGAGCTCCACTCCCGGCGTCGCGCACAGGAAAGCATTTTTCTGTGCAATATACTCTTTCCCCGCTCCCACCTCGAAAACCCTGATTTCACCCGGGAAGCTGGACGCAAGAGTAATCTCCACCCCCGGCCTTTGCGCCGCATAGGTGGCCATGAAAAGGCTCTCCCCCGCGAACATCCGCCCTATTCCTTTCAGGAAACCGCCTTTCATGTTGGTTTCCATGGAAATCCCCTCCGACATCCATGTCATACCGCCGGACTGCGTGTAGATACTTTCTCCCTGCTCCATGGAAATGCTCACCGCCGGCATCGGCGCTCCGAATACTCTATAGTTCATATCCTTATCCTCCTTCCAGACATAATGTGCGGTCTGGTTTCTTTTATTAAGTTCTCTTTTCATTTTGGGAAATCTTATGGGAAATGTCAAGGGAATATCCATTGAAAAGAAAGTTTATGTCTCCCCGGCCGTATCCGTCGTCCTCTCCTCCTCCCCTCTTACCATCCTTTCCCCGTTATCGCTCCCCGTAAAAAAGATTCCCGTACACAAAACCGCCAGAATCATCACCGCCGCCACTGCGGCCGCGCTGCTTTTCCTGTTTTCCGCAATTTCTTCTATCCGCCTTTTTATAAATTTACCGTCAGTGTTCGTCATTGCGGAATGCCAGAACAGCCCTTTTTGTTCCTTTACCGGAATAATCATGTCGAGCAGCGCCTCTCCGTAGGCAGTCCTCTTTTCCTTTCCCAGCCGTTTCAGACATCCGCTGTCACAGGCCAGCTCGCCGTCTTTTAAGGAAAGCCTCGCCCCAATCCATACCAGCGGATTATACCACGCCGCAATCAAACACAGCATCCGGACAAGCGACCAGATAAAATCGCCGTGCCGGTAATGGGTCAGCTCGTGTTCCAGAATAAAGCGCAGCCTCCCGTCCGTTTCCCCGCTTTCCTCCCTGCCGGTATTCGCGCCGATACATCTTTCAGGTATATATATGGAAGGAAAAAGCCCGAACAGGCAGGGCGATAGGAGTTTATCCCCGGCTGTAAAAACCTTAATCTGCCGTTTTCCCACGCTGACGTCCATTAATTTTTTCCTCGTTCTTTTCAAATAGCTGTAAAGCGAAAGATTTTGTCTGATAAAAATCACCGCGATAACCGCCATGCCGGCAATCCCAATCCGCACTGCCCAAAATTCGGCCTTTCCGAAAAACGTGGGAATATTCCGGTATGAAAACACAATTTCAACTTCCTGGGTCTCTGCCTCTTTTCCCGGCACATCTCCCGGGCCGGCGCCCTGCCTCTCCCGTCCCGGTTCCGTCTCCTTTTTTTCCGCCTCCGCTTTCTGTCTTTCCGTTATCTTTTCCAGATATGTCTGATATTTCTGCTCCTTATATTCTCTGCTCTGCCTGACGTTTTCCCTTAAGACCGTCTCTTGTCCGGCTTTCCAGAATCCGGTATTCATAATACTGAGCGGGCTTTCGCCAATCGTCCCCGGCCAGAGAACTCGGACCGCCGCAAGAAGCCACAGGCTGTAAATAAAAGCCGGACTTACTTTTTTTCCAAAAAGCCCTCGAATAAACAGAAGGACCAGAATCAACAGGGACGATATTATAGTATTTTCTGCTGTCTGCATTTTCCACCTCAATTTCAGTTCTGCCTTGTTCTTTGTTTCCTTTGTCTTTGTGTTATATTTCTTTATGCAAGATTTCTCTAAGCTCCTCCAGCTCTTCCTTTGTCAGTTGGCTTCCGCCCACAAAGGTATTTACCAATAGCCCAAGGCTTCCCCCAAAGGCACGGTCCAGAAAGGCTCTCGTCTCTTTCAAAACCACTTCTTCTCTGTTCAAATCCGTAAAATAGTTCCTGGCTTTCTCCCCTTCCTCATACCGGACGCACCCCTTTTCCTGCATCCGGCGCAGCACGGTGCTTGTGGTACTTTTGCTCCACCCCTGCTTTTCCTTCATTTTATGTACCAGCTGCATCAGCGTTTTGGGCTGCTCCTGCCACAGTTCCTCCATCATACACCATTCCGAATTATTCAGTGTAATATTCTCATTCATAATTTCCTTTGACATCCTTCTTTGACTATTGTCTTTGACCATTGGTTTTTGCTCTCCTATTTAGGTTTACACATGTAACACTCTCAATATACTCTGCAGAGTTACACTTGTCAACCAAATTTGTTGAATTTACGCCGGGTTCATTAAAAATATTGTAGCTGGATAAATTATTGCTTATACTGAAAGCGTTCTATGAATTGATTTGATATTTCTGTCACCGGTTGCGCAAATGTACAGAGAACGATATAGAAGCAAATCACGGCTCCTGATACTATTTACTTATCAAAAAAAGGAGGATAGAACCACATGAATTTTTCAGAATTTCTGATTGCCACCGCCATTGCGATTTGCGTGTGCGTTAAAAAGTCCAGCCAGAACAGACAGCTCTGACAATGGCCGGGGCTGCAGTTTGCCGCCCGCAAAGCGGCAAACTGCAGCGCAGACCGATACATCAGTTTCCGTTACCGGAGGGCAGAGTCTGCATAAGCGCAAAAAAATGTTCCGGCCTGCCGGTACTGAAATAATCATACCACGCTTCCAGCGTATTTGCTTCAAACACGCCCAAACGCTCAATAATCTGTTTTGCCCACAGCAATGCTCCCGTGGACCCTGCCGTAATCAGGTTGTTATCCGCTACGGACGGCCTGTCGATATAAAAGCTTTGTCCTTTATAGCCGGGAGAAATCATTTCAAGAAATCCCGCCCCGTTACTGGTATGCGCGCGATTATCCAGCAGCCCGAAGCCCGCGAGAGCAGCGGTTGCTCCGCAAATCGCGCACACCGTCGCACCCGAAGAGAGAAATTCGCCTGCTTTTTCAAGAACAGCCCCATGCCTTGAATCGTTCCAGGTATCCGCGCCCGGCAAAAGCAGCACGCTCGTTTCACTTACGGCAATATCATCAATCACGCAATCAGGCAGAATTGTCAGACCGCCCATTGTACGCACCGGCTCCTTCGTAAGGCCGACTGTTTTGAGCGATATGCGCTGCGCGTCCTTTTTGAAAAACCGGCCGGAATTGAGCTCCGAAATTACGTGCCCCAGCTCCCAGTCGGCTAAAGTATCAAGAACATAAACATAGATTGTAAACATAAAATCCCTCCGTTTTCCCTGTTATATTGATTTACTTTCGTTTTTATTGTAACATGTAATTGCTGACAGCTATATGGCAACAATTCAAGTTGAAAGGAGGATGCCGGATGAAGGTAGACAGGCTTGTCAGTATTATTATGATACTTCTTGATAAAAAGCGGATAGGCGCGCGGGAATTAGCAGATATGTTTGAAGTTTCACCCCGCACAATCTACCGGGATATAGACGCAATCAACATGGCGGGCATTCCCGTCCGCTCGTCGCCGGGAGTGGGCGGCGGCTTTGAAATTATGCCGGAATACAAGATTGATAAAAAGGTTTTTTCGGCCGACGACCTTTCCGCCCTTCTGATGGGTCTTTCCAGCCTTTCGGGCATGGTGCGGGGCAGCGAACCGGTACACGCTCTCGCGAAGGTCAGAAGCTTTATCCCCGCCGACAGGGCGCAGGAAATTGAATTAAAAGCCAGTCAGATACGGATAGATTTAAGTCCGTGGACGGGCGGCGGAAATATTCAACCCTGTTTGGAGCTTATCAGATCCGCTTTAGAGGAAAACAGGCTGCTGACCTTTGAATATATCGCCCATCACGGAAACAAAACCACGCGGATTATCGAGCCGTATCAGCTTGTGCTGAAAGGCAGTCACTGGTATCTGCAGGGATATTGCCGCAAAAGAAATGATTTTCGGTTATTCAGATTATCCCGTATGTCAAACCTGCAGATGACGGAGAAAATTTTCATCCCCCGCGAATATCAAAAACCCCGGCTGGATTTTGACGATGTTCTGGAAACCATGCAAACCAAAATCAAACTCCGCGTTCACAAGTCTGTCATGGACAGAGTGCTTGATTTTTGTACTTATGAAGATTTTTCGCCGGACGGGGACTGGCATTTCATTGTCGATTTTCCTTTTACAGATAACGAATACCATTACGATATTCTTTTAAGCTTTGGCGATAAATGCGAATGTTTAGAGCCTTTATCCGTCCGTGAGAAACTAAAGCGCACAATACTGGATATGGCTGCGATATATGAAACCTGATACCCCCGGAAAGAAAACGGACAACGCTCTTAAGTCAGGCTTTTTTCTCTCAGCGTACATTTTTCCACGAAAGTCAAAATTGCAAAAATCTGTATGATATGATATGATTTTTATATGCGGAAAGTATTCTTTCTGATTTTGTAATTGTGAGGTTAAAATTGTGTTAAGAATGTACTATGTCATTATCGTCTCACTGCCTTTTATCCTGTACTATCTGTGCAAGGTACTGTATATCTTAGGGCACGACGAACGATACACGGAAGAGGAACGCTACGGAGTCGCGAGGAAAGTGGTTTCCATTCTCCAGAGAAACGGATTTATACATACGGATGCCTACGGCACGGAAAATCTTCCCGAATCAGGGGGATATGTCATGTATGCCAACCATCAGGGAAAATATGATGCTCTCGGCATTATATCCGCCCACCAAAATCCCTGTACGATTATGATAGACGACAAACGCTCCCATCAAATTGTCACCACCCAGTTTATTTCCCTGATTAAGGGCAGCCGACTGGATAAGACCAGCATGAAAACCCAGCTTAAGACGATTCTGGATGTGATTGCACAGGTGAAGGAGGGACGCCGGTACATTGTTTTCCCGGAAGGCGGTTATTACCACAACCGAAACGAGGTAAAGGAGTTTCTTCCCGGCGCTTTCAAATGCTCCATCAAATCCCAGAGCCCTATCGTCCCTGTGGTTTTAATTGATTCCTATAAGCCCTTTGAGCTGAACTCCATAAAACCTGTAAAAACCCAGGTGCATTTCCTTACGCCGATTCCCTACGAGTATTACAAGGAAATGAACACAAGGGAAATTGCGGATTTGACCAGAAGTAAAATTGTGGAAAAAATTCATGAGATTTGCCGCGAAGGGTAGGCAAAAGCCAATGCGCTTATCTCATCATGGATAACATAAAAATCCTGCGAACGGGAAGTCCCGCCTGCAGGATTTTTTACAGCAAACCGCCCCGCAAAGCGCTGTGGATTTTTTATATTTTGTTAAGTTCTATCTGATATGCCGGATATTCCTTCAGTTCCACCGGCATGGGAAGCCCGGCCTCCATCAGCGCGGAACCGAAGTAACACTTTTTGCTGTCCGCGTCCTCATAGACAGCGTCCGCGTCAAGGCCCTTCAGCTTCACATAGCTCACCGGCATGTTCCCATGGCTTTCAAGTATTACCACATTCAGCAGGATTTTCTCCTTTTTCACATCAATGAACATCCAGGCCGCGCAGAGACCTTTAAGCGGGTCGGTCAGCCGGTAGTAATCTCCCTCGTTGATAAGGCCGGCATACTTCCTGTAACGCTTTACCTGTTCTTTTATCTCTTCTTTTTCTTCCCCTTTTAACTTTGCCAGGTCAAGCTCATAGCCAAAGGTTCCCGCCATGGCCACTACCGCCCGCGTATTTAAACTGATATTCCGTCCTGTCTGATGATTCGGTACTGCCGACACATGGGAGCCTACTGTGGATATCGGATAAAAGAATGAGGTTCCGTACTGTATCTGCAGCCTGTCCAGAGCGTCTGTGTTGTCGCTGCACCAGATTTGAGGCGTGTAGTAGAGCATTCCCGCGTCAAACCTTCCGCCGCCTCCGCTGCACCCTTCTATCAGAATATCAGGATACTTCTGCAGCAGCTTTTCCATAAAATCATAAACGCCCAGGACATAATCATAGGCAACCTTTCCCGAGCCTTTGTTTACAGAATAAAAATCAGAAAGGCTCCGATTCATGTCCCACTTGACGTATCTGATATTTCCTTCATCCAATACCCTGCATATCTGAGTAAAAACATGGTCTCTCACTTCTTTCCTTGAGAAATCAAGAACAAGCTGGTTCCTTCCCATCACCGGCTTTCTGCCGGGGTTTTGAAGCGCCCAGTCCGGGTGCTCTCTGAAAAGGTCACTGTCTTTTGAAACCATTTCGGGCTCCATCCAGATACCGAAGGACAGACCGGTTTCTCTGACTCTTTCAGTCAATTCTTTAAGGGTACAGCCAAGCTTTTTTTCATTGACCTTCCAGTCCCCCAGACCGCTGTTGTCATCCTCCCGCTTTCCGAACCAGCCGTCGTCCATGACCACCATATCGATGCCAAGCTCCGCCGCCTCCCTTGCAAGGCCGGCAATCGTCTCTCCGTCAAAATCAAAGTACGCCGCCTCCCAGCTGTTAATCAGCACCGGCCGCTTCTCCTGCATGTATCTCCCGCGGCAGATATGCTCTCTGATACATCGGTGATACTTTCCGGACAGTTCTCCAAAGCCCTGATTTGAAAAGCAGAGAATCGTCTCAGGCACCGAAAGACTCTCACCCTTTGCAAGGGGGTAATGGAACAAATCGCTCTGCAGCCCCATCATCACTCTTGTCTGGCCAAACTGGTCTTTCTCCGCTTCACACATAAAATTTCCGCTGTAGACAAAGACCATGCCATAGCACTTTCCGGCATCCTCCGTGGTGTCCGTCTCTGCAAGCATTACCGCCGGATTGTACTGATGGCTGGAGGCGCCCCTGCGGCTTCCAATCACGTGGTTTCCGTGGGCAACCGCCTCCCGCTGGGGGATACGCTCCATGGTGTGTCTGCCGCAAAAGCTTATCATATCATAATTTCCCGTAATGAAGTCCAGGCAGGCGGAAGCCGCCTTTTCCACAATCACCTCACCGCCGCCCTGATTGATAATCTCGGCGCTTCTCGTGATAATATCCTCCGCCTCCAGCACCCCATACAGGAGCTTAACCAAAAGCCCGCTCGCACTGTCTTTCATGAGAATTTCCAGCGTATCGGCTTCGTTTTCCCCGGCATAAACCGCCGGAAGTCCTTTTAATCCGTATTTCCCCTTTTTTATTTCATGGCTCACATACCGCAAATCGCAGCATTCCGAGCCGTCCGCGCCCCGGATAATAAGCGCGCTGCTCCGGTAATCCCCTGTTCCAAGCACAGGATACTCCTGAGGCAGCACGTCCATGGAATAGGTTCTGTCCCCCGCCGCGTCAGAGGGGTTCCCGGAGAACCCCCTGTCGTAGTAGGTTAAGAGATAATCCATATCACCGGACACTTTACTTCCATAATAAAGATGTAAAAGAAAACCCATGTCATCCACCTTCATCTGATAGGTGGAATGATTCGTCTGCAAGGTAAAAATACGGTTACTCTGCTGATAAAAAACTGCCATGATGTTTTCCCTTCCGTTTTCGTTTTGTTATCGAATATCTTTTGCCTTCCGGGCCAAAGATACTCAGCCTGTAAAACCGGCGGCTCTTACTTCACAGCGCCGTTTACGACTCCATTCAGAATCTGCTTCTGACATATTATATAAAAAATCAGAATAGGAATCAAGGACAACAGGTACGAAGCAAAGGCCAGATTGTAATTTGTTCCAAACTGCGACTGGAAATTGAGCTGTGCCAGAGGCAATGTGTTCTGTGATGAGCCGGCCATAATGACCAAAGGAGTCATTACATCGTTCCACACAGCCAGCGCCGTAATTACCGCAACCGTCGCATGCATGGGCTTCATAATCGGGAAAATAATGCTCCAGTAGGTTCTCCAGGTGTTTGCCCCGTCCACTCGCGCCGCTTCCTCCAAAGCCATGGGAATATTCACAAGATAGCCGGAGTACAGCATGATATTCATGGGCATATAGAACACCACATACAGCAAGATAACGCCGAACCAGTTTGCCAGCCCCATTTCCGCCGTCTGCTTTGCCAGAGGCATCATCAAAATGGCAAAAGGCACGAACATACCGCTTACAATGAAAAGATACACAAAGTTATAAAATTTGCTGCTGGCCTTGTTTCTTCCCAGGGCATAACCCATCAGGGAGTGCAGAAGGATGGAAATTCCCACCGTCAGCACGGAAATCAGCAAACTGTTTTTCAGCGAATTCCAGAAATCTGTCACTTCCATGGCTTCCCTGAAATTGTCAAGACTCCATGTCTTAGGGAGTGACAAGATACCGCTGATACTGTTGGTCATTTCCGAAGGCTGTTTGAACGCAATTACAATGGTCAGATAAAGCGGAAATGCAATTGTTGAAAGACCAAGAATCAGCAGAATCAGCACAGGCATATTTGATTTACTTGGTGAAGATGTGTTTTTCATAACTGCTCCTCCTTTGAACTGGAAAATTTCATCTGTGCCACAGAAATAGCTACAATTACAATGAAGAATACAACTGCGTTGGCGCTCTGGAATCCGAACTGTCCTCCCGCCATACCGTTATTGTAAATCAGGTAGGAAATGGACTCCGTGCTCTGGGACGGGCCGCCCTTTGTCAACGCCATAATCTGGTCGAATACCATCAGGAAATTCTTCACGCTCAGCACCATGTTGATGGAGAAGAACGGAATAATCAGCGGGAACGTCAGATGGCGGAACTGCTTCCATCCTGTTGCGCCGTCAAGGCCGCCTGCCTCGTATACATCCTCGGGAACCGTCTGAAGACCCGAAATATAAATAATCGTGTTCATGGCAATCGCCTGCCATGCGCAGACAATCATAACGCCAATCCATGCCTTGCCGGGACTGGATAAAATACTGGTGCGCAGCGACTCGATTCCAATCATATCGGCCAGCGCCGGAAGAATGTAGGTGAAGAAATAATTGAATATGTAACCTACAACCAGCGAGCCAAGGATATTGGGAAGGAAATAAGCGCCTCTGAAAAATCCCTTTGCGCGAATCTTGCTGTTAAGCCCGAGCGCCAATATCAGGCTCAGGACGTTGACCACAACGGTCGTCACAAGCGCCAGCTTGATGGTAAACAGATAGGATTTCCCCACACGTGCATCCGTGAACAAATCCATATAGTTCCGAAATCCAACCCAGTCATGACTTCCGAATCCCCTGGAATTCGTGAAGCTGTACATTGCGCCGCGAATAAGAGGAATTGTGTTAAAGCAGATAAACAGAGCCAGAATCGGAATTGTAATCAGTAAAAACGTTCTTTTTCTATCATTTTCATGTTTCATGGCTTTTTACCCTTTCTATATATAGTTCCGCATCCTTCCGGGCGTTGCCCGGACTTTTGCCGGTATTTAGTGCGTCTTCTCGTATTCCTGAACCATGCGGATAATATCTCTGTTATACCGCTGCCAGTTGGTATCGAAGGTGGTAAGGAAGCTGTCAATATCCTTTTCAATCAGATAGGTCTGAAGCAGCGCGTCCACCGACATTTCCGAAGGATAATAGTGGTCCTGATAATCCGTCATGTTTCCGTCTTCAATGAACGGAAGCATTCCGTCCAGCATGGAAGCAAGCCTGAAGTCCCCGTTTTTGCACGGAACCGCATTTTGGTCGTCTATGTATTTCTGGAGATTTTCGTCAGCAAAGAGAAAATCCAGAACCTCATAGGCTTCTTCCCTGTTCGGGCAGTCCGCCATCACGCAAAAGCCAAGGTCGATACCCGAGTTTAAGGTTCTTCCGTCCGCAGTATCGCTTGCCGGCATCACAAAGGAATCAATGTTCAAATCAGGATTTACAGATAAAATCTGCGGCGTGGCATAGCTTCCGATTGGATACATTGCCGCCTCCCCTCTCGCAAAAGCAGTACATGCATCATTATAGCCGTAGGCAAACGGGTCGTCCGGCCCGTAAGGCAGAAGCTCTATATACTTTTCCGCAAGTTCCCTGTACTGCGCGGTAAAGGTTGCCTCCCCCCTGTTTACCTGCTTTGTGGTATCAGCAGGAGAAAGCTCGACTGCCATGGCGTTCCAGGGCGCCAGACAGGTCCAGGTGTCCTTAAATCCAAAATAAAAGGGCAGAATCCCCTCCGCTTTGATATTTTCACATAACTGCTTCAATTCATCCCAGGTTTCGGGAATCTCCCAGCCGTGTTCCGCAAACATATCTCTGTTGTAGAGAACTCCGGCCGCATTTGCCACATAGGGCACAATATAGGTTCCGTCGGTGGGAACGAGCTCCAACGCCTCCGCAATATCCAGATATCCCTGGTTGATATTTTTCATCCCCTCATACCCGGAAATATCGGAGAGAATATCCGCGTCCACAAAATAGGAATAGTTGATATCGCCGCCGATTCCTATGATATCCGGGTAATCCTCCCGGATAAACCTTGTTTTTAAAATGGTTGTTGCATCGTTGGGAGAGCTGATGGTCAGATGAATATCATCGTGCGTTTCGTTAAACGCATCTTCCACCGTCTTAAAATAGTTCGCCGCTTCCGGTTTGTACTGAACAATTTCAATTTCAACCTTTCCGTCGGCTGACGAGCCACATCCTGAAACGGTAAGCGCTATTGCCGCACAGCATACTGCCAGTCCCAGCCCTTTCATCCTTTTTCCTTTCATAGCATTTTTCTCCTTTTTTTTATTTATCCGGCCGTGCAAACCCTGCCGGAATTTCCTTTTCACATTATAACATTCCTTTTTGCCGTCAAAAATAGCATGGTTTTGCACGTTTTATTCCTATATGCTGTTTTTTTCCTCTATAGTGGAAATGAGATAGCATTATGATATATAATAAGAGATAAACAAACCGTATACGCAAAAAACTGTGCCGCAGCATTTATGCCTCTGCACAATCCCTGGACAGAAATGAGGATAATTATGAGTGAAGTCATCTTTTCCGTTTTTCCAAGCGAAAACTTTATTGATATGGGGCTCTACCAGTTTGGCTGGGAGCACTGCGACCCCTCCCACTCCTTCGGCCCTGCCGCCCGGAATCACTATCTGTTCCATTACTGCCTTTCCGGCACCGGCGTTCTGCTTGCCCAGAATTCAAGAGGCGACTCCATTTCCTATCAGGTCAGAAGCGGGGAAGGCTTTATGCTTTTTCCCCATCAAATCTGCACCTATATCGCAGACAATGAAATTCCCTGGGAATATGCGTGGCTTGAGTTCGACGGGCTGCGGGTAAAAGAAACCATTGAGCTGGCGGGACTTAACTTAGACCAGCCCATCTACAAAGCCCGCTACAAGGATATTGCTTCGGAGATGAAGGACGAAATGCTCTATATTGTCAACAACAAAGAAGAATCTCCTTTCCACTTAATCGGACATCTCTATCTGTTCATAGATAAATTTGTGCGCTCCGCCACCTCCACCCAGGTGGGACAGGGAAACCGTCTGCGGGATTTCTATATTAAAGAAGCGATTTCCTTCATCGAGCAAAATTTCCAGAACAATATTTCCGTGGAGGACGTGGCTGCTTCCTGCGGTTTGAACCGGAGCTATTTCGGGAAAATCTTCCACGAAACCACAGGAAAATCCCCACAGGAATTTCTCATCTCTTACCGCATGACCAAAGCCGCCGAGCTTTTGAAGCTGACGGACTTATCTGTTGCGGACATCGGAAATGCCGTTGGATACCCGAACCAGCTCCACTTTTCAAGAGCATTCAAAAACGTATATAAAATTTCACCGAGACAGTGGCGAAATGATAACGGAGGAGGACTGCAGCGCAGCCATTGACACCTTTTATCAAATTTTTCACAATATAACAAAGAATAAAGATTGACCATCAATACCGCCTCAAGTATAATATTTTCTGACTAATATTACCACGGGAAAAGGAGGAACCATCTATTGAAGCAGTTTTTTGGAATGAGCCAGCGCGGAGACTTAGCAGAGGCCGTTCGCGGATTAAGCCGTCCTCAATTTATTATGCTGTTATCAAACAGCGAACAGTTTGAAGCCCATGTAAGGGAACTTGAACGGCTCTATCCCGGAATCCCCAGCATTGGATGCATCGGAATGAGTTATGATACAAAGATAGTGGAAAAAGGAGTCGGCGTCATCGCCTTTACCGACGGAGTTACTGCAGCGGCTAACGTTCTGGAAAGTGTATCCGTCATGCCGGTAAAATACATTAACCGGCTGGAAGAAGATGTAAAAAAAGTGAATGCTTCCCAGAAAGACACCGTCTGCATTGATTTCTGTTCCGGAAACGACGCCTGTGTGCTGACTACCCTGTACAGCGTACTTCGTCAGAAAAATATTTCTCTGGTAGGCGGAACCGGAGACGCCGGCAAAGTGTCTGCCAACGGAGTGGTTTATGAAGACGCCGTTGCCTACGCAATCGTGAAAAATAACAACGGCAGAGTAAAAACCTATAAAGAAAACATTTATCACCAAATGGGTAATTATTCCTTTATCGCCTCCAGGACAGACAAGGCCAATTACATAATCGGAGAGTTGAACGGTAAGCCCGCCAAACAGGTTTATCAGGATATCCTGCACGTAACGGAAAAAGAGATATTGACCCAGACCTTTAAAAATCCCTTCGGAAAAATCAACGGGGACGACACCTGTATTATATCCATCAAGGAAGTAAACGGAAATGCCCTGACCTGCTTCCGGCAGGTGAATGATTCCGACGTCCTCATCCTTTTGGAACTGGGGGATTTCAAAGAGACCGTCAGAAATACCATCCGTACAATAAAGCAGGACTTCCCCAGACCCTCGGCGGTATTTTCCGTAAACTGTCTTTTCAGATACCTTTTGTTTACGGAAAATAATTATATGAACGACTACCTCCGGGAAATGAGCGCCCTTGGCAATCATGCCGGATTTGTCGGTTACGGGGAACATCACAACAACCAGTTTGTAAACCAGTCCATGACTTGTGTCGTATTTGAGTAAGGGGGAAATAAGATGTTATTTAAGAAAAAAGCCCAGGATACCAAAAAAAGCCTGTATCCGGTACTTCATGTAACGAACAGCCTGAAAGGATATCACACGGAGATGGTGCAGAAGGAAGTGGCTTCCCTGACCGAACTTGGCCTGGTAAGCAGCTCTTTTGGCAATGTGCTCCGGGAGGCGGACAGCTTTCAGAATACCCTCCAGGACTTTGACCAGACATTTTTAAGTATCAGCCAGGTATCCGGTCAGTTTGCGGAAGTCAAGCAGGAAATCGCCCGTTCCGTTGACCAGGCGCAAAGCGAAGTGGAGGAACTTAAAAAGAGTTCCATGCAGGTGGAAACCCATTTTGATGCAATGGGAAGCACCTTTGACGACTTTCAGGCGGCGGTAAAAAAAATCAAAGCATGTACCAGCAAAATCGCTACTATTGCTGATCAGACCAACATCCTTGCCCTGAACGCCTCCATTGAGGCCGCCAAGGCAGGTGAGCGCGGAAAAGGCTTTGCTGTGGTTGCAGAAGAGGTTAAGACACTGGCAGAACAAATCAAAAACCTGGTTTCCGAAGTGGATTCCGGCGTAGGCGATGTGGAGCAGGGAACCGAAAATTTGAACATAAGTATTACCTCTTCCCGGAAGGCTCTGGGCGAAAGCCTTGATAAGGTGGATGAAACCTACAAAGTGTTCGACAATATCACCGAGGCGGCGGAAAGCGCCACAACGGTACAGACAGAAATCAACGACGTTATCAGCCAGTCCAAGACGGCGCTTCAGACCTTATGCGGATATTTTGATAAGATTCGTCAGCAGTATCAGGATGTTGTCCGTCATATCAATCATGCGAGGAACCTCGGAACCACAAAGAGCTCCATGTTTGAGGACGTTGACAATATGATTTCCCAGATTGCTCCTATTATTAAAGAATATGAGTCCTGATTGGAACAGATGCCGCCGCACTTCGTGAGCCGGCGCATTGTAACAACGGGCAGCACGCTTTGCCGGCTGCTTATTGTAATAAAGGGGATTGCATGGCCACACTGGTGGCTGTACAATCCCCCGTTTATGTTTTGTCTTACTGTCTAAATTCTATCTGCGAAATTGCCATCCGTTCCGGATTCAGTTCCCTGGAACTACGTGGGAAAATAAATTGTCCTTCCGTCAGCCAGCGTCATGCCGCTGACCATCTCCCCATATCCGGCAATACCGCCCATACCGTCGGCGTACCCGGTCTGCCCGTCCATGGTCACAATACACCACTGATGGCTCCACTTGTTTTCATTCACATGCTGCCAGCTGTATCCCATATAATCCAGCACACGCCCCAGCGCTCTGGTAGAGCCTGCACAGGTATACACGCCCGCCACAAATACCCCGTAAGGAGAGCGGTAATACTTGTTTGTGTCTGAGCCGTAAATACAGTTATCACAATAAGCCGCCACAACATCCGGATTGTTTGCCGCATAAAACTCCGCGTCAAAGGTCGTCCCGTCCGGCATGACCTCCGGCGCCGCGTAGGCAGTCAGCGACGAGCCTGTTATGACCGCAATGCTCAAGGCTGTGACAATGGTTCTTCTTACTTTCTTTATCATTTCTCTACCTCACTTTTCCTGATATAATTTTTCCCGGTATTCCCGGTCAGATAAGGCTCTTTTCATTTCCTCCATTTTGCCGGCATCCATAAGCCCCCGTAGCAGTCCGGCGAGTTTTTCTTCCCCTTCTTTCTGCCCTTCCTTCTTGCTTTCCTCACGTTCACTTTTCAAAAACTTTTCTTCATCAAACTCAAAAATACTCACTGCTATCGCCTCCGCCCGATTCTTTGATAGAAAATCTGCAAGAACACCCTTTCCAATGCAATAATCAACCGCACATTCAACAGCATCCGGAAAAGGCATTCCTTTTGCAAATATTCTGACCTGCTCTACATACTGCGCATATTCTTTTAGCTGATGGCAGGCTTCCAAAAGTTCCGTATTATGCCCCAGATTAATATTATAAACTGACACCGTTAATTCCAGCGCCGGTTCCTCCTGATGCTTCTCAAAAGCCTCTGACAGCCGTAAAATCTGCTGTTCGGGCTGAAAATCTACCCCATTATAAAAAACAATGAATTTCGGAGCCGGAATTTTGATTAAACTTTTACCATACAGCTTTTCACTCCTGATTCTTCCCTGAAGCACTCTGGTGACATAAATCAGGTCACGCAACGGCATGTTAGGATTGACTGTAGATTGATGCTCATAAATCATCAGCCTGAAATCAAAGACAAAGGAAATGTCATTCTTATAATTCATATAGACTGCATTCTCCAATGTAGTAATTTCCAGCCCGTCCGTATCCGTATACTTTGTTCTGTTGAGCGCATTGTATAAGCTCAGCAAATTCTCCTTGTCGTTAAACAGCATTCGAAATACAGTGTCTTTGTAGTTGCGTTGTACACTTACCTCACTCATCTTGTGTCCTCCTTTAAAATACCTTTGCAACCTGTTTGCAAACAGATTTCTTCCCTTCGAAAACCGGCTGCCTCTGCAGGAGAACCGTTTCAGTACCTCCTGCTTTGCTATTGTGTAGTTGGAATCAAAGCATGGATTTTCTGAAACTTAGAACAATAGAAATCACCTGAACTGTTTAGAAAGAAAATATGCTTTCTGTTATCATAGCATAGTTTGGATAAAAATGTAAATACGCATTTTTCAAATTTTTAGTATTCTAAGGAAAAGCCTTTCGACTGCCAATGCGGTCCCAAGACCTGCCATATCAGAGTCTCATGGTGTTTTTAAAATCTAAAAAATCCGGGCCTCTCTTCCCCTACTTGCTCCCCACTATATAAATCTTTCCCGTCTCTCTTTCCGTTTTATGGCGCTCAATCTTATACTCCATCGGTGCATCAATGAGCAGCCTCGCTGTCGAGCCTGTTTTCTCCACCAGCTTTACGCTGATATCTTTCCCTATAGTTACAGAATCGCCCGGCTTCAATGCTAATTTCAACATCTCTTTTGTCCTCCATTTCAGTTCCGCAATACGGTTTCCTTTATTCCTGAACCATCATAATTTTTATGTAGTCTTCCGTTTTATCTCTCATTATATGAAAGCCCTTTTCCATCTCCTTCATGGGATACCGATGGGTAATTATGTCCGCAGGGGCAATTTTTTTCTCCTGCAGTTTCTTCATGGCATAGTGCCAGTCATCATTTATATCTCCTGTAAAAGACGAATTCCATGTGCCCGTAATGGTAAGCTGGCGGCGCAATATCTTCCAATAGATATTCTTATCCAGCAAAATGTCCAAACAGGGATTCCCTACCATACAGATTCTTCCGCCCGGTGCAGCCAAGTCTATTGTCTGCGCAATGTTTTCACTTTTGCCCACACATTCATATAACACATCCGCCCCCGCTCCTTCTGTGTGGGATAAAACCCAGCCTTCTATACTTTGCTGCCTGCTGTCACAATAACAGCTTTCAGGAATCCCCATTTTTAATGCCTGCTTCTTTTGAATATCTTTGTTTCCTATTATGAAAAGGTTTTGTATACCTTTTTCGACAAGAAGCATGGTTAACAGCAGACCGATTGTGCCAAGGCCATAGATTACCACACTCTCTGACGGCAGAGGCTGTATCCTCCGTATCGCATGAACCACCACTGTTACGGGCTCCAGCATCAACCTGGTCATTACCAAAGACCTCTCCCGCCTTGGCCGTAACTACATCATGTGCGGGCAGTACACCGAGATTTATTTCCCGGAGCGCCATGTACGCTACATTGCCCTGAACGATGGCGTTGACACGCTGAACCAAACCAGCAGCATGGATATTACGCCGTTCAAGCACATCCTAAACGATATGTACGCCAAGGATATTTCCACAAAAATCAAGTCCACGCTCCATACCAAAGCAAGACGCGGTGAATACCTTGGCGCACTCGACCCCTACGGCTACCTGCGGCATCCTGACGATAAGCACAAGCTGATTATCAACGAGGAAACCGCGCCGGTTGTCCGGCGGATGTTTGAAATGTGCGCGGCAGGGATTGGGGCAAGGAGCATTGCAACAACCCTGAACAACGAGGGTATCTTATCCCCCAAGGAATATACACGTTTCCGTAAGCACAATCCTGAACGGGATGGCGAGTTTGAACGCCGCCACTTCTGGACACGGACTTATGTACATTTCATGCTTCAAAACGAAATCTATGTGGGGAGCATGGTGCAGGGGCGGCAGTACACGCCATCCTACCGAAGTAAAAAAAGGGAACCTATCCCTAAAGAAGATTGGGTAGTTGTTCCTGATATGCACGAACCGATCATATCCCGCGAATTATTTGATGAAGCACAAAAAAGACTGATTGCGCGGAAAAAGACCATTAAAGCCAAAGACGAGCCGGCGCTGTTTGCAGGACTGTTTTACTGCGAAGCCTGCGGAACATCCATGAAGTTGGGTGTCAGCCAGCAGAAGTATTTTTACTATATGTGCGGGCGCAGTCAGGCGATAGGGACAGTGGCTTGTTCCAGCCACTATATTAACCGTGACACGCTTTATCAGGTGGTTCAGGAGGATATTCAGCGCAATGCCAGACTGTTCAGCGAGGACACCGAGAAAGCAGCACAGAAACTGATGGAACTGAAATGCGCCGATCAGCAGAAACAGACCGCGACAATGAAGCGCGACCTGGCATCAGC
This sequence comes from bacterium 1xD8-48, assembly GCA_009917455.1. Classification (GTDB taxonomy): domain Bacteria; phylum Bacillota; class Clostridia; order Lachnospirales; family Lachnospiraceae; genus Suilimivivens. The sequence goes on along the minus strand of QZDS01000030.1, from coordinate 28,312 downwards.
AAAGAAGCGGCTGGCTGACTTGGATATGAAGCTGAAACGCACCTACGAGGACAATATGAGCGGCAAGCTGCCCGACCACATCTTTACCATGTTTATCGCAGATTACGATACGGAACGGGCAACGCTGAAAGCGAACATTGCAGAGATGGAAAAGGCACTGGAAAAGGTTCGGGATACCAAGGCCGATATTGACCGCTTCGCTGACCTTATCCGAAAATACACCAGCTTTGAAAAACTCGACCGCTTCATGCTTCATGAACTGATTGACCGGATTACGATTTACGAAACGCCAGGTATGGGGCGCTGCCGCAAGGGTAAGGAAAAGCGCATTACCATCTACTACAAATTTGTCGGGGCTATCCAATAATAGAAAAACGGCATCCCTTATGGATGCCGAAAAAAATCACTTGGCTTTACGTCTATTTGTCATATCATCATCCCTTCATAACCGCTCCGAAGGATATTGGAAACCGGCATTACTCCCGCCTGATAATCTCCGCCGGTCAGCGCCGGGTCGCCCAGCCATGCCTCAATATCATAATTTATCTGCTTTCGCAGAGAATTTATGTAAACCCAGTTTCCGGTGTTTTCCGATAAATATTCCAGCTTGGACGACCAGTCTCCGGCCGTATAAAACTTTTCCGGCGGAAATGCGCTTATAAATGCTGTTTTCATATGTCCTCCCAAATCTGCCTCCGATTAAATAATAATTTTCTCCCTGTCAATTCCCCTGCCGGTCAAATCTGCAATGACCGCTTCCGCCGTTTGCCGATTCTCAATGGCAATAACAATGAACTGATACTCTATATCTTCAAGCGCCTCCATTCCCCGCACTCCCATCCTTTGCAGCTCCCTCTGCCGGTAATTCTTATCTACCCACGCTGTAATGTTGCAATAATTTATTTTCTCAATCTGGTGGCGGTAGGTCTGCCCGACCACCCCGGTGCCATACAGGACAACTGCGGAATCCGGCGGAACCTTTCCGAAAGGAAACACATATTTCTCCGCTTCTATATAACTTTTCTGATTTTTCTGCCAGACCATCATGCGCATGTACGCATCCAACTGCGGCATCAAAGCTCCACTGTACTCTGACCGGTTAAACTCTCCCGCAAGGTAAAGGTACAGATGACAGCAGTTTTCATAGTAATCGCTTTTCTTTCCGGCCGTCATGGCCTTATCATGTATCCGGTAGTGATATTTTGCCTCAGACAAGATAACTGCCTTTTCCGCTTTCAACAGATAAGGAAAAACCACCGCCACATACCGGCTTTACCGAGCCGGAGGTTAAAGAGCTGTGCGAACAGTTTGATATGAATTTCCCGGAAACCTATGAAGCCCTGAAAATTTATATGGATATGAATTTTGAAAGCCTTAAGGAAGATATTGTAATGATGCTGGGCGGCGACTGTGTACCTGTCAATACCCGCAGCTTCCAGAATGATATGCGCACCTTCAAAACTAAGGATGATGTCTTAACGCTGCTGATTCACCTTGGATATCTCGGGTATGACAGCAAGGCAAAAAAGGCATTTATCCCCAACCGTGAAATCATTGAGGAATATGAAAATGCAATGAGTGCAGGCGGCTGGTCAAAGTTCATGCATATTCTGCATTCTTCCGAAAAACTGAAAATAAATTAAAAAATCCCGCAGGAATCAGATTTTATTACCTGATTATCCTGCGGGATTCTCTTAACTGATTTTTTCAAAAGTCTGGGCGTCATCAATTCGGCAAGCTGCGTGTTGTCAAAACTCACCACCGGAATATTCTGGGGAATCCGATATCCATGCCCCACCGCGCGACATTCCTGCTGTCTGCAAGCGTAATTATCTCATGCCCAAACCTAAACAATACACAAGTGCTTTCCACTTCTTTCCCATCCACACAAAGCAAGCTGACCGTCGCCCTGTATCTGCACCTTTATTTTCCAGTCATCCAGCGTCACCTTATCTCCGCTTTTATCAATAAGCTACACAAGAATCTGGCACAGATATCCTGTAAACGCCGAGCTTTCCTCCCATGAGGCTCCTGTCAGAATATCCCTTTCCCTCCAGATGGTGGCGGAAAAACCTGCTGCGGCTTCCAAATTTTTGTCCTTTTCCGCCGTTGCTTCTGCCTTCTGCCCGGACGGGTTCTGCGGGATGTACCGTCTCCCGCCCCGTCAGCCATCGTCATGCCGCTTACCATCTCCCCATATCCGGCAATACCGCCCATACCGTCGGCGTACCCGGCCTGCCCATCCATAGTCACAATACACCATTGATGGCTCCACTTGTTTTCATTCACATGCTGCCAGCTGTAACCCATGTAATCAAGCACTCTTCCCAGCGCTCTGGTAGTGCCTGCACAGGTATACACGCCCGCCACAAATACCCCGTAAGGGGAGAGGTAATGTTTATCGGCATCCGCTGCCGCTGCCTGCTCTTTGGTGACCCCCTTATAATAATTGTGGGCCGGAAAAATTATGGTGTAAAACTTTCTTCCTGTTGTCTTTCCGCATATTCAACAGCCGACTTAATTGCATAATGTATGCCGCCGCCATTGACAGGATTACATGTTCCTGCAAAATCTCCTATACCGCTCCTTCTAAAGCAATCCTCTTTCCGCTGGTCGCAATGGCCCAGAAATTCCGCCCTGGGTTTCCTTAAATAACCCCATTCCCCGATTGTCCTGTTCAAAAAAAACTTCTCCATACAATACTGGTAATCCTCTTTCAGCCTCCTCTCAAAGTTTCTGCTCCACACCCCCACATTCCACAAATGATTTCCAACCGGAAAAGCCCAGAAATACTTTTCACTGTTCTGTTTTTCAAAATACCAGTAATGGAACCGGTTATCCTCTAAGTCTGTTTTTGCGGTTATCTGACCTGACAAGCCTATGCTTTGCCCATTAAGCGTTTCTCCGAATATGCTCCTTGCGCCGCTTGCCCAGACGATTTCCTTTGCCCAGAATCCGTTTACTTCATATAGCTCCCCTGTCCTGAAAACGTTTTTCACCTCCTCGCCGTATTTAATCTGCACGTTATAATACTTTGCCGCACAGATTAAACAGCCGTCAAGCAAAGCTCTCCGTATTCCCAGAGAAATCTTTCCGCCTTCATATATCTTCTCTTTATACTTACCGTCCTGAAAGATTATATGTCCTGTTATCCGTTTAGAATCCGTCAAAAACAGCGATTCTGTTTCTATTCCTGTTTTTTCAAGCATTCCCAGCGCCTTATATGACACTCCGCCTCCGCATACCTTTTCCGACTGACTGCTGTTTTTTTCCAGGATAATACATTTCTTTCCCCTTTTCCCCAGCTCGCGGGCGCATACACTCCCCGCGATTCCGCCGCCAACTATAAGATAATCGTAAATCGTCATTTTCTCACCATGTCTTTTTATAACCGTCCATGTCATACATAAGCCGCCGGAACATGCATTTCCCGATATTACTGTCTGCCGCTCCTCTATGCCAGATAGTAAATATTATAACCCGCCACCTTTCCCTGTGAAATTCTCTGCGCCGCCAGCACTACTTCCCCGTATTGGCCGTCCCTTTTTATCTGATACCCCATTTTTTTGTCCAGAAAACGCTCAAGGAGGCGCTGATTTGCCCTCCCATACAGTTTGTATCCAAAGCTGCCGCCGGAAATATGCAGACTGACCCCTTTGAGCTTGTAAAGGATTTCTCCAAAATCGTTAATTTCCTTTTCAGCCGCCGAGCTGCCGCCGGAAGCGGCCTCGGAAAACCGCTTTGTCTGTTCATGTATTTTTCCCGTATCCGTTATCCCTTTCATTCCATAACGCTCCCCCTTTAAAATTGTTGGGTAAAAATAAAAGCTTTGTCCTGACACCTCTCCGTTTTTGATTCTGTATCCCACGGTATAATTTCTGAAAGATTCATCGAATAACACCGGAATCCGTTTCAGTTTACTTTGGATATCCAAAGGTAGCTCCCCGTATATTTCCCTGAAATCAGGAGAAGTTTCCGCGGAATCCTTTCGCAAAAGATTTACATGGAAATTATAGGTATCGACTATCCGGGACTCTGTCAGTGAAATTTCAAACAGGGAAAGGATTCCCTTTTCCATCCAGCCCCGTATTTGCCTGCTTTCCTGAAAATCGGCTTCCGGTTCATAATACATCTTCATTTGCTCCGTAAATCCTTTTTCCGCATCTTTCAGTATTCTTATTCCCCGTGAACGAAATCCGTCCGGCAATTTTTATCCCTCCGTTCTTTGACTTCCCGCAAATTTCCTTTTTATGATATCGCTGTATTTTTCCGTTTCTCCCCGCCGGAAGTCCTCCATGATTTCATCGTTGACAGCTAAAACCGCCCTGAAAATACGGTTGGACCGGTAACAGCTGTACCTCAGCAGAGCATCGTCCTGAACATACATATAGGACATACAAATGCAGACTCCGTTGCATACGCCGGCGGATTCGCAGTCCGTGCAGTACTTTTCGCGCAATTTACCCAGAATTTCCAGCATCCTGTTATATTCGACGGAATCAAAGCAGACGCTTAATCTGAAACTGTCAGCGGCTTCTCCCAGACAAAACTGAACGTCGTTCGGTCTTCCAAAGGGATAGATTTTCCCATCCGGATTTAATGCAATTTCCCGATTAAACCAGAACGGTTTGAACTGGGTATCTCTTCTAAGCGCTGCAAATTCCTCAAAAGTATAAAATCTGATATTACATGCTTTGTCAGTTATCCAGTATCTGTAGGTATCCGTTAAGATACTGATAAACTTATCGGTATCCATCAGCAGCTCCCTGTCAACAGCTGCATATCCCCTGGGTTCTATCGGCAGTATCTTAAAATCAATTTTCCTTTCGTTGAACCACTGATATATTTCCGGCAGATGTTCAAAAGAACCTCTTGAGACCGTACAAAATGCCCTCACTCTTCCGCCCATGGATTTCACTCGGCATATCCTTTCATAAACCTGACCGCTTTTCTGCCTCAGGAAATCATTGTAAGGACCGTCAAAAGAAATGTTAATCAAAGCGTTATTGGCAATCAGCAGCTCTGTCAGCCCATCGTTTAGCAAAATCCCGTTTGTGGTAAAATTATTGGAAAATTTAGCCCCATACTTATCGGTCATCTGCTTTTGAAAATCAAAGACCTGCCTGTAAAATTCATTTCCCGCCAGCGTCGGTTCTCCGCCGTGGAACGTCACCTTTACGTCGCTGTACTCCCTGCAGGCCGCTTCTATAAACTGGCAGGCGTTTTTTATCCCCAGCATTTCGGAACCGTTTAAGCTGTCTCCATTAAAACAGTGCCTGCATTTCATATTGCATTTCATTGTCGGTTTTATCGTCAAAGCAATTTCGTGTACCATCATTTACTCCAGATTTTCATATAGTTTATTATCAAAAAACTCCAGTACCTTATATGTATCGACTGCCGATATGCAATTATCGGCAAAAGGACATTCCTTCCTGCAATCCGGCGCCTTTCCGGCGGGCGACAGCACCCTGTATTGGTTCCTGTCCTTAAAATAAACCTCTATGCCGTCCCTGTATTTTTCCGGTCTGCAGTCCTTCATCCACTCCATGCTCTTTATACAGTTGTCAAATATCTTGATTTTTATCTGTCTCTTCCGAAAATAGTCAAAAAAAATCCGCGTCAGCCGCGACGCCTCCCCGTTTGTCACGGTCCGGCAGCCATTCCTTTGGGAAACGACCGTATCCGCCATTTTCGTCAGATGTATTGCATGATTGAACAAAATCCCGTTTTCAAAAGCCTGTATCGTCCTCGCCCCATCGGAATCCTCCGATACCAGCTTATGATTCACTATCAGCTTCACATCGACCGGACAATCCGTATTCTCAACAAGGGCTTTCAATCCCCTCAGGGTTTCCCCGTAGCTGCCCTTTACCCCTGTAATCCTGTCATGGATTTCCTCATATCCGTGGACCGGAATAACAAATCTGAAATTTCCGTTTAGGCGGGAAAGGTCAAAATCTGCTGCCAGACGCCCATTTGTATAGACTAATACTTCACAGCCATAGGGAATTAAGCCGCCAAGCAATTTTTCTATATCCGTATGAACAAAGGGCTCTCCACCGTTAATGATTACACGGTCATCAGAAGAAAGGGCGTTGCCGTTTAGGTATTCGAAAAACTGCCCAACCGGCATTTCATTGTATGGTTCACCGCTATGCCGGGTGTTGTGGGAGTAACAAAAAATACAATTGCTGTTGCACCCATATGTAATATTAAAGTAAAAAATTCTTTTCATTTCGCTCTCTGTAATTTCGGGCATCTTATATCGCCCATTCCCAGCTTCCCAAAATAGTGATAGGACATCCCGATACATCCCCCGTTGCAGAATTTTTTATATTCACAGCTCTGACACTCGGAATCTTCTGCCAGTTGATATTCTGAAAAAACCTTATTTTTATCACTGTCAAGTATCCGGTCAAGCGGCTCCTTGCTCAAATCTCCCACACAAAAATCCGTCAGGCAGGTACAGGGATATACCTTGAAATCCGGGTAAATATATATCTTGTCTTTACCGCTGCCGCAATTCCTGCTTCTAAACCGTCCTTCCGGGATTTGTTCCAGCTCGGCTTTTCTTTTCTCATATAATTCAAATGGAAATATTTTCTGGATTTTAAGCCGGAAATTCACTTTCTTTAACAAATCGTCCACAAAGCAGTTCCACTCGTCGGCGCTCATCATGGAATCAAATCCTGCGCTGCCAAAGGGCATTTCATAGGATACTCTCCAATACCGCATACCGGATAATTTCTCCAGTTCCCCAATCAGCTCAAATATTTCATTTCTGTTTTTTCTGCTGACCACAGAGGCCACTGAATATTGCATCCCAAGCTTATCCAGCTTTAACAGGGTCTGCCATGTTCTCTCAAAGGCATTCCCGCCTCTTATCTCATTGTGCTTATCCCTGCCGCCGTCCAGAGAAATCTGAAAAAACAGGTTCTCACAGTCGGACAATTCCTCAAGACAGTCACCGTTTGTGCCGTTGGTCGTAACCGTAACCGTTTTAGCCCTCCCGCACATTAATTTTACAATGTCTGCAAAGTCGCTGTGTAAAGCAGGCTCGCCGCCGGTGATAACGACGTCATCTTTGGAAAAATCATTCTCGCCGGCTATCCTTTGAAGTTTATTGACATCTAAATTTATCCCCTGTTGCTTTCCCCTGATGCACATCAGGCAGTTTAAATTGCAGTTTTCTGTAAGCAGTATATATATCTGCACCCTTTTCTCCTTTCTCCATAACGGGCCGCCAGTAAAACATCTGCCGACAGCCCGCCGGATTTTCCGTACTTTTACAGCTTCGGAACGATTAGTTATTTTCAGCCCATGAACACATATCAAATAAGCTGGCCTCGTCGCACTCAGCGCTGTTGATATCCTGCCATGATGCTGTAGGGATATTCACCTTTTCCATAGCTGCCTCACCTCCTTTCCCTGCTTTCCAGTCCCGCTTTGTAGCCTTCGCTCCAACCCCTTTCGTAGCCTATGCTTTCTCCCTCTTTGATACCCGCCGTCTGTCCGCTTTGATATCCATCATAGAATGCTCTCTCAATCCTGCCGTTTGCTAAAGACTCCCTTTCTCTCATTTCCTCTCTCAGTTCCCAATTTCTCCGTAGTTCCATGCGTTCGCCAAACATAATCATCCTCCTTACACTCTTTATGATTTTTCAGTAGGCCTTAAACTCTATTTCTTTATATTGGTACTTTTCCGTTATCATTCGGATAACAGGGAGGTAAGGTTCCTCCCCTCCCTCCTTTAGCCTGGCCATTTCCTCTTTCAAATCAATCAGGATATCCACATCCTCCTGACAAATTCCTTTATCAAGGTAATCGCCTGTCTTATCACAGATTTGCTTCAGATAAGTATCAGGGATATCCATTTTTCTTACCAGCTCCATTTCCGGCTCTTTTTCGACCAGAAGATACACAGCCGCCATATAAACCTTTACAGCTATATTTCTTTTACCGGTTTCTGGCAGATAATCAGCAATTTTTTTAACCTTCATTACATTTTCCTGCTTCGTTTCTCCGTTTTTATCATTCAAAAAACCGGCTGTTGTTTTCTCATATAACGCTTCCAGCGCCCTGACTGCCTCCTTAAGTGAACCACAGCGAAGATATGATGCAACCAACTCCGTCATGGCGGACCAGTAAAAGTCTTTTTTTAAACATATACCTATATGCCGTTCCTCTACCACCATAGCCGCTGCTTTCACAGCCCTTTCCAAACATGTGCTTTCCTTGCCGTATTCATTGACAGACCGGTACTTACCTGCGGCTTTCTGCCATATGTCAGTCTCCTTTTCCGCGCCGCCGCCCCTATACTGGATTTCCCACTGAGCCATAAGCTCGTAATTACACAGCTTCCTCATACCGTCTGTCTTTTCATAATCGCAATTATCGTCCCACAGCATGATACCTGCCGTTTTTTCATAAATCATACTCTGAATACACTCGTCCTTTAATTGATATCTGTCATAAAACTCCTGAGCCCTGGCGCAGTACCCCAATGCCGCCGGCGTATCCCGGGAAGAGCACTCCTCTGACAGCTCTGCAAGCCTAAGCAGCAAAATAATGTACCATAGCCGAAAATCTTCCAAATCGCCGTACTTATTCATAAAATACCATATGATTTTTACCTCCTCTTCCTGTCTTTCTTCCCCGACACCTCCGATATGCTTCAGGAATTCAGGAATTTCTTCGTAGGGAACCTCCTCTTTCTGCACATAGGTGTCTGCAAATTCATATAAATATTCATCAAGCTCCTCATTTCCTTGCATTTCATAATATTTCAGGCATTCCTGCCAGTACGCTTCCTTTTTGTCAGGCTCCTTTTCTATCTGAAACAGCCGATAATTTGCCGCCAGCGCATATTTAACAGAATTATCTCCCTTTGCGTTATAACGCAGTAATTCTTCCGCATAGTCCCGTGCCTTTCCGTATTCTCCCTGAGCCAGAAATATTTTTATCAGGTCAAGACAGACATAGCAGGAGTAACTGTCAGCTGCCGCCCTATTCTTTTCCAGAATTTTGCTCAGGCATTTCACCGCTTCTGCGGGATTTTCCATTTTTAGAAAGGTATCCGCCATACATCTCATAATGACCTCATAGAAATCCTCGCCGCTTTCCAGAGCCTTTTCATAGCACCCGATTACTTTTTCATAATCTCCTTTCTTTTCATATTCGTCCGCCAAATCCATGTTTGACACATACCGTCCGCAAAAATTACTTTCTGACAATCTGTCAATCTGCTCCTGATACCAGAGCGCTTTTCCTATATCCGAAGAATGTTCATTGGCATATAACGCTAACTCCACACAGTTCCCGCCATAAAACGCCAGCATCTTTTTATACAGCCTTTCCTTCTCCTCATCCGCATAAGTCGTATCGGAAAGCCTTTCTGTGGCGCTCTCAAACAGATTTTTAATTTTTACGTAAATCTCATCCAGCTCTGCGGACGCTTCCTGAGGATAGGCGAGCATCCCTCCCGATAAAGCCTCATGTACTTCAATCCCCATTTCCACAAATTCCCTGACAAAGTAGTCCGGTTCCTCCGAAAACTTTCTGCAGTACGCCTCCGCTTTATCCATAAGCCCGGATATTTCCGCATATTTGCTCCTCTCATATTCTCCCAAATCGTCTATATCCGTCTCGAACATATCCCCGCATTCAGCAGCTTTCCATATCTTCATCCGATAGATTTTCTGTAGCAAATCAGACGCTTCCTTCTCCTTACCGGCAAGACATATCCTTTCGGCTTTCCTTAACTTATCCTCCTTCCCGTATTGCAGACAAAGTCTGGCGTAAGGGATACTGCTGCCCGAAAGCCTGTTCATAAACACGTCAAAAACCTGCCGCCGGATTTTTGACTCCTCATAATTCGCCGTATCCCCGGTAAGGTATCTGCCCATTCCTTCCACTATGCGGGGACAACGGGATGCGTCGGGACTCATTTCCTTATAAACCAAATCCTGTATCACCTGATGCAGGGATATCTTTTCTTTTTGTCCGTCCCATTCCACCCAGCCGCGTTTTATCAATTTTTCCAGCCTGCTTTTTATATTGTCCACCCTGCATAATTCCTCAAATCTGGCTTTTTGGATGCGGATTCCCGCAAGCAGGGAAAGGCTGCCTATGATTTCCTTCTCACAGTCGTCGAAGCCTGAAAGGTCAAACAATATCCTTAAATGATTATTAACGCTTTCTGCGCGCAGCCTGCCGTCCTTTCTCTGCTTTATCCTGATTTCCTCCGTATTGGCAACGCCTTCCTTTTCCAGGAATTTCGCATATAAGTCTGCAGGCAGGATATTGGTATCCCGTAAATATTTTGCTGTCAGTTCCACTGTCATCGTGTGATAATCCTCAAACCTGATTATCTTCCTGACAGCTTCCTGCTCAGAGGGCGGATAAACGGTGTCGTTATAAGTGTAAAACAGCTCCAGAATCTCCTCTCCGCTATCCATTCCCTTAATTGTAATCTGCGGATAATTAAAATCCCTGAAGTCCTCTCTTGTTGTAATGATAAACTTGCAGGGGCACTTAAGCAGACTTTCCATATCCGCATCATATTCCACGTCAAAATTATCCACTATCAGCAAATCGGCAGGAGTTAAGATTTTTTGCATAAGGCTGATTTTTCTTTGAAAATAATCTTCTTCCGTCTCGTTTTCATCTTTTGAAATCCCATTAATTTCCACCTCATCACAGACAAGCTTCTTAATGGAGGATTCAAATACCAGGAATGCTACCGTATCATATTGATTCCGGTTGATAAAAGCGTACCGTCTTGCCGTTTCGGTTTTCCCTATCCCGCCGATTCCTGAAAGAATCGCCAGCTGTTTTTCCTTAAGAATATTCCCTGTTTTCTCTATCTCCTGTCTCCGTCCCACAAAACAGGCGGCATTATATTGAAAGGAATCCACCAGATAAACGCTTCCGATATCCGACAGAGTAATCAATTCCTCCAGAGCATCTATTACCGGCTGCATATCGCTCCACCTTGACACGGCGGCGGCAGCCAGTGTTTTTTTGAAAAATGTCGTCAACGTCCTGTAAAGCTTTGGCTGATAACTTTTGCCCGCAAATTTCATCTTCTCAAAATGAAAAACGCCTGAGAGCTTACAATCCTTCAATTCCGGTTTTTTCCCGAATAATTTGAAAAACACCAATGCGCCAACGGAATAAATATCCGTCTGTCTGCCGATTTTGCCAACCTCTCCATTTACCTGCTCTGGTGCGGAAAAGCCGTCAGAAAAAGATAAATGAAAGCCATCCATTTCCGTAAGTTCACTTACAAGCACCATGGAGTCAAAGTCAAACAGCAGAACATGCTCTTTTGTCTCCGGCAGAATCAGTATATTTTCCGGTTTAATATCCAGATGCAGATATCCGTTCTGATGATACTTCTTTATCAGCCCGGCCAGGCTTTTCACATGTTCAAACAGCTCTTTTAATGAGCCGTCCTCATAGGTTCTGTAATCTGTCCCCTCGTCCAGTGTCATCATAATATAGACAGTCTGATTCCGGTAAACGATATCCGTGGAGTTTACTGTCGAATTGGTGAGCCCCAATGTGTTCCTCACTTCCACGTTTCTCTGATAGGCGTGGATAAACTTTTGTTTTGCCGTTTCAAATTCCGACTCATAAGCCTCGGTTGTCGTCAGCCGGCCGTCAGCTGTCCTGTTTACCGGCAGATAGCACGGATAACACTCTTTTATCCGGGCATTATGTTCCATTCCAATCCCATCCGCATAAACCGCGTCGTATACGATACAGCTTGCACCTCTCCCTGTCTCGCCCCGAATACGGACGGTTCTGCTGTCATCTATCTTCAGTTTTGTATCTCTGTTTAATACAGTTCTTTTATCCCTCATACTCTCTCCTGCAAAATTCCTCTGGCATGTATACAGACATTGTATCCTTAATCCCTGTATTTCTCAACCAGGAGATATCTGTATTATACTGTTTGCCTTGTACCGGTTTGTAATTCTGATTTTTGACTTCCGGGAAATAACAGGCTATAATGAAAAAAATTTATTGTCTTTACAGGAGAGAAAAAAATTGCAATGAATAATAATTATACCTTATTTAACCGGCAAAGCCTCCAAAATTACTTTTCAATAGACGAAGATTTGGAGGACGCCGTCGATTTTTTGAAATCTCCTGCCTCCTTCCGTTCCTTTGACCTTGGCCTAAAGGAGCTTTTAAGAAAAAAAGGCTATACGGGAAGTGAGGAAAACGGAGAAATGGCAGACTACCTGTACGCAAAACTGAAAGCGCTTCCCTCCGATATCGAAAGAGAAACTGTCTATGCATGGTTTGCCGGAAAACACCGGCCCAAGATTGAGGCCGGCAGCCGCAGAAGAATCTATGAGATATGTTTTGCTTTGCAGCTGGATTATGAGGAAACTCTCTGGTTTTTCCACCACGTCTACTATGACAGAGCCTTTAACTGCCATACGGTTGACGAAGCGGTATTTTACTATGCTTTACTGCACGGGAACACATGGCGGGAAGCGCTGAACGTCATAAACGCTGTGGAAAATGCCAATGACGACGGGCTGGCAGGAAAAGGAACTGACGACGGAGAGCCTCCCTTCTATACCCAGTATGTTCAATGCAAAATATCCGATTTTTCATCCACGTGGGAGCTGGAAGAATTTCTGATTGCAAACAGGGACTCTTTTCACAGCTGGAACAGCACCGCCCTGAACGTCATAAATGAGCTGATGCGTGAATTAACCGGTGACGAAGATGCAAAATTAAAGATTGACAATCTGAAAAGAACACTGTCAAGAAGAATCAGCTCTGGCAATGCGGTAAAGGATTTGCCTCTAATCAGTAAAAAGGATTACGACAGCTTTGGACTTTTAATAAAGGAAATCCTTTTTGATGCCCAAAATTCAGCTGACTCCCCTGCGGAATATCTTCTGGAAACCATCGGCGGTAAAAACATCAGGGCAAACACCTTTGTTTTAGACCGCCTTCTCTGCACCGTCTCGGGAATGCCTAAAAATATCGATATTCCTTACGTCGTCAGAAACAACTTCCCAGGTAAAAAGGTGATGTCCGATGTTCTGGATGCGACGAAGATTTCCACCTCCAAGTCCTACGATTCCATCCGAAAGATGATTGTTTTGCTTGACTTTTATGCTTTCTGGGCCTGTATCAAGGTTGGTATCTCCGACGTATCTGATATTGATAAAAGCACTCTCTATGAAATCTATCAGGAAGAGGCTGACAGCCGCCTTAAGCTGTGCGGATATGAAAATTTATACGCCGGAAACCCCTATGACTGGATTTTTCTGTGCGCTTCCCATAGCGAGGACCCTCTTGCCTTTTTCAGGGCATATATTGCGGACCTGCTGCCGGAATAACAGAAAAGTAATATTATGACACCTGAAAATGAAAGAACCAAAAGTCAGGGAAAGGACGGCTGATGCCAGCCGCCTTTCCTCTTTTTTTAAACATTTTCTCGAAAGTATCTCCCGTATAATATCCGCCCAAATTCCCTCAGTCCCCCATCTCCTCCACATTCCTCCTCACCCCGTCATACTCCGCAAAGCCCGTACATTCAGGCTTCCCGTCCTCATCAAGGCTCCTGTCCGGATGAATCTGAAATCTCTCGTCCGCCTTAAGCACAATGCGCAGCTTCATCTGTCCCTGATGCTCTCCTGTCACATCAATATCGCTACGGATGACCGTCTCGCCCGGCATGAACATATTCGCCGGGGACTTCACCCGAAGCCATCCGTTATAAAAGGTTCTGCCATCCTCACTGTAATTTTCGTACAGGGTTTCAAAGGTATCTATATCGATACAGGAATTGATTACAACACCGCCTCCGGCTCCTTTTATTTTAATCGGCAGCTCTGGCATTTCGGTCTTTAATGCGTCGGAGAGAGGCAGAGCATAGGGTATCTCCTCTTTATCCGGCGTCCTTCCGGCCGGAACCGGCTCCGTGGGCGCTTTATCCAGCAGTCTGCATCTGCGCAGCCTGCTTTTCACATTGCCCTCCGCCACCTTTGTGCTCTCGTTCCACATTGCCCTTGTGCTGTCGGGATGCCAGCTCATAGGGGAATAATACACCCATTTTCCCTCGCAGTCGCTCAAATTAACGCCTTCATAGCCCCGCCCCTCTTTCATGGAGCGTTCCACGTCAATCAGAGCCGGTCCGATATTGCCCTTTCTCTGAAAACGCACTCCCGCAATCGCATACTGATACAGTACATTCAAATACCTGCTTCGCGTAACGATGTCATTGTAAAGCGGAACCACTCCCAGCACACCGCAGTCTGTCTTCGGAGAAAATCTGGGAGACATACAGACGGCGCATTTTTCATCGGGAGAAAAGATTGCGGTTTCCTCGTAGCCAAGGGTGTCCGTAATCTGGACAAACTCTTCGCCATCCAGCATTTGCAGAGTGCTTTCGCTGATGCATTTTCCGCCTCCCGCAAGGGTAATTCCCCTTCCGCCTCTTATAAACTGCTTCACTTCCCCGCCTCTCTGGATTTTTCTGCGGGCAAAGCCCTCGTTTTCAGGGTCAGGCTCGATATCGTTTACGGAACTTATGAGACAGGCGTCCTCCACCTTATACTCTGACTCCCGCCGAATCAGTCTTCCCAGAAAGTTGAAAGCGCCGCTTCCCGTCAGTGTGGAAAAGCAGATATGCTCGTTATCCGGGGCGATAATCGGCTCCGACCACCGCATAAAGACGCCGGGAATCCTTGCGATTTCCTCCGGCAGAGCGACCTCCACCAGCTCAGAGGATGTGCAGGCATCCAAATCCGGCGTGCACTCCAGCACGTAATCCCCCAGCAAAATTCTCTTATTGTCCGCAAAGCACATCCAGCGGATGCCGTTCGCGCCCTTTTTCTTGCGGATAACGCCGTCAAACAGCTCGCAGACCGCCGTCCCGTCGTCTTCCATGGTAAAAACCCTGTACCAGTCCTCGTCCTTCTCCGGCTTTCTCTCCGCTACAAGCACTCTGCCCGAAAAGGTATAGGTTCCGTTGATATTGGAATCAATTCCCTCCGGCAGCGGAATATCCGTCACCTCTACCCGTCCGAATTCTGTGTTTTCAATTATCATCGCTTTTATTCCTCCTGTTCTTTTGAGTGGCCGCATTCTGCGTCCCCAAATCTATTTATGCGCTGTGCACATCTGTGCTGTTCCTGTTACCTGAAACCAGTATTTTCCCGCCGTCACACACTCTCTCCTTCCGTCCGGCAGGATAATCTCCGCCTCCGTGTTTGCCGGGATTTCCACTTCGTAAACCAACCTGTCCCCTTCGTATTTCCAGCCGCTTACAATCTCTCCAACCGGCGAGAGGTACACGGCTCTGGCATACTTAAGGGAGCTGTCCGGCTGCGGCCTTATGGTAATCTTCCTCCCCTCTGCCCGGATTCCGCAAACGCCGGCAAAAAGCCACCCGCTGATTGCGCCGTAGGAATAATGGTTTAAGGAAGCCTTCACTTCCCCCTTTTCATTGACACCGTCCCAGTTTTCCCAGATGGTGGTGGCGCCCTTTTTCACCGCGTAAAGCCAGCCTGGCATGGTGTCCTGCAAAAGGAGCCGGTAGGCGCTCTCCGTATAGCCGTAATCCGCAAGCGTCCCGCACAGTGCCGGCGTTGACAAAAATCCTGTGTTTAAATGATAACCGTTCTTTTCCACCAGCCGGTTCAAATCAGCTGCCGCCTGCTTCTTTTCCTGTTCCTTTAGCAAGTCGAAGGAAATTGCCCGCACATAATCGGCCTGTCTGTCGGAAAAAATCTTTCCTTCCTGTGTGGCAATATGCCGGAAAGCCTTCCGGGCGTTTGCCGCCAGCTTTCCGTAATTTTCCGCATCCTCCGTCTTTCCCAGAATTTCCGCAATCTCCGCCAGCATTTTTCCCGACCTTGCAAACCAGGCGGTCGCCACCTTGCCCTGAGGGGTACGCATGGCGGATGTGCTCTCCACATCCGGCTCGCACCATTCGCCGTAATCAACGCCGGTCTCTATGGTAAATCTCCTGTAGGGATTTCTCTTAAGGCGTTTGATGGGATTTAAGGGCTTCTGCCTGGCCCTGTTCTCCAGAAATCCGTACCATTTTTGCATCATCCCGTAATTTTCTTCCAGAATGCGTCTGTCCCCGCAGCGCTTATAAAGGGCGTAGGGCACAATGATGCAGGCGTCTCCCCAGCCGACGGAACCGGCCAGTAAGCCGGAAAAAAATCCGGGTACGTTGTTTTTGGGCGCGATATTCGCTATTTTTCCGTCGGGGAACTGGGCCATACGGCATTCGGCCAGCCATTTTCGGATAACCGGATAGCAGTCCATGAGGTAGAGGCCGGTTTCCGCAAACACTCCCATATCTCCCGTCCATGCTGCCCGCTCTCTTGTGGGACAGTCCGTGGGGACGTCGCAGAAATTGGATTTCTGGCTCCATATGCTGTTTTGCACCAGCCGGTTCACGTATTTGTCGGAGCACGCAAAGCTCCCCGTCTGCTCCATCCGGGAATACACGGCGATAGCGGTAAACTCCGCGCCCTCAAGGTCAATGTCCGTCTCCACCTTTGCATAGCGGAAGCCCCAGATGGTAAATTTCGACTTGTAATGATTTTCCCCTTCTTTGCAGATATAAATAACCTGCTGTCTGGTTCCTCCCTCCTTGTGGCGTTTCCTGTCCTGAAAATTCTCCTGGGTAAAATTCCCGTTTTCGTCCAGAGTCTCTCCGTGGGTTAAGACAATCCTATCGCCCGCATGGGCGTTAAGGGTAAACTCAATATATCCGGCCATATTCTGTTCGTAATCAATGACCCGCTCTCCGTTCGGCGTTTTCCTTATGGTTCCCGCAAAACGCTCCATCTCTCCCACAGGCATACAATTGGCGCAGGTGAAATTTTCCACACCGAAATCTTCAGTCTTCACTTCATGAAAATCCCTGATTTCTTCCAGACGGGCATCTACCACTTCTCCCTGCTGCATGTCGTTTTCACGAATAGGGCCCGACTGGGAAGCCTCCCAGCTTTCATCGGAAATGCACACCGGCTTTCCGTCGATTTCCAGCTGAAAATAAAGAGCCACATCCTCTCCGTACAGATTTCTGTCCCCATCGACTCCCGATACGCTGCGATACCACCCGTCGCCTAAAATCACCTGTACCTCGTTTTTTCCCTCTCTCACAAGCTCCGTCACGTCATAGCTCTGATACGCCAGCTTTTTTGCATAATTGTAAGAGCCCGGCGCCAGCACGAAATCTCCCGCCCGGCTGCCGTTGATGTATGCCTCATACAACCCGTGGCAGGTAATGTACAGTCTGGCCTTCCCGCATTTTTCCACGTTGAAGGACGTCCGCAGGTAACTGGCAGGCTTATGCTCGTTCGGATTGCAGGTAAGCTCGGGATTAATCCATTTGGCCGTAAACTGTTCTTTCTCCAGAAGTCCCGTTTCAAACCAGGCCCCGCTGCTCCACTCTCCCGGTATGTCACTTTCGTCCCAAAGTCTTACCCTCCAGAAAATCCTCTGCCGGCTTACCGCGTCGATTCCCAACACGGCGTTCATCCCGCTTCCCGGCACTTTCCCGCTTTTCCAGATAACCCGGCCGTTTTCCGCCGCTTCAATTTCATAGGCGGTCTGTCTGATTCCGTCCTCGCAGTTCCAGGTCAGATAGGGACGGACAATATCAATTCCCAGGGGATTTACCAGATGCTCGGTCTTTAAATTAATCGCTTTCATCAGTTCATATGCTCCTTCAAAAATGCCGCGCTCATCTGTAAGGATTTCACGGGAGATTTCTCCGCCCAGTTCTTATGGCTCTCCAAAATCACCGCGTCCACGTTTACGGAAAGTGCCTGAGTTATCAGCTCCTCCAGATTCATATTGCCATAGCCCAGCTCCATGCTGTCGGATTTTAAAATCGGCGTCATGGACGGACCCGTCACCTTCGTTCCCCTGTCGTTGATATGGTAAAGCCTCATCCTTTCTCCAAGACGCTTCATCAGCGCGATTGCCGAAACCCCCGCCTCTGTGGGCCAGTACGAGTCCAGCTCAAAATTGACATACCGGGAATCCGTCTCTTCTATCAGCATATCATAGGCCGTCCGGTTTTTCTCCACTTTCCGGAACTCGCAGTTGTGGTTGTGATACAAAAGCCCAATCCCCGCCTTTGCGAGCCTTTCCCCGGAAGCGTTCAAATCCTTCGCCAAATCCTCCACGGCTTTCCTGTCGGAATAATCGAACCGGTACATTCCCGTAATCACTACCTTGTCCGTGCCAAGCTCCGACGCCCTTTGTATCACAGCCTCCGGGTCTTTCTTAACGCTTCCCAAATCCTCATGGAGACTCACCGTGCAAAGCCCGGCTTCCCGGAGCATTCCTCTCCAGTCAAAGTTTCCGCCCGCTCCCACCGGCATTCCCGCCGCCCTCGTCATCATCCGCACCATCAGGGAAGTGGGCCGAATCATAAAGCCGTTTAACTCCAGGCCGTCATAACCGGCCGCCTTCACCGCCTTTAATGTGCTAAGTGCCTGCACTTCATTTTTACATACGCCGCCCAGCATAATCTGCTGTACCGCTTTTACCGCCATCTGTATCCCCTGCCTTTCTGAAGATATTTTATCCTATATGACCGCTTTTTGCGTTATAAAATTCGTGTTTATGTTTTTAAATTCATCAAAAACAATGACGATACAAATTGTTTTTTTCAGTAACAAAATTTCGCAAAAAAGTAAAAAGTATTGAAAATAAGCGCTTTGTATGTTATCCTTTGATACTATGAAAGATAGTGCAGATTTGCAAAAACCTATACTTTTCTGCGGAAGGCTGAATCGGTCCTGATGGGATGTTGTGATTCGCCCGGGCAGAATATACGGAGGGCAGGCTTATGGGTTCTTCCATAGAGTTTTTTGAGCGGACCGGTGAAGGTGCGCCGCATATTAAGGAACAGGAACCGCAAAGCGGTATCCGGAACGTTCAGAATCTGGAGGCCGTCATCAATGAAGGACTCCGCGTCGCCCTGCTTGAGCCGACTCCGGACCAGTCGCTGGAGGTATTGCTCAAGCATCTGGGAAAAGCGCTTAACGGGGAACGTACCTACATATTTGAGCGGAACAGCCTTGGCGGAGACGATAATACCTATGAGTGGACAGCAGACGGAGTTGCGCCTGAAAGGGAAAGCCTTCAAAACGTACCTCCGCAGGTATGCGCTGCCTGGTACCGGAATTTCAGCGTCGGAGGACATATCGTCATCAGAGATTTGGAAGATATCCGCGAGGAGGCCCCGCTTCAATATGAAACTCTGAAACGCCAGAACGTTCATTCCCTTGTGGTAGTTCCTCTTTATGACAAAGAAAAGATTATCGGCTTTTACGGCGTGGATAATCCGCCCGTAAAGTCGCTTCAATACGCGTCGAATA
This sequence comes from bacterium 1xD8-48, assembly GCA_009917455.1. Classification (GTDB taxonomy): domain Bacteria; phylum Bacillota; class Clostridia; order Lachnospirales; family Lachnospiraceae; genus Suilimivivens. The sequence continues at coordinate 8,921 of QZDS01000030.1, read as the reverse complement.
TGCTTCAGACTGCGGCATATTTTATTGTGTCCTCCCTGAAACGGCGGGACCTGGTCCGTAAACTGCAAAAGCGGAGTTTTAATGTCCTTCACGCCCTCAGCATGGATTATCTGGGCATTTATCAGGTAAACTTCAACACAGATAAATGCGAGATATACCGGGACAATGAAGGGCTGCGAAGGGATTGGAATATCAATTTTGAGGATGGCTATCAGCAGACTATGGAACGGTTTATATCCCTGTATGTAATTCCCCGGGACCAGGAGCGGCTCCGTGCCGTCACTGCAAAAGACTATGTGCTTGCCCGGCTTCAGACAAAGAATAAGTTCTATGTCCGCTATCAGGTAAAGGATAATTCCTATGGATTGAAGCACATGGAAATTCATTTTTCCTCCACAGAAAACGCGGCTGAGGATAACTGCATCATCTTTGCCCACCGGGATGTCAACGCTGTGGTGGAGCAGGAAGAGAAGTACAGGCTTGAGGCAAGGCAGAGCCTGGAGGACATTCTGGAAGGCGCCAGAACCGGAATCTGGACAATCGAGCTGGAAGACGGCTGCCAGCCCAGAATGTATGCAGACCGGACGATGCGTATGCTTCTGGGCGTATCGGAGGAAATTGAGCCGGAAGCGTGCTACCGGCACTGGTTTGAAAACATCGATCCGGATTATGTGGCAATGGTGCAGGAATCGGTGCAGGAAATGCTGAAAACCGGACGTTCCGAAGTGGTTTACCCATGGAATCATCCACAGCTCGGAAAAATTTATGTCCGCTGCGGCGGCGTACCGGATAAGAATTTTAAAAAATCAGGATCCAGCCTGAGCGGATACCATCAGGACATCACGGAAATCACCGTGACGCGGAAAAAGCAGGAGCAAGCCATTTTGGAGCTGTTGGAAAGGGTAAGGCGGGCCAACTCGGCAAAAAGCGAGTTCCTTTCCCATATGTCCCATGACCTGCGCACGCCCATCAACGGAATTCTGGGAATGCTCTCCATCATGGAGCAAAGCAGGGAACATCCGCAGCGGCAGCTGGAATGCCAGAAGAAGCTCCGTGTGTCCGCAGAGCACCTCCTGTCACTTGTCAACGACGTTTTACAGGTCAGCAAACTGCAGAGCGGAAGGCCGACAGTGGTGCAGGAGCCCTTTGACCTCCATGAAATACTGGAAAACTGCATCATGATGCTGTCCGTTCAGGCGGAAAAATCCGGAATCCGGCTGACTCTTGATGAGACACAGCTTCACCATAACAGACTGATTGGAAATCCACTGCAGCTGAAACAGATTTTGATGAATATCATCGACAATGCGCTCAAATATAACCGTCCCCATGGCTCTGTGTCCGTACGGGTAAAAGAGTCTGATTTCGAGGGTGAAACCGTAAACTTCCGGTTTGTGATTGAAGATACCGGAATCGGTATCGGTGAGGACTTCAAGGAGCATATATTTGAGCCCTTTGCCCAGGAGCATCACGGGGCAAGAACCAACTATAACGGCGCCGGACTCGGCATGTCCATTGCCAAAAGACTGGCGGATCAGATGGAGGGAACCATTGAAGTGGACAGCCAGCCCGGCAAGGGAACTGTGGTTTTGGTCACCCTGCCTATTCAAATTGACAGGACGCAGAGCGCGCAGCCTGCTGAGGACGAGCGGAACCTGCCGGGCAACGTTGCCGGAATGCGCGTTCTTCTGGTGGAGGATAATGAAATCAACTGCGAAATCATGGAGTTCATGTTAAAGCAGGCGGGCGTGGAGGTGGTTACCGCAAACGACGGAAAAGCGGCAGTCGATGAGTTCACAGCATCCGCCCCGGAAACCTTTGACTGTATTCTCATGGATTTGATGATGCCGGTCATGAGCGGATACGAAGCGGCCCGTGTGATTCGCGCCCTGGAACGGACGGACGCCGAAACCGTGCCCATCATAGCGTTGTCTGCCAACGCATTTGAAGAGGATATCGCCATGGCAAAGGCAGCCGGAATGAACGAACATCTGGCAAAGCCGGTGGATATCAACGTAATGTTCAAGGCCATGCAAAAGCTGAGACACTGACGGTAAAATTTACGGCAGCTGGCGGGGCGGACGTACAGACAGGTTCGTCCGCCCCGCCGGTTTTAGCCATACGAAAGACTTCGGGCATAAAAAATCAGGAAGGTGCATCATATGGATTCCACAGACAGACTGGCTTTTTTTCACGAACTGTTAAACTGCAATTACACACTGTTTTGCTGGGAATATGACAGGGATTTTACCCTTATCCATACCGATTACACCGATAACCTGTTTGCAGACGGCTTTCTCGTCTACACGGGACTGTCCGCCCTGCTCACGGATTATCTGGCTTCAGGTAAAAGTATGCCTGTCATTCTTGAGCTGCCCGGCAATCTTCTGTGGGCCTGCGGCTTTGAATATCCGGATACCCCGGACTGCCGCATTCATCTGATTGGGCCGGTTTTCAGCGGCCGTGATTCCTGGCTGATTATCAGGAGACGGCTTGACGCCTATAATCTCTCCGTGCAGACCCGGGCGGCTGTCATGAAAAATTTCGAAAACATCCCGGCAATTCCCTCCAATATCATAACAGAATATGCGGTGATGCTTCACTACTGCCTGACCGGAAACAAAGTCTCCCGCAGCGACGTTACCTATCTGTGCGCCGAGGACGCCGCTTTCACCGATATACGTAAATCCGACAGCCCGAATTATACCGGCATCTGGTATGCCGAACAGCAGTTATGCAAGATGTTTGCAGACGGCGACCCCATGTATAGGGAAGCCCTCTCCCGGCTCTTTTCCTTTTCCTCCGGCATTGGAGCGGAATACGGAGACGCCCTTCGGGCCCACAAAAATAATCTCCTGGTCTTGCTGACCCTCTGTTCCAGAGCCTGTATCAACGGAGGCTTACAGCCCTCCGCCGCCTATGAGCTTTTTGATTACTATGCGCAAAAAATCGAAGAATGTACCTCCATGGCCACTGCCTCAAATGTACGCGGTAAAATGCTGGAGGATTACATCACCCGCGTTCAGGAGGCCAGAACCCAAACAGGAATTTCTACCCTTATCGAAAATTCCTGTAAGTACATCAGAACCCACCTCGGCTCTCCTCTCTCCATCTCCGAGCTGGCCAGACGCGTGGGGTATACGGAGTACTATTTTTCCCACAAGTTTAAAAAGGAAGTGGGGTGCAGCGTCACTGACTTCATTATAAAAGAAAAAATTTCTCAGGCAAAACTGATGCTGGAGGGCACAAACGACACTATCCAGTCAATCAGCGACGCCTTATCTTTCAGCAACCGAAGTTATTTTTATACCTGTTTTCAAAAACTGACGGGAATCTCCCCCAGCGAATATAGAAAAAGAAACGGAAAGCTGTGAATCACCGCTCTCCGTTTCATCTATTTACTTTCCTTCAGCCATCGCCTTTTTTTCCGCAATACGCTTCTGAACCTTTACCATCTCCTCTTTATCCAGCGTGCAGTATTTCATGGCAATCAGGGTGACGAGCCAGCCAAGCATGGGCATACCGAAGTAAATCGCCATTGTCATCCAGAAGATTGCCGCCGTAGCCGTATCTCCGGGCTGTGGAACCGTCTGCTTATATCCGATTAACGCCACCGCTCCTGTGGCAATCATTGCGCTGAAAGACGAAATCAGCTTATCTATCAGGCTTCCTGTTCCGGTAACGACTGCCGGGACATACTTTCCGCTGCGGTCAAGCTCATAGTCGATAATATCAGCCATGAAAGAGCTGGCCGCCGTTGTCACACACATTTTGGAGCCGTTGAGCGCCAGCGTAAAGACAACATACACAATCATTGTCACCCCCATCGCCGCAATGGATGAGGGCTCAATTACCACAAAGAAAAGAAACATGAGCACCGCAACCGCCATACAGATTTTTGTCCAGGTGACAATGGCATTCTTACTGCCGTATTTGCCGGCATACCTGGCCCCGATTACCGCAAAGATAATGGAAGGCGCCATACCGATAACGCTCAGCATGGTTCCAAGCCCCATATTGCCAATAAGAATCCCGCAAAGCATGGTATTGATTACCGCCTGAGAGGCTGTCTGCTGCGCAATCTTATCCGAAGCCTGAGCCGCAATGTAACACTGGAGGGGCTTGTTTCCTTTCAATACACTGATAATATCCTTTATTTTAAGGGGCTCCTGCTTTCCCACGCCGCCGTAATACTCCGGTCTGTCAAAGGCCGAAATCCCGATGCTCACCAGAATAACTCCCAATGTCCCCACGGCAATCGTCACCATCACCGCCGCAGACAGAAAGCCCTGATTGTATTCCCCGCCGTACCTGGGGAGCAGAACCATATTCAGAACAATCGACAACACCATGGGAACCAGATAATTGAACGCCGTCCCCCAGACACCGATGACAGGACGCTGCTTCGGGTCATTAGTCATAATTGCCGAAAAGGTCTGAGCCGTCATGTTGGTGATGGTATATCCAATCACATATACCACATATAAAAGAGTAAATACCGCCCACCCAAAGCCTTTGGACGACATAAAGTCAAACATCGCCCACAGGGCAAATGCCTCAATCACAAAGCCGGATATTAAAAGCACCCGAAGCTTGCCGAATTTTGTATCCACCTTATCGTACAGAAATGCCACCAGAGGGTCTGTAATACCGTCCAGGATTCTTGTACAGGTCAGAATCACTCCCACCGCCGCCGTGGTAATACCGTAACCCACGCTGGCGCTGTAGCTGGCCATACCAATCAGACTGTAGACGCTCATACCCACAAAGGCGTTGCATGCAACTAAAATAATCTGCCACGTTTTTGCACGGCGGTACTGCACACCGTCGATTTCACTTTGACTTTGTTTTGCTTTCCTACCCATAATAAGTCCTCCTGAATAAATTTTGCAGCTCCCCCGGCTGCTTTCTCTGTTTCGTCTTTTCCGACTGTCATGATAGACTTATTGTAAGATAGTTTTAAAGATAGTGCGTTCCTGATTTCATGAAATAGTTTGTTATTTCATTCTTTTTGCAACAGGGTACCAGTCAAGTATATTATCCGCCGTTTTCCTGGCTGTCATGCCACATCCCGTTTCTGATACGCCGCCTCCGCAATCCGGCAGGAGAAAAAGAACCAGATGACGGAAATCCCAAAAACGATGCTAAAAGCCGGAAGGATATGTTCTTTTACCGGGATAAAAAGATTAATAAAAAGCACAATTCCCGCAATGATGCCTGTGGACGCCATAAAAGACATCATAAAAACGATTTGCGATTTTTCCGGGTCAAACAGATAGGCGCAGGGCAGGCTGATACCCCCGGCCAGCAGCGTGGCACTCATACCGATGCTGCCGTACAGGCACAGGGAGGAAAACGTAACGCCCGCGCCTGCAAGCATAAGTATGATACACGGAATAAGCGCCGTCACAAACCCGGCTGCCGCGAGCAGGACATAAAATACAAACTTCTCCCGGATAATCTGCTCTCTTGACACCGGCATGACAACCACATTTTTATTCCACTTAGAGCCGGCGTCGCTTGTGATGCTGATAAAAACCGCCGTGGTGGAGGCAACCGGAGCCAGAACCAGAATCGCGCTCCCCTCCAGCAGAAACGACAGCCCGAAGCCAAGAACTATCAGGCAGACAAGGGTCACTAAAATATTGCTCTTTGCGATATAGAGGTCTTTCAACAAAACGCCTTTCATACTTTTTCCCCCTTTACATAGAGAAGCATAATTTCATCAATGGAAGCCGGGACAATCAATGCCTTCGGGCACTTTTTCTGCATCTTCTCCCTGTCCGAAACTAAAACCTGCCATTCATAATCCATTTTCCGGTACACAATAATATCCTGCTTATCCAGCGCGCCGAACTGCGCCGCCCCGCATTTGATAACGCCGTACCGCTCAAGCAGCTCATCCTTCGGTCTGGAAAAAACAACCCTTCCCTCATGGATAAATACAATGTAATCTGCAATCTTCTCCAAATCTCCGGTGATATGGGAGGACATCAGGATGGAGTGTTCTTCGTTCTGCACAAAATCCAGAAGCATATCCAGAATATCATCACGTACAACAGGGTCAAGCCCGCTGGTGGATTCATCCAGAATCAGTAATTCAGAATGATGGGAAAAGGCAGCGCAAATCGCAAGCTTCATTTTCATCCCCTTTGAAAACTGTCTGATTTGTCTGTCAAACGGCAATGAAAACCGGGTAAGCAGGCGGAAATAAGTCTGCTCGTCCCACGAACGATAAATATTTTTCATCACCCTGTTGATTTTCTGTGGGGAAAGAATCTCCGGGTAGTTGCTCCCGTCGAACACTACGCCAAGCTGCTCCTTCGTGCCGCCGTCCAGCTCCTCTTTTCCCAGAATAAAAACCTGACCCGCCTCCTTCTGAATAAGCCCCAGAACCGTATTGATTGTGGTACTTTTTCCCGCGCCGTTCTCTCCAATCAGCCCCACAACAGCGCCGCGTGGAACGTTGAAGGAAACGTTATCCAAAGTAAAGTCTTTCCAGGTTTTGGTAAGCCCTGAAACCATCAAAGCATTTTCCATAGTCAGTCCTCCTCATAAAGCAGTCTCAGCAGATTCAGTAATTTATCCAGCGGTATTCCGCTGGTGCGGGCAATCTCAATGGCTTCATTAAAGTGCGCTTCAATTTTCTTCTGCTGCTCCTCCAGATAGAAGTCCTGATTCTGCGCCGATACATAACAGCCCTTCCCGGCCGTGGTCTCGATAAAGCCATCCTCCTGAAGTAAATCGTATGCCTTCTGAACGGTCAGGACGCTGATTTGCAGCGATTTTGCAAGGGAGCGGATGGAGGGCAGGGCCTCTCCGGCTTTCAGCTCCCCGCTCATAATCTGCGCCCTGACCTGGGATGAAATCTGCTCATACAGGGGGTGGCTTATTTTGTTACTCACAACTATTTCCAAGGTTTCACCGGCTTTCTGTTTATAACTGTATTATTTTGATATGTACAGTTTAGTACAGAGTGTAGCGGTTGTCAAGGGGAATGCGCAGAGGTGGAAATAGAAATATGCAAAGGCGGAAGTACAACAAATGCTGACACGGTTCGCAAGTCAGCTTATTGTATTAAAAAACAAAGTGCAAAGCCCGCCGGGATGTCAGAGGCTTTGCACTTTGTTTTCAGAGACTTTCCATAATGTCCAGCAGATGGTGATAGCTGTCTACACTGTCATAAACAACATCCGCACCAGACAGTGATTTAAACAGTTTTTTAGCACAATCAATTTTTGCCTTTTCGATTGCCTTCAAATTAAACGTTTCCATAGTTCCTTTTGTCTCAGCAATAAAGAAAATATGCTTCACCGTTCCCTTATGAAAGGCTATCGCCCAATCCGGCGAATAATTGCCAACGGGCGTTGGAATAGAAAATCCTTTCGGCAGTTTTGCATACACACATACTTCATCTGCCAAATCCATATCCTCCGCGAACCTGCGCTCCACGCTCTGACCGTTCCGGGCATACCCATCTGCAAACACATAATCCTGTACATTCTTTTTGGCACGGTACGCCCTCGAAAAATCCGTATTTTTCTCTGCAGTAAAGATATTTGCATCATAACTGCCCTCAGCTTTATTATAGGTAATCTGTTCCACTATCATGGCGGCTTTCTGCTCATTGATTAAACGGATTGCCTTTACAATAAATTCCTCCGGGTTATTTTTGAACATGGCAAATGTGTATGGTTTAATGCCGGAAAGGATTCTTGCCGCCGACCTTCTTGTCAGCTTTGCGCCTTCCGCAACCTTTCCCACAAGGTCATATTTTACAAGAGTTCCTTCTGTACGCATCAGGGTAAATGTACGGCTTTTTTCAGCCACAAATCCGTCTCCGCTTTTCAGTTTTTCAGTGTTCCAGTCGCTTCCCTGTTCACCGGTCGTTACGGTATATTGCAGTTTTGCGACAAACATCTTTTCATCTATATGAGTAATTGCTTTTTGAATTAACTCTTCACTGTCAAACTCTACCGTATACGCATATTTATGATTAATATAATTCCAAAGAGCCTGAAATTCTTTCTTGTAGAAATTATCATTCAGAGCATTTTCCTGAATTTTCGTTTCACGTCCATTACTTATCATATTATCTAATGCATGTTCGTCAAAAACACTTTGGATAAGCGCATAAACGCCCTCTGAGATATCCTTGCAGCTTTCAGGCAGACTCGCAAGCACTCCATTTGCCAGTTCTGCACGATATCCATCCGTTACATGGTCGTCATCGTCAATATAGTCATTTCTCACAAGATAACGGTAAATGTCTCTTCCCTGCTCATCAGAAACAGTAATATCATTACCGTCAATCCTCAGCGTTTTACCAATAAAGTATTCGGCTGTAGCCTTCGTCGGACGCTCATACAAATCATCACGAATGCCTTGCTGTAAATCGGCAACAAAATCTTTATACCCGTCCGATGCAATTACTGTAAGCTGATTTATCTGCTGAACCTGACCTCCAAGAGTATCTGCATCCATACGGTCGCCATTCTGATTTACGCAAAGCCTTAATCCCCTGCCAACCTCCTGCCGCTTCTGCGTCGGAGAACTGCCTCCATGCTTTAAGGTGCAAATCTGAAAAACATTCGGATTATCCCACCCCTCCCTGAGTGCAGAGTGGGAAAAGATAAATCGGACGGGATTGCCAAATGACAGCAATTTTTCCTTATCTTTAAGAATCAAATCATAAGCTGATATATCATCGCTTTCATCGCTTCCACGCTTGATGGAACTGTCAACCTTACGGCCTTTCTTATCGATGCTGAAATACCCGGCATGTGTCTGATGCGCTTCTATATTACGCAGATACTGCTCATATGGTGTGTTAAACAGGGTAAGATACTCAATCAACTACCCCGGTGCAAGCACTCAAGCACTGTGCTCGGGCTCCTACGTCGCCCGCTCACAGCACTTGC
>QZDS01000002.1 GCA_009917455.1 bacterium 1xD8-48 | reverse complement strand
TCCTCCTCTGTTCACTCAGATCCCTCTCTCATCCATCACTTATTAATCCCATTTCTGAAAACCAACCCCTTTCGACTGATTCATTATTGAGTTTCCGAGACTACTCTTTCAGTATAGCCGAAACAGGGCAGACTCACAAGACAATTATTGGGGGATTTTTCTTAAAAAATGTGTCCTCCGTTGCGCTTTGCCAGACAAACGGCAGATTACCTAATTGAACACCACCGGCTTATCAAGAAATTCCGTCTTGATGACAATATAAGGATAAGACGGGGAATTCTTTTTTACCCCTGTATCCGAGGGGTCGGGCCCGAGCAGCGTAGTATCCGCATAAATCGCGTTTTCCGTCAGATACAGCGCATTGACCACAATGCTGTAGCCGCCGCTTACCTGTTCCCCGTAGCCGATACATATGTACAGAAATCCGTTGTCCTGATAGGTCACTTTAAAGGCGTTTCCCTTCTTCTCCTCTATCACCGCCTTGAGCTCCCCCGGTATGTTTTCCTCCGCCAGTACCGTAAATTCCAAATCCTTTATCTTTTCCATGGGGTCTTTTTCTTTTGCGCAGCCTGTAAGCAGACAGACCGCAGCTGCTGCCAGTGCGCATATACCATATTTTACAGCCCGCAGGAAGCGGCTCCCCGGGTAAACCTTTTGTGTACTGCAACTTCGTATATGACTTTCTTTCATCCTGTCTCCTGAACCTTATTTTCATTTCTTTTTACTAACTTATGATAAGGCCGGTGAAAGAATGCCGATAAGTACCTTTTTCCCGCAAAAAGCAAAGCCATATTTCCGTATACGCTCTTTTGGGATTCCTCTTGCCGTAAGATTCGCCTGATAATCCTTTTCCTCTATCTGGCGGAGCGCCTTCTGTACCGTGTCTGCCAGTTCCTTTTCATCATCCTCCTGCACTTTAAATTCTATGATAATGGCGTCGTCCTCCCGTGCCCTGGGTTCTAACATGATATCATATCTTCCAAACCCGCTTTCCCTGTTCGAAGTAATCGCATACTTATCCGCCAACTCCACCATGAGCCCCAGCACAAATCCATGATAAAAACGCTCCGGCTGTTTTTCAGAGGGCTTTGTTCCCGTATCAAAGCTGCCAAACATCTCTGACGTCACTTTGTTCATATAAAAGTTCATCGCCTTTATATCATTTAACATAAGCGCCTGAATAAAATCACCGTAATCGTCGCTCCCCGAAAACCAGTCCTGAATCATATTTTCAAACATGATATGGACTTCCTTATTTGTCAACGCCAGTTCATAGTCTGTACGTCCGGTTCTTTCCACAAAAGTACTCGAGACCACTTTCAAATATCCGCTGGCAAGCAAAAGGCTCCAGACGGCATTCTTTTTTGTAAGTAACTGATTATAAACAATCTGCTCGTCAATCTCCATATGAAGCGTTCCTCCATGAAGCAGACTTTCAAAGTTCTTCTTGATATTCGCGTTGCCCTCTCTGAGCAGCTTCTCCACCAGGCTGTTGGCGCTGGAATTTGCCCAGTATGCCCCCGCCACTCTTTTGTCAAGAAAATGGATAACCGACCATGGATTATAAATATCCTTCCTTTCCCCGAAAGAAAATCCGTCATACCAGTCCTTTACCTGCTGTTTACCGTCAGACATGCCATATTCTTCCAGTGCCGCAAACACCTCTTCCTCAGTGAATCCAAAGCTGTCCGCGTACTTTTTAGAAGTGGTCGTCACCACTTCCAGATTATTTAAATCAGAAAATATGGATTCCTTACTGACCCTTGTAATCCCTGTCATAATGGCGCGTTCCAGATAAGGATTCGTTTTAAAGGTCGAATTAAACAGACTTCTTGTAAAATCTGCCAGCTCCTTCCAGTATCCGTTTACATACGCTTCCTGCATCGGCGTATCGTATTCATCCAGAAGAATAATGACCTTTTTCCCATAATAACGGCACAAATAATCAGAGAGCATTTTCAACGACAGAGAAGCCATGTAATCCTCCATCTCCGCTGATACTTTTTGAAAATCGCTCTTTTCATTGTCGTTCAACACATCGCTTTTGAGCAGAAAATCAAATTTGTTGTATACCAGTTGAATAATTTTAAATATTTTCTTGCGCGCTTCCTCAAAAGTAGTTTCCTTGACGTCCGCAAAGCTCAAAAAGATGACCGGATAGGTTCCCTGCAATTTTCTGTATTTATATTCCCCGGCAGATGATTTTTCCTCCCATATGTTCAGCCCCTTGAATAAATCCCCCCTGTCCGCGTAGTTTACAGAAAAAAACTTTTCCACCATACTCATGTTCAGCGTTTTGCCAAAACGCCTCGGACGGGTGAGCAGCGTCACGGCATCACCCGACTCCCACCATTCCCGTATAAACCCGGTTTTATCAATATAGAAGTAATCCTTTTCCCGAACCACCTCAAAATCCTGATTTCCGATGCCGATTTTTCCCGCCATAACCTATATTCCTCTCTGTCTGCGTCATTCCGGTTCCTCGTATTTTTCCTTTTCTGTTTACAGTATATCCGCTCTCGCTTTTAAAAGCAACAAATCCTCCACAAAAAACCACCCTGTCCGAAAGTATAAAGCAGGGTGGTTTCTGTCTTTACTTAATTAAATCTGGCGGCGTCCCGCTTTTGCATATCCGTCAGTGCGCGGCAGCCAGTCCATAAACTTCTCAACCTCCATATCCCAGAACCGCCACTCGTGACCGTAGTCAGGATGCTCGTCCCATGTCACGTCCACTCCGTAAGAAATCAGCTTATCCCTAAACGCCTTATTTGCCTCATAAAGAAAATCCTTTTGTCCGCAGGCAATATAGGCTCTGGGAAATTTCTTTCCTTCGCTGCTGATACCTTCCGCAAGGCTTTCAGGGTCAAATCGTAGATTTGCAGGCTTTTCTTCCGTCGCAGCCGCGTCTCCTGTTATCAGTTTTTCCGGATTCAGCTTTACCGCTGCGGAGAAGATTCCAAAAGCCGCGAACCTCTCCGGGAAATTCAGGGCATGTACCAGCGTACCGTACCCTCCCATAGACAGCCCCGCAATATAATTATGCTCCGGCCTGTCTGAAACCGGAAACATTCCACAGACAAAATCCGGCAGTTCCTCGGAAATAAAGGTAAAGAAATCGTCGCCTCCCACCTTCACATAGCTTTTGTTTTCAGCAGAAATATTCACCACGGCAATCTGTCTCTCTTCGGCGTACATTTCCACATTCGTATAGCCTGTCCACGTGGCGTGATTGTTTCCCATACCATGGAACAGATACAGCACAGGAAATTTTTCCTTTGGTGTGTGCTTACGGCTCTCAGAAAGCCCCATGGACTCAGGAATCGTCACGGTGGGAATAACCACCGTGATATCCACCGTCCTTTTTAATGTATACGAAATAAAATTACAGGTGAATTTAGCCATAAAATAATAACCCCTTTCAAAATTTTAACCTTTCACTGCCCCCAACATAATCCCGCTGGCAAAATATTTCTGCAGGAACGGATACACTATCAGAATCGGTAAAATTGCCACAAAAGCAATCGCCATTCGAATAGATACCTGCGGTATCTGCATCAGCGAACCGGAATCAGCCGTGCTTTGAGCCGCCAACGCCTGGATATCCTGAATCATACGGTTTAAAAGCGCCTGAATACTCAGCATTTCTGACTTGCTGATATAGTAAAGCCCATTTGTCCAGTCGTTCCAGTAAGACAGCCCGGTAAACAGCCCCACCGTCACCAGTATCGGTTTTCCCAGTGGCAGAACGATTTTTTTGTAAATCGTCAGATAGCTTGCGCCGTCAATCTTTGCCGCCTCATAAAGGTCTGCCGGTATGCCGGTAGTAAAAAAGGTTCTCATCAGAATAATGTTAAACGCCCCCAACAGGAAGTTTGGCAGGATATATGCCCACAAGGTATTTTTTATATGGAACATGGTTGTCCACATAATGTATGAGGGCACCAGCCCACCCGAAAAAAGCATGGTGAAAAAAACGTAAAAACTTATCACCCTCCGTCCCGGCAAATCTTTTAAGGACAACGGAAACGCTATCATGGAACACAGGCATAACCCGGCTACTGTCCCGATTACCGTTACCAGTATCGTAATCCCGTATGCCCGGAACACGGTATTGGCATTCTGCATGATATACAGATATGCTTCCAGACTGAACTTTGCCGGGAAAAAGGAATATCCATTTGCCACCAGTGTGTTTTCTTCTGTTATGGAAGACATAAACAGCAAAATCAGAGGCAGAACCATGCACAGAGTCATCAACATTAAAACAATATTTATTACAGCCTGATAGACTTTTCTTCCTTTCGATTGTACCATAAGCCCCCTCCTTTAGAAAATTGCGTTATCCGGGCTCGCCTTGCGCACGATGAGATTGGAAACCATCACCAGAACAAAGCCCACCACAGACTGGAACAGACTCGCCGCAGAGGAACGCCCGATACCGCCGGAACTTATCAGCGCTCTGTAGACATAAGTGTCAATGGTGTTTGTCACTGTAAACAGAGAGCCTGAATTTTGGGGAACCTGATAAAATAACCCGAAATCAGAGTAAAATATTTTGCCGATGTTCATAATCAGCAAAGTGATAATGGAGGGGACCAGACAGGGCAGCGTAATCTTTGTAATCTGCTGCCACTTGTTCGCGCCGTCCAGCTCCGCAGCCTCATAAAAGCTGTTATCAATGCCAGCGATAGCGGCAATGTAAATCAACGTACCGTATCCGACACCCTTCCAGCAGTTTGTAACAATAAGTATCAGCGGCCACCAGGTCGTGTCATTGTACCACTGTACAGGCTCAATCCCCAACGCCGGGAACAGCCCCTTGTTCAGCATACCGTTTTCATGGCTCAGCAAGGCAAACACAATATAGCTGACTACCACGATAGAGATAAGGAAGGGTAGCAGCACCGCACTCTGGTACAGTTTTTTCAGCTTATGGCTTACCACGTCCGAGATAAAAATTGCCAGCATAATACCTGCCACAGTGTTTACAATGATAAAGGCAACGTTGTAGAGCAACGTATTTCGGATAATAATCGCAGTATCATTGGAACCGAACAGATAGGTGAAATTTGTAAACCCTGCCCACGGACTGCCGAACATGCCGTCGTTAGCATTAAATTTTTTAAATGCCACCACAATTCCCGCCATGGGAATATAATTATTGATGAAAAGGTAAATGAGTGCCGGGAGCATCATCAAATACAACGGAAGATACTGCCGCAGCTTTGCCGCGCTCAATTTTTTTCTTTCCATAGATATTCTCCTTTCCCTACAGAAGAAAGCTCATTATTGAGCCGCAAGCCACTCGTCAAGCTGTCGCTGCTTCTCGTCCATCACGGTCTGCAGTCCTGCAGCATACAGAGCATCGTTAAATTCCTGAAATTTTTCATCAAAGTCAACCGCCCCGAAGGCCAAATCCTTCCAGTACTGGTCCCTTACCGCCACAAGCTGGGCTTCCTCCGTAGCTACAGGCGTAGAATCAAAGGTAAAGCCGTACGCTTTGGAAGTCATGATACCTGCATTATAAGCTTCATACTGCTCCCAGATATCGGCGGGGTTGCCCGTCCACGGATGGCCTGCAAACTGATTGGGATACACATAGCCAAAGTCATTGTGATAGCCCACACTGTTGGCGTCCACTCCGTCGGGATAAGCCGCAAGACCATCCTCCGTGAGCACCCAGTCCTCGCCTTCAATACCCCAGTTAATCAAATCATTAAATTCCTGGCTGGTATAAATCCAGTTCAAGAATATAGCGGCTTTCTGCGGGTCTTTGGAAGCGTTTGCAACAGAAATCAGCGCCGAATTTACTGCATTGGTATTTTTCATGGCGTCTCCAAGGGGAATCACTTCTACCTCATAACCCGTCTGCGCCAGTTTTTCGACATTGGTGTTCGGTTTCACATTAGCAATAAAAGAGAAACAGTTTCCCGCCTTCATTTTCAGCTCGCCGGAATCCTGATTTACCGCAATATCCTGCGACAAATATCCTTTTGTGAACCATTCCCTGCCAATCTGGCAGAAATTTTTCCACTGTTCTGACTCAAACCAGTTGGTAACAGTAGTGGTCTGCCCATAATTTTCCAGAACTCCGAAATCGCTCCCAAGGTTGTCCATATAGGAAAGGTTCTGCAAACCCATTATAGACGTTCCATCCATGCAAATCATATCCGGATGGGCTTCTTTCACTTTTGCAAAGAGTTCTGTAATCTGGTCAAACGACGAATAATCGTCGGGACTTACATTAAAATCTTCCACTTTATAGCCCAGTTCGTCAAAGATGTCCTTGCGCACAATCAGACCTGCCGGGTAGCCACGCTCCTTCATCTGTCCCAGACCTACAAGGAAATCTCCGATATATCCGCATTCTGCATCCTCACCCAGCACCTCAAATGCACCCTGTAATTCATTGGTATACTGGGACAAGTCCACTACATATTGAGACTCAATATATGTGGAAAAGCGGTCCGCAAACGCAAGGAAAACATCAAGAGGCTCGTTGGCCGCCAGCATCATGGATATCTGATTGTTATAGGTTCCCCATGTCATGGGAATCATATTGACCTTCATATTCAGTTCTTTCAGTGCCAGCTCGTTGATTGCCTCATTCACCTTTTGCTGATTAGGGCCTTCCTGCGCTACCATATACTGAAAATTAATCTCATAAGGTTCTTCGTCAAAATTGATTCCTGCGGAAGCTCCTGTATCCTGTACTTCTGCCGATGCATCGGAACCGGATTTACCCCCCCCCCGGATGAATTATCAGACGAATTTCCTCCTCCGCATCCTGAAATCGAAGAAACCGTCACGATGGCTGTCAATAACAGTGCTAAAATCTTTTTTACCTTCATACTTTTTTCCTTTCTTTTTCGGTATTTGCCGTTTGAGTTTGTCTTATAACTTCCAATTTTACACTTCCTTTTTATATACAAAAGAAGCTCCGCCATACTGTGCGCGTTCCAAATCGCCTGCCGTCCCAAACATTCCGTCTTTCGTATACGGCGGGAATCCAAAGCCGGCAGTATCCGGCATAATCTTCGCTGTTCCTGCCAGAATTTGCTCCGATAAGGCAATGTAATCATCCAGATAGCCTTTGTACAGCGGTGTTCCGTTGTGAGCCGGACAGATAACGTCAAATTCCTCCTCCCGGCTTTTCAGCTTTTTCATATTTTCCAGATGAGCGGCCACGACGTTTTTCACAGGTATTATCTGATTTCTTACAAACAATAACACCTGTCCCGCCTCCATCTCGTCTCCGGAATACAATCCGCGCCCCTGTCTGTCCAGAAGCGCAATGCTGCTTTCATGATGTGCCGGGATTTCGAAAACCTCCACTTCCCTGCCGCCCAAGTCAAACACGTACCCCTCCCGCACAGTATGTACCTGATAATCAGGGTTCGGCTTGCTGTCAAAGTCCTTCTGCATTTCCGGGCTGAATGCTTTTTTCATTACACTCTCTGCCCCCGGCCCGGCCCAGACTTCTTCCCACCACGGATTGCCTCCCGTGTGGTCAAAATGCCCATGAGAATTTACCACCGTCACCGGCTTGTCCGTAATGCCTTCTACAAACTCTCGCAGGTTCCCCACCCCATAGGCCGTGTCGAACAAAAGGGCTCTCTCCTTTCCGATAAGCAGATAGCAATACACGTTTCCAAAGCTGATTGTCCATGTATCAGGCGCGGTCATCCACTTTCCATACATCACTCCTCTCTCATCAATGTTTGTGTTTCGGTATGTCATACCATATACCTCCTCCCTTTTTTATAACAATAGAAGTTATTTAATGCTCCTATATGTTTCATGCTTTTTCTATAACCGGAATCTCTATCCAAGACGGGTGCGCCGCTTCACAGCATATCTGCTGATGCGCTGTTTTCGTCTGTCTCTGCTCAGACCAGATTCCCGGATAATTACTGTGTATGGCATACTGGGGAAAATCCGAGGATGAAATATCAATTCGGATACGGCTTCCCGTTTTCACTTCCCATGCGATATCCCACATATCCACGCATACTTCCGTAATTTCCCCCGGCTGATACCTTTTCGGGCAGTCAGCGGCAATCGTAGTGATAGACGAACGGATATTGACAGATGTTCCGTCCGCTCTCATTTCCATAATTTTTGCCGAAAAGGCCGTATCTTCACAGTCGCTTATCACGCTTAAATGCACTTTTAACTTCCCGCCTATCGTCAGCTTCTCTGATAGAGGCCTGGAGACAAACGAGACCACGTCAGCGCGGAATCCCGTTTCCGGCTGAAATAAACTTCCAACCTTATCCATGGAGCGCAGCATTGCCTCGGCTCCCAATGACGGTACGGGATTTTCCGGGTCATAATCATACTCTGCCGTTCCTGCACACTCACCTTGCTCAAAGGTCAGCTCCCTTGCATTTTTTACTTTTTCTGAATAATTTCCTGATAAATAAAGCTTTCTGATTTCCTTTACCGGCATCGGCCACGCCCCGGGTTCTATCCACTTATCCGCTCCTATGACATAGACTTCCGTTTTTTTCTGCGGCTCTCTTTCCTCCACCAGCAAATCCCAAAACCATTTTGTCATGGAAACGATTTCGCTGTTCTGCAAATTTTCGGGGTCTTCCCACCCGATGCAGTTTTGCCCGGAATGATTCCAACAGCCCAGTCGCAGCGTACTCTTTTCTCTGGCTTCCTCCGACAGCTTTTCATAGGATTTGATTGCGCTCCCCAAATGATGGTCATACCACGCATCTGTTATAAACAAAGGAATTTTCACCCTGGAAGGTATTTCACTCAGCATTTTCCAGAATCCCTCCTGCCAGTAGGGGGCATCCGCCGTCGTCGCCGTCACCCAGTCCCGATACCAGGAAAGCCTCCTTCCCCAGAGCGCTTCGTCTACTTCCACATGCGGTCTGTATTTGCAGCTTTCCATATAGTCCGCTCTGACCTCATATCCGGCGTTTTCCATTGCCCATGCAGTCAATACATCATGGCGGAATAATCCCTTTTCATAGGCGGATGTAAAACGGTCTGTGCCATAAACGCCCAGATACATTCCCCTGACCTTATCCGGTATACAGTCAGCCATACACCAGCCCGTCAGCGCCAGATAGGAGCCTCCCCAATACCCCACATTTTTCACCCATGGGAGCGCGCAAAGCCACTGAAGCGTGTCTATACCATCTTTGCGCTCGTTTACATTTGGGTTCCACTCTCCCTCTGACTCCCCTGTTCCTCTGCAAAACTGTAAAACTACTCCGAAACCTCTTTTTGCAAGTTCCCTTCCGTGCAGCTTATATATTTCCAATGCATGGGCATAGGGCGAGCGCTGAAGAATTACCGGCATAGCCCCATCTTTACAGCCACGGAAAATATAGGTTTTCAAAGCCGCTCCGTCGGACATAGGAAGCATCATTTCATCACAATAAGCTTCCGCATAAATTACCGGCAGGCCTGACGCTTCATACTCCTTCAAGATTCTCTGTTTTATTTGTTCCAGTTCGTTTATCATATTTACTCCTGATATTCATCTGTTTTTTTGTCAAATTACATGCCTTTCCGCAAAGAGATTCAGTTCTTCCCTGTCATATCCCAGCATTCCGCACAAAATCTCCACATTATGTTGTCCCAATGTAGGCGCCGGCATATTGACACGTGGCGGCATATCCAGAAGCTTTACCGGCTGGCCGTTCACCTTCATTTTCCCGATAACCGGATGCTCGATTTCAACAAACATTTCCCTTGCCCCGGTAATATGCTCATCCTCTGTAATCTGTTTTACATTATAAATCGGTCCCGCCGGAATACCCTGTGCTAACGTCAGCTCTACCACCTCTTCTACCGTATGCTCCATTGTCCATTCTTCGATATATCGTTTTTGAATCTCATTATTTTCCACCCGAAGGGGGACTGTCAGAAATCTCGCATCCTCTATCATCCATGACATATGAATAACCTCATTGCAGAATTTTTCGTACAGCTTTTGATTTCCGCAGGCAATGATGACAAGTCCGTCTTTCGCATGATAAGAGTCATAGGGTGCAATGGACGCGTACGCATTTCCGTTTCTGGGAGGGATTTCGCCTGATTCAAAATACCGGATATAGGCATTTTCAAGGCTTGCCACAACGGAATCAACAAGAGCGACGTCAATTTTCTGTCCCTTTCCCGTCATGGTTCTTGCATTTACAGCCGCCAGAACTCCGATTACCAGATTCATACCGCCGAGAATATCCCCCATGGCGTTTCCCGACCTTGTGGGCTCCCCACCCTTTTCACCTGTCAGGCTCATTAGACCTCCCATAGCCTGTGAAATAATATCGTAGCCCGGTCTTTGTGAATACGGCCCATATGTTCCAAAACCGGATACAGCGCCATAAATCAGACGGGGATTAATCTCTCTGAGCGTCTCATATCCAAGTCCCAGTTTATCCATAACGCCCGGCCGGTAATTTTCTATCAGAATATCTGCTTTTGCCGCCAGCTGTTTTAAAATAATTTTCCCCTCTTCTGTTTTAAGATTTAAGGTGATTCCTTTCTTATTCCGGTTCAGATTGGCATAGTAAACGCTTTCCCCTTTCTCATAGGGTCCGTAACCGCGTGCGTCGTCTCCCTTTTCAGGAACCTCTATTTTGATAACCTTCGCTCCTAAATCCCCCAGAATAGCCCCGGCATACGGTCCGGCCACCACTCTGGTCAAATCAATCACCAGCAGATTTTCCAATGCCTGAATCTTTTTCAGATTTTTATCTTTTTCCATAAGCCAACCCTGTCAAATCTCATTTTCCTCTACATTAATTTTCATTCGCATAAAAGCACTCCCCATGGATTTTCCCAGACTGTCCATGCGAAGGGAATGAGTTGCCCCTCCTCCCAATGCATGCTTCATTACAAAATTAAACCCTTCTAAAGAAGGAACCTCGTATCTGGTAATCGTTCCCAGAATCATATCCCCAAAGTGCTCCTTTACGCGCTTTTCCGTAACCTCGCGTTTAATAATTTCATAATATTCCGGTTTTCTGGCAAAAACGCAGACATTACTGGTATCGCCTTTGTCACCGGAGCGCCCGTGCGCAATCTGATTTAAATATATCTGCATAATCCGCTCTCCTTGCTTTGCCTTTCATATCGCCTCTAAACTTCCAGTATATGGCTTGTCAGCCTGACCGCATCTCTCGGAATCAATGTTGGCCACAGCCCAATTACCTCCTGAACCTTTGCCCTGCCTCCGAAAAAGCTTGCTCCGGGAGGGCCGTTTAACTGTAGCGGTGCAATTTCCGGAACCAGCTTATAGGCTTCTTCCTTTGTCAATGTCCTGACCGCAATCCTCATGACAACCTCATTCAAATCCTTCAGTTTATCCGGGTCAGTCTCCGCAACGGCGAGATGAAGAGCGTTAACGCCAATATAATCAATCCTGACCTCTTCCGCCTTCAAGCCTTTCTTCTTCATCTTTTTCATAATGATGTCTGCGGCATACTGAGCCTTTTCATAAGCGTCCGGCCATGCAAAACTCAGCATACCCGCCACCTTATAGCCTGCATGATAACCCATGGAAACCTTTAACATTTCCGGCTTTTCTTTTCCCCTGACATTCCCTACCCGGACCCGGTTATCTCCTGCCTGCTTAAGCGTTGCCTGGCTGATATCAACGGTGACATCAGGTGTTATGTAATTGGCAGGGTCATGCACCTCGTATAAAAACTGTTCCTTACACGACTGTTCACAGATAATCCCCCCACAATCCGGTGCTTTTGTGATAACGAAATCATTCTCCGAGACCTCCGCGATAGGAAATCCCAGTTCATCCATTCGGGGAACGCTACGCCAGTCATAGTCATAATTACCTCCTGCCCCCTGACCGCCGCACTCTAACAGATGTCCCGCCATAATCCCACGAGCCAGATTATTCCAGTCATCCGCTTTCCATCCAAGCTCATGAATGCAAGGCGCTAAAAATAAGGCTGAATCCGTGGAACGTCCCGTAATAACCATATCCGCCCCCTGCTCTAAACAGGCAAGCGTAGGTTCATGTCCAAAATAAACATTGGCATTAAAAATTTTATCTCTGACTTCGTTAAAATTCCCTACATCGTCTATATTGTCGAAAGTCATGCCTTCCGCAAGAAGCCGGGGAATTTCAGAGGAAATTTCATCGCCGAGCACGTAGCCGATTTTCATTCCTTTAAGCCCCTGTCCGGCGGCCTGCTCAGCCAATGCATCCACCAATCCTTTAATATTCATCCCACCTGCATTTGTTAAAACCTTAATTCCCTTTTCATAAGCCTCTTTTCCGCATTCCTTCATCATCCCGAGAAAATCTCTTGCATATCCGGCATTTGGATTTTTTAACTTTTGTCTCGCCATGATTGACAGCGTCAGTTCCGCAAGGTAATCACATGCAAGATAATTGATATTACTATTCCTTACCATGTGAATTGCCGCATCGTTACTGTCACCCCAAAATCCCTGTCCTCCTCCTATTACAACCATTCCCTTTCCTCCGTTCTCATAGTATATCGTTATAGTAAAACGTTTTACTATAACGTTTTACTAATGATACTCCCTAAACTTATCTGTGTCAAGAGTATATTGCAATTTAATGGAAAAGTTGTTATGATTTAAAACAGAATGATTAAACAGACTTTAATTAGAGGAAAAACTATGGCGACAATTAAGACGATTGCCCGGATGGCCGGCGTATCTACCAGCACAGTCTCAATTATTTTAAATGGGAAAGCAAAAGAACGAAAAATTTCTTCCGCAACAGAAAAGGAAGTTCTTGCAATTGCCGCCTCTATTGGTTACAGGCATAATGTCGGCGCAGCCAGCCTGCGCGCTGCAGACAGTACCTTTCATTATCAGATTGTTATTTTCTGGATAGCTGATTATCGGGCGGAAATGATGACCCGTTTTTTTAAAGCTATCGAACAGGAAATTATGAGCGCCCCTGTTCCCTGTTCCGTTCTTTTAAAATCTTATGAACCAGGGAAACTTAATCTTGCTATGACAGATGAATTAATCCGTTCATGCCATGGAATTATTATCTGCAATTCCTCAGAAAAAGATTTGGAAATAATTGAGAATTCAGATTTTCTCAGACCGATTGTTCTATATAATCGTTATTCAAAAAAATATTCCGCCGTTACAATGGATGATAAGTCCATCGGCCTTATTCCCGCGCAGGCCTTTGCCTCCCATGGAAAAAGAAATCCTCTGATTATCACTTCCGAGGCTACCTTTAACGGAATGAATCTTCGTGCCAATGTTTTTTCCTATTCCTGTACGGAAAACGGCATGAATACTCCCCCTGTCTGCTGTACGCCTCCCACAGCCAAAGGCGGCTATGACGCCACCATACATGCTCTGGAAAAATACCCGACAACAGACTGTATTTTTTATTCAACCGATTCAATGATTCCCGGAGCCGTAAAGGCCTTTTTCCAAAAGTCGGTTTTCATTCCCGGACAGATAGAAATAATTGCAGTCGGAAATAATCCGTTGGACAGGTGTGAATACACAATTCCGTCTGTTTCGGTTGTTTACCTTCATATGGAAAAAATGGCGGTACAATGCTTTCAAGCATTATACCGCCTTATGACCTATGAACAACAGGAACCTGAATTTATTAATCTCCCTGTCACTTATATACCAAGAGACAGCTGTCCTGAATATTAGGGGAATTCCTTTCTCAACCCGCACGCCCCAGCGTCACTTCCACTGTCTTTGTCTGATACCCGTCGGGGCTTCCCTGCATAATCGTAAGCTCAACCGTTTCTCCTGCTGCGTAGCCGGAAATCTCCTCCTTCAGCTCCGCCATTGACTTTACCTCCCAGCCATTAATCGCTGTGATGATATCGCCCCGCACAAGTCCCGCTTTGTCCGCTGCCGAGCCCTCCACTACGTTGGAGACGAAAGCCCCAAGGGGAAGCCCGTAAAGCGATGCGGATTCCTGATTCACATCAAGACCTGTAATCCCAAGATATCCCCGCTCCGACTCTGCAACCTTGCTTCTGGTCTGCTTTTCCATCAGTTTTTGGATAATGGGTTCCGCATCGGAAATGGGAATCGCATAGCCCATGCCTTCCACGGCGGAGCCGCCAATCTTGTTGGAATTGATGCCGATAACCTCGCCTTTAATATTGATAAGCGCTCCTCCCGAATTACCGGGGTTGATTGCTGCATCGGTCTGAATGAAGGTATTAACCTCCGTATCCGTCTGCTGAGAGGACTGTGTGGAAGCAGACGTCCCTATTACCCTGTCAAGGGCGCTGACCACTCCGGTGGTAACCGACTGTCCGTAGCCTAAGGAGTTGCCGATTGCAATCACCGGCTCCCCTACCGTAAGGTCGTCGGAGCTGCCCAGCTTTGCGATTGTAATCTTGCTCATGGTATCATCGCTGATATCGGAAAGCGGTACCGCAAGCACCGCCAAATCCTTAGCCTCGTCAAACCCCTTTGTCTGTGCGCCGCACTGGGTTCCGTCTGCAAACTGCACTGTCAGCTCCTCCGCGGATTCCACCACATGATAGTTGGAGACAAGCAAAAGCTCCTCGTCATTCTTCCCTACAATGATTCCTGAACCGGAGCCTCCGGCCTCCTGGCTGAATTCCTGCCCTAAGAAACTCATTCTTTCAATATATCTGTTGTTTACGGAAACAACCGCCGGCATCACCTCTTTTACCACCTCGGTCACGTCCGTAACCGTTGCCTTTGACACCTGCCTGGAAATGAGCTCCTTTATCTCTGTTATCTGCTCATCGCTGAGATTCTCATAGGAAACGGTTCCGGCGTCGTTTGCCTGATTATCTATAATCTGTGCCCTTTCCTGATCCTCCGAATCCGTCTCGGACTGAGCGTTTTCAGAACCGATTTTGAAGAAATCCGACGCTGTGTCTATGGCCTGGAATCCAAGTCCGGCAAAAACCCCGAAAAACAATCCGCAGCAGACCGCCACCGCAATCTTTTTCCCGATTCCTCCCTTATTTCCCTTCTTTCCGCTGCCGCCAAAGCCTGCTGTCTTGCTCTCTCCTGCGCTATAATTCGTTCCGCTGAAGCTCCCGCCGCTCTCATAATGGTAGGTGGTGTTGTTTACAGGATTCTGTTCCGCGGTATGATTACTGTAGTTGTTTGGATAATTATTTTCATACATGACAATTACCTCTCTTCTTTATCCGAATTTCCAGCTCATCCTTCTGCTGTCCTCGTTCTCTTTTATGAACTTAAGTATATCCGGCAATTGTGTTCAATTTGTGACAAAAATTTGTTTTTTCTGTTTCATTTTATCCAGTATTCCCTGTTCATGGAAAGCTTTTTTACCATCCGCCCCGGAAGGCTTCGGTATCTTTTTCCCGTAAAATAGCCAAGATACTTGCACCCGCTCTGCCAGATAAGCTTAAATATCAGCCACGGCTTTCCGGCTTTCCACAAATAGCCGCAGGTTTGCTTCACCAGACGAATCCCTTCCGACTCCGCCAGAATTCCGGCAAAAACCTCCGGATGCTCCGCGTGGGACACTCCCAAATCAAAGTTTCTCTTAAATTGCTGCAGACCGCTGTAATTATGGGAATGTGCCACTTTTGCCTGCGCTGCATAGGCGATGGAATATCCCGCGTTCAAAAGCCCTCTGGCGTAAATCATATCTTCATTAAATATGGTATGACCGGGGAAGCCCCCTAATTCATCAAAAACCTCCCGCCGGTAAGCCGCGCACACATTGGAGGCAAAAAAGGCCTTAATTCCCATCTTATTAATATCCTCCAACGATTTTATGCGGGACTCCTCCGGATAGTTAAAGGAGCGGGTATAGCTTTCAATCATACCGCACCCCTCCCCCGGCGTTTGTCTTGCATAGGACATAGCTACCCTTTTATCCTCAAAAGGGGCAAGAAGCCGCTCTGTCAGTTTATCATCCTCCGGCAGCGCATCGTCCGTCATCATAATAAAGTACGGCGCATCCGAAAAGGAAACCCCGAAATTTCTGGTGCCGCCATGGTCAAATTCCCGCTTTGTCACATGCCGCACCAGAAGATTGTCATAACGCCCCCAAAACCCTTTGTCCGCAAAAGCGTCAAAGTACTGTTTTTCTGTGTTAATTAAAATAATACGGTGAACCGGACATGTCTGTGTTTTAAGCCTGTCCAGCAAATCGGTTAATTTGGAAGTCGGTTTGTACACGGGAATGATTACATCAGTTTCCGCCATGATAGTTTCTCCTGTATTTACGGAAAACTGCCGTCTGATACAATGCTTCGGTTTTCCGGGTGTCCCTGCGCCCTGCTGACCGGAAAAGAGGCTGTCAACCGACAGCCCCTCTTCATAAAGCCAGCATGGCTTTTAACATTTACTTTATTTAACGTAACCGCTGGTATCCGCCTCTACCTTATTACTATACTCAATTACCGCATCGGAAGGCGAATATTGTTCGTCCTCAAAGAGGAATTCATGGAGCCACTGTACATTGTCCGCAAGGGATACAGGTACGACGCAGCTTCCCTTGGAACCGATGGTTCCTGTGGCACGCCTGCTTTCCTCCGGGAATCCGCCCTGGGCAACCACCTCATATTTTGTAATGTCTCCCAGAATATCAAGGATATCCGCTACATCCAGAGAGGTATAAATTTCATCGTTATCAAAAATCGCATTTACCGCTGCGGTAAGGGTTGCCGGTGAAGCGCTCTTTGCCTTGTCAAAAATTGCAAGAAGAACCTCTCTCTGACGCTCCGTACGCTTGAAATCGTCGCCGCCGCCATAACGGATACGGCAGTAGGCGGTAGCCTGAAGGCCGTCCAGGAGCTGATAGCCGGTGCTCTCCACAGGCGTATACTCCCGTTTCATATCGCTTGCCATGGTCTTCTGGTAGTTATTGATGTGCTTTAATTCCACATCGTCAATGTCAATCATAATACCGCCAAGCGCGTCAACGGTATTGCTAAGGCCTGCAAAACCAACCGTTATGAAATCCTTGATGTTCATGTCAAGGTTCATGTTCAGCATGTTGATTGCCTGCATGGGGCCGCCCTTTGCGTAGGCGGAATTACATTTATTGTAGCTGTCGTTGCTCAGGTTCAGATAGGTGTCACGGTAAACGCTGACAAGCTTGCACTCGCCGGTATCCTGATTGATGGACGCTATCATGATGGTGTCGCTTCGCGTATTCTTGGTGAGCGCACCGGAAGTGGAGTCCACGCCGAACAACGCGACGTTCCGGTATCCCTTCATGGTGGTTTCCACCTTCTCCTCCACCTCGGGATTGATTACAAATTCCTCCTGTGGCAGATTCACCTTACCCACCTTTTCAATCTTAAAGACGCTGTAAAGCACTACTACCATAATAAGGAGAATAAAAATCTCCAGCACGAAAAGCACTATCTTTGTACGTTTCTTTTTTGCGTTATTCTTCGGCGCCGGTTTCTTCTTTGCTGTGTGCACAGGCTCCGTATGCTTTACCGGTTTCTTTGAAGCCGGCTGTTTCTGTACAGGCTTTTTCTGTACAGGTTTCTTTTGTACAGGTTTTTTATGAACTGGTTTCTTCGGTTCTGTCGCCATATCATCATTTCCCCCTTTTTACTTTATCCACAAATTACGGGCTTTATCATCTGTGATTTCTCACAAGATATTATTTTCGCACAAAATTTATGTTTAAGCAATACCCTGTCCGCTATATTAATTTATCTTTAATATTTGTAAATCCATATTTGCAATCCGCTGTTTTGCAGTAATTTGTTTAATAGGCATTTTTATTGATAAAGCCTTTAAATATTGTAAGGAACATGATTTTAAAATCCATCGACATGGTCCAGTTTTCAATATAAAAAAGGTCATACTCGATTCTTCTTCGGATGGAGGTATCGCCCCTGTAGCCGTTAATCTGCGCCCACCCCGTAAGCCCCGGCCTTACCTGGTGCTTTATCATATAACGGGGAATTTCCTCCTTGAATTTCTCGACAAACTGCGGCCGCTCCGGCCTTGGCCCTACAAGGGACATCTCCCCCATCAGAATATTAAAAAGCTGGGGAAGCTCGTCTATGCTTGTCCGGCGCAGAAACCTGCCCACTTTCGTTACCCTCGGGTCATCCCGAACCGTCCACGCCTGCTCCTCCGCGGAGGGCTTTTGCATCTCCATGGTTCTGAATTTATACATGTTAAAGGTCTTGTTATGCAGCCCTACCCTCTCCTGCTTAAAAATAACCGGCCCCTGGCTGCTACACTTCACCACAAGAGCCACAAGAAGCATGACGGGCGATAACAGAACGATTCCGAAAAGAGAACCGACAAGGTCGATTGCCCGCTTTCCCACCCAGTTTAAGGTGTTGGTGAGGGGCACATAGCGGATATTGATGACGGGAAGCCCCATCAGATCCTCAGTGTAAGGATGGCTCGGAACCAGAGAATTATAGTCAGGTATAAATTTGGTGTGGACGCCGGATTTTTCACACAAATCCACAATAGCCTCCAAATGGTCGTAATCCTTAAGCGCCAGCGTGATGGCGATTTCGTCCAGATTGTTTTCCGGCAGGATATATTTGATGTTCTCAATTCTGCCCACCACCTTCACGCCCTTATAAAGCGTGCCGCTGGGAATCCTGTCATCCAGTATCCCCCGGACCACATAACCCCACTGGGGATTTGCGTTAATTCTGGTAATATATTCCTCCGCCGCCCTGGAATAACCAATCAGCAGCATATACTTTAAATTATAGCCTTTTTTGCGGAAATAAAGCAGCAAATTCCGTATTAACGTACGGTAAATAGTGGTAAAGGTGATATTTATCACATAAAACGCGCCCATCATAAAACGGGAGAAATACTGCTGCTTGATGAAGTAAAGAAAAACAATAAAAAAGACTATCCCGACGGTATTTGCCTTGATAATACCCGCAAACTCATACTTCCGCCTGGTAGCCCTCTTGGGGGCATAAAGATTAAAAAAATAGTACAGGATAATATATTCGGGCACAACAAAATACAGGAAGCTGAAATAAGTTCCCATATCCAGCGCGCCTGCACCGGGCTCCGTATCGGCAAAGATGGTGCAGAACTTTATATACCATGCAAACATGTAGGAGAGTGCCACAATAACGGCATCCGCCAGCAAGTGCAATCGGTTGAAATACTTTTGATTGTCCTTAATCATATCCTGGCTACCTTTTGGGCTTAATGGTTAGGAATATTTTACAATATTATTACAAAAAGTACAACTTGAAAATATTTGCCCACAGCTGCCCCTGAATCCACCCGTAATTTTTCAGATAGCGGGCCTTAAATCTTACCCTGTGCCTGCGCCCTTCCTCTGTGCCGCAGAGCTTTATCCCCGCAAGGAGACCCTGCAGATAGCTTCCGCCCAGCCCTTTCAATATAAAATAAAACGTCTTTACCGCATATCCCGCCAGCAGAAAAGGCAGATTTATCAAAATCTGCACCGGGGGCATGTTCTTGTAAATCAGATAAATACTGTTTCTTGCGGACAGCCTGACCTTGAAGGCATTGTGGCGGGAGCCGCTGACCGCGCTTCCGGCATGCCGCACCTTCGCCTTCGGTACATAAATATTATGATAACCACAAATATTGGCGCGATACCCGATATCGATATCCTCAAGATAAGCAAAATGGTTTTCGTCAAAAAAGCCTACCTTTTCAAACAGCGCCCGCCTGTAAAGAGCCGCGCCCGCACAGGCGGAAAAAATGCGTCCGGGTTTATTGCAGGCGCCTGCATCTTTATCCTTCCCTCTGGCGAAGGCCCAGCCTAACGCCGTATAAAAATCCCCGGCCCCGTCAAGCAGCTCCGGCTTATGGAGGTTAATCATCTTCGCCCCGGCGGAAAAAGCAATCCTGTCCCTTTCCACGGCCTTTTCCAGCTCCTCCACCATATATCTGTCCGCTATCGTGTCATTGTTAAGCAGCAGCACGTATTCCGTTTGCGCCGCCCTGATACCCGCGTTAACCGCTTTTGAAAAACCGGTGTTTTCATTAAAGGAAATCACCTGCGCCCTCCCGTACTTTTCCCTGACAAGAGCGAGGCTTCCATCCGTGGAGCCATTGTCAACCACAATAATTTCAGGAACCGCGCTGCCCTGATAAAGGGAAGCCAGGCAGTCGTCTATATACTTTATTCCATTATAATTCGGTATCACAACTGTAGTTTTGGACATTTATTAAATCTCCACATAATTTATCTTCTACCTGTTTTCCCGCTGCGGTTCGGTACCGCCGGGACAGACCTCAAAAATCCGAGCCGTCTTCACCGGTCCAGCTTCTCCACCATAGTCGGCTCCCACACAATCCGATACCCCATCTTCCGTATCCTCCCGCAAAACCTGCGGCTCAAATCGAGAATTTCCTCCTCCGTCCAGCTTCTGTCCTTCAA
Organism: bacterium 1xD8-48; assembly: GCA_009917455.1. Lineage (GTDB taxonomy): Bacteria > Bacillota > Clostridia > Lachnospirales > Lachnospiraceae > Suilimivivens. The sequence continues at coordinate 295,281 of QZDS01000002.1, read as the reverse complement.
AAGACATTCCCGCCAGTCGAACCGCCCCGTGCCCGGGTGCGGATGATAAGGCGCTCCCATCATCTCCTCCAGAATAAGCTCCGCTTCCCGGCAAACCTTCATGCAGCGGATATCCACCATTTCCGCCTCCTGCTGGAGCGCGGCTCTGTGCATATAACCGCTGTATTCTTTATGCAGCCCTTTATAAAGGAGCTTTCCCTCCGCTGTATAAATGCCGCCCGCTATTTTATTTTTCCTGTCAATCAGCTTTCCGCCCACCACCGCCACGTCTTCCCTGTTCGGCAGAAGGTCGGGCTGATAATCCGTCCTGTAAAAGCCCAGGTGCCGTAAGTGGGACACCGTCCCTTTCCATCCCCTCACCCGAAGGAAATCCTCCACCGCCCTTTTTCCGGCGTCGTAGGCATACTGCTTGCTGGCCGGATTTTCCGCCGTGGAATTCTCATGACACCGCCAATGGTACAGCACCCGGGGAATGTGAGCGACGGGAAGGCTGGCTTTCTTCGTCTGCTGCCTGTCTTTCCCCATCATCACATTCACAGCCCTGATGATAATATCATAGTCCTGAGCGCCGTCGCACACGCTCCGAAAGCCAAGCTCCTGCATCAGCTGACGCTTCATCACCAGAAAATGGCAGATATAATTGTTGGAAAGAAGCAAATCAAGATTAAAATCCGGTTTTCTATTTACCTCATAATAGCGTTCCTCCCGGCTGTCACATTTATCCTCGTCAGAATACAAAAGCTTAAGCGAAACGCCTTCCTTTTCATATTTTTCAATGCAGGCCGCCATCTCGTAGAGGGCGTCCCCTGTAAGCACATCGTCATGGTCCAAAAGACCGGCATAGTCCCCCGTGGCATAGGCCAGCGCCTGGCTGGTATTGGAGGAAATACCGGCGTTCTGCCCTTTTTTTCTATATTTAATCCGCCCGTCCGTATAGGTCTCTATCACTTTTTCCACCTTATCGGAGCTGCTGGCGTCCGAAATAATCAATTCAAAGTTTCCGTAGCTCTGAGCCAGTACCGAGTCAATCATGGCCCGCAGATGTTCTTCCTTCGTCTCATAAGCCGGTACAAGAATGCTGAACCTGACCTTCATATGCGCTGCTCTTTTTTCCTGCTCCTTCAGAGCTTCCGCTGTCGGCGGCACATAGGTATAGCCGTCTCCCGCCTCTGTCTCCATTCTCTCCTTCATGGCATAATAGGTGGGCCGTATTCCGTTTTTCTTTAAATATCGCAGTGTCTTTTTCAGATTACTGATTTTTACAAACTTGCTCATTTTTAAAGTCCTCTGTCATATTATGCCGGTTCCATCTCCAAACAACAGTCAGCGCTCTTCGCGTGCTGACCTTATGTTAACAAAAACCACCGCATCCGGCTGCCCTATGAGCTTCACCGGATGCGGCTGCACCTTACTATTTCATCTGCCTTATCAATTAGCTGCAGTCAGGCACTTTCTCTTTTTTATAAATAAGCCTTCAGCGCTTCTGTCAGCTTTTCCACCTTATCCTGCGCGTCGGCAAGGCTGCTTCCCTTTACGCCCATATAGAACTTGATTTTGGGCTCTGTTCCCGAAGGACGGGCGCAGCACCAGGAGTCGTTGGTGAGGTCAAAATACAGAACGTTAGATTTGGGAAGTCCTGTAGGTCTTTCCTCTCCCGTTGCCAAATCCTTTGTAACGTCTCTGTCGTAATCCCGGAATTCCTTCACGGTAAGCTCGCCAAAGTTTTTGGGCGGGTTGCTTCTGAGCTTATCCATCATCTCCGCAATCTGTTTAGAGCCGTCGATGCCCTTTAAGGTGATTGCATACTGGGTCTCCTTGTAGTATCCGTATTTTTCATACAGCTTCAGCATCTGGTCCCATACGGTGATTCCGTTTTTCTTGCACCATGCTGCCATCTCGCACAGGCACATAACAGCCACAACGGCGTCCTTGTCCCTTGCATGGGTACCCGCCAGGCATCCGTAGCTTTCTTCAAGACCGAACACGTAATTGTTGGAGCCGCTCTGCTCAAAGAGCTTAATCTGCTCGCCTATGTATTTGAATCCGGTGAGAACCTCGATAAATTTCACATTGTAATCCCTTGCGATTGCCCCCGCCATGTTCGTGGTAACAATGGTGGTAACAAGAGCGGGATTCTCCGGCATGGTGTTTGTCGCCGTCCTTTCCCTTAAAATATATTCCGCAATCAGCATGCCCGACATATTTCCCGTGAAAGGAATATACTCGCCGGTTTTGGTATCCAGCGCGTAAATGCCCAGTCTGTCCGCATCCGGGTCCGTTGCAAGGACGATATCCGCATTCTTTTCCTTTGCCAGTTCAAGAGCCAGTTTGAATGCCTTGGGGTCCTCGGGATTGGGGTAATCCAGCGTGGTGAAATCCGGGTCGGGAAGCTCCTGCTCGGGCACAACGTAAACGTTCTTAAAGCCCAGCTCGGAAAGGATTCTTCTTACCGGCACGTTGCCTGTCCCGTGGAAAGGAGAATAAACTATCTTAATGTCGTCGGCCACTTCCTTTATAATCTCAGGATGGATAATCTGCTTTTTCAGCTCCGCCATGTAAGCGTCGTCAATTTCTTTCCCAATCACCTGATACAGGCCCGCTGCGATGGCGGCGTCCTTATCCATGGTAAGCACCTGATTATAATCCGTCACTTTCTTTACTTCATCGATAATCTCTTTGTCTCTGGGAGCCGCAACCTGCGCGCCGTCCTCCCAGTAAGCCTTGTATCCGTTATATTCCGGCGGATTGTGGCTTGCGGTAATCACAATTCCCGAAATGCAGTGCAGTGTGCGGAGCGCAAAGGAAAGCTCCGGCGTGGGGCGCAGAGCGTCGAACACGTACGCCTTGATGCCGTTTGCCGCAAGACATAAAGCCGCCTCGTCCGCAAATTCGGGAGACATTCTTCTGGAATCGTAAGCAATGGCAACTCCCTTTTCTTTTCCTCCCTGGCTGACAATATAATTGGCAAGCCCCTGGGTTGCTTTCCTTACGGTATAAATATTCATGCGGTTGGTGCCCGCGCCGATTATGCCGCGAAGGCCGCCCGTACCAAACTCCAGCTCCTTATAAAAACGGTCCTCGATTTCCTTTTCATTGTCTGCGATTGCGCGCAGCTCATCCTTTGTTTTCCCGTCAAAATAGGCGTCTTTCAGCCAAAAATCGTACTGCTCCCTGTAACTCATTTTTAACCCTCCTGCTCTGATTATTTCGCTGCTATACTTGTCAGCACATACTATTTTTCTATTTTACCATAATCTTACTGTATTTTCAAAGCAAAGTCGCTTCTGTCAAGAGAAAAATTCACATTGTAGTACGGGTCGCCCGCTTCCAGCGCTTCCTTCCACTTTTCCCTGAATCTTTCGGATTCCCGGTTGTACCTCAGCGCCTTTTCCCCGTTATCGTCCAGTCCTCTGGACGCCGATTCCAGATGATAGAGCTCGGCAAAAGGCGTAAACACGTTCAGATAACCCTTTTCCCGGAGCTTTAAGCAGAAATCCACATCGTTTAAGGAAACGGCAAAAGTCTCGTCCAGTCCTCCCGCTTCCTCGAACAAAGCCTTCTTAACTAAAAGACAGGCGCCGGTTACCGCGGAGACATTCTGGGCATAGCAGAGCCTTCCCATATAGCCCAGGTTGTCCCTGTGCTGGCCGTAATGGCTGTGCCCCGCCGTCCTGTGGGCGCCAAGTCCCAGCACCACGCCTGCATGCTGGATGGTCTTGTCGGCATAATAGAGCTTACCGCCCACCACCCCCACGTCCTTTCGCTGGGCGTACATCAAAAGCTCCTCCATCCAGTTCACCGTAATCACTCTGGTATCGTTATTGAGCAGCAAAAGATAATCGCCCTTTGCGCTCAAAGCGCCCAGATTGTTTATCGCCGAATAGTTAAATTCTCCCTCAAACTTCACTACCCTGACCTTTTCGCTCTCCTTCAGTTCGTCATAGTAGTCAAATGTCGCCTTCTGTGTGCTGTTGTTTTCCACCACGATAATCTCAAAATTTTCATAGGTGGACTTTTCCAGAATAGAGTCAATACAGGGCTTTAAGTCCGACACATGATCCTTGTTCGCTATGATAATGGAAATCAGCGGGCTTCCGATAATCTGATACCTGATTTTAAAAATGGTCTCAAAGGCTCTGGTGGAGGTAATCTGAAAATGCTCAAATCCATGCCGCTTAAGGTGGTCGGCCACAGCCCCCTTCGCCGCCTCTATGGCGTAGGGCTTTGCCGTTATATCCGAAGCCACGCTTCCGGGATGGCTTCTCCAGTAGTAGAGAATCCTTGGAATATGAACCACCTTTTCCGCCCGGTCCGTGAGGCGGAGTATCATGTCATGGTCCTGGCTGCCGTCGAACCGGGAGCGGAACAGCTCCATTCCGTCAAGCAGCCCCTTTGCAAACACGCTGAAATGGCAGATATAATTGTTGGCGCGGAGATTGTCAACGGCATAATCCGGCTTAAAATGCATGGTCAGCATTTTATTGATATCGCCGCTTTTATAGGTGGTTTCGTCACAATATATGTAATCCGCCCCCTTCTCATTGACAGCCCTCACATACTCATATAACGTACTGGGATGAAGAATGTCGTCATTGTCAAGCAAACCGATATAATCTCCGGTTGCCATTTTCAGGCAGTGATTGGTATTGCCTGAAATCCCTTCGTTCTTTTCCAGCTTCTGATACCGGATTTTTTCCGATTTCTTTTGGTATTCCCTGACAATCCCCTCCACATAGCCGTGGGCATTATCCGAGCCGTCCGCCAGACACAGCTCCCAGTTTTCATAGGTCTGATTCATAACGGAATCCAGCATTTCCCGCAAAAAATCCTCCGGTGTATTGTAGAGAGGCGTCAAAATACTGAATTTTACCATGCGCGGGAATTTTTTTTCCCTCTCCTGCGCCGCCTGCTCAGGGGTGGGGAAACTCTTTGTCCCGAATCCCGCCATGGCCGCGCGCTCGATTTTTTTATATTGCAGCTTATGGATAACCCCCCTCAGGTTCCCGCAGTTTTTCAGCCTGTTCTTCTGACGGATTATAAAATGCATCCACCTCCGAAGAGGCGCCGACATTTTCCACAGAGGATTATTTTTGATTCTGTTCAGTTTATAATCAAGTTCGTCGCACTTCGCCTCCAAATCCGCAACCCTTCCCGCCAAATCCGCGTTCCGAAGGTGCTCCTTCTCGTAAGCCTCCTGATAGTTGATTTCCTTTTCATCCATGGGATTTTCCATCCGCCCCTACCTCCAGTACCCAGTTGCTCCAGTTTACCAGCTTTTGTCTGGAACACTTATCCTCCGCCAGCATCCCGAACTGATAGACGCCTGCCGGAACCGCGTCTTTTTTCAGCTTTGCCGCGAAACCGGTCAAATCCACATTTGTCTGATCCCGCAGATTATTTTTGATATCCGGACGGTATCTGCTGTCCAAAGAAACCTGCCAGACCCCGCCATTTTCCGTGCTCCGTAAAAGAAGTTTCTTTTTATAACACGCGTTATCCGCTCCGATTATAAAAGAATAGCCCTGAAAATAATAGCCGCTGTCCGGGGACCGGCTGCCGGTCTCGTCCGCCCAAACTTCTCCGCTGCTTTCCTTCCCCTTGCGCAAGGCGTATTCCGCGGACACTCCGTATTTCCACTTGAAAATATCCATGGCGCACTCCATTCCCACCACAAGGCACTTGTCTTCTCTTGCTTTTCCGGCTTCCCCCCTGTCCTTCTCCGCCTGCGACCAGGGCATATCAAGGGTCACCTGGTAGCGGTAAGACGGGGAATACGCCTGCTCCAGCATATCTGTGGTAAGATACGGATGGTAAAAAGGGTCGCACCCGTAAAGCGGCTGATGCCTTTCATAGAGCCTGTCCTTCTCCCCAAGAAGCCGGAGCTGCTTTTCCGGGGAATCCCCGTCGTTGCCTCTGCTTAAGGATTCATGGTGGTAAAGCATCACATCGTTTCTTACTATATTATAATACCCGTTCTCAAAAATGGTATAGCATAAATCCACATCATTGAAAGCAACCGCCAGCTCCTCGCAGAAACCGCCTGCCTCAAAAAACACATCCCTTCTCATCATAAGGCACGCGCCTGTAGCCGCCAGCATATTGTGAACGCCCCTGTTCATTCCAAAATAATGAACCTCCCCGTCGCTCAAAAACTGCAGCTTGTGAGCCGGTCCCACCCGCAGATTGGTAATACCGGCATGCTGAATGATATCTGAATCAGGATACAGAAGCTTTGTCCCCACGGCTCCCGCATAGGAAAGCAGCGCCTTTTCCGCCATTTTATCCAGCCAGTCCGGCTGCATTATCTCCATGTCGTCGTTCAAAAATAAAAGAAGTTCTCCTTTGGCATTTTCCGCGCCGATATTACACATTTTCGAAAAATTGAAAGGCATTGGCTGGTACAGATAGCTGCACTCCTTTATGGATAAATTGCCTTTCTCCGTACTTGTTTTCTTTCCTTTGGGGCTGCCGCCCTGTCCGTTCAGCTCCCGCACCTTCCGCAGAATTTTCTCCCTGTTTTTTTCACGGCTTCCGTTATCCACAAGAATAACCTCAAGAGGGTAAGAGGCCTGGGTTCTTTCCGTCAGGGAATCAAGGCACTCAAAAAGCGCCTCCACATTATCCCTGGAAGGAATAATAATAGATAGTAATGGGCGCTCTCCTATATCCATCCGCTCCGGCCGGCACATTTTCCTCTGGAAATATTCCTTCACCTTATTTTCAGGAAGCTGTAAACGCTCTATCTGTTTATACCCGTCCTCTTTGTTGTGGAACAAAACCTGTCTGATATGGGAGACCGGAAGTGCCCCGTCATCATGCCCTTTTTCAAAGGCATTCGTATCTTTCAAAATCTCAAACAAAAGGGAATACAGCCAGCTCCGCGCCTCTGCCCTCACCGGCTCCTGCAAGGCGCCGCACAATGCCGTCCCTCTTATTGCCACCAGACCGCCAAAATAAAAGGAGGATAGAAATCTGTCGGGGGACCAGCCGGGCTTAAACCACGGGTTTTCCCTTACCCCGGCTTCCCGCCTGTCGTCCATTTCCCCTCCGGCTTCTTCCCGGTTTTCTTCTACGGCACTGCCTGCCGCCCCTGCCGCGGTATCTCTTACGGTATCCTCATCTCCGTAAACTACCAGCGTATTCCCGCTATTTCCAAACGTCTGACAAATAAGAGGAATGGCAAGCCTGCTCATCCGCCCAGGATAAACGGATAGAACGACTGTGTCCGGGCGCTCCTTTTCCAAAAGCCTTCCCATATCTTTCACAAAGTCAAAAACCGTGCAATACAGCAGCGTCATTGTCCCCCGGAAAAATTGACTGCTCTCGTCTAAAATTTCAAAAAGCTGGGGAAATTCCTCTTTTTTTGAAATTTCCAATTCATTTTCATTTCCAGCGCTTTCATTTCTCAGTTTTTCCGAATCATTTGTCAGTCTTTTCTCTCTTATAATCTTAATAGTCGAAATATTTACTTTTTCTTCCTGCTGTCTTATCCACTCGTCATAAGTCAGATTTTTGGCCGCAAGTTCCCTTTCATATATTCTGTGCTGCCTGCGGACCAGTATTTGCTTTAATTCCTGTTTCAAAGAAGCCATATTTTCTCATCTCCACACTGTTTAGAACAACTTCTTAACCGCTCCCATCATGATCTGCGCCATCTGGACGCTTACGGGTGAAATCTCCATGCCGACAGTGAGCATATCCTCTCCCGTCCGGGAAAGTCCGTCCAGCTTAATGTGAATATTGGGGTCGGGGGTATCAAAAACATAACACTCGCTTTTTATAGTTTTCCCGTTGGTCTCCACCTGCTTTTTATGGAGGGAAACAGGTATCTGATTCAGGGAAAGCTCCGTGATTCGCACCATGCAGGGACGGTCGGCGGGATCTACCCTGATTGCGGTCACATTCCCGTCCACCGGTATTTCCGCAAAAATCTTGCCCTCCTCCACATAGACGTCTGGCATATAGAAAGACGCGTCCTCCCGGAAGCCTTTTCCATAGTCAAAGTAAACCTGTATTCTCTCATCCAGTATTTTTTTCAGATGACGCTCCATCAAAAGCTTTGCGTCCACGCTGTAGGTTCCCAGGGAAGCTCTGATTTCTCCCATGGACTTCCTCTTTCCTGTCACCAGCTTCTGAAAGCGGCTTTCCCTTGCCCTGTATTCCTCCGCTTTCCTTTCAGTAGTATTTAATCTATTTAATATAAAATCCAGATTTAATTTATTACGTTTTTCTTCCTCCAGAACATAACAATATACCGCTCTGAAAGCAATTTCCTCCGGGGCAATGCGTTTCCCCATGGTCCACTCATAATCGATTACCTTCCACTTATCTCCGTCCACCAGGATATTTTCGAAAACCAGGTCATAATCCGCCACAGGTTTATCTTCCCCATAGGAAATCAGTTCATAGTACTTGTCAAACAGGCGGTGAAAACCCTCCATATCGTCCCTCGCCAGACAACCGTCAAGCAGTTCCTCCAGTAAAATTCCCTCCTCATAGGGAAATTCCGCATAATCCTCTCCCTCAGGCAGGGAACACGGATTGATGAACAAACCGCTCCCCTCATACCGCTCCTTTAAAAGCTCACAGGAACGTTTCATTCCCCGGATATGCCCTCTCGCCGCCTCGTCACAGGGAATCTTGCGCACTACCCTGCCGTTTTCCGTCTCCACAATATCCGTCCGCATGGAAAACTCCGGCGCGCGGTCATTGGAGTACTTCACATAACAGGTTTCCGGCTCCTTTCCAATCACCACGAGATAGGAATTGGAAAACACATCAAAAAGTTTATCCTGCAAAACACTGTCAAATACATACTTTTCATTAAAAAGAAGCATTCTGTCGCGGTCAAAATTCCGCAGATTATCCGTCAGCTCCCCCATACCCGGAAGCCGCCGGTCAGAATAAATCACAGTGGGAAATTTGTAATCGGGATAGGGATAATAAAAAGAATAATTCTTTACATCACAGGCCTTCAGAATCTTTTCCAGACCGGTTCGGGTAAAGGTGCGCGCGCTTCCCCCTTCGGGGTAGCCTTCCAGACCCCCAAACCAGGTGCCGTCATGATCCTCTTTACATCCCGCCCAGTACTTTAGTCCGAATTTATTTTCAATGGCAATTACAACACGCCCGTTATCCTTGACATGTCTTAACATAATTTTGAGGAAATCCTCATAAGGCGTTTTCGTCTGGATATAAGACCGGCCGTATTCAAACACGCCTATCATGCAGGCAAAATCATAATCTGTGGGAAGCTCCGGCTCAATATCGTTAAAATTCCCCACGTGAATTTCAATGTTATCCCTGTCCTGATTCCTGTAAGCGTTAATATGGCTCCTCTTAGCGGACAGGTCTACGCAGGTGACTTTTCCTGCCTTCTGCGAAAGCTTATCCGTAATTACCCCGCATCCCGAACCGATTTCCAGCACCTTATCATTTGGCCCTATAGGAAGCCAGTCAACGATGTTTCCCCGAAGGGGCGATAAATGATACAGAATCGGCCAGCTTTTCCTTTCCTCTATAATGGACGCATATTCCACCTTTGAGGCATTTTTTACAATAGATAAAATTTCGTCCTCAATTTCACCGTCACTGTATAAATCCTTCCCCGGATAATGCTTATAGTTTAGAGTTACCCTGCCTATCTGCTCAGGAAGCCTCCGCATCAATTCTTCTTCCCGCAGATGGACGGGTTTTGGCCTGACATCTTCCCTGTTCATGAAACGCCCCCCTTCTGACGCGCCGGTTTCTCGTCCTTAACCGTAACTTCCGAATTCGTATCATAATACCCTACCGTATTTTTATCTGAAATCACCGTAAGGTCCATCACATCATACAGTCTGTGATACACTTGGAAATCCTCATTTTCATACCCTGTCACGCCCAGGGAAAGCAGATATTCCCCACCCTGCAAATCTATTCTCTGGGTAAACGTGATATGCTTCACGCTTCCCGCCTGCACCGGCAAAAGAAACGCCTTTTCCACCATGGTATTGGTGCCTGTAATTTCCACACCCTTGATATTTTTGATGGTAAAGGCAAAAATCGGCTCCGGGATATCCTCCATGAAACGTACAACCATATGTATGCTGCATTTCTGTCCCTTGATGACTGCGCTGCTGCTTCTTCCCTTTTCATCACAGATATAGTATTCTTCAATAACGGCCGCTTTGGTTCCATACTCCAGGAGCTCAGGATTCTTCAGGACACTTTCTCCCCGGCCTGGCTTCTCCCCATTACCGGAACGCTTTGAACCTCCTGCATTCCCCGAGTTTCCGGAAGCCTCTGTTTCCCCCGCTCTTCCCTGCCCGGAAGCCGCCGCCTGTATGTCCTTATCCTCCAAAAGATTTTCTTCCTTTTCATCAGACGCTGGATACTGACCCACCAGCACCTGCTTGTAGGCATCAATCATCTCACGGGGGCTTCCCTCCCCCAGCCTGATTCCCTGATTTAAGAGAATCACCCTGTCGCAGTATTTGCTGATGCTGCTCAGGTCATGGCTTACAAATACAATGGTTTTTCCCATCTTTTTGAATTCTTCAAATTTGTGATAGCATTTTGCCTGAAAAAAAACATCCCCCACAGACAAAGCCTCGTCTACAATCAATATTTCCGGGTCGATGTTAATGGCCACGGCAAAAGCCAGCCGCACAAACATGCCGCTGGAATAAGTCTTTACCGGCTGATAAACATAATCCCCGATATCCGCAAAATTCAGTATTTCGTCAAGTCTTTCGTCAATTTCCTTTTTGGAAAAGCCAATCATGGTGCCGTTTAAATAAACGTTTTCAATCCCGTTGTACTCCATATTAAACCCGGCCCCCAGCTCAAGCAGAGCCGAAATCCGCCCGTTTACTGTCACCTTACCCTTTGTAGGGTTCAGCACGCCGGTGATAATCTTGAGAATCGTGGATTTTCCTGAACCGTTGGTTCCGATAATCCCCACCGTTTCTCCCTGATAAATGACAGCGTCCACACCTTTCAACGCATAATGCTCCTTGTAGCGCTTTCTTCTCGAAAGGCCGAGCGCTTCCTTCAGTCTGTCCGAGGGCTTGTCATACAGCTTATATGCTTTTTCCAGATTCTCCACCTTTATGGCAATTTTCTTATCTTCCATATAAAATAACTCCCGTTACGTCACAGTGCCGTCTCTTATAGAACATCGGCAAAATGCACCTTAAGCCGCTTGAAAATAAGGGAACCCACACAAAACAGCGTCACCGTAAAAATCCAGAAATATGTGGAGGAATAAAAATGCTCAAAAAACCACTCATCGCCGTAAATTGCGTTCCGGTAGCCGTTTACAATATAAACCAGCGGATTGAGCTTGAACAGTGTAATGACATTATCGTCGTTTATCATTGTAATATTCCACAAAATCGGCGTTACCCACATTCCCACCTGAAGTCCGATATTGATAATCTGTGCCAGGTCCCTGAAAAACACCACCACCGCACAGGTGCAATAGCTCATGGCAAGCACCAGAATAAACAGGCAAAAGCTGTAATAAATCACCTGCAGCGTATATATCGTGGGATAATAACCATAAAACGCCGCCACCACCAGAAGCACCGCCACAAAAAACACATGAATAAAGGTGGCTGCAATCAGCTTGATAATCGGAAGGATACTGATGTTGAAAACCACTTTTTTTACAAGATAGCTGTATTCCAAAAGCGCGTTGGTGCCGTTGGTAATGGCCTCCGAAAAATAAAACCAGGGGACCAGTCCCGCCGTCAGGTGCAGCACATAGGGCACCTCCACTCCGCTTGCCACCATCTGGGCTCTGGTCTGAAACACCTTGTCAAATACAATCCAGTACATCAGAACCGTCACAACCGGCTGTACCAGCGCCCACAAAAATCCCAGATAGGAGCCTGCATAACGCTTTTTAAAATCATTCTTTGCAAGCTTCCATATGAGCCGTCTGCTCTGAAACAGCTCTCTGGGAATGATAAACATCCTGTCGTAATAAAGCCCGAAAATAATGCATGCCAAAGTAAGCAGCGCGCAGGCGCACCACTTCTTTAAATTTTCCGTGTGCTGGTCAGGCGCCAGCGGATTATTATGGGCAAGCACCATGACGGCAACTATCAGGCAGATTCCATAAAAAACGCCAATCCCCACAGGCTTTGGCAGCCTGGACAAATCAAACCGCTTCTTTGCTTTTTCCTTACTTTCCATGTTTCTTATCCAGTCTTTCCGCATGTCAAGGTCCGTTCTGCGGACATCAACCTCTGCTTTCCGTATATTCCCTGATGCCGCCCCATTTTTTATCCTTCTCGGACATAATCAGAGCCTCGCCGCATAACGGCCATTCCACTCCGATATCAGGGTCGTCGTATTTAAGCCCGCCTTCATCTCCCGGGTGGTAAAAGTCCGTACACTTGTAGGCAAATTCCGCATAATCTGAAAGAACCAGAAACCCATGGGCAAAATTCTTTGGTATAAAAAACTGCTTCTTATTCTCAGCGGACAGAAGAACGCCGAACCACTTTCCATAGGTAGCAGAATCCGGCCGCAAATCCACCGCCACATCAAAAACTTCCCCGGCCAGCACTCTTACCAGCTTGTCCTGAGGATGATTGATTTGAAAGTGAAGTCCCCGGAGCACGTTTTTCACGGAGGACGACTGGTTGTCCTGTACAAATACCTGGTCAATCCCGGCTTCCTTATAGTCGTTATAGTTATAGGTTTCCACAAAATACCCCCGCTCGTCCCCGAAAACGGTGGGAGTAATCACTTTCAGCCCCTCTATTTCGCATGTTTCCACTGTTATCTTTCCCATGAATGTAATCTCCCTGTAAAATACCTGTATTATATTGAATATTTTGCACCGAACGGCATCTGCTTCTTTCTGCGCGGCTTCCCTCCGTTACAGCCCGTCCGCCACGTCCTTCATGTATTTTCCATAATTGGTCTTCATCAAAGGCTCCGCCAGCTTCAAAAGCTGTTCCCTGCTGATAAAGCCTCTCTTGTACGCAATCTCTTCAATACAGGACACATAAAGTCCCTGACGCTTCTGAACCGCCGAAACATAATCCGCCGCATCCAGCAGGGAATCGTGGTTTCCGGTATCCAGCCATGCAAAACCTCTCCCCAACGTTTCCACATACAGCGTCCCTCTCTTTAAATATTCATTGTTAATGCTGGTGATTTCGATTTCCCCTCTGGCGGAGGGCTTTACGTTCGCCGCAATTTCCACCACGTCATTGTCATAAAAGTAGAGCCCGGGCACCGCATAATTACTCTTTGGTTTCTCCGGTTTTTCCTCTATGGAAAGCGCCTTGCCGTTGTCGTCAAACTCCACGACGCCGTACTCCCTGGGGTCTCTCACATAATATCCGAAAATGGTCGCGCCCTTTTCCCTTGACGCCACCTCCCGCAGAACCCTTGAAAAGCTCTGCCCATAAAAAATATTGTCGCCAAGCACCAGCGCCACTCTGTCTTTGCCGATAAAATCCGCTCCGATGATAAAGGCTTCCGCCAGTCCCCGGGGCTGCTCCTGAACAGCATAGGAAAATTTCATGCCAAGCTGGCTTCCATCACCTAAAAGCTCCTCAAACACCGGCAAATCCCTGGGTGTGGAAATGATAAGAACTTCCCTGATTCCCGCCAGCATAAGCGTTGAAAGCGGGTAGTAAATCATCGGCTTGTCATAAACCGGCATAATCTGCTTGCTGATTGCCTTGGTAAGCGGATACAGTCTGGTTCCCGCCCCTCCGGCCAAAATAATTCCCTTCAATATAATACCTCCGACCTTGCTTTATTGCATATGTCCAGTTTACCACGAAATGGGAATGATTGTAAATCACTCCCATTCCTTTTCCTTATTTTTCGTACATGTCTTCGTAGTATTTCTGGTAGTCGCCGCTGGTCACATTTTTCATCCATTCCCCGTTCTCAAAAAACCATGCGATGGTGCGTTTAATCCCTTCCTTAAACATGGTTTCCGGCTCCCATCCAATCTCCGCCCGAATTTTGTCGGGCGCAATGGCATACCGTCTGTCATGGCCCTTTCTGTCCTCCACGTAAGTGATTAAATCCTCGCTTATAAATTTCTTTCTGGGGTCGCTATCCGGCAGCATTTCCTTTAAGGTGTCCAGAATGATGTGGATAATCTCAATATTCTGCTTCTCGTTGTGGCCGCCTACATTATAAGTTTCAAAAAGCTTTCCCTTCTCCTGCACCATATCGATGGCCTTGGCGTGATCCTCCACGTAAAGCCAGTCGCGGACGTTTTTCCCGTCTCCATATACCGGCAGCTTTTTTCCGGTCAGCGCGTTATTGATAATAAGCGGAATCAGTTTTTCCGGAAACTGATAGGGCCCGTAATTATTGGAGCAGTTGGTGATATTGGCCGGAAATTTGTAGGTGTCCATGTAGGCTTTCACCAGCATGTCCGAGCCTGCCTTGCTCGCAGAATAGGGGCTGCGGGGCGCATAGGGCGTCGTCTCGTAAAAATAGCCGCCGTCATCCGGCAGGGAGCCGTACACCTCGTCCGTTGACACATGAAGGAATTTTTTATCCGGCTTGTAGGTTCCGTCAGGATTCTCCCATGCCGCCTTTGCACAGTTAAGCATCACCGCCGTGCCAAGAACATTGGTTTTCACGAACACCTCCGGGGTTTTGATACTCCTGTCCACATGACTTTCCGCCGCAAAATGCACCACCCTGTCAATGTCATTTTCCTCAAAAATCCGGGAAATTGCCTCCTTGTCGCAGATATCTGCTTTGATAAAGGTATAGTTGTCACGCCCCTCCACTTCCCTTAAGTTTTCAAGGTTGCCCGCATAGGTAAGGGCGTCCACGTTGATAATGCGGATTTCATTGCCGTACTTCTTAAACATATAGTGAATATAATTCGAGCCGATAAAACCGGCGCCTCCTGTTACCAGGTAAACTCTCATATTGTCCTCCATTCCAGTCCCGCGGAAGCGCTTCAACGCACCTTTACCCGCTGTTTTGCATATTATTTTTAGTATCCCATATAACTGATGTTCATGTCAACATCTGTGCTGATTCCCGAGATTCTTCCCTTGGAAGAATACTGCCACATGTCGTATTTCGTCCTGTTGTAGCTGGGCGCGGCGGCATACTGCGCCAGCCATATCTTATATCCTGTCAGGCTGGGCGTGTCTATGTGCGTGGTAAACCATGTTTTATTTGCATAAATACCCGCTTTATAGCCCGAGTTCTGAACGGTCTGGCAGAAAGCCCTGCACACCGCCGTCCGGGTTGCCGCATTAATGCCGTCCCCCCTGCCGCCGTTGCTTGACTCCACGTCAAGGAATACCGGGTAGGAAATATTATATCCCTTGATAAGCCCTACCGCCATGGAAGCTTCCTCCACCGCCTCCACCTCGTTTACCGCCTGCGTGAAGAAGTATACCCCCACTTTCAGGCCGGCTTTTGTCGCGCCCTGAATATTGCTTCTGAACATGGGGTCCTCAATCAGCGCGCCGGTAGAGGAACCGCGGTAGCCGCAGCGGATAATCACAAAGGACACGCCGCTGTTTTTTACGGCATTCCAGTCGATGCTGCCGTTCCACTTGGAAACGTCGATTCCCAGATGGCCGGAACCGGTATTAAGAGAACCGTCGCTGTTAAAATTGTATTTTGCTCCCTGTATTACCTGCTCGCCGGTTACGGGATTTCCGTTTTTATCAAAGAAATACGTTTTTCCGTCCTCCAGCGTCTGCCAGCCGGTATATTTGTATTTTCCCGTGGTTTTGCTGACCTTGCGGTAAAACTCTTTTGTCTTGTCGTAGTAATCCGCATACTTAGCCTCTCTGAACTTTCCGTCGGCTTCTTTCACATACAGTATTTCCCCGTCGGTGGATTTTAATGTCGTCTTCGTATCCGTTTTTGCACTGTTCGGCGTGGCTGACGGAGTTGCGGATGGGGCTGCCGTCGGGGTCACGCCTGGCTTTGCTGAAGGCGTAGCTGACGGCTTTGCAGTGGGCGATGCCGTAGCCGCTGACGTCGGAGTTGCCGTAGGCGCTGACGTGGGCGGTGCTGATGGCTTTTCCGTGGGGACCGGCGCCTGTGTCGGGTCTGGCGTCGGGTCAGGTTTTTCCGTCGGGTCAGGGTCTGACGTCGGGTCAGGTTTTTCCGGTTGCTCCGGCTCCGGGGTTTTCACCGGAACCGGCTCCGGCGTACTGTCTTCGCCGTTATTGCCATTATTATCATTTCCGTCTCCCGTACCATCTTCCGTATCAGTACCATCAGGATTATCCTCGTCCGGCGTCCTTGCGTTTATCCCGGCCAGCAGCCGAAACTCCGCCGCTGCTTTCTTTTCCGGGTCGGCAATCTTGTCCTTCCCTATCTTTTCGTAGCTATCCTCCGTCTGCTCCGTGCCCTCAATAATTGTTTTGGTGGATTCCACCCACTCCACGGTATCCTTATTCGCGGACTCTACCACCGTCTGGTTCACCTTGGTATCCTCCGCCGCCGCATTTACCTGGGACTCCGTCTTTACCTCGTCGGAAACGTCCACCTTTTTATACTCAATGGCATCCCTCACCGTAATTGCAATGGTTTCGCCGGAAATGCCGTACTCATCATCGGACGCCGGCGATGTGATTTTCACCTTATATTTGCCGGGCGCGATATCTTTTTCATAAATAATTCCGTCCTTGTCTTCGTCCTTTTTGGAATAAGTATCGCCCGACGGCTTTTGGATTTCCACCTCAAAGGCAATTCCCGACACAAGCTTGCCGGATTTCTTCTCAACGAACTTAATTTTCAAATCCTTTTGAATGGAGGTCAGATTGAGAAGAACCTCTTTCTTTCCGTTTGTATCTTCTTCATCCGATTCCCCGCCTTCACCATCTTCTTCCTCTATGTCCGCTGCCGCCATTCTGGACGCCTGCGCGTCTGCAATTGCCAAAAGGCCGCTTTGCCCGATAATGCTGATGGATTCCATTCCCTCTCCCACCTCGGCAAATGCCTCTATCTGCGCCTTATTGCTTCTGGCGCCCATATACAGCGTACCTGTCACTATTGCCAGCACAAGCACCGCCACGCCGGTAAGCGCCACTACATAGTCAACTGTGGATAAATTGGTGATTTTATAGAAAACTCTTTTTATGCCGGACTCAGGAGCATCTTCGTCATCCTCATCATAATCTTCATAATAATCGTCCTCATAATACTCATCGTCTTCGTACTCTTCTTCATCCTCGTCGTACTCGTATTCTTCCTCGTCCTCAGCGTACTCGTCGTCTTCGTACTCTTCCTCATCCCCGGCGTACTCGTCGTCTTCGTATTCCTCTTCCCCGGCGTACTCGTCGTACTCGTACTCTTCCTCGTCCTCATAATACTCGTCGTCTTCGTACTCTTCTTCATCCTCAGCGTACTCGTCGTCTTCGTATTCTTCCTCATCCTCAGCGTACTCGTCGTCTTCGTACTCTTCTTCATCCTCAGCGTACTCGTCGTCTTCGTATTCTTCCTCGTCCTCAGCGTACTCGCCGTCTTCGTATTCTTCCTCGTCCTCAGCGTACTCGTCGCCTTCGTACTCTTCTTCATCCTCAGCGTACTCGTACTCTTCCTCGTCCCCGACATACTCGTCGTCTTCGTATTCCTCTTCCCCGGCGTACTCGTCGTCTTCATATTCTTCGTCTTCGTCAAAATCTATCCATTCCAGTTCTTCCACATCATTTTTATGCCTGCTTTTTTTACCGCCTTTCAGTTTCTGCAGCAATTTACCCATTTATGTAAGTCCTCCTGACTTCCTTCGGTTTCTGTATTTCCCTTATCTCGCTTCTATAAGCGTTATACACAGTATAACATTTTCTTCCCCATAAGTACAAATATTTTGTGTTTTATACCTCACAATTCATAATAATTCACCCAGACCACTCGAAAAAATCGTTCTATATATGTCTATTATGCCATTTTATGGCAAAATATATCGATTTATGTCGCTATAGTACGGCAAGTATTACCATATAAGTCATTGACTTTTTTCGCAAAAATGCTAAACTTAAAGACAGATTTACAACTATCGTTTTGTCGCAGAAAAGGGGAATTTTATTATGATGTACATGCATTACTGTAAACGATGTCACCGCGTTTTTATGCTGAACGGTCATAAAATGATATGTCCGAAATGTACTGAGCCTCTGACAGAACTCCAGATTTCTTATCTGGACTATGTTGAGATGGATATGGGTGAACGTGAAGCCTTTAAAAACGCCTGCTCCGATGAAAACCAGCTTTGTAAACTGAAGACTACATATCGAATGTATAAATACAGCAAATGGTATAAGACGCTTCAGGCTCACAACAAGGACAATCTGCCAATCACAACCCTGCTGGCGGCCATTACTTTAGACCAGGACAAAAACCGCGCCATGCAGTAGAAGCTTCAACAAACACAGGAATATTCACAGTCACAGAGCCGGGAACCCCCGGCTCTGATATGTTGCCTACACTCCCTGAAATACCCGAAAACACTGATTGTCCTCACCCATTCCAACGCTTCTGATACTTTTTCCCTTTTGTATTTCCTTCGACCTTGTCCTGTTTTCATCCACACCAGGAACAATACATCCGCCTGGCGCCGGTGAGCCTTGCAAATGCCGTACTCCAAAACTGCTCCCCTACCTGTAATACACAAATATCCCAAGCAGAATGACAGCCATCCCCAAAAGCTTCCTCTTTGTGATTTTTTCCTTAAAGAAAAAGTAGCTGAGCACCATCACCACCACGTATCCAAGGGACTCCACCACCGGAACATTAGAAAAATCCATCCCTCTGTATGCGAAAACCGTAAGGAACATGGACAGAAACATCATGCCATATCCGCAAATAACATAAAAGTTCAAATATTCCCGTACAGGCGAAGCATAGGTCTTTTCTGCGCTTTTTTTCAAAAGAATCTGCGCAAAAGAAGCGATAATCACCGATACAATCAGAATCAGCAGATAAAAATTCATGACTTTTCCTCCTCGCTGTTCAAAATAAAAATCCCGGCCATAACCAGCAGAATCCCCGCCGTTTTAAAGACGGTTATCTTTTCATGGAAAATAAAAATCCCCCATATCAACGCCCAGAGCAAAGTAACGGCTTTATTGGCGTAGGCAACGGACAGTTCGAATTTTTTTATCACCTGCTGCCACAACAGAGCGTATATCCCCAAAATCACAACGTCAAGTCCGTAAAAAAGAATAAACGGCAGGCTGAAAAGTTCCTCGTTTGATGCAAATTTTGCAACCACGCTGGAACCGCTGTAAATCAAAAACACTGCCTGCAGCATAAGAATGTCTTTCCACCGAAAATTTTTCTTCATAATGTTTCTCCCAGTTTCCCTTCAAATTTTAATGCCTGGCGCAACCTGATGCAAATAATATACCATATTTACATCTCTTTTCATACTTTAAATTTAAAAACGAGGGGCCGGTTCCCCTCGCTTCTTTCACTTTCTCCTGCCCGCCTTCCTGATTCCGGCCGCAAGCATCCCGATAAACACCGCCGCGTCCGCAAACAGAACAATTACGACATTTTTTACTGCTCCAAAAATGAAAAGTATTGTAAACGCCTCCACAGAAAATATGACAAAGCACAGAAAATTGGTCAGGTATTCGGCGATTAGCCCCCTGTAAGGGCTGTTGATGTTTAATTTTGAATAAATAAACGGCCGCAAAAAGCCTCTCACAATTATGCAGGCAATCGGATAGGCAAAAATCACGTTCCTGTCTGCAAAGGAAAACGCCTCGCCTCTGCTCCACTGAACCGGAATTTCCGGCGGCAGCTTCCCATAGGCTAAAATTCCGGTTATCAGACTGAGCGCGGTAATTACCGCCCATGCGGCGAGACTGCTCCAGATATGCACAAATCCTGCCGAATCCAGCTGGAATACAGGCTCGTTATCCTTCCAGTAATCCTGCAATTCCTCCACATACTTCTCCACCCGCAGTTTTTCAAAGCTGATATTTTCTGTCTTCCGCATCTTCTCGCAGACCATTCTTGCCCTGCCAAAAGCCTTAATCTCCCTGTCAAGCTTTTCACTTTGTTCCTCAAGAACCTTATATAAGGAAATCTCTCCTGCCATGATGTCGCGGATATTCTCCACGGAAATACCAAGCGTCCTTAAAAAGGCAATTTTTTTAATATTTTCAATATCAGCTTCCGAGTAGTCTCTGTAACCGTTTCCCTCTGTCCGGGCCGGTGCAATCAATCCTTCCTTTTCATAAAATCGAATATTTGACCGGGACAGCCCCGTGGACTTTTCAGTTTCCTTTATTGTCATAACAGTCTCCCTTCCGGTTCATTTTATATAAGCATAAGGTGTAAATAAGGTTTACAGTCAAGAGAAAAACTTAAAATTTTATGAATAAGTAGATTTTTTATCCAAACAATAGTAGAATAACAAATAATTTGATTTATTTTTACTATGGATAAAATGAAAAAGGAGAACTATATGGACGACAATAAAAAATTTAAAATTCCTTCTATGAGGGTCAATCTGCATATAATACTTCTGGTAGTCATTCTGCTGATTGCCATCATAGCTGTATACAGATTATACAAATGGAATCAGGGGACTGACCTGGATACGGATGTAAGCGACGTGGACCCGTCGGAATTTGATATTGAAACCCTTGACATGATTATCCCTATGGACGCTTCGCTTTTAGAAGGCAGAGAGGACGACGGGGTAACCACAATTTTATGTCTGGGAAACAATCCTTTCACGGATGACCGCGACACCACCGGACTGGCCGCTCAAATCGCCTCCAAAACCGGTGCGGTTGTTTACGACTGCGCTTTTCCCGATTCCTCCGCTGCCTGTAAGTATCCCATGTATAACCCGGAATACACAAAAGACCATTTTAATTTCTTTTATGTGGTGGAATGCTTCCGCAACAATGAGTTCAGGGCCATATCCTCCATTGCCGGCGATGAGCCGGACCCCAGGTATACGGAAGCCGTGGAGGTCATGAAAACCGTGGATATGGATAAGGTGGATATTATCATTGTCATGTATGACAGCACCGACTACAACATGGGCACACCCTCCGACAACCCGAAAAACCCCAACGACGTTACCGCTTTTACCGGCGGTCTGCGCACCACCCTCCAAAATATCCAGAGTACCTGGCCGCATATCAGGATACTGGTAATGTCCCCGACTTATGCCCGGTTTATGGATGAGGACGGCGAGCTCTACAACGGCACGATGAAGGATATCGGAAACGGCACCTTAAACCATTATCTGGTGAAGGAATCCGATGCCGTTTTAGACTGCGGCGTTTCTTTCATTGACAATTATTACGGCACCATCAACGAAGATAACTATGAACAGTACATGTCCGACCATATGCATTACAATGAAGCCGGGCGCGAGCTTCTGGCGCAGAGGGTGTCGGATATCATCAATAATCAGCTTGGAACGGTAAATTCCACCAGGAAGGAATAAACCTGTCGTTTTGCCGGATATTCAAAGAGGAACCGCTTTTCACAACAAAGCGGCTCCTCTTTTTATTCCGGCAAGCCGTCCGCGCAGCGTGGCAGCGTTTGTTACAATAAGCTGGCTCGCGCAGCGTGACAGCGTTTGTTTTCTACTTCCCTTCCAGAAGTCCCTCATAGTCAAAGCCTTCCGCAATCTCCTTCATATGTGACAGATACTCGTCTATCCCCTTCCCCGGCTGCCCCTCCTTTGCCACAAGGCGGCTTTTATCCGCAAAGCACTCCGCCATATATCGGTTGAATTTTGGATGATAGTGGCTGTAGTCCGCATAGTTGTCCAGATTGCAGATGATCTCCTCCATATCCGGGAAAAAGTATACCTCCACATTATCATAGGCATTCAGCCTGTCGGAAAGATAGCGGTACTCCTCAATGGTCGCCAGAAGATGGTTTTCCCTCAGCACATCGTTCCAGAACAGAATGCTGTAGGGCGGGAAAAAGATTACAAACTCCGTATCAGGATTCTCTTCGATAAAAGGACAGATGTTCACGTCAAGGTTTTTTGCCGCCGCCTCCAGATAAGCCTCCGGCAGCGCCTCCTCTTCTACCTGCTCCGGGGAAGCATAGCCGTGCAGTACCCACTCCTTGCTGTAATATTCCTCCGTCCACCAGCTGGCGTACACGTTTGACAAATCCGTGGGCTCCGGGTCGGCTATGGGACGCAGAATATAATTCAGTATCACGTCTTTGTTTAAAATATACTCGATATCATTGATGTAATTATCGTCATACAGGTATTCCGGTATCGGATACTTGGTTTCCTCCACGCCGCCGGTGTAGGTCAGCACATCCACCCCGAGAAACACCTTTTTGATTTTTTTCCCATCCCTGTTATTATGGCTGTCAAAAATAATCTCCATAATGTTGGCCTGGTCCTTCGGATAGGCCGAGCTGTAGCTCAGCTTAACGGTATTTAAACCCATCAGCTCTTTAAACCATACAGTCTGGAAATTCACCGTCATGGACGAGCCCAGAATTACGCTGTCATACTCCATATGCGCCGCCATTCCCGGATTCTGGGAAAGCTGGTTATCCACCAGATACGGAAAACCCTTAAGGGGCGCGTGATAGTGAAAAAAAGGATCCACATATACCACAAGTGCAGCGATTAAGGCCACGGCAGCGGCAGCAAAGGCGCCAAACCAGATTAACGCCTGCTTAAAGGGATTTTTATTTTGTTGCTTTTGCTTCACATTCTTTTCTTTCATGTTTCCTTTTATACTTCCTGCCATGTTACTTAAGTTCGGAGCTTTGTTCCGGTTCCTTTGTACTGCTTTACATGGAATAAAAACTTAAAAATTCACATATAAAAACGTGCTCACGCCTGAAAACGAAATTACGCTCCAGACAAACAAAACCGCCATGATAAATGATGACACCACGCCGGGCTTTACCTCCCTTGCAGCGCAGACGGCGGTTTTTGCGAAAAACACCAGCAAAAGAACCGCTGTCAGGAACAATACCATCAGTATGTAGTGGGCATACTGCCAGCTGTCTATCCGCAGCACCTTAATCACATACCAGAATTCATCCAGATTAAAGCATCCTGCCAGCTCCCAATTAATTTTCCCAAAGGAAAAACCGGCTATGTTTTTTATAAAAGCAACCGCTTCCTTCACAGACGGCGCCCTGAAAAAAATCCATGCAATATTTACATACAGAAACGTTGCCAGTACGCAGAGAGCATGAGCGAGCCCGGCATCTCTTTTGGCACCGTGCCCGACATCCCGTCGTGCCCTCGTAAGCACGAAAAGCACTCCATGCATCATGCCCCAGACAATAAACTGCCACCCGGCGCCATGCCAGATGCCGCTTAAGAAGAATACAATCAGGCAGTTGACGTAGGTCCGCACCCTTCCTTTTCTGTTGCCCCCAAGGGGGATATACAGATATCCTGTAAAAAATCCTGTCAGCGTCATGTGCCATCTTTTCCAGAATTCCAGGATATTGGACGCTTTATACGGGGAATCAAAATTAAGGGGCAGTTCATAGCCCATCATTCCCGCAATTCCCATAGCCATATCGCAATACCCGCTAAAATCAAAGTAAAGCTGAAGGGTATAGGAAAGCATAACGATAAGCGCGTCCCCGGAATTCAAGGCCGCCGGATTCCCGTAGCCGAAATCCGCCGCCTTCCCGAGAGTATCCGCAAGAAGCGCCTTCTTCGATAACCCCAGAATAAATAAATAAAGATTTCTGTAAATTCTTTCCCAGTCGGCGCTCCTTTTTTTTCCGTCAGCCTGGCTGAAAAACTCTCCCGGCAGGGCAATAGGTCCCTGCATCATTTTGGGGAAAAAGCTTACATACACCCCATAGGAAAGGGCTCCCACCCCTTTCAGATTCCTTCGGTAACACTCCGTCAGGCAGGCTATCTGGGTGAAAGTAAAAAAGCTGATTCCAAGAGGGACAAAACCGCCCGTATCCCTGTACTTAAAAACGCCGAGGAGAGCCAGATTAAAAGCAATACCGGCGGCCAGCAAGCCCTTCCGGCGGACGTCTGCTTTCTTTCCCTGTTCCGGGCCGGACTCTGACTGCCGCCAGCTCGAACCTGCTTTTGGATTCCCTGCCTGTCCCGCCGGATTCCGCATATGTGTATCTCCGCCGCAGCCCGTATTCTGCATCTGCCACCCAAGGCCGTAATTCACCGCCATGCTTCCTACCAGAACCGGCAGATACTCCGGGCAGCGCCAGCCATAAAAAATCAGGGATACTGCAAGCAAATATCCCTTTTCCAGACTTCCTTCTACGAACCTGAATTTCTTTTTTCCGGTCTCAAATTCCGCCGGAGACCTTTTCCCTTCCAGCCTCCGGCACAGAAAAAGCCCGGCCAGAACCAAAGGAAAAAACGCAAATATAAATCCATAAGAATTAAACAGCATAATCTCTTATCCTCAAAACACAGCCGTCACCGCCACGGCTCTTAATTCCGCATTTCCGGCTTATTCCCTGCCGGCCGCGGACTCATTCGTTATAATAATCCTTCCATCCGCTTACCGTTTCCACCGTCACAGGATCCACATAAACCCGGTAGCCGTCAATCTCCTTAAGCAGCGTAAGACCGGCCTCCGCCGGGTCCATATCCGTCTGCCGCCCCGCCGCCAGGACAATGTACTGGCAGTATTCCGCCCGTGAGGCTTCGAGGAGGGCTTCCATTTCCACCGTTTCCGGGACCTCCATGGCCTCGTAAACCGCGTTGTAGTAGCTCCACCCCAGCATTTCCCGCCCGAAAGGCATGTTGATGGCGGCGTCATACTGACGCACAAAATGTATCAGTTCAGAGGGCATGGCCGCCGTAACCCGGACGTCAGAGTCGCCGGGCCCGATTAAATCGCAGATTTCAATTACCGTGTCCGGTATATGGTAAAGATTTTCCGCCCTGGTGATATACGGGCTCTTATAAACCAGACTGCCAAGCACAACAATTAACGCGCCGGAGACAATAAGCCCAGGTATTCTGTATCTGGCAAACAGCCGGCAGGCTCCATAACAGAAAATAATTCCCATGGGAATCGTCCACAAAACCCGGTAATAAATTTCCCCGTCCAGAAGCGCCACAAACGCTTTCCTGCTCAAAGGGAACAAAAACAAAACTGTTACGATTACCGGCGCATAAACCAACACAATCCGCAACGCCCTGTTTTTCTCCGTCGCCAGAAGATATATCCATGCCAGCAAAGACAGGAGCAGCAGATATTTAAGCCCCGTATATAATTTGAAAATCACCAGACTTTCCATAAAAATTCCAAACATAACTCTTCTCTCTATTCCTTCTGCTATTTTGTAAACGCCACACACACGGCTCTTGCAATGCTGCATGCCGCAAACTCCGCCAGGGCGTCATAAAACCGCGTCACAGAGGTCACAGCGCAAGCAGCCCGTGAGTAACCGCCGCGTAAAGTACCACATAAACCCCTCCGGGTATACACGTCAGCCCTGCTTTCACCAGTACGCTGAATTTCTTTTCTTTTAAGGCAAACAAAAACCCGAACCCCGCCGTCATCAGACAGCTCAGCAAAATCGCCAGAGAGCTGCTGGCGCCTCCTGCCAGATTAAGAAGTGCAAGTAAAATCCAGAGCCCCCTCTGTCCGTCCGGCTCCTTCGACACTTCTTCCCTGTAGCCCGCGATGCTTTTGCCGCTTTCCACAATTTTCCACCCCTCTTTGAGCAGCTGCACCTGTGTTCCCTCGCTCTTTTGCCCGAACAGGCTAAGGAACAGCCACAGCACCGCCGGTATAACAAAATTGCCTGCAAAGGACTTCCCCTGCCAGGTTCTTGTCAGAAAAAAGGTCTCCGGCGTGTAGATAGAAACAGCCCCGAACATCTGCCACAGCGCCATCAGCACCATAAATACAGGAAGAAGCTCCCTTTTTTTCCTGAACAGGATTCTTCCCGTCTGGTAATACAAAATGTAGGTGACGGGAATCAGCACAAGAGGAACCACACTGTGCGCCACGATAGTTGCATGTACGCCGCTCATACTGCCCACATAAGCCTCCCACACGGAAAAAAGCGCCAGGGCATGACGCACGTCAAGGGGCGAGCTGCGCCCTGT
This sequence comes from bacterium 1xD8-48, assembly GCA_009917455.1. Lineage (GTDB taxonomy): Bacteria > Bacillota > Clostridia > Lachnospirales > Lachnospiraceae > Suilimivivens. The sequence goes on along the minus strand of QZDS01000002.1, from coordinate 269,255 downwards.
ATAGGGATTTATCCGATAAAGGGTGTCCATCTGCTGGGCAATAACCGCCTGCACCCCGTAATAGGCATCGTCCCCGTCAAAGGACGCTCTGGTAAAGGACATATAAAGCTGGAAGCCGACCACGCCAAGGAACAGCAGCAGCATAATTTTTCCCTCAGGAGAGTAATCCTTAAGCCGGGAAAGTCCCCGGAAATTCAATTCATACCCCTTTTTTCCTTTTAAATAAGTCACCCAGATTCCCGAAAGGGCGCACAACACCAGCGCCGGCGTATACCATTTGATGAAGGTGGAAAATCCGTTATACACCACCAGGAGCACCACCGGGATTCCCACAAGCTCCAGAATAAAAAACTGCAAAATGTAACCGGCAATCAGCGCCACCCCCGGCGTTCTCTGGCTCTTTTTTAAAAGCGGCAGGAAAAGAAGCCCCATACAAAACGGTACTGCCAGAAGCCACAATATAAAACTGAATATACTGTATACAATCATCTTAATTCTTTCCCTTTCCGCACATGCCATATGCAGCTTTCGGTACGTCTGTCCAAAGTACTACTGTCCGCCTACATTTTTTTGAAAAGATAATAGGTAAACGCAAGCTCTCCCTGATTCCATGGCTCCTGCGCCGCCAGTTCGTACTTTTCCCAAATCACATCGGGGTAATCGTCCCTTGCAATCACAAAATCCGTCTGCCCTTCCCTGATGTAACGCTCCTGTTCCTTTAACACATCGTCAATGGCAAGGGTCTGAGTCTGGAACCACCGGCAGGTAGGCACAATATCGCACACCGTATAAAGCCCGGCATCCAGACACCCGATATTCAGCAGCGTAGGGTTTTCCTTCTGCTCCACAATTTCCTTAAATTTATATAAAAATATGTCTTCCTTTTTCTCGCTCATGTGAGAAATGTTCATGGAGCCTGTCCAGATGATGCCCGCGCCGACTGCCAGTGCAAGTGCCGCCGCCGCAAAACTCCTCATCCTTTTACGAAAGCTTCCTTTTCCCCCGGACTCTTTTTCTCCCGGAACGGATTTTGCACATTCCGCTCCTGTAAAGAGTTTTCCCGCAAAAAACTCCGCCATACCTCCCATCAGCACAAAACCGAACACCGTAAACACTGCCAGAGGCAGCGCGTAATAAGGAAGGGACGAGCCCCCCACGTAAATACCCAGAAACAGGAAAAAGCAAAGCGCCGTCAGGTTAAAGCGTTCCAGCCATCTTTTCTTTCCCGTACAGATAAACCAGAGCACCCCCGGAATCAGAAACGCAAAATAAATCAGGTTGTCCCTGATAACCCAGTAAAGCAGCTTGCTCAACGTATAAATTCTCTCATAAAGGCCGGGTCCCTCCCCGTTTAAATCGCTGTAAATAAACACATTGATATAAACATAGCCCCAATACCACTCATACAGTCCGTGATTCCACCCGAAATAAACAAGCCACGGCACGAAAGGAACCGCCATTCCTCCAAGGAAAACCAGGCAGCCCTTTACTGCCCCGAAAAAATCCTTCCCTGCCAGAAAAGAAAAGGCCATGCACATCATCCACGCAAAGAAAAAGCCAAGCACCGTAAATTTGATATTGGCGACCATACCTGCCAAAAGCCCTCCGGCAAAAAGAACCTTAAAGCTCACCGACTTCTTCGGATAACTGTTTTTGAAATATTCTATGGAAAGATACAGCCCCCATACCAGAAAAGGAAAGCAGATTTCCTCCGCGCTGCCTCCCCAGTAAAAGCTTTTGGAGCTGACAATCACGGCAAGAACCGCCGGGCTTAAAAAAAGCGCCGTATTTCTTTTCAGGTAAAGCCGCATAATATAATAAATTCCCAGCAAATCCAGAAACGCCCAGATTCCCTCAAGAATATACACACCCGCAAAGGTGGTGTGAGACACAAGATACGCCAGACCATACAGGAAATAAAGATACGGTCCTTTCTGGTCAAACACGTCCCTGTAGGGCATTTTTCCGTTGAAAAGCGCCTTCCCCATGGAAAAATAGCTGTTGGCGTCATTCCAGTCGTTACAGGGATACAAAAAAGACGAACGGCTGGCGAAAAGCGTAAGAAGAAAGCCTGCCAGCAAAAGATAAAAGGCTGCCTGTATTTCTTTGTTTCCAAATAAACTGACAGATTTTTGTTTCCGGTTCATGAATCTTTCTTCCCTCGCCTGTTTCCATAGTTTTTTTTATTTTACACTAATTTCCCCATATATACCATATTTACTTTCTTTTTTTATTTTTTCCATAAGTGGACACAATTTTTAATGTATGCTACAATAGTGAATTATCAGTATTCTCACACACGAAAGGTAGATATGACGGCATGAAAAAAGCACTTGTCATAGGCGCAGGTCCCGCGGGTCTTACCGCCGCTTACGAGCTCTTAACAAAATCAAAGGACATCGAGGTCACCGTATTTGAAGAAAGCGAATGTTTCGGCGGTATTTCCAAAACCGTAAATTATAAAGGAAACCGTATGGATATGGGCGGGCACCGCTTCTTTTCCAAAATTCCCGAGGTCAACGCATGGTGGGACAAAATGCTTCCCATGCAGGGGGCTCCTACCTATGACGATATCATTTTAAACCGTCCCATGCCCCTTTCAAAGGGCGGCCCCGACCCGGAAAAGGAAGACCGGGTTATGCTCACAAGACACCGGGTATCGCGTATTTACTTTGATTCCAGGTTTTACGATTATCCGATTTCCCTAAAGCTCGAGACCTTCAAAAACTTTGGCTTTGTCACCACCATGCAGGTGGGCTTCAGCTATCTTGCCGCCCTGCTCCACAAACGTCCGGTGGACAGCCTTGAAAATTTTTATATCAACCGCTTCGGGCGCAAGCTCTACTCCATGTTTTTTGAGTACTATACGGAAAACCTGTGGGGACGCCACCCGAGAGAAATCGACCCCTCCTGGGGGGCGCAGCGCACCAAGGGAATGTCCATTATGGCCATTCTAAAGGATGTGATTGAGAAAAAGCTGAACAAGAAAAACCGCAAGGTGGAGACCTCTCTGATTGAAGAGTTTAAATATCCCAAGCTTGGCCCCGGCCAGCTCTGGGACGTGACTGCCGGCGAGGTGGAAAAGCTTGGCGGCGCCATCATTAAAAATGCCAGGGTAACAAAATTCCACAGAGATGAAAACAATGTCCTCACTTCCCTGACCTACGAAAAGGACGGGCAGGAATTTACCGTGGAGGGCGATTACTTCATTTCCTCCATGCCCGTAAAGGATTTGGTGGCCGGTATGAACGATGTTCCCCCGGAGCCTGCCAGAATTGCCGCCGGGCTTCCCTACCGGGATTATATGACCCTGGGCGTTCTCGTTCCGAAAATCAACCTTGAAAACAAGACGGATATGAAGACCGTCGGCAACATTGTTCCCGACTGCTGGGTATATGTTCAGGACCGCAAGGTAAAGCTGGGACGTTTCCAGATTTACAACAACTGGTCCCCTTATATGATTAAGGATTTGGAAAACACCGTCTGGATTGGGCTGGAGTATTTCGTCAACGAAGGGGACGAGTTCTGGAACATGACGGAAGAGGAATTTTCCAGAATCGGTGTGGAGGAAATGATAAAGCTGGGTCTCATCGACAGCCCCGACGTTGTGCTCGACACACATATGGAAAAGGTAAAAAAGGCATATCCGGCTTACTTTGACACCTACGATGAAATTGACAAACTGGTTTCCTGGTTAAGCTCCATTGAAAATCTCTACTGTGTGGGACGCAACGGCCAGCACCGTTACAATAATATCGACCATTCCATGGTGACTTCCTTTGAAACCGTCAAAAACATTTTGTCCGGCAGAAAGGACAAGTCCAATATCTGGAATGTCAACACAGAACAGGAATATCATGAAGAAACCGCAAAGAACGAAGCGGAAATCGACTGACCACAGTTTCCGGTTGATTTTCTGTCGATACGGCTTTTATACAGACAACAGATTTTGTTTTCTGCAAAACAATTTGCCTCCCGATGATTCGGGAGGCGTTTTATTACAGTTCTTTAAGTTTCGCTCTCAGTTCTTCTCCGCTCATGATACCCTGAATATACTCATATTCACCGGCATTATAAGCTTCGCACTCCTCCCCCGTGACTTCCTCGCCGTTGATATAGCTTACGGAATAATTGCCCAGGGAGCCCTCTTCTTCCTCATCCGGTTTTCCGTTTCCGTTGACGTCGTCAAAGTTATAGGTGACAATTTCCGCCACAGTATCAATTGTGTGCTGACTGCCGACCTGCATATAGGTGGTATAAAGGATTGCTCCTGCGTAGTCCGTGTTGTAATTCCTGAGGCTGTTCTTTCCCGGACAGTATTCATACCCGGCATTTCCCATAGCGCCGTAACCCCAATGGTCCATCAGCGTATACGTGTTTCCGGTATCCCAGGTATAAAGGCTTACATAATAACCATTCTTTACCGCCGCCAGCTCCGGTACACCGTTGCCGTCCACATCGATAAGATTGTAGGTCAAATCCGTCCCGTCCTCTTCTTCGCACTCAATGCTCAGCACTTCATAAGCCGCCTGATAGCCGGAAAGCTCTCCCGCTTTTTTGTCGGGAGTCTTTTCGGCGCTCCGGCCGGAAGCACTGTTTTCATCAGAAGCCTCGTTTCCGCTATCTGCCCCGGAAACTTCAGACATATCGCCGCCCTCCGGTATCGGTATCTCGGCTCCGTCGGCAGTATTTCCTCCCGCTTCCTCGTTTTCCCCGGAATTGATTGCATATACCTTCGGTTCCTCAACCAACATATTCTCCTTTTTCCCGCAGGACATCATCATTCCTGCCATAAGCAAAAACACCGGAAAATATCCTTTTTTCATTGTAAAATCCTCCCCTTTCAAAAATAATACCGCAGTCGTCAGGTTACTTACCCTGTCTTTGCGGTATCATCACAATCTTTTTTTATTTTCTGAAAAGCGACTGTCTCGCGCCATGATTTGCCGCTTTATTCCGCAAAGTATCGTCCACCACATCCATACGAAGCCCGGCGTCTATAAAATCGCAGTATTTGCAGAAGCCATAGTCCCCCCGGCTGTTCCTGACCGCCTGACGCAGCTCCCGGTAAGGCTTGCTGTTCCAGGCTTCCTTCAAGGGCGTAACATTCAAATCCGCCAGTGTGGAGGTCTCAAAGTTATCGCAGCAACAGATTCCCATTCTTCCGTCAGGGAAAATAAACATGTCCGTGTAAGGCATCAGGCAGGTTTCCTTAATCACCTTCCGGGTGTTCTGCTTATTCGGCGCGCTGCCCGCCCGGTTGGTCAGCACCGCGTCCATATAACGCATCTGGAATAAAAGCTCTACGTTTGCAAATTCATCCTGGTGAGCCATGGCATAATCATAAATCACCTTAACATTGTCATGCAGCTTCATGTCACGGCAATAATTATTGATAATCAGCTGATTTACATAGGGGATGATTTCCTTCACCTTGTCCACGGTAAGTGTAAGTCCGTTGGTGGAAAGGAAAATAAAGCAGTCGGGAAGCTGCTCACGGCAGTACTTATGAAACTCCACAATCCGGGTATCCAGAAAAGGCTCGTTGTTCCCGTAAAGGGTCAGATGCCCCTTGTACCCCCAGTCCCGAAGCTGGTCAATGATGCTGTAAAACAGCTTTTCGTCCATTCGTTTATAGGGACGTTTTTCCGCATTCTTATTGGCTGTGCAGAAAGAACAGGTGCTGTTGCACCGGTTAATTGTTTCCAGATTTACCACCAGAGGCATAGGCGGCTCTTTCTCATTAAAAAAATGCTCAATGTATCGTTTTTGCAGTTTATTTCTGGAAAGAAATTGAAGCTTTAAATAACTCTCGGAGGAAAGCTTTGGGAATCTTTTCTGCAGATTCCAGCCAAGGACGCCTCCAAAATTATGAAATTTAACTGACATTATTTTCTCCTTTATTGATACCGTCTGAATTGTTTGACTTAACCGTTACATCATAGCATTTTATGGGAGGGTAGTCAATCGTTCCTGAAACCGTAATTTTTGCAATCTTTCCGCTAAAATTCGAAATGCAAAAAGCAGCAAACCCCTCCCGGCAATTTACTGCTCTTTCCTTTCTTTTCACGATATCCCTTTCCGGAACGTCCTTATCCCTTCACCTCTCCTGCAGCGGCTTTTTATTGTATACATAACTGCACATGTTCCTATTCAGAAGCTTTAAGGGTATCTGATTTCGACTGCACATCTTCGAGAAATTTATCCGCAGCCTCCTCCGGCGTCAACGTTCCATATACCACCTGCTCACAGATATCCTTTACAATATCCGAAACCACATTATTGGCATCTATCCAGTCCACATCATTATCTCTTAAAAATTCCAGAGCCTTTTTCCCGTTGCCAAACCGGCCTGTCACCGTAAAGCCCAGCTTTTCCCATGGGTAACAGGTGCAAACCCGTTTTGGATTTCCGGCTCGTCATCCACTATCACTAACCTGTACAGCATCCTTTGTTTCCTTTCAAATACCGGTCCGCCGGATATTTATTCCATGCCGGTTGACTGCTTATTGTCTCCCTAAAACGTCACTTCCCCGTCATGCGAAACCAGTGACACGCTCTCCACCCCGGAGAGCGCCTCCAGCTCCTGCATCATTTCATATTCCTTTGCGGCCCTGACCTCCATCACCAGATTACACTGCCCCATAGCCAGATTCCGGGATTTTACCTTATAGTATTTGCAGTATTTCCCCACCTTCTCCGTAAGAGCCGGTTCCTCCTTTGAATCGGAGAGATTTGCCACCAAAATCATGGGCGCGCGTCCCACCGGAATTCTGTCAAGGACAATCACCAGCACCGTGAGCACCAGAGAAAGCACCACCGCTACCTCCGTCATATGCGCGCCGCAGCAGATTCCCACAGCAATAGACCAGAACAGGAAGCACAAATCCATGGGCTCTTTGATTGCCGTCCGAAAACGCACAATGGAGAGTGCTCCCACCATACCAAGGGAGATAACGATGCTTGACTGAACCGCCAGAATGATTCCCGCTGTCACCACCGCAATCCCCGCAAGGGCGATATTAAAATTCCGGGAGTAAAAGGTCTTTTTGGTAACCAGCCGGTAAACGATAAAAATATATGCCGCTATCGCCGCAGTAATCAGAAGTACCGCCGTAATATGCGGCACGCTGATATTTTCACTGGTATAAGATGAAAGAAAGCCTTTTTTAAAGATGTCCGAAAAATTCATTTGTATTCTTCTCCTCCTAACCTGCAAATTTTCTGCAAAGGTAATATTTTGAAAAGGTGCTGACTGCCAGGCCCTGAAGCTGCAGGAGGCTGTAAATTTCATCCGGCAGAAAGCTGTCGAATTTCACTTCCATAAGCGCCTGCCCCACCGGCATAACGCCACGCCCCTGCACGGTTTCATCCAGAAACGAGCGGACGTTTTTGACGGATTTGATATTTTCATCAAAGGTCACCCTCACGTTGGCGTCCTTTTGCCGGTATATATAAGGAACCCTGTCGTAATCCACTATCACCGCCGGCCGCATCAGCCTCGTCGCCATCAGATACGCAAGCTTTTGAAGCACCTTCTGGCCGGGTTCAATGTCGGAAGGGATAACGCCGTTCATAAGCTTCTGACACTGCGCTAATGTAATCAGGCAGGATTGCTTGCTGGTCTTTCCTCTGATTTTCTGCTTTAATTCCAGATTAATCCGTTCCGCCGAGTGATTGTAAATCCTGATTCTGTATTTTTCCCTGTTATCCACGCCGTTTTCATTATCCATATAACAGCTGTTATCATAATCGTCAAAGTAGAGGCTTCTTATATTATAAGAACCCTCCGACCCCGCATGGACATCCCTTGACATAATTGACTTTATTCTGGCATCCTCAATGATAATCTGTCCCTTTGTCAGGGGGTATTTGTATTCGTGCCTGTAATTAGTTTGTTCCATGTGCCTGTGAACCTCCGCTGATATAAATTCCGCTGTTTTTCAGTCTGCCTTTATCCACTCGCCGGAAAGAACGGTGTCCTCTGTAATAATACTTCCCTCCGCCACGTTCTCTCCTTTTTCATTTTTATAACCCAAAAACCGGTATTCCTCCGTCTCATAGCAGGGAAGCCCTTCCATGGGCTGTCTGCGCTCAATCCAGTAATAGATGGTCTGGTTATAGTCCTGGTTGAGGAAAGGCGCATCGTTTCTGACTTCCACTATACAGAAATCTTTCCCTTCCACCCACAGCTTATCCAGAAATTCCTTCTTTTCAGAAAGAAAATCCCACACCATATTTATCTGCGCGTCAAGTACGGCAAAGCGTCTGTAGTCTCCTTCCTGCGGGACAGAAAGCCCTTCCGGGAGGACAAACTGCCAGCCAAGCCTCTTTTCATGCCAGCGCAGAGCGTCCAGCGTCGCGCTGCGGTTTATCTGTTCCTTATATCTGCCAATGCCGGTACTCAGCATTTCCTCCAGATTTTCCCGGAAAACCGTCCTGTACTTTTCCTCCAGCACTTCCCGGAATTCTCTGTTCCGGTACATGGCGGAAAGCCACCTGTTCTGGTTGGGGTTTTCCTCCGGTCTTGTCTGTTCGATAGAGGTCGTCAACGCGGCCGGATTCCCGAACATAATGGTATTCACATTTCCCATGGTTCCGTCAAAATCCCACACCGGCCCGGCATATAAAAGAGTTTCTTCTTTATTAATAGTGTAGGAAAACTGACTGGCAATTCCCGTATCATGGTCGCCCGATATTTCCTGAACCAGCCACGCTGTCGCCCAGGAATCCAAATCAATCAGTTCCGGCAAGGACTTTCCGCTCAATTTACTGATACCATCCTCCGAAAAAAGAGCGCTTTCGATGTCGTTCAGCAGCCGGGCCGCCTGTTCTTCTTCCTGCGCCGTAATCTCTGCTTTAGTCTGGATATCCAGACCGCCGTCTGATTCTTTCTCCCGGCAGATAATAGTCCGGACGGCAAATATCTGTCCCCTGTCAGTGGTTACATAAAAGTTTTCTTCTTCTTTTCTAAAATCCAGCTCGATTTCAAAAAACCAGCCTTCACCGGGAGGAATTTCAACCCTGTTTTCGGCGGCGGAAACCGCTTCCGTCAAAAGGTACAGTCCCTGATAGTTTCCGTTTAGATACACCTCCACAAACTCCCCGTCCGGCTCATAAGCGTCCGTGCTTTTATTTGCCAGATCAAGCACCGCCTTATTCCTGATATAGGAGCCGTCTGTGGCGTTTGCCAGAAGATTCCACTTGACGGCGGGCTCCATGCCGCAGAGCCCCACCGGATTTTCAAAGGAAAACGTCAAAGGTTTTTTATCCAGAGTGGCGGTCAGGTTCCCCCGCACCTTGAGCCGTTTCAGATTCTCCTTGCATACAATCTTCCCTTTCTCATCCAGCATCACCATGCTTCCGGTTTCAATATACTTTTTGTCCTCAAATTCATCTATGCTGAGTAACCCCTTTTCATCCTCAGCGGTGAGCATAATGGTCGGCAGATTCGCGGAAGCCAGCACCTGCAAGGTCTTTTTCATAAAGTACCTGCCCAAAGGCCCCCGCAGGCCTATCTCATAGATTTCCTCCCCGCCGGAGTCTGTCCACTTTTCTCCGTCTCCGTAAAGCGTTCCGTCTATTTCCAGGACACCCGGACGGTCTTTATAGCAGAAAGTGAACTCACAGCTTTTTCCCGCAAAGCAGGATGGGAGAAAGAGGTAGTATGCTTCGCTCTCCTCGTCCTCCCAGAGGGCAAGATGGATTTCCTGCCCGTCTGTAAAACACTTTACAGTCAGCCCGTTTATGATTTCCTTTTCGTGGTCCGTGCTTATATAAGATATGGCCAGCATGCCGGTCAATGCCAGGCACGCGCTCACCACCATGAACACACGCAATTTATTTCCCAATGTCATTTTGTCATGCACCCTGTATTTGCTACTGTTCCCTTTTGAACCGGTAACATACTTCCGCCTGCAATGTTTATGCAGCATTTTCTTTCGTTTATTATAAGGTACATCCTCTAAAATGACAATTGCGTTTCTTAATATTCCAGCTTCTCCAGCGTCCCGTTTTCGTAGCTTTCCAGCTTATCGTAAATCATCTGTACATTATCATCCCAGGATTCATATCCCTCCTCTCCCCTTCTGTCCAAAACTGCATCGTCAGAATCCAGAAAGCCCCCCAGAAAATCCGTGAATTTACAGCTTCCCCAATAGTTTAAGTGGGATTCATCGTTGAAGTCCTTTTCAAAGTCAAGCCCGATTTCATCAAAATACTCACAGTAATTGATAAACGTAATCCCTTCTTCCCCGGCAATTTCTGCTATCTTATTGTAGGCGCGCATATCATCATTGGTAATGATATAAGGCGTAACCATAAGAACCAGTCTTGTATTGTTCTTTTTCGTCAGGGAAATGATTTTGCGCAGATACTTTTCAGACTTTTCAGTAAGCCCGTCGTTTTCCTCCTCATAAATTTCGGGCCGCTGCTGCGGCCGCACATTCCAGTAAGGCGTAAATCCCTTGAAACTCTCCTTCTTTTCCCAGTCCCAGAAGAAATTATCAAAATCCTCCTCCCCCAGATCATCGTACCTGCTGTGGTAGACCGCAAAGGACGGAAAATAGGAAGGAATTTTAGCAGGCTCCGCGCTGACTGACAGCATTTCCAGCTTATTTAATGAAAATTTCATGCCGTAAATATTTTCCGCTATCCAGTCGTACTGATAATCCTCCTTAAATCTGGCCGGCGCATACATATCCACCACAACCACCTTCGGTGTCTGGTACTTATACAGCTCCTTCAAATAGAAATATGTCATCCAAAGGGGCTGTTCCGCTCCGCTGTAATCATAGGAGGCAATTCCGTACTTTTCCCACAAAAACGCCGTGTTAACGCCACAATGCACATGGCTTGTGCCCATCATCACCACATCAATGGCATTTTCAGGCTGCCAGTACATTCCCTCCACCTGGTTAATTCCATGCTCGGACTTCACCTGAAGGATGCAGGAGAGAAGATACACCGTCAGTATCAGTAATGCCAGAAATCCGGCTCTGATGCCGTTCTTCTTATTTAAAACTTTTTTTATTTTTGTATTTGTCATAAATTATCCCATATTAAAATTGCATGTAAATAAACTGTTCCGCATGGTATCCCGGCCCATACATCCCGAAAATAAAAATGGCGATTACCAAAAGATAAAAAATAAGATATCTCACCGCATTTTCCTTTTTCTGGACAAGCACCGGCATATTCAGTTTTCTGGCATTGCACAGCTCGTCTATGCTTAGAACCACCGCAATGCCGCAGACAATTACAAGGGCTTCCACGCCGCCAATCTGCACAGCTTCAGCAGTTTCCCGCCATTTTTCAGGATGAATGCCCGCCGTAAAAATCCCGCCCACATAGCTTAAAGCTTCCCTCAGGCTCTGAGCCCTGAAAAATATCCACGCAAAGACCACTTCCACGAAGGTGAGCAACCGCCCTCCCCGGATTTTCCATCCCGCTTTCCAGACCAGCGCGTCAATCACCGAATAAATTCCGTGCAAAAGCCCCCATACTGCAAAATGTATCCCGGCGCCATGCCACATCCCGCACACCAGAAAGACAATCACAGTATTTATGCATTTTCTGGCAATTCCCTTACGGTTTCCGCCCAACGGGATGTATAAATAATCACGAAGCCAACTGCTTAAGGAAACATGCCATCTGCGCCAGAAATCCGTGATGCTCACAGCACAATAAGGCGCTTTAAAGTTTTGCGCAAGGTCAAGCCCGAAGATTTTCCCACAGCCTATGGCAATATAGGAGTATCCGGCAAAATCACAGTAAATCTGCATGGTGTAAAAGAACGCACCCAACAGAAGCCAGAAGCTGTCAAAGGTCTCCGGGGCGGCAAAAATCTGATTCACCGTCACCGCCAGCCGGTCAGCCACCACCATTTTCATGAAATATCCCCAAAGCATATAAGTAAAAGCCGTGGAAAGCCGCCCCCTGTCGCCGAACCTGACCTGCGTAAGCCTTTCAAGCTGAGGCAGAAAGTCCTGTTCCCTTAAAATAGGGCCGCTTACCAGCTTCGGGAAAAATGCAAGATAACATCCCAGATATATGAAATTTTTTTCCGCACCGCTCTTTCCCTTATAAATATCCGCCAGATACCCGATTGCCTGAAACATGTAAAAGGATAATCCCACAGGCATTGCCAGACTTGCGGCAATCCGCTGCGGCGCCTGCCAGCCTCCACAGGAAACAGGATTTCCATTGAAGACAAGATTCAGCAGCCAGGCTCCATACTTATACACGCACAAAACAATAACCAGAAATCCGACCGCAAAAATTACAAACCCTCTGACCTGCCTCGTTTTTCCCCGTCCTCTTTCCGCATTCTCTCCGCGCATTTTGTCCCGAAGTCTCTCCAGACGGATGCCGGCTCTCCAGGTAAAAATCGAAATCAGAATCAAAACCGCCAGTCCCCGCATGTCTATCCATCCGCAGAAAACATAACTGGAAAGAAAAAGAAGGGCGGGACGGCACTTTACCGGCAACAAAAAGAACAATGTCACAACAATTCCCATAAAAACAGGAAAAATCATTGTCACAAACAATGTGCTCCACTCCCATCATTTAGTTTTTATTCACGTACACTGCCTGCTGCCTGTCTTCTCATAGAAACAAGATTTCCATCCTGCACATCTGTGTCTGCCGCTTTCATGCAAAAATTGTTTCCCTAGAAGCGTGGCTTTGACGCAAACCGCTTCGGTTTAACTCCTCAGGTTTGCTTTGGTCGTTTTTAACTGCCTATTAGTATAACAAAAAAGAAGCCTTTTATAAGGCCTCTTTTCCAAAATTAAGAAATACTTAAGAGAATATTCCAAAATATCTCATAAATATACTGTTATAAGATAAACTTCCGGGTAAAAAACCAACGTTAAAGAAAAATTTCTTCCGCATCCATGCCGCTCACAGAATCGGGTTCTCCGATTTTGCCTTCAGCCGCGCAAACCTTCTGTCGATTTCGCTTTGCAGCTCCTCCACAACTTCTCTGTACTCCTCCTTTTGCAGATGTCTGGTTCGCCCCATCATGGAGAGCCAGTCAAGAACCAGTATTTTTTTCCCTGCCTGCTCCGGGTTATAATTCAGCGTTGTTTTTCCTTTTTCCACCTCATAAAGAGGGAAAAAGCAGCAGTCCACCGCAGAGGCAATCACCTTGCGCTCGGTCGCCGGTGTATCGTTCCAGTTTAAAGGACAGGCGGAGAGGGCTTTCACGTAAGCTGTACCGGTGGTTTTGGCATAATAAGCCGCCTTGGCTGCCTTTTTGATAAAGTCAACAGGGTTGGATTCCGCCATAGTGGCCACATAGGGAATGCCGGTTGCCGCCATCATCTGGGGCATATCCTTATGGAAGAAGGTCTTTCCATATTGATTTTTCCCAACATGGGAGGTGGCGCTTCTGGCTCCCCTGGGGGTGGAGTAGGACAGCTGGTAGCCCGTATTCATATAGCCGCCGTTGTCATATTCAAACAAAATCAGACGGTGCCCCCGAAGCGCAGTACCCAGGGCAGAGCCCATACCGATATCCATGCCGCCATCTCCGCTTACCATTACAAAAATGATATCGCCGGGCGGAATTTCCCCCTTCTTCTGCTTCCGGTAGCAGATTTCCGCAAGACCGCTTAACGTCGCCGCTCCGTTCTGGAACAGATTATGAAGATAGGGCACCTTAAAGCTGGTGCGGGGATAGGCGGTAGTGACAATCATTCCGCAGCCGGTCTGGAAAAGAAGCACCACAGGGTCTTCTATGGCCCGCAGGAGAAGATTGATATTTACGGGGATGCCGCAGCCCGGACATGCGCCGTGCCCTGGCGCCAGCCGCTTGGGAACTGCCGCAGTGGCATTCAGGGTACCGCCGCTCACCTGGGCGAAGCCTTCCCCGGACTCTGTTACAGAGGTTGCGCCAATCCTTGTCCTCTCTGCCGTAAGAGGAGCGAAGAAAGGCGCGTCGGCTTTTTTTCCGCCTCCTGCCGCTTCGGGACATTTTCCATCCACGCCATAATATCCAAAATCCGGCGTATCAGGATTTTCCGCCCACTCTGCCATCCGCACGGCGTCCTCTGCAAAAAAGTCCAGGCCGCCAAGCCCGTAAATCAGACTTTTTATTTTGACGGTGCTGCCGTATCTTTGCATGGCTGCCCGGACTTCTATGGACAGATTACCGCCTCCCGCGCCGTAGCTGTCCTGCCTGTCAGCCACCAAAAGGCAGGAGGCATTCTTACAGTATTCATAAACCTGCTCACAGGGAAAGGGCCGCAGAGCATGAACCGTCACGATGCCCGCCTTTTTTCCTTTACTGCGAAGCTCGTCCACCGCCTCTCTTGCCGTCTCGTATGACGAACCAAGCAGAATTAAAATCGTGTCCGCGTCCTCATGACAATAGCCTTCCGCCTTATCATAGCTCCGCCCTGACATTTTCCCGTAAGTCTCAAAAAACTCCGGCAGCTTTCTGTCGGCCTCCTCCATTGCCAGATGAAGCTGATACCTGTTGCCAATCAAATCCGGTTCGTTCATATAAGAGCCCACGGTAATCGGATGCTCCAAGTCAAGGAAGGGATACTCCTCTTTTTTCGCCCCGATAAAGTCCCTCACAGCCTCCTCCTGCTCAAACCGCATACACCTTCTTTTCTGGTGGCTGGTAAAAAATCCGTCGTAAGCCACGATTACCGGCAGCCGCACCGCTTCCGCCAGCTTTAGCGCAATCATGTTGAAATCGTATACCTCCTGAGCCGTCTTTGCAAAAAGAATAGGCCATCCGGCATTTAACATAAACATAATGTCGCTGTGGTCGCCCTTAATGGACAGCGGCCCCGAAATGGTCCGACACACTACATTCATCACCATAGGATATCTGGTTCCTGACTGCACCGGAAACTGCTCCAGGGCATATAAAAGACCGTTTGCGCTGGTGGCGTTGATTACCCTGCCGCCGCCCACGGACGCTCCATAGCAGATTCCTGCCGCGCTGTGCTCTCCCTCCGCAGCTATCATAATCAGGTCGGTTTCCCCGCCCGCTTTCATGGTATCCAGTCCCTCTGCTATCTGAGTGGAAGGGGTGATTGGATAATAGCCCATCAGGTCATAGCCTATCTGTTTGATGGCAATCGTCGCCATCTCATTTCCGCTTGCGTATTCCATTACCTGTTTTTCCATTATACTTCTCCTCCTTCCATTCTTTTCTCTGTCAGGTAAGATTCCGAAGTGATATAGCCGTCAGGTCCCGCTTCTATATAATAGTCAGGCTTACGTATCAAATCCTGATTGGGAAGGAAGTACTTTTTGTCGGGGTGCTCCGCTTCCAGTCCCTTTACCAGAGCATTCACCGGACACACATCCACACAGCGCAGGCAGCCCTTACAGTGATAGTAATCAAGCCCTTTGTTCACCATCATTTCCCGTCCCTTGTATTCCCCCTTTGCAAACTGGAACACCATGTCCGGGCAGGCGGAATCGCAAAATCCGCAGTTGATGCATCTTTCCTTAATAAAAACAGGGATATAGCCCTGCCTTGAGGGAGATAAATCGGCCACCACCGTGCTTCCGAATCTGGGGTTGATGCCGCCCTCCGGCATGGAGGAGGCGGACGGACGGCCACCGCTCTTTCTCCGGTTCTGCGGCGAATCCGTCCCCGTTCCCGCGCCGGCAAGCTCCTCTATTTCCGCATATCCCCGTTTTATGCCCTCCAGATTCCCCTTCAGAGCGTCCGGGTATTTCTTTCCCAGCGTGTCTTCGCATATCCTGTTAATCTTTGAAAGCGGCGTAAATCCCATCACTCTGGCCATGGCTCCCAGCATCACCACGTTAATCCGCGAACGGGTTTCCATGGCTATTTTCTGGGCCCTTACTCCATAACAGGATTTCACCCTTACGGGAATACGCGCCGCCTTTTCCTGTCCGCTCTCCAGCGCAATAATAACATCTGTATTTTCATCACAGCCCTCCCACACTCTTTCATCCCGAATCAGCGCCTGATGAAAAATTACAAGTAAATCCGGGCGTATGATGGGCGAATGGATTCTGATTTCCTTTTCCTTTTCGCAATATCTGATGTATCCCTTAACCGGGGTACCCGTCTTCTCCGAACCGTAACTGGAAAAGCTCACGCTGTTCAAATCCAGATACTTTACGCCAAGTTCCCCCAGCATCTTCCCGCACAGATTGGCTCCCAGCCCGCCGATGCTTTCCAGACGGATTTCATAATACTTGCCGCCGCTGCGCAGAGGCAGCCGTTTTTCTTCTTTTATTTCGCTTATCTCCTGCTGCATTCCATACTGTCCTTTCTTTCAGGAAAATCCTGTTGTCTCCAGATACAGTATGTTTTTTTTCGGGGGAAATATACAATAATATTATTCCTGATAAAAATTTAACCGTCTCACGCCGCCAAATCCCTTCTTCCATAAATCACAATCGCAGCGCCAAAGGAAATCACCGCCACTGCGGCGCTCACTGCTGCCATACTGCCGTCAACTCTTCCGCCGGCAAAAATATCCGTGGCATTGGAAAAATAATAGGGTGTTACATATTTTAAATCTTCAATATCCGGCACAATCCTGCACATCAAATCCATTACATATAAGAGAACCGCAAATCCCAGCGCCGCTCCGGTCTGCTTCCTTTTGCAGACGGAGGAAAGGAGAAAGCATACGCTTCCCACCTCAAGCTGCATCAAGAGCTGTGCTCCGTGGAAAAGCGCCAGGCTTTTTCCCGGCGGCATTTCCCCGGCCAGTGCAAAACCCGCAGCTTCCCATACCACACATAAAATATTGAAAAACAGAATCATCGCCGCTGCTGATAAGTATTTCCAGCATACAATATATCCTCTGCCCAAAGGAAGCGTGTTTAAAAATTCCGAGGTATGTCCTTCCTCCTCTTTTGATAACATACATACGCCCGCCATTGCGGCAAACATCGCGCCTCCAATGGCATAAATCAGGGCCACCTCCGTGGCGTAAAAGCCCTCCATGGTACTGACGTTCATCCGGTCAAGCCCCAGCGCCGAGGAAAAAGTCCCCATCTGAGCATAGGCGTCCGCCATCTCCCCCATAGATTCTTTCAGGCCGCCGAAAAGAAGGATACAGCCAAAGCATGAAAACCCCACGCATGCCGACCAGATAATTATTAATTTTAGATTTAATTTTATTTCATGTTTAAAAAGTATCATATCTGCTTATCCTCCGATTCATAATAATGCATGAACAGCTCCTCCAGAGACGGCTCTTCTATCAGCAAATCCTCTATGTTCCGCCCTTCCAGCTCTTTCAGCAGTTCTTTCATGCTTCCTGTATAGGCAAAGTCCTTCACCTCTTTGTTTTCCGTCAGCTTAATCCGCCGCAGATTTGACTTCGCCAGATTCTCCACCGTATCGACTCTGATGATTGAGCCGTCCCTGATAATCGCCGCGTTTACGCAGTATCGCCTGACCTCCGAAATCACGTGGGAAGATAAAAAACAGGTGGTTCCCTGACGGTTATATTCCAGCAACAGTTTAAAAAAGGCTTCCTGCATCAGCGGGTCAAGGCCGGAAGTGGGCTCGTCTAATATCAGCAGCTTCGGCCTGTGCTGCATGGCGCAGACTATACTGACCTTTTTGCGGTTTCCTAAGGACAGCTCTTCTATTTTCTTTTCCCTGTCCACCTTAAGCAGCTCGCAAATCCTCTCTGCTTCTGCGGCGCAGTCCGCCCTTTTCGTTCCTCCGCCTGCCGCGTTCGCTTCCGCCGCAAAGGAAATCACATCCTTTACCTTCATCGTCGGATAAAACATGGCCTCGGAAGGCATGTAACCTACGCGGCTTAAAACTTCTCTGCGGTTTTTTACCGCGTCTTTTTGAAGAAGTTTTATCTCCCCTTCCTGAAAACGGATAAGCCCTAACATACTTCGTATGGTGGTGGATTTTCCCGCGCCGTTCGGGCCTAAAAATCCGAAAATATCTCCCTCCTCCACCGTCAGCGAAATGTTTTTTACACCCCGTTTTTTCCCGTAGGACTTTGTGAGATTACTGATTTCAATCGCTTTTATTTTTTCACTCATTTCTTTCCCCTGCCTCTCCTTTTTTGAACTCTGACAGCATTTTATTTAAATTGTTGGTATCAATGGTCCTTTTTGCCTTGTTCAGCAAAAAGACGCATACATAAACAATCAGCATATAGAACGAAAACCACAGGCTAGCTCCAGGGCTCTTCTCAAACCAGCCAAGCAAATAGGAAACAGCGCCGTAAACGCTGATGCCGAATATAATTCCCAGAACGCCTTTTTTTTCAATCTGTTCCGCCTCGTCAAAATTCCGGAATACATATACCTGAAAATATCCCACGAAGTAAGCCGCCAATATCATTTCAAACATAAACAAAATACTGGCAGAATATATCCCCTTACAGAGCAGCCACATAAAATAGAAAAACAGAATGCAGGCGAAATAAAGACATGACTTATATTCTATCATTATTTCCTTGCTTACAAATCTCTTAAACCAGCCCAAAAACCTACTCTTCATCTCTGCTCCCGCCTCCTTTCAGTACCTGCCTCAGTCCTTTTGCATATTTTCTGGATATCATCACTTCCTCGCCGTTTTCCATTGTGGCGCATATGCGGCTGCCTGGCTTGCTCTGTAAATGGCTGATTCTGTAAATATTAATCACCATGGACTTTGAACAGCGGAAAAATCCTCTGCTGTCATAACACGCCGCCGCCGTCAGAAGGCTCATCTGCACCCTGTATACCTGTTTTTCCAGATAGGCAAAGGTAGCCCCGTCCACGCTTTCCAGATAGAGAATATCCTCCGGCAGTAAAAGAAACGTCTGACCATCCGCGTATGCGCTTATCTTCTGCGATTCCCCCTGTACCAGTCCGGCAATCGCTTCAATCTGCTCGTTTATCTCATGATATTTGATGATTACCTCATCCTCGCCCTGCGTGATTCTGTTCATCGTCAGTTTCATGTAGCTAAGCCCCTTTGTCTGTTTCTGTCTTTAACTATATTGTAACACGTTCCCGTTTTCCTACAATGCCGGTTCCGTTAAGATGCGCTTTATCACGGTTAAGATGCCGGCGTCAAAAACGGCCCGGGAACTATCCCGAGCCGTTTTCTGATAATATCTGTTAATTTGTTACCCTTTCGAACTATACTTGCTTCCTCCCGTCAGCATATCAAAGATATCGCTTCCGTACTTGTCGTAAGTATAACTCCCCGCATACTGCGTCTTATTTAAAACCGAAAGATTTGTTTCCGCGTTTGCCTGAGCATCCTTTGCGCGTTTTCCCACATTGTCAACGAAAGAGCCGGAGGAACCCAGAACTTTCTTTATCTTCTGGACGTCGCCTTTCTTAAATTCCTCCTGGTTCACCGAAAGCGTTCCGTCATCCTTCATGGTAATCCCCAGCTTTTCCAAATCGGACTTTGCGTTGTTGTAATAGTTCTTAAGCTGGCTTAAGTAAATCTGGTTGACCTTTCCACCTTCGTTCCTCATGCCTTTTACCATGACGTTAAAGTCATTGACGAAACTATTGACTTTTGAAAGCGCGTTTTCCCTGTACTCCGTAATCTCCTCTTCCGTCATCTTATCCCATTCTTTCTCCGGTAAATCCAGAAGATTCTTTACACAGCTCTGAAGGCTCCCTGCCGCCTTTTTTATTGTGGTATAATATTCCTTTGATTTTGCGTCGGCAGCGCTTAAGCCGTTCTGTTTCCTAGACTGGTTCTTAATGGCGTCCAGCACAGAGTTTTTACCGCTGTTTCTGCTGCTGTTCAGCACAGAGCCAACGGCCGCGCCCTGAGACCTTGACCGGGATTTTGCACGGCTGATAAGCCGGTTTTGTGTAATAAGTGAACTGATTCCGTTTAAACCCATTTATTTCTCCTTCCCCTGAAGCATTATGGCCAGTAAAAACTCCTGATTCCTGACTTCCCACCTCAGCGTGCCATAATATTTTTCGGCACAGTTTTTCATATTCTTTATACCTAATCCATGTGCGGATAAATCCTTTTTGTCTGTGAGCAGGTTTTTTCCGGTTTCATCCAATATCAGGCTTCCGGAAAAAGCGTTTCTGATTTCTATAAAAAACATGTTTTCTTTCCGGTAAGAGTCTAACCGGATATACCCCTTATCCTCCTTTTCCGAAGCTTCCAGCGCATTGTCAAGCCCGTTGTTCAGCAAAATACTCAAATCAAAAGCGCTGATGCCAAGCCCTTCGGGGAAAACAAAGTTACATTCAAAAGGAATTTCCCTCCGGTTTTTATTTTGTACCGCATTCGACGCTTTCCGCATCTTTCGGCTGATTACCACGTCCGTAACGGGGTTTCCCGTGCTGCATTTCATATCCAGCTCTTCCATGGAAAGATACAGCCCGTCCAGATATCTCTGAACTTCCCCGCCGTAGTTTCCGCAGTCCTTCCCCTCACGCTGTAAAAGAATTTCCAAATCCGCCACGTAGTTTTTCATATCATGGCGCATTCCGCGAATCCCGTCGTAAAGGTGTTCCACGTCTTTCATATGCTCTTCCATATCGCAGATACGGTTCTGGTAAATCTCCACCAGCATTTCCCTTTCGCCGCTTTCCACAAGCTTACGCAGCATTATAACGCTCAGAATAATGGAAACAATGCACAGTCCCGACAATAAAGGGATTAGCAGGCGGGTTTCGGGATATCTGTCCATCAGAAACTGACTTTCCAAATCTTTGTAGGAATACATTATGCTGCGAAGTAATATTCCTATACTCATTCCCATTGCGACTGGAACCGCCAGAAACAGCTCCTGCACCCTGCTCAGTTCTCTGTTATTATATATTAAATTTTGTTTTAATATTTTAGTTATATGATAAAAAATCAGGCAAATCGCTATCTGAAAGGATAAATTCCAAAAAAACTGAAAGATTTCTAATATCAGTATATAGTTTTGAATAAAAAATTCATTTCCCTCTATAATCTTCTCCGTAAGCATATCGGACACTCCGCCAAAAAATGCTACGAACAGGGAATGAAGCGTAAACAGGATGAGCTCGCTCAGTGTGTAAAATGTAAAAACCACATAAAAAACCTTACTCTTTTTTCCGGAATAAAAGTACAGGCAGTAAAACAATATCAGACATAAGTTGAAAAAGAGAGGCAGAATACTTCTTCTGCTTTCCAGCATTCCTTCCAGGTTTCCATACAAAAACAAAACCAGCTCAGGCAGATAACTCGCCGCCAGATAAAAAGCGGTGCTCAAAGCCACATAGCCCGCCGCGATTTGCTTTCGTTTCTTTATGAACCGTTCCTTTTCCGTGAGTATGCCGCAAATCGCGTAAATCATCAGCCATCTTCTTAAGATGACGCAGAACAGGTCTAAAGTAAAGTTGATTGCTTCTCTCAAAATCACCTCCGCTATTTTCTGCGAAGAAACTCCATATACGCGGACACGAAAGCGCTGTACTTTTGTTTTGCCATTAAAATAGCTTCCCCGTTTTTCAATTGAATGCTTCCTGTATCATAACTTTTGACCTCGTTTAGGTTTACCAGATATCCCCTGTGGCACCTGAAAAACTGTCCGCCGAGTATCTTCTCTAATTCGCTCATTTTCGCATAGTAGGAAATCTGCTCTTCTTTTAAATGCAGTACGACTTTTCTCGCATCGTTTTCGGCATAAACGATATTTTCCCGCATAATGCTCCTGTAAGTTCCCCTTATTCTGATGACAAGCGGCTCCCCGCCTTTACCGGCAAGGCATTCCGCCACCGCGCCGTCAAGCACCCGAAAGAATTTCTCCTCGTTGACAGGCTTTAAAAGATACTGGAACGCCTGCACGTCAAAAGCGTCAAACACATACTCTTTAAGCGCCGTCACAAAAATGATTACCGCCCCGGAAGTTTCGCGGAGTTTCCTTGCCATGTCAATTCCGCTCATATCCTTCAAATCAATATCCAGGAAAAAGATATCAAACTTTTTGTCGCTTTCAAGCAGTTCCCATCCGGCTTCAAAGACTTCAATCTGATATTCTTTCCGGCCTGCAAGTCTTTTATCTATCAACTGTTTCAGATAACTGCCCATGGCCTTTTCATCTTCGCAAACTGCAATCTGAAGCATCTTAATATCATATCCTTTCCTGTAAACTGCCCGCTGCCCTTATCAGGTCTTCTCTACTTATATCGGTCAATTTTCAAAAAGGAATATTTCTGTTGTAACAAAAAGGCCGATTTCTGTCATCAACGCAGGTTCTTATATATCAGCTTTGGTTTTCCATTTTCTACTTTACCTTCTTTTCCGCCATAAGCATCAGCTTCGCTATGGGCAGCATGGGCATAATGCCCTGGTAATCATACATGTTTTGGAAATCTCCCCTTCGTATTGCCGCCTCCTGATACACATGCTGCAGAATCTTCTTCTCGATAGCAATTTCCTGCTGCAGCCTGATATACTGTTTATGCCGCTTTCTGCGTTTTTCCCAGAAGCTCTCTTCCGCTTCCTTTTCATATATGGAACGGCCCTTTCCTCCCCGGAAACCGGTATACCATTTATCTGCCCGGTATTCCTCACGGGTCGCTCCAAAACGGTGAATCGAAAAGCTTTCGCCTCTCACCGCCGCCCAGGGGTCGCTCATTCCGAAATCCCGCCGCAAAACGTCAAGCACCCACTTTTCATATTCCTCGTCCTTTCGCATTGCCTCGAATCCTGCGTCCGTTATATGAACAGCAGCCGACATCATGTGTTGGGACGGATGAATGGGAATCTGTGAAATTTTCTGGTAAATATACTGTTTGTATTCTTCCAACGGCATATTTTCTCTGGAAAAAGAGGCTACTCCTCCCTTTTTATCCATTGCCGCTACCATGTCTTTAAAATCCATCCCCGCCATAGCAGGTCTTCCCGCTTTCTGAGTCTCCAGAACGCCATAGTATGCCCTGACCATATCGTTTACCAAAAAACTGTTATTTGCCACTGCTGTTCCCTCCTTCCGTCAGAGCATGAAAGCTGTGCAAAGCCTTATTCCGGGTTACACTGATATATCTATACTGACAGCGCACGCATCTCCAACCGCTCCGCCGGCGGCCGCTCCGCCATCCATTCCGGCTGGTGCGCCGGCAATCGCATAAGCCGCTGCCGCGCTGTCCACTCCCATGCCCAATTCCAAATCACTTGTTATTAAATTTTCCAGCGCCGCGTCGCCGGAAAAACCAGCCAGACCAAAATCCTTTATTGCCGCAGGCTCGCTGCCTGCCACGCCTCCGTAATTGGCGCCCATACCCATCCGGCTCTCCTCCACATCCTTCTTTTCTCTGTTCTTGCGAATCGTTCTGCGCACTTCAAGCTCTCTGCGGAGCCGCTCTTCCAGTTTACGTTTTTTTGCCTTCTCGGCATTTTTCCTCTTCTTTTCTATCCCGGCCTCTTCTTTCAGCTTTTTAATCTTTGTCTTAAGCTTTCCAATCACCTTTTTCAATTTATTGACGGCAATCTGAACCTCGCCGGATTTCGCACCGCTTGCTTTTATCGTACGGATTTTAAACATAAGGCGGACCTGTATTGCCTTGAGCACAGTCTCCCTTTCCGCACTGGCTATCGCCATCAAATCCATAGTGGCGTCATAAAGATTGGTCTGGTTTTCCCTCTGCTCTTCAAAGGACTGCTTCATTGCTTCCGCCTGGCCAAGGAGCTTCGATACCAGACCCTGTGTTTCCTCTTCTTCCTCTTCTTTTTTCCTTTCCTGAATACTCTCTAAGGTAAGAACGGCCGCTTCCTCATTGGAAAATCCTTTGTTTTCGCTTTTCTCTTCTTCCGGACTTTTCACGCCCCCCGCGCTTTTCTCCGCCTCGCCCTTTTCTGCGGCCGCGGCATTGGTTTTCTCCTTCTGCATTGCCTGTGCTGATTTTTTCCGGGTGTTGTTTCTGCTGTTTTCAGAATAACATGACGATGAATAGTTTGTGTTTTTAACTGAATACATAAAAGGCTCCCTCCTTTTTACCAACCAAAAGACCTCCTGTCCTGTATTTTATATCGGCTGATAAAAGGGGGAACCTCATAGCGTTTTCCCTGTATTGGAACGGAATCGGTTATTTATGTAACAAAAAATTTTATATTATTGCGTCACGGTTTTGCCTGTTATACAAAAAACGTCTGACTTCCATAATTTTATTGGAATCATCGCCAATCACAACATAATAAATCGTTTGCCGCCTGAGGATTCATTAGTTTTTCAGCAATATATACCGCCTTTTCCTCTAACTCTTCATAAAATAACGGAAGATATCTCAATTCGTACTTAACATTATTCATTTATCCTTTTTCTGATTCCTCCAAATATCTCATCGTGAGTATATCGTCTGTCATCATTTTCCGCTGCCAAATCCGCCTTATCCAGAGCGGCTTCCACACCGTCTGTAAGCCTGGAATATGCTTCAAGACTCAATACTACCATCGTTCCGTAACCATTTTTAGTTAAGTAGACCGGTTCTCCTGTGTTTACGATTTTCTCGATATCGGGAAACTTATTTCTTAAATCGGAAACTGGTTTAATCTGTATCATAACGTCACCTTCTTATATTGCATTATTTTATTGTTATTTTATCTTAATATTATCATTATATGTATTATAAATTAAAGCTGTATAAAATGCAGGGAATAGCGAAAAAATGTTGTGTCAGGCAAAACATATAAAAAGCGGGAGAAATACATCCCCCGCCCATGCTTTTATTAAAACAGCTTCTTTATAGCATCCACTGCCCCTGCCGCCTTATCGGCGGTCAGCTTTGTCTTGACGCCTGCAATCACCTGATTAATCACATCATCCGGCAAATCCACACCGAGCACGTCCTCTAATGCCTTTACCGGGTCTTTTGGGAATTTTTCCTGCATAAAAACCACCTGGCCGCGGGTTTTTATGTTATGATGAATAAAAGAACCATACACTAATCAATTGCAAAACAGGAGCCGACTTATGAATAACATCAGCCGTAAAAACTGGATTTTAATCTGGGTATTGGGAATGGCAGGCCAAATCTGCTGGAATATTGAAAATTCCTGGTTTAACAACTTTGTATATGACAAAATCGCCCCGGAACCGGCCATCGTTTCGTGGATGGTGGGTGTCAGCGCGGTGGTGTCCACTTTCTGCACTTTTCTGGTGGGGACATGGGGCGACCGCATCGGAAAAAGAAAACCTTTTATCTGCGTGGGATATATTTTCTGGGGACTGTTCACTTTCCTTTTCGGAGCCACAGAAATGATTCCCAAAAACCCTCTCTTCATCGCCGCCGCGGCAGTTGTGCTGGCGGACGCCGTGATGAGCTTTTTCGGCTCGCTGGGAAACGACGGCGGCTTTTCTCCCTGGACCACGGATATTTCCAACGAGCAAAACCGTGGAAAGCTTGGCGGCGTGCTGGCTGTCATGCCGGTCTTTGCAACGATTTTCGGTGCGGTTGTATCCGGCTTTCTGATTGAAAAACTGGACTTTTTTGCTTTCTTCGGCCTCATGGGAGGCGTTGTTGCAATTATGGGATTTGTCGCGCTTTTTACCCTGAAAGATTCCCCCCACCTTGCGCCCAAACGGGATGAAAAGGGCTTCTGGCGCCAGTTCTTATCGGTGTTTAACGGGAAAACTATCCGGGAGAATCAGGAGCTTTTCTGGGTATTCGCAGTGATGACGGTTTATTTCATCGGTTTTAATGTATACTTCCCTTATATCACGATTTATTTTGTCAACTATCTGGGATATGACTATGGAATGACAGGTGTTATACAAGGTGTCGGCCTGTTAACCGCCGCCCTTTTAACCATCCCGGCCGCCAAAATTATTGACAGGGGGAAAATGGCAATGGTTATCTTTGCCGCATTAATCTGCAACACCACAGGGCTGGTTCTGGTGAGCCTCTCCCAAAAGCTGCCGGTGCTTTTAATCGGCGTGTTCGGCGCCGGAATCGGTTACATTCTGGTGCTCCAGTCCCTGACCGCATGGATGAAAAATCTTTATCCCGGAGAGCAGCGGGGACAATTTGAGGGTCTGAAACAGATTTTCTTTGTATGTATCCCTATGATTGCAGGGCCCGCCATCGCAACGCCCGTAATTAACCGTCTCGGCATACAGGCGGAAATTAACGGCGCTGTGGGAATGGTTCCCGCCCCCAGCCTTTTTCTCATCTCCGCAGCTTTAACTTTATTTACACTGATACCCTTAAATATTGCCGCGAAATTATGCCGGAAGCGCAACGGGGCATAACTGTATGCGCAAATCGGCAAAAGGCATGCAGCACGCAAATGGATTTCAAAACAGGAGGTATTTTATGGAACGAGAACTTTTACAACGCGGGCCGGTTCTGGACAAAAAGGGCCGTCCCTTTCCCGGCTTCTCAAGAAAGAGCACGCTTATCTACCGCAGAAACGCCGTCAAAGCGCCGCCATGGCGGGTAAAGGAATGGGATTTTTACCAGATTTCCAACGACCATCTCTGCCTGCAGCTCACCATCGGCCACGCCGGATATGCTGGTCAGGTTAGTTTGATGCTGTTTGATTTTCAGAAAGGGAAAAAGTATTTTGACCTCTGCCAGACAATTCCATTGCCTTTCGGCTCTTTCCATATGCCGGAGGATGCGGAAAAGCCCCACACCTTAACCTATCCCCGTCCGGGCTTTCCAAATGTGGACAGAAAAACCGGCATCTTTATGAGTTTTGACGTCACCTCGGGCAGACGCACGCTGACCTGCCGCTGGCGCGGACTGGAAGCCATCATTTATCTTGAGCGGCAGAATCCTGATTCGCTGGTAATCAATCTGCCTTTTGACGAATATGAGCAGGCGTTTTACTATAACCACAAAATCAACTGTATGACCGCCGAGGGATTTGTCCGCACACCAAAGCATGAATGGAAATTCGACAAAAAAGATTCCTTCGGTATTCTGGACTGGGGCCGGGGCGTCTGGCCTTTTCATAACGAGTGGTATTGGAGCAACGCAAGCGGTTATCTTGACGGGGAAATGTTTGGCTTTAACTTAGGGTGCGGTTTTGGCAACACGGATATCGCCAGCGAGAATATGCTCTTTTACAAGGGCAAATCCCATAAGCTGGGAAAGGTTACTTTTACTCTCGGAAAAGATTACATGGCTCCCTGGCATTTCACCGACGAGGACGGGCGGCTTGATTTGTGGCTGAATCCCGTTTATGACAGAGAAACGAAAATAAAGCTTCTCTGGGTGGATAATCACTGCCATCAGATGTTCGGAAGCTTTTCCGGCGCCGCCGTTTTGGACGACGGCACCAGCCTTAATGTAAAGGACGTAATTTCCTTTGCGGAACACGCGGTAAACAACTGGTAAAAGTTACAGACCGTAAACTTCCGCCGCCAGCAGGCAGAACATGGAATCCGCCCATGCGAACCATGGGCGGGTGAAAACCTGACCTTTTCCTTCATTGCTCAGAGTTTCCGTTGGCAGTCCGCTGTCTCTCTCAAACCTGTAGTTTGAGTTTTCGTGGTTCCGTTCTGACTTCCACACCCGAATAACGGTGCGTATCGCCTCTTTTACCCTGTCTGTAACGACGTCATCCTTCTTTCTTTTGTAATACTCCTCCAGCAGGAACAAAGGAAACGCAAGAGAATCCACCTCATACTTTCTCTCCCATATGTATGGCCCCATTTCCGTTTTATCCAGCCTGAATCATCATTATTAGAACCATGCTCCTTTCCAGAGCCCGGAGACTTCGCGCATAGCACTAATCTCCGGATTGAAAATTTTAATTTTTAATCCTCCCCCTCATACTCCCATCCGTACTCTTTCATATCCACATGGCTGCCATCCTTAAACTTCACATTCTCCTCTGCCAGCAAACGCTTCTGATCCGGAAAATGGGGAGCCAGCCGCCCCGCATGGTTCACCACACGGTGGCAGGGATACTTCCCGTAATACTCCGCCATGCTAAGAACCCTTCCTACAAGTCTCGCGTTTTTGTCCCTGCCAATCAGCCGGGCAATCTGCCCGTAGGAAGCAACCTTCCCCTCGGGAATTTCCTCCACCACCGACAATATTTCATAAATCAATTCTTCCGTCAATACTTCTGCCATCTTATCCTCCGGCCAAATTTTTTCTTCCAGTCAAATATTTCCATATGATTGTGCGGAAGAATATCTTTATTCCTGATATTCATAATTAAAAAGTAAATGACTGCTATTGCCATATCCCCGCCGACTTTCAGCTTCAGACCATATCAGTCATAAGCGCACGATAACTCTTTCTCCGTGAAATGTCAAGAAAAATAGTTGTTGTCCGTGAAAATACATGATAGGCTAAACGTAGCGGCTTTTACTGCGCCGCGCTGCAGGAATAGAAAAGTCTATACACCGGGAGGTTCTTCCTTTGTCCAGACCAAAACATCAGATAATAGAATACCGCAATTATCTGCTACCCGCTTATTTTCCCGTTATTTTGCTGCGGGGTGATGAATGGCGTATTTCCGACGTGCCTTCCGGCACTCTCCATTTTCACAATTGTCTGGAAATCGGTCTGTGCGAGTCCCACAGCGGCACCATGGAATTTTCCGGGAATCCCCTCGCCTTTTCCGCCGGGGACGTCGCCATTGTGGGAAGCGATATTCCCCACACCACCTATTCCGCTCCCGGCACGGCCAGCAAATGGTCTTACATTTTTGTAAATGTGGAAGAGCTGTTTTATCCGTATTTTCCTCTGGAGGTCATTTCCAGCCTGGAAATCCTTCAAAAACTCCTGCGAAGCTGCAGCGCGATTCTTCCCGGGAAGATTTATCCTGAAATTTATACGCTGGTAACATCCGTTATGAATGAAATGGAAAGAAAAGAAATGAATTTTGCTTTCAGCGTAAGGGGACTTCTGCTTTCCCTTATGATGAAGCTGATTAACCTTTCTTCCGGCGCGGAAAAAGAAGGCCGGGGAAACATCCAGCTGCATGAAAATTCTCTGGCTATTTCTCCTGCCCTTCAATATATCCGAAAAAACTATATGTCAGATTTTCCCATGGAAAATCTTGCCCCTCTGTGCCATATGAGCCCTACCCACTTTCGGAGAACCTTTCACGCCATTATGGGCTATGGCGCTTTAGAATATTTAAACCGTACCCGGATTGCCAGGGCCACCGTCCTTCTGCGCACCACGGAACTGCCGGTTCTTGCCATCTCGGAGGAAGTGGGCTTCCACTCCGTTTCCAGCTTTAACCGGCAATTTCTGGATATTGAGGGAGTAACTCCGCTGCAATACCGGAAGCAGATGTCCTTTATCCGCAACAGGTCTATCCTGAAATGTACCGGGTGGATGACGCCGCCGAAGGATTTTTAGCCATACCGGCCTCGTATCTGTTCCATGGCGGCCTCCGCTGGATTTCCGTCCTCATAGTTTCCCATATCCCGGAATTGTCTTGCCGGGTAAAATTTCAGAATATTTTATTCCACCATCCGTCCGGCCTTGCAAGTGCTTCCAGATAAAAGTAATCTCCATAAATCAGCGGCACGTCCACCCGCTCCTCTGCCGTTTTATTTCCCGCCCCATGAAGCAGAAGTCCCTGATATTCCGGGTCGTCTAATACCGCGCACTGCCCAGGACGCTTTCTCCCAGTTTTTCATGCATACATACCATTTTCTTCTGAATACTCTGCATCCAATCAGGATTTCTCATACTTTTTTCCTTTCACTCTCTTATTATCTGTACAAAATACGTTTGTTTTGGCGTTTCCTGTTTCGACTGATTTATAATGTCAGCCAGCCCGGCCTCTTTACAGGGAAATTAAAACTTTTCCAAGTCAATGTTTATTTTATACACCTCATCAATCAGCACATAATTTACGCCATACCTTTGCGCAAGCTCCAGAAATTGCGCGTTATCTTCCAAAACGCTTTCCATGGTACACGATTCGTCTTCCAAACGGTTTTCTATGGCATTGGCATAGCTTTTTATCTGTGCAAAATGGTTTTTGATATAATCTCCACTCATTACAAGGCAGTAATATCTGATATGTTCAAGATACTCCTTTTCAAAACTCTCTGCCCAGTCAAAAGGAATATAGCACCCTTCAATGATAAGATTTTGACTGTTCTCTATGGCTGTTTTAATCATTTCACGAATAACGGGCCACAGATAATCCGTAAGTTTGTCGTCATCTTCAGGCGTAAGGTACGTGTAACCGCTGCGGATGAAACCCATTTTCAAATGGTCGATTGACAAATAAGGATATTTATATTTTTCAAGAAGTTTTTGAGCAAGAACCGTTTTCCCTGTATGCGAAGCGCCCGTTATCAAAACAATCATTTATATTTTTTCCTTTCCTGCAAAACTCCGGTTTACCGCTGATTCCATTATAACCCAATGATTAGTCAGACGGAACAGGATTTATAAAATTTCTCTTCTTTACCTAATGAATCAGGCTGAGCGGAGAATGGAAAAACTTTAGTGAATATTTGATGGAAATATAAATTTGATTATGATAATCTAAAGGCAAAACTTTAAAATGGAGGAATCTGATTTGATAAAAAACAGAAAATATCTAAATATTGCTTTACTGCAGCTTACCCCCTGCAAAACGCTAAAAGAAAACCTCGAAAAAGGAATAAGATATTGCGAAAAGGCTAAAGAAAGCGGCGCTGATATTGCGTTATTTCCTGAGATGTGGAGTAATGGATATAACATTTATGGCAGACCTGTAAATGACTGGA
The DNA here is from genome assembly GCA_009917455.1 of bacterium 1xD8-48. Taxonomy (GTDB): domain Bacteria; phylum Bacillota; class Clostridia; order Lachnospirales; family Lachnospiraceae; genus Suilimivivens. The sequence continues at coordinate 238,632 of QZDS01000002.1, read as the reverse complement.
AAGAGGAAGCTGTTTCTGTTCATAGTGATTTTGTCACCGCGTTTGGTTGTCTCGCAAAAAAACTTAACATGGCCATTGGTATAACTTTACTTGAAAAATACAAAAATGCTCCTCGTAATTCATTAGTTCTTTTTGACAGATTTGGAGAACAAAAATTGGTATATGCGAAAGTACATACCTGTGACTTTGATGTAGAATGTAATTTAACTCCCGGAGAAGATTTTTATGTCACTACGCTTGATACAGAATGTGGAGAGATAAAAGTTGGCGCTATGATTTGTTATGACAGGGAATTTCCCGAAAGTGCAAGAATTTTAATGCTCAAGGGGGCTGAACTTATTCTTGTTCCAAATGCATGTCCCATGGAAATAAACCGCCTTTCACAGCTTCGTTCCAGAGCTTATGAAAATATGACAGCAATCGCAACCTGCAATTATCCTGAAACTGTACCCGATTGTAATGGAGGTTCAAGCGTTTTTGATGGAGTGGCTTTTCTCCCGGATTTAGATAGTTCCCGTGATACATGCATTTTACAGGCGAATGGGCAGGAGGGCATTTATATGGCTGAGCTTGATTTGGAACAACTTCGTGATTACCGTAATAAGGAAGTACATGGGAACGCATATCGCCATCCAGGAAAATATGGACTGTTAACGGAAACCAAAATTCAAAATCCATTTATAAGAAAAGACTATCGGGAGTAAAAGAACCAACCGTTTGCCCCGGTTGGTTCTTTTGTTTGCAATAGCATAAAATTATATTTGTCAATACGCGTGTCACGCTTCTTCAATCACCGTCTCAAACGCCGCCAGCGTAAATTCCTGCACGCCTTTTTCTGTCTGCACCTTTGTCCGCACCTGTCTGTCGCTGTTGTTGATTACCACCAGTTTCCCGGTTCCCGGATAATAAGCGCATTCCGCGTCCGGGTTGTCCGTGAGATAATTCTGGCTAAGGGGTAGTCCCATACCGTAGAGCATCAGATTAAGGAGCATCCGGGCGTTGGCGTTGCTTAAGGAAAATCCGCTAAGATAAATTCCCTTTCCTTTTCCGAAATCGTTGATAACGGCCGCAGGGATTCCATTTTTTTCCGCCAGGACGCGTGCTTTTCCATCCGTCAGCATAAGATACTGCCGTCCCGGTACGTCCGCGCCTTCCGGTATCAAAAGCTTTTGGGTTTCCTCGTCCAGGGTATACTGCCATCTTCCGTGGCATACTCTTGCACCGGTATCCTCGTCGATTCCCAGAACCTGTGCCATGCGGAAATAATCCTGATAGCCTTCCGTTGCCGAAGGTTCGCCTACGCCAAGGAATACGCCTCCTTTATATACCCATTCCTGAATGCGGCTTACAAGCTCCGCGTCTTTCCACGCATCGCCGCCGCTCCAGGCTGTTCCGGCCCGACCGGCATTGATGACAATATTCACATCTTTTAACGCTCCGGCCTTTACGTCCTCAAAGCTGATAAAGGAAACCTCCACCGGAAGTCCCGAGAGGGCTTCGTTTATATGTATCAGGTCATGCATGTAGGTTTCGTGGAAATGTCCCGAAAGGGTCCAGGAGCGGAGACTTCCCCAACTGTGGAGAACCGCCACCTTACAGGGTATGGTATAAACGCCGCCGTCCCCGTGCATTTCCTTTATGGTTCTGAACTCGTCCGCCACCTGCTCTATGTAGTCGCAGAAATCAGGGTAGGGCTCTGTCAGATGCAGATAACCCCCAAGGCCGATTCTGTCCACCGGCTGGCGAAGGAGCGCCCGGCGGATGCTTACCCAGTATTTTTTTGCGTCCAGAACCGGATTGCCGCCCTCCGAAAAGGTAGGCGCCCCGCCAAGACCAACCGGGAACAGATAGGGATGCAGGCGCAGCTCATGGGTCTCCACCTTTGCCCCGGCGCAAAGACGCGCCTCGTATCCCGAAAACACGCATTTAATCAGTCCGTCAAATCCAAACTCGGGGAAAAGTTCGCTGTAAGGCTCCACGCCTACCCAGCTATCGTCATAAAATACATAGGCTTTCTTGCCGTAACGGTGTACCAGTTCCACCAGTTCTTTTCCGAAATCCACCACGAAACGGTTGGTAAAGGCCATATAATCCCTCTGCTTTTTGCCTGCCGGCATATGGGTCACATGAAGCTTTCCCTGATTGATGAAATCCTCGGCGCAAAGTGCATAGCCGTACGCCTTTTCAAATTCCTCCAAAGCAAGCGGGCTTACGGTGAAGTCATAGGAACCCCAATCCGTATAAAGATTCCTGTTTTCTTCCCTGCTGCCCCAAATCCAGACAAAATTGTAAAACAGGGATGTAAAACGCACCACCGTTGTGTCGGGATGGGTCTTGCACCAGTTTTCCAGCCACTCGTAAAGATAATCCCTGGCTTCCTTTTTTCTGGGGTCGATGGGCACTAAATGTTCCTTGTCCCAGTTATTTGTCACGTGATTGTACATGGAAATTTCTTCCCACACGCGGTATGCCAGAAAGCTTACCGTATAATTATGAAAAGGAACGGCCTTTTGGATTACCACGTTGCCGGCTTCCTTTTCAAAGCACCACTGTCCGTTCGGGAGCTTTTCTTCCGTGGTCCTGTCATAAACCTCCCAGTAACGTAAGGATTCCTCACTGTCATTGACAACGAACTGTCCGTCAAAAAATCCTTCCATCAGATGAACGGACACTACCTCGTCGTTTGCCGTCACCGGCGCGGTCATTAAAAAGGACTGCTGTAAGTTCCCCGGATGGTTTTTCGCCCATTCGTTGTGCTCCCTGATGATACAGATAGTGGAATAAATTCCGTATCCGGCCTGCACAATTTCCTCCGACAATTCTGTTCCGTCGCTGTCACGAATCACATCGGCTCCCCATTTTTCCGCCATTTTCAGCGTAAGCGCCTCGTATCCGGCTTCCCCCGGCAGGGTGAAGCCGCCTTTTGTTTTTGCCATAGTTATAACCATGCTCCTTTCCAAAGCCCGGAGACTTTGCGCGTAGCACAAAGCTCCAGATTGAAAATTTTTAATTTTCAATCTTTCCCTCTTTTCCGTCTCTCATGCCGGACCAGCGGCATAAACTTTATAATTTCAACTATGCTAATTATACAAAATCGCCGGACGGCTTTCTCTTTACTTTATATTTAAAACTTAGCAATTTTGTCCATTTATTTTTAACCCAGGATGTTCTCAATGCTTCTTCTATAAGTCCAGTCAGATTTTTCCTGATTCACCAGAATAATATATTTATAATATGTTGACAATACGTTGACAATTAACACTCATCTTTGTACAATAAATTCATAGAACATTATTGACAGCCTTGCGAAACTGAAAGGAGGAACCCTATGAACTTTTATTCCGTGCGCGATTTAAGAAACGACTCAAAAGGCATGTGGGAAAATCTGAAAGGAAATGGAGAAGTTATCATTACTAATAACGGCAAGCCTGCCGCGCTTATGCTTGATATTTCGGAAGATAATTTCGAAATAATGCTTCAGGCCATACGTCAGGCCAAAGCAATGATAGCATTTAACAATATGCGCAGCCGCGCGGCCGCAAATGGATTCCTGAGCGACGAAGAAATAGCAGCGGAAATAGCAGCCGCAAGAAAAGGAGAATGACATAATGAATATTGTTCTGGATACAAATGTTCTGGTTTCCGCTTTATGGTCACCGGACAGTAAGCCCGCCGGCATCGTTAATGCTGTTTTAAACCGCCGATTTGCAGTTTGTTATGATTACCGCATATTAAATGAATACTATGATGTCTTAAAGCGCCCTAAGTTTCGCTTTTCTGATTGGGAAGTTCATAGTCTCCTTGACTTTATAATGTCAAACGGCATTTCTGTTGTGGCTGACCCGCTTACGGATATCTGCTTTATTGATGAATCTGACAGAAAATTTTTTGAGGTAGCAAAATTTTGCCATTCTCCGCTCATCACCGGAAATATAAAGCATTATCCACAGGACAGCCACATAATTTCAGTAGCCGATTTTTATAATATGTTCTTTTAGTCCAAAATCTTTTCCCGGCATTTTACCTCAAACCAGTCGAAATCCGCATACCTCCCGAATCCGGTCAAATCCTGACAGCAGATTCCAATCATCGTGCCGGTAAACCATCCCTCCGCGCAGGCTTCATCAGACAAAAAGCCAATGTTTACGGCCCCGCCCGCTTTTTCCCATTCTCCTTCCCGATACCCATAAAAAAACTGCGCCTTGCTGCCGTTAATGGTTAATTTCAGATAAACCTCTCTTCCAGGCTCAAGAGGAAGATAATCCGTGAGGTATTCATACTTTTTATTTTCTGCCTTTAAAAGCGTGAGACACTTTCCCACATCCTCGTCATGGGAAACATGAAGGTAAAGATAATTGTCCGTATCGTACATCAGAACAAGCCCGGCCATCTGCTTGAAAACCTCAGGCTCAAACTCCATGCACGCCGACGCTTCCATATAGTATTCCGTCATGCGCCGGGCAATCAGGGTCTGGGAAAATTTGGAGGAAAGGCCGCTTCTGCCGTACATGCGAAGATACCCCGGCCTCTTTGTCAGGGAAATATGATTGCCGTCCATGGGAATCCGCAGAGACTGGTAATCCAGATGGAGCTTTGGCCCGTTAAAATCATCCCTGATAAATTGCCTCTCTCCTTTTTTTCCTGGCGACTCTTCCCGGGCTTTCGCCGACAGCTCTGCATTCGCTTTCCGAACCGCCCTTTCATCTTCACCGGCACCAACCGGCATCTCCACTTCCGTCTGCGGCGTATTCCCCCCGCATTCCATCACCAGCCACTCATCCTCCGTCCATTTCATTTTCTGAACGGCGGTTTCCCGGCCCAGTATGTAACGGCGGCAGTTCGGAAAGCGCGCCGCGTCGGCAGGATTTCTCTCCTCTGATGCCCGCCCGCACAAATGCACCGTGTACCATTCCCCCTCCGGCGTTTCCACCAAATCGCAGTGGCCGCTTTTTTGCAGAAGAATCTCCTCATGGTGCCTGCTGGTGAGGATGGAATACGCCTCGCTCTCCGAGGCGCGCTCCATGAAATCGGCCCGGTACATCTCGTAAGGCCCCCAAATGTTTTCGCTGCGCTGGATGGTCTGGCCGTGGCCTTCTCCCGTTCCGGTGTCGGCTGAGAAGAGATAATACCATTTCCCATGCTTAAAGATATGAGGCCCTTCAAGGAAAATCTTATCCGCTTTATAAATATCCTGAACCGGTCCGGTCATTTCCTCTTTTACTTGGTCATATTCCTGCAAAACCAGCCGTCCGGCATATTTCTTCGGAACACGGTGGTCGGTTGCCATACTGACCACGTATTTTCTGCCGTCCCCGTCGTGGAAAAGAGAGGGGTCAAAACCAAAGTTATTTAAAGCCACAGGCTCCGACCAGGGCCCGTGAATATCGGAAGCCGTCACAAGATAATTGTGGGTATCATACATATTGCAGTAAAAGGCTTTCACCACCGTATAAAGCAAATAGAAGATACCGTCGCAGTATGACAAATCAGGCGCCCACACGCCCTGAGAAGCGCCCACGCCCCGCAGGTCAAGCTGGCTCATCCTGTTTAACGGATACTCTATCAGCTCCCAATTCTTTAAGTCCCTTGAATGATGCAGACGCACCCCGGGCCACCACTCAAAGGTTGAAGTGGCAAGATAATAGTCCTCCCCCACCCGTATGACGGACGGGTCAGGATGAAATCCCCGCAAAATGGGGTTTATAATTTTTTCTCTCATATCAGGCGTCTCCTTTCGATTCCCGCACCCGCTTCCGGTAGCTTCCCGGCGTCTCCTGATAAATTTTCATAAACGCCGTGTTAAACATTCTGATGTCCCCAAAGCCTGCCTTCTCCGCGATTTCATAAGTTTTCATATCCGTTGAAAGCAGCATGGGAACCGCTCTCTCCACCCGGACACGGTTAACGTAGTCTTTAAAGTTCTCCCCGGTATTTTTCTTGAAAAAGCTGCTGAAATAATAGGGATTCATATGGATTTCCTCCGCCAGCACGTTCAACGACAGATTTTCCATATAATGTTTTTCTATGTAGTCTTTCGCCTTCAAGATATCTTTTTTGTCGCTGTTTACGGCCACGTTTCTGATTCTGTCCAGGTATCTTTCAAATTCCCGCTCAAACATCGCTTCCATTTCCCCAAAGCTTTCGCACGCCCTGCTTTTTTCCAACAGTTCTTTCATCTCGGATTTGTTGCCCGGCAAATCAAGAGCCTCGCACCTCTCCTCCATGAATCTGGCCGCCGAGCAGAAATAGAAACAGGCGTCTTCCTTTTTTCCCTCGGACAAACGCAGAACCAGCCGTCCGTACTGCCTGCCGGTTTCTTTCATCAGCTCCTCATTCTGGGCCACCGCCGCGTCGAAAAGCTTCTGCCGCAGTTCCCCCAGCATATGGGAGTCGCCTCTGCCGCTGAACACCTTTTCGCTTAGATTTATCACGGGAACCGGCATTTTGTCCGCGAAAAAAAGATACCCGCTCCTTTCAAGGCACTGACGGAACATCCCCGGGATTTCCCCCATGGAACGGACCGCGTCCCCGATTATAAAAAAGACGGTATGGCCGGTTGCCCTAAAGGCTTCCGAACAGATTTCCTCCGCTGCTTCCCGGGCCTTCTCTCTCTCCAAACCCTTTAAAACCACTACAATCCGGTTATTTTTCTGAAACACAATTCCCAGCTTTGTTTCATTTAAATATTCCTCCAGAAAGCCAAACAGGGAAAAATGAATCAGTTTCCGCATCTGCCCGTCTTCCTCTTTCCTGTAAACGATATCCGCGTAAACCGTTACATAGTCGGTTTCTTCGTTTTCTATCAGCCGTTCGTAATCGACCTCTTCCCTGTTTTTCTTATTTCCGTCCTCAGCCCCCTCTACGGCCTTTTCCCGGCCCGCCGCCGAGACGCTCTTTTCAATGGCCCGAAGAAGCTCCTCCCGGATGATGGGCTTTAGCAGATAGTCTACGGCCCCGTACTGCAGAGCGGCCTTGGCGTACTCAAAATCCTGAAAGCCGCTGATAAAAATAACGGATACCCCGTTGCCGATTGCCCGGCACTCTTTCAATATCTCCACCCCTGTCAGTCCCGGCATGGAAATATCCAGAAGCGCAATCTCGGGCTTATCCCTCACGATTGCCTCAAGTGCCTTACGCCCGTCCTCATATTCTCCCACAATCTCAATCCCCAGCGCTTTCCAGTCAAGGAGTTTTCTTATCCCTCTGGTAATCACCGATTCGTCGTCCGCCAATATCATCTGAATCATTTATCTTCATCCTTTTCCGTAATTCCCCGCAGCGGGAGCAGTATTCTCACGATTGTGCCTACCGCCGCCGTGCTGGTAATCTGAATCCCGTATTCCTCGCCGTACAGATACCGTATCCTGTCGTGTACATTTTTAAGCCCAATGCTCTGCCAGTTATATTCGTTCTTGATTCCCGGAGCGTCGCTCTCAAAAAGGCCCATAATCTTTTGAGTGGCTTCCCTGTCCATGCCGATGCCGTTGTCCATAACCGAAATTTCAAACCGCTCCTCCGACACCGCCGTTTCAATCATAATACAGCCGTTTCCCTTTTTGGGCTTTATGCCGTGGACATAGGCGTTCTCCACAATGGGCTGTAAAATCAGCTTCGGCACCTGCGCCTTAAGGCCGCCCTTAGCCTCCACCATAAGCTGTACCTTGCTTCCAATCCGGCAGTTCAGCAGATAGATGTACTTTCTGACGATGTCAATCTCCTTTTCCAGCGGCACCATATCCTGCATAGGGCCTATCAGATAATGAATCTGCCCGGAAAGCGCTTCTATCATCTCCGGCACTTTCTCCCGGCCCTCCTCTTCCAGAGCGGTCATGCGGATGATTTCCAGCGTGTTATATAAAAAATGCGGATAAATCTGGGATTTTAATGCTGTAAGCTCCGCCTCGTTCTGCTTAATCTGCGCCACATAGAACTGATTGATATAGGTTTTAAGCGCTCTGCTCATCTGGTTAAACCGCTCGGACAAAACGCCAATCTCGTCCTTCGAGCGGATGGGAAGCTCGATATCAAAATATCCGGTTTCCACCATGGACATCTGTCTCATCATCTCATGCATGGGACGGGTAAGCCTTCTGGAAAAATAAAAGGAACCGGCAAACAGCGCCGCCACCGATATCGCCACAAAAAAGTACATGGTCTGCTGCATCCGCCTGATATCGCCAAAGGCCGTCTCCGTGTCTAAGGAAACCACCACCGAAAGTCCGTAATCGTTTTCCGGCGTCCTGATTACAAAGCGTTCCTTCTGCCCGTCCACATTTTCCATTATCCGGCTGATATTCTGCCCGATTAGCTCCGCCTGATTGCTGTAAAAGCAGTCGTTTTCGTCGTTTACCACATAAAGAACCTCGTTTCCGGTAAACGCAACGCTTCGGAAAATCCCCTCTAAGGTTTTCAAATCAATGTCTATAAAAATCGTCCCCACATAGGGCGTATTTCCCACCGTACCCCGCAGGTCAAAGTAGTTGCGCGCAACCGTGAGAACCATCTCGGGCGTTCCGTAAAAGTAGGCGGTGGTATGGGGCGGCACAAGCATCAGATTTTTTCCGCTTTTATCCGTTTCCGCATAGGCCACCGTCTCCTCGAACAGCTCCGGGTCCAGAAAAAAACGGTTATAGACGCTGTAGTGGAAGGATTGCTTTTTTCCGCCGCTGTCCAGCGCAATCACGTGGACGCCGCTGATATAGGCATCCACGCTTTGGATGTACTGCAGGAAATTTCCCATGTCGCGCTTCCTGTCCTCCTCCATGGTATCCGCCTCATAGCCCTCTCCGTACAGAATCTGCCTGAAATGGTCGAAAGACAGATAACTGCCCTGCGTATCATTGTCATTGAAATTATAATAATAGGGCATTTTGGATATGGTGTTATAAGAATCCAGCATAGACTCAATGCTGTATTCCACATAGCCCGCCGCCTGCTCATACTGTCCTCTGAGCGCCAGGGAATAATCCTTAATCATCTTATTGGCGATAAAGGTTGCCAGCACTGCCATAGGTAAAAGCCCCAACAATATAATTGTCAGGGCAAATTTCTGATAAAGACTGAAGCCTTTCACGATTTTCCTCCATGCCGCCAAAGCGGGAATACCGGTTTTTCTCTGCGCCGCAGATTCTTCATTGCTGAAATCAGCCATGCTGATTCCGGAAATGATGATTTCAGAATAACAAATTCAGTGCAAAAGCGCAATCAGCCTTTTGCGGCACCGGCCGTTATACCTTTCACAAAGTACTTCTGGAACAGGCAGAAAATAATCAGGGCCGGTACAATGGAAATGATGGTTCCGGCAAAAACGATATCCCATCTGGCCGTATACTGGCCCACGAACCCCGCGATTTCAACGGTAATGGTCTTGGCCTTACCGCTGGGAAGTACCAGATAAGGCATCAGGTAATCGTTCCAGATTCCCAGACCGTTCAGGATAACCATGGAACCCGTACAGGGACCAAGCAGCGGAAACGTTACTTTCCAGAAGGTCTGAAAGGGCGTGCATCCGTCAATCATGGCAGCTTCCTCTATCTCCAGAGGGATTCCTTTTAAGAAACTGCAGTAAAGCAGCGAGCCGAAAGCAATGGACCCGGCGATGTAGTTAACAATCGGGCCCGCCATATTTCCGAACAGGTGGAACATTCTCATCTCCTTAAACAGCGGGAACATATACAGATGAAAGGGTATCATCATACCGGCCAGAAAATAGGTATAAATCAGGGCGGTGGTACGGCTTTGCCTTCTCTCAATCCCGTAAGCCGCCATGGGAACGATGAACACAATCAGCACTTCCGACACAACCGTCAGAAACACGGAATGGAGAATCGCCGTAAAGAAATCCGACTGCGCAAACAAATCCTTAAAGTTCTGTATGTAAAGGCTGGTGGGAAAGCTTATGGGGCTCTTTAAAATATCGCCGTTACTCTTAAAGGCCGACATCAGCGCAAACAGTACCGGATAGATAAACAGAAAGGCCAGAATCACGGTTACCGCAAATAAAACACAGTCGCCGGGCTTTACTCTTTTCTTTGCTTTCATATTACATCTGCACCTCCCTGCTCCTTAAGAATTTCTGCTGGATGGTATTCAGCACGATTATGATAAACAGCAGCATAATTCCCACCGCAGTGCCGAATCCCTGTCTGCCTTCGTTGAATCCTACCTTATAAAGCAGGTAAACCAGCGTTTCCGACGTAAATCCCGGACCGCCGTCCGTCATTACATTAATCTGGTCGAAAACCTTTAAGCCGTTAATCAAAGACAGTGTAAAGTTGATGGTGAACGCTCCTGAAATCAGAGGAATCGTTATGGCCTTAAATCTCTGGATGGGGCTTGCCCCGTCAATCTGGGCCGCTTCTATCAGGTCTGTGGAAACGCTCTGCAGGGAGGCCAGATAGATAATCATATAGTAGCCCGCGCCCTTCCAAATCAGCACAACGCCAATCATAAGAAGCGTCAGGGAGCTGTTTCCAAGCCAGTCCTGCTTCCATTTATCCAGACCCAGACTGCCCAGCACCGCGTTAAAAGTACCGAAATTGTAATTGTACATAATCTTCCAGATAAAGCCTGAAACAATACCGCTGATTAAGACGGGAATGTAAAAGCCGCTTCTGAAAAAATTTTTTCCCCATCTTACATTGTCCACAATCAGCGCCAGCGCCAGGGCGATTGTATTTTCAAAAATTGAGATGAACACTGTCAGGATTATCGTATTTTTCATAGCGTTTCCGAAACGGTCGCTGGTAAATATTTCTTTATAATTGGCCAGACCGATAAATTTGATATCGGGACTGATGCCGTCCCAGGAGGTAAGACTGTAATAGACGCTGGAGACGGTGGGAACTATGATAAATAACGTGAAGAGGATAAACGCCGGCGCTATGAACATAAATGCCGTTTTGTCAAACTTTTTTTTCTTTTTCATCAAAAACCTCCGTGTCTGCCGGTTCTGCGGGCTTTGGCTTATGCGGCGGCAGCCAGACGAACATACCGGTATGCCGCCCGGCCTGCCGTTTGCGAAAATAAATCCCGTAACTGCTCACACAGTCCGGGATTTACTTCTGACCGCATCGCTGGTTATTCGATTCCTACACCTGTAATCGGGTTAAAGCTCTGCATGCTGACCTGCCATGTTTTGTTTAATTCCTCACATGCCGAGTCAATGTCTCTGGTTCCCTGCAGAACCTCAATCAGCGTTTTGTAAGTAAAGTTTCTGAAATCAGGAGGAAGCTCGTTTTCTCCCACTCTTCCGTTCCACATGGGCGCCAAATCATCCGCCGTTGCGTTTGCGTCGATTACTTCCTGGAACACATCCATCACTTCAAGGGAAGGCGTTTCCACGGTTGAGGGAATCGCGCTTAATTTTTCACAGTAAATCTTATAGTTGTCGGGCTGATAGAAAAATTTGATAAATTCTTCTGCCGCAGCCTTTTTATCAGGGTCCTTTGCCGCCTCTGCGGAAATCGCAAGACCGCCTATTCCGCCGCCGCCCACCAGACGCGTCTTTCCGTCCGGGCTGGGAACCGCAAACCATCCCATTTCAAATTCCGGGTCCGCCTGGGCAATCTGTGAAAACATATGGGTTCCGGAGTACATCATGGCCGCCATATCGTTTACAAGGAAGGTTGTAATCTGAGCGTCCGGCGTGGACACCCAGCCATCCTGCGCATACTGCATGATAGTCTGCATTTCCTCAAAAGTTGCCTTAATCGTCTCATCTGTAAAATCCTTGCTGCCGTCATAGCAGTGTTTGATAAAGTCAGGGTCCTTGCTCAGCACCTGGTCATTATATGCCTTATGGAACCAGAAGCCCATGTGCCAGATATCCTGTCCGCCAACTACCAGAGGCGCCATATCTCCTTTGTCCGCAATCTTCTGACACAGCTCGATAAATTCATCATAAGTAGCAGGCTCGCTCCATCCGTTCTCATCAAAATAAGTCTTATTGTAAATAATTCCGTTAGTATTTTCTCCACCCAGGGGCGCTGTGTACACCTTGCCGTCAAAGGCCGTGGTGGTTCTGAAAAGGGATACGATATCGTCTGACAGCGTCTCCAGCTTCCCGGCCCGCACATACATGGCTGTGTCTCTCATTTCCATCACATCGGGAAACTCTCCCACGCTGTCCTTGGTCTTGATAAATTCGCTGTAAGCACCGCCGTTTCCGGGCTCAATCGTAACGGTGATATCAGGGTATTCTTCGTTAAATTTGTTGACGATTTCATTCATGGAAGCCTTCGCTCCCTCATCGCCGTCGGCAAAAATATAAGTCAGTTCCGTGGGTGCGGAAACAACGGAAGCTGTATCCGCAGCCCCTGCCGTATCCTCTGACGCTTCGGCATCAGCCGCCTCGTCCTGCGCATCCGCCGCATCAGCGTCTTCTGCTGCCGCATCCTCCTGGGTATTTGCTGCATTATCCGCGGGGGCCTTATCCGTTCCGCCGCATCCTGTAAGGGCTGCCGCCGCCATCGCGCCGGACAGCAAAACTGCTAATAATTTCTTTTTCATAGCTTTCTTCCTCCTAGCTCTTTTTCCATTCGGTTGGCCTTCCGTCTTTTGTAATTGTACTATATCAGTTTTTATTTTCTAAAAAAATACAGGTTTTAAAGTTTCAGGTGCAGTTTTTTAAGATGCTTATAAAATGAACTTTGCGCAAATCCGGGCAGAATTAAAAAAGCACTTCATCCAGATTCAGACAAAGCGCTTATTCAAACTTTAACATATCTTTGATTTCTGCTATTAGGTTTATCAGGAATTGTCATACAGATAAGATTCATATCTATTGCCGGGCGTATATAATTTCTGCGGAATCCCTCCTTTGATTTAAGACCCAGTTTTTCCATTAGCGTTTTGCCTGTGTAAGGAATATCATATTCCATAACCGCGAGCAATTTCTTAATGCATTCTGAAAATCTCTCATTATCCTCACTTATCTGAATAGAAATATCATCCAGAATCTTATCAATCTGCGACAACATAAACTCAATAAAAATCGTGGATGCGCCATCTACATGGCACCTGGCAATCGCTTCATAATATTCGTCCTGAAACTTCTCTATCTGGCTTTCAATCGGAATATATTCAAATACGGATTTCCATTTGGAAAGAATAGCCGTATGCCATAATCTTGCCATTCTGCCGTTGCCATCAGAGAACGGATGGATAAAAACAAACTCATAATGGAATACGCTGCCAAGAATCAAAGGATGAACGGAATTTTTTGCTTCTTTCATCCAGTTAAAAAGGTCCTCCATTAGCTGTGGAACGAACCTTGCGGGCGGCGCCATAAAAATACACCGTTCACCATTAAAGACACCCTCCTCGCCTCGGCGAAAGTTACCGGATTCCTCCACAACATATTTTGTCATAATACTATGGAACTTCTTTAAATCTTTGATACTATATGGGTCAATTTCAGAATTTCTTTCATAAGCAGCATGGGCATTCTTGACTTCCTGGATTTCTTTTTGCTCACCCAATACCATCTTACCATTGATAACGTCCCTAACCTGCCCCAAAGAAAGAGAATTGGCTTCAATCTTCAAGGACGAGTGAATGGACCTGATACGATTGCTTTTTCTCAGGTGTGGTTTTGCTTCTAAATTACTGGTGGCTGTAATCCGTCCAATCTTTTCTGATATTGAGGAAACATAAGATAAAATCTCATTTGTAATTGTAAAAGATAACTTATACTCCCCCATAAAACCGCCTCCACATACTTGCGTATTATCTTACGCACTTTCTTCCTCCATTATACAATAAGGTACGAAAAAATCAATCTTTTTGCAAAAACTTCCTGGCACTACCAGAGCAGTATTCCGGTCCCCGTAAGCTTATACAGGGCTTCGATAAAGAAGTAGTCCGCATACACCATCGTAAAATGATGGGTGTCGCTGTGGTAAGCTCCGGTGCAGTTCTGTACAATGGCGTCGCAGCCGCGGCCAAAATCCGCTCTGGTATCGGCTATGGCTTTTAAAATCTTCACTGCTGCCCGCACATACATATCCTTTTCCGGCGCCGTCACATGTTTTGCCACCTCTAAAAGCCCTCCCGCAATCACACATGCGCCGCAGGAATCCTCCCATGCCGGCTCCTTGGGCTGTCTGAAATCCACCGGGATAATCCCGCTTTCCGGAATATTTGCCATACAATAATGGGCGCACCGTTTGGCCGCGTCAAGATACTCCTGCTTCCCCGTATGGGCGTAGCTGTTTGCAAAACCGTATACCGCCCAGCCCTGCCCCCTTGTCCAGGAGGAGCCTTCCCCATATCCCTGCCCGCCGTGGCTTCTTATCATCCCGCCCTTTTCCGGGTCAAATTCCACAATATGACAGACGGAGCCGTCGGGGCGGATAAAATGCGCGAGGACAGTGTCCGCGTGCAGCATGGCCATCTGGCGAAATCTGGGGTCTTTGCTTTCCTCCGACGCCCAGTACAGCAGGGAAATATTGAACATACAGTCAATAATTGCCCAGCCCCTTGTATCGCTTTCCCCCACTTCATTCCATGCCCGTATGAATTTTCCTGCCGGATTAAACCGGCCGGCCAAAAGATTTGCCCCGTGCATGGCCGCCCTTCTGGCCTTTAGACTGCCGGTCAGCCGGTAATCCGCCACTGCGGTGGGAAGAAACATAAAGCCCACGTCATGGTGAAGGCCATAGTAGGTTTCAAAACATTTTTCCAGCTTCCTCTCCGATTTCCTTGCGATATCCGCATAGCGTTCCTCTCCCGTATCCTGATACAAAAGCCACATAATACCGCCCCAGAAACCGTTGGTCCACCAGTTTAAGCCGTCGTCTGCAAGCCACTCCTTTTCTTCCGATCGGTCATCGTAATTGCCGTTTGCATCTGTGGTATACGGGATTTTATCCTGATTTTTTTCACTCACCCATTCCATCTTTTCCCGTACCTTCTGTAAAACTTCTTCTGCCCATACCTGATATTCTTTCATTTTTACCTCATTTCTGCATAATCAACTGTTTCGTATTAGCCTTCTGCAAATAAATTTCCTGTTTCAATACATGACATCCTTCTATATAATAAGGTTCCCTCTCATCCGGCTCCTCACAGGAAAACTGTATAGTCAACGCATATTTTTCTTTGCTGCCGTCATTTTACGGCTCAGTATATCAATTTAAGGATAAAAATGAAATTCAGATTTTTAATGAGGATATGCAGATTTTTAAGGTATTTGAGAAGAAAGAGGGAGGATGCATAAAAAAGCCCCAACATGTGTTGAGGCTTTTGCGGTAACTACTTATTTTATCCTTCATTTATTTAAGCGCTTTTTCATGGAGCCAAAGCCTTCTCCATGCATTCCAGGCTCCCCTTTCCACTCCCATAATCTGTGTCAATTAATACCTGCTTTCCCTTAAAGCCAAAACCGTACTTGTGTATTTTTTCCTCCGGAATCCCCCGCGCAATCAATTCCTGCGCATACTCCTTTTCTTCTATCTGATTAAGAGCCCTGATTACAGTATCTTCCAGCGTTTTTTCTCTCTTTTGGTCGAACGCTTTAAATTCCATAATAATTGCATCCATATTACGGTCTTTCGGCTCCAGCACAACGTCATATCTTCCGAGTCCGCTCTCCCGGTTTGACAAAACCACATACTGAGCGTCCAGTTCCACCACAAGCCCCAGAACAAATCCATGATAAAAGCTTTCCGGCTGTCCACTGTCTGGGGTCTTTCCTCCCACATCAAAAAAACTGAAAGAATTCATGGCAATCTTATTCATATATTCATTCATCAGTTCCAGATTCCCTGTCAGCATCGCCGCAGTGAAAGCGGAATACTCCCTTCGGCTTTCCGAAAACCAACCGCGAATCATACCGATAAACATCATCTGCACTTCCTTATTTGTAAGAGTAAGCTCATAGCAGTACTTTCCTGAATTTTCGTCCAGTCTGCACTTTAACGTCTTCAGATAACCACATGCCAGAAACAGGCTCCAGACTGCTTCCTCCTGTCTATCCAGTTGCTTGAAGACAACCTGCTCGTCCATACTTTTTTCTATGGAATGTCCCTTTATCAGTTCCTCCAAATCGGTCTTTATGCCAAAACTCCCCTTACGAACCAGCCGCTCCGCCAACTCGTTGCTGCTGGAGTTCGCCCAATATGCTGAAAGCTTACGTTTATCAAGGTAATTGAGAATTGACCATGGATTATACATATCCATGCGCTTTCCGAAAGTAAAACCATCATACCACTCTTTTATTCGCTGTCTGCCCTCCGAAAGGCCAAATTCATCCAGAGCTGCAAACACCTCATCTTCAGTAAAACCAAAAAAACTCTCATACTTCTCAGAAGTTATTGTCACAATTTCAAGATTATTTAGGTCTGAAAAAACCGATTCCCGGGTAATTCTGGTAATCCCTGTCATAATCGACCTTTCCATAAACGGATTGGTCTTAAATGCCGCATTCAGCATACTCCTGATAAAATCAGCCATTTCCTTCCAGTAGCCATTCACATAAGCCTCCTGCATGGGGGTATCATACTCATCCAGAAAAATTAATACCTTCTTCCCATAATACCGGCAGAGGTACTCCGACAGTTGATAAATTGCAAAAGTAGCAGTCGCATCATCCATATTTACCGAAACGCTTTGATAAAAGTCTCTGTCCTTTTTCGTTAATACATTGCTCTCAAGCAGATAGCTGTGTCTGGAATACAAATTTACAAGAATCTGGCAAATTTTTTTCCTTGTCTGCTCATAACTTACTTCCTTTATGTTTGCAAAAGACAGACTTATCACCGGAAAAGTGCCCTGCAGATTACGATACTTTTCCTCTTTCCATATGTCCAGCCCTTCAAATATTACCGCCCCGGAAGCATATTCTAATGAATAAAAGTTCTCTACCATACTCATTGTCAGGGTTTTTCCGAAACGCCGGGGACGCGTAATCAATGTCACATCGTCCAGCGACTCCCACCACTCCTTTATAAACAGAGTTTTATCAATATAAAATGCATTTCTTTCCCTGATTTTTCTAAAATCCTGCATTCCGATTCCGACTTTTCCGGGCATAGTGTGCACTCCTTTCCGGCAATGAGCTCATTTTCCGCTGATATTTCCTTAATTGAATTATACATTCTTTCGCACTGACACTTTTTCGGGGCAGATTAAACCACAGCCTCTATAAGCATCTTGTTCCCCACAGCTATCTCCCTCACTCCAATTTTCTTCTTTTGATTAAAATTAAAACTGAGCATGTATCCTTTATCCAGATGAAAAAAATTCAAATAATCCGATAGCTGCTTTTCACCCCGCTCATTATATGCATTTCCATGCCATATCTTTAAAATGACCATTAATAATAAACTGATTTTTCTGTCTCGAGCCTTCTTCGTAAAGTCTGCTGTTCTGTTCGGAAATTGCCAAAAGAAAATAATTATATAGCCGTGTCTCGAATATCCTGTTGGCAAGACAGACGCCGGAATCCTTCACTTTTACAAATCCAAACATTAAAGCCTCCCAAACTACCTCATCATCCGGATTATATGCAACTTTCTTTCCCTGAAACAGCAGAGCGGAAATCACATCGCAAAGCTCCGGGAAATCATTCAACTTACTCATCAGCGACTCAAACAGCGGATTTCTATCTTCAAGCAATAACTTAACCGCTTCCAGAACCCCCGCCTCCGTCCATGCGCTTTTTTTATTCTGAAAATCATTCGTTCCGGCTATCTGTTCATCCATAAACTTACAGAGACGCGAAACCAGATAAGGATAACCGGAGGTATAATCATAAAGAAGACAGGATATTTTCTCAATATCCATTCCCGTATGATTATCATCTTCATACGCTTTTAGCATTCCCTCAATATCCTTTATAGAAAAACTCATGTCTACAGAAAAATCGGCCGCAATATTCCAGGGACTATTTACTTTATGTTCATTTTCCGGCCGAATCTTTCTCCTGATATTGCACACATCATATACACCTGTAAGAATTACCGACTGAAAAGTCGGTTTCGTATCCCTGCTGATATAACATCCGCGCAGTTGGGCAAGGAAATCAAGAAACACCTGATTATTTGTTGCGCTGTCCACCTCGTCAATCATTAGTACGATTTTCTTTTCTGACTGCCCGCACCATTTGTTTATCACCCGAAATAATGACAGGAGCGTCAGATTCCGCACACGCTCTTCCGCAAAAGCATTCAGCCTCTCATATATCTCTTCAGGCATACTTTCCACATTATCGATTAACTCACCCGCAAAAGCCACTACAAATGCCTGCTCATTTTCAAAATTTACATAGCTCATCTTCTGAAAATCCAGACTAACCACCAGGTATTCTTCTTTCAGATAATTTGCCAGTGCCTTGAGCACTGTAGTCTTTCCATATTGTCTGGCACGGTTTATGGTAAAATACTGTCCGGCTTCCACCATTATCTTTATCTGCCCAAGCCGTTCCGTAAGCTCCACCATATAGTGCAATTCCGGTATACAATTTCCATTTACATTAAATATTTTGCTCATAAAATACGCCTCTTTAAGCTGCCCTTCATCTCATACATCAAACACCTGCACATATGGCTTTTCCTCTGTATACGGCTTCCATTCCTCTCCCGGCGCGCCGTTTTTCATAAAACCCGTCCATGCGTCCAGCATTTTTTCGCTGAGCCTTGCATCCGCTCCGGTAAAAGGCCGCCAGCACCGTTTATACGTTCCAAACATGTACCAGAGTTCCGCCGAATGGAACGCTCCTGCCTCGTCCCCGGGAAGCTGCCGTACAAAATCATAAACATAAACGGCATTCCCTGCGCCGCTTTCCTTTTTCTGCCTTTCCAGCATCTGTGCAAAACGGATACACCCGTCATAAAGCAGTCCGCGAATCCCCTGCGCCAGTTGCTCCGGCGAGGCCGCGATATCATTCAAGGTTGCGCCAATCATATAAGGAATCTTTTTGATTCTCCCGTTTTCTATGGCGGAATTATAATTTTCTTTCAACACATATCCGTCAATATTCGGCATAAATATAAGCCCCTGTTCGGAAAACTTTTTGCAAAAGGCGGTCTGTTTCTCAAGCAGTTCCTCCGCTCTCATATTCCGCAGCGCCTCAAGCGATTCCACCCCGCAGAACCTTACAAATTCCGCTCCCGTCTCTTCCGCCTCTGCCAGTGCCGTCATATTAACCAGCGGAACGCCATATCCACCGCCGCTCTGCATGACTGCCTTTGCAATGTAATCCTTTGTCAAATCGGAGGAGACAAGTCCCTGTACGCTGATTGCACCTGCCGACTGTCCGAAAATTGTAATATTTCCGGCATCGCCACCAAAAGCTCCAATGTTTTCCCTGACCCATTTGAGTGCGGCAATCTGGTCCAGCATCCCGTAATTGCCGCTGATGCCATAAGAGCTTTCCCGGCTCAGCCACTCATGGGCAAGATAGCCGAATACGCCTACTCTGTAATTAATTGTTACCAGAATTACTCCCCTTTTTGCATACTCCGCGCCCTCAAATTCCATTTCATGCCCGAAACCATGGTTAAAAGCCCCCCCGTGAATCCAGAGCGCCACCGGAAGCTTTTTCGCAGAAAAACTCTCTGCGGGAATATCTTTTGCAGAAACACTTTTCTCCAAAACTCCCTCATTTCCCGGAACCCAGATATTCAAATACAGGCAGTCTTCGTCAAAATCCGTTAAATAATCGGCGTTGCGGTAAAACTCGACGTCATAAAAGGAACCCTTTTCCTCCCGCTCCTGCCAGCAGGTTTTCCCGAAGCGGTCGGCATGGTAGACGCCCTCCCACGGTGCGCATTCTTCGGGTGCGCAAAATCTTAAGGTGCCAACCGGCGGCGCCGCATAGGGGACTCCCATAAAAACCGTATAACCGTCTTTTTCTACCCCCTTTAAATATCCCTGTTTTATTTTTACTTCTGTCATAGCTTCCATCCTTTCGCACTCATACCCTTATTTAAAATATAACATACTCCGACCCCTTTTTAAAGAACTATCCCTTTACACAAATTCTCCCCCCATGATAAAATAAAGCCTGCAACAATACCTAAAGGAGGACCAAATCCCCAAAATGCAATTATTAAATAATGATTTAATTAAAATAAATACTTACCACCTCATCGAAGGCGCCAAAAAAGCTACTGGCCTTACCGTAATCATCGACGTTTTCCGCGCTTTTTCTCTGGAATGTTACCTGTATAACATGGGGGTATCGCTTATCCGCCCAGTAGGGACAATCGAGGAAGCCTTTGCTTTCAAAAAAGCCAATCCCGGTTATGTGCTTATCGGCGAGCGCAAGGGTAGGAAATGCGAGGGATTCGACTTCGGAAACTCCCCCTCCGAAACGGCAAAACACGACCTGCGTGGGAAAACCGTTATCCATACCACCAGCGCTGGAACCCAGGGGATTATAAACGCGAAAGAAGCGGACGAAATTATCACCGGCAGTCTGGTCAACGCAAAGGCAGTTGCAAGGTATATTATGGAAAAGCAGCCAAAGGAAGTTTCTCTTGTATGTATGGGAAACGGCGGTATCGCTCCCGCTAAGGAGGACGAGCTGTGCGCGGAATATATACGGAGTATTCTTGAAGGAGCGGAGCTGCCCGATATGGACGAACGGGTAAAACGCCTCAGGTATGAGGGCGGGGCTCATTTTTTTGACAGGCAGAATCAGGATGTTTTTCCGGAGCCGGACTTCTGGATGTGTATTGAATACAATAAATTCAATTTTGTTCTGAGAGTTGAAAAAGATGAAAAGGGATTTTTTTCACGTCTGGTCAGATAATCCCGCCGCCGGTATCAGAGAGCTGATAAATTCCGCTCTGCACTCCCCCTCGCCTGCCCAACGCGAGGACAGCCTTGTAAGAGCCCAGGCCATGTCAGAAAAATTAAAGGGTACGGCATTTGAAAACATCCCCTTAATTGGCTCTTTAAGTCAGGTGGGCGGTCTGTCCGATATTTCCGACGACTGCCGCTTTCAGGAGAAAATCCGGCGGTTATATGAGTAATTCCTCGAAAAGCAGGCGGAATCTCTTTTTGTTTTCTTTTTTGCAGACCAGTTGATAGGTCACGTTAAATTCCCCGTCTTCAATGGGCACTCTCACCCGCTCGTCCTCCGGCTGCTGATACTGCGCGGCATCGGTAGTAAAGGAGGGCATAGTGGAATTCCGAACCAGTTCCAGAAATGAGTAACGCTCGGACTGCAGAAGAAATCTTGAATCCGGCATTTTCTCAATTACGAGGTCATGCCAGAAACCGATATCCTGAAACAGGAGCATATTTTCTCCGTTCATCTCCCTTACGGACAGGGAACTGCGATTTGCAAAGCGATGGTTTTTTGGCAGATAAAAGAATAAATGCTCCGTACATAAAGGAGCCGCCGCCAAATCAGAGTCCTTCGGCGGATAAGGAAGTATAATCAGCTGATAAGTGTCATCTGCAAGCCCTGAGAGCAAATCCGGTATGCTCTTAAGCTCCGAAGATATGGATGCACCGGCAGACAGACTGGTTATATGTGAAATAACACCTGTAACCGGAACCGGAGCACAGGAACCCACCATAATGGTCCGGCTCTTTCTGTCAAAATCACGAATCCTGTAGAGCATATTGTCGCACTGGCGCAGCAGCATTTCTGCATCGGAAGCTGCCATTTTCCCTACCTCCGTCAGCGCAATGCTGTTCTTTGTCCTTATAAAAAGCGGCACGCCAAATTCTTCCTCCAGCCGCTGCATCCCTCTGGTAAGGGTGGACTGTGAGATATGAAGCTGCTCCGCCGCCTCAATCAGCGTACCCGTGTGATAAAAAGCAACAAACTGTTCAAGAAGATGAAAATCCAGCATATCCCGCCCGTTCCTTTCTTTTCCTTAATCCTACCATACAGGCAACTTGCAGTAAATATTCAGATTGCATTTTGTGCAATCCGGATTGCGAAATTGCTATTGTACTTTTCCCCTCGCCATCCTTTATAATACAGTCAACAGGCAATCGGAATAAGACATACTCTCAAATAAGCCACCACAATCCCCGGTTTATTGCCGCATAAGTACACGGCTGCAGATTGCGGCGGAAAGGAGCGGCTGCATGGTATTTTATTTTACAGGTACAGGAAACAGCTTATATGCGGCAAAGCAACTGGATAACGAGCGTTATAGCATTCCTCAGATGCTGCGCGAAAAAAATCTGTCCTATACTGCGGAAAAAATCGGCGTTGTCTGCCCCGTTTACGGTCATGAGATGCCGGGTATGGTAAAGAAATTCCTGAAAAAAGCGGTTTTTGACACGGATTACTTTTATATCATACTGACCTACGGAAACCGTCACGGCGGCGCGGCGCTTCTTGCGGAACGCTTTTGTAAGAGCATCGGAAAAAAGCCCGCTTATATCAATACCCTGCTGATGGCTGACAATTTTCTTCCGGCTTTTGACATGACGGAGCAGCTTATGGAAGATAAGCACATTGAAGAGCAGCTGGCGCGCATAAAGGCTGATATTGAAAAGCAGGTATCCCACATTCAAAAAGCAGGTAAGCAGGATTTGGAAATCCATAAGGCTTACCTTGCCTGGGTAAAGGGTGCGCCTGAGACTGTCTGGGCCGATTACGTCATCACAGAAAAATGTATCGGCTGCGGCATCTGCACACGCATCTGTCCGGCGGGATGCATCCACCTGGAAAACCAGCACGCCGTAAATACCGGTAAGGGCTGTCAGGCTTGCTTCGCCTGCGTCCACGCCTGTCCGGAAACGGCAATCCAATTCGGCGATATCCCCTTAAAGGAGCCGAATCCGGACGCCCGCTACCGCAATCCGCATATCACTTTGACAGAGCTTGTCAGGTCAAATGACCAGGCACATTAATTATCCCGCAGAAGCATATCTGCAAAGCAAAAAAGGAGGATATTCAATGATGAACTTTACTTTAAGCAATGGCATTTCCATGCCCGCAGTGGGCATCGGCACCTTTATGATGAGCCCCGCGCAGGCGCAGAAGGCTGTATATGACGCCTTAATCTGCGGCTACCGCATGATTGACACGGCCCAGGCATATATGAATGAGCGCGCGGTTGGCCGGGCGATGAAAGAATCCGGCGTTCCCCGCAAAGACATTTTCCTGTCCACCAAGATTTGGGCAAGTCAGTATCTGACGGAGGGAACCGTGGAGAAAAGTCTTGCGCTTTTAGATACGGATTATATTGATTTGATGTTCATCCATCAGCCCGCCGGGGATTTTATGGCCGGCTACCGAAAACTGGAAGCCGCTTACAGAGAGGGAAAAATAAAATCCATCGGTATCTCCAATTTCCATGGCAAAAAGCTGGAGCGCCTGCTCTCCCAATGCGAAATCAAGCCCCATGTAATCCAGATGGAAGCCCACCCTTACTTTATGGATACAAAAACCATTGATATGTTAAAGGACTGCGGCTGCCGGGTGATGGCATGGTATCCTTTGGGGCACGGCGACAAAACGCTGATTAACGAGCCTGTATTTACCTCATTGGCACAAAAATATGGCAAGAGCAATGCCCAGATTATCCTTCGCTGGCATGTGCAGACGGGAAATCAGATTATTCCCGGTTCCACGAATCCGGAGCATATCAAAGCGAACGCGGACATTTTCGACTTTGAACTGACCGACGATGAG
Source organism: bacterium 1xD8-48 (assembly GCA_009917455.1). Lineage (GTDB taxonomy): Bacteria > Bacillota > Clostridia > Lachnospirales > Lachnospiraceae > Suilimivivens. The sequence goes on along the minus strand of QZDS01000002.1, from coordinate 215,021 downwards.
ATGGCTGCAATTGCCAAAATTAACAAAAACATACGTTATTATAACGCAACCGAAGAACAGGTTGAAAATTATACCAATATGGTAATCGACCTTGACAGTCAGGAATAAAAATCAGGGGTTTTCCCATGAAAGAACAAATTTTAGAAGTTTCAAAAATGAATCAGAAAAACTTATCATAAAGACCTGAAAATCAGATTGATTGCAAGTTATTTGCCATGTAGAATATAAAAAACAACAGAAAGGAAGGGTTAACATCATGGAATATAAAACACTTTCAAACGGAATCAAAATGCCCATGGAGGGATTCGGCGTCTTTCAGGTACGGGACAAAGAGGAGTGCAGGCAATCCGTTTTAAACGCAATCCGGGCCGGCTACCGCCTGATAGACACGGCGGCTTCCTACACCAACGAGGACGCGGTGGGCGAAGCGGTACGGGAAGCGATTGCCGAAGGGCTCTGCACCAGGGATGAGCTGTTCATTACCTCCAAAATGTGGGTTCAGGATATGGAAAACTACGAGATGGCCAAAGCGGCAATCGATTCCTCCCTGAATAATATGGGGCTTGAATATCTGGATTTATATCTTCTTCATCAGGCCATGAAGGATTATTTCAGCGCCTGGCGGGCAATGGAGGACGCTCATAAAGAGGGAAAGCTTCGTGCAATCGGCGTTTCCAACTTTTATCCTTTCGTACTTACCAATTTCTGTGAAACGGTATCGGTAAAGCCTATGGTCAATCAGGTGGAACTGCATCCTTATTTTGCCCAGGAGGAAGCCCTCAAAACAATGGAGTACTATAATGTGGTTCCCGAAGCATGGGCGCCTCTTGGCGGCGGCCGCCACAATCCTTTTGAAAATGAAATGGTAAAAGAAATCGCCGCAGCCCATAAAAAAACCGTGGGCCAGGTCGTTTTAAGATGGAACGTGCAGCGTGGCGTGGTGGTAATTCCCAAATCCGTTCATAAAGAGAGAATCGAAGAAAACTTTGATATCTGGGATTTCTCCCTTACAGAGAAGGAAGTGAAGCAAATCAGTTCCCTTGATTTGGGGTACACCGGAACGGCCGTCAAACACTTTGACCCGGATTTTGTGAGAATGTGCACCGGAAGGAAAATACATGACTGATTTATGTTGAAAAAGGAGAATGATTATGGCAAAAAAACAGACTGCCGGAAGAGACCGGCTGGGAACATTGGCGCCTAAATTTGCAGAATTAAACGATGACGTTTTATTTGGAGAAGTATGGTCGAGAGAAGACGCGCTTTCCGCAAGAGACAGAAGCATGATTACCATAGCCGCTTTATTTTCCGCCGGTTTATACCCGCAGCTTAAATCCCACCTTGTACTTGGAAAAGAGCATGGAATTACAAAGGAGGAAGCGGTCGAAATCGTAACGCAGCTCGCTTTTTACTGCGGATGGCCAAAGGCCTGGAGTACCTTCCCCATGATTCAGGAAGTATACGGGGAACCTTCCGAAAACTGATTTACACTACGCACCGAGGAATCTATTGAACGGCCCCTTTTCAAATGCTATAATTCAGATAAGAAAAACTTTTACGAAAGGGGCCCGCAATGATTCGACAGATGAAATATTTTCAATCGATTGTCCGTAATAACAGCTTTTCTGAAGCTGCCGAGGAATGTCACATCTCCCAGTCCGCCATTTCCCAGCAGCTTCAGGCATTGGAGAGGGAACTTGGTTTCCAGTTGTTAGAGCGGAAGAACCGCAAATTTTCGCTCACTCCCGCCGGAGAGCATTTTTACCAAAAAAGCATTATTCTGGTTGCGGACTACGAACAGCTCTGCCGTGAGACCGCAAAAATAGCCCGTGACGACAAGGCGGTATTGCGCGTCGGCTATCTGCGCAGCTACAATGGCGGCGAATTTCATCAGGCTCTGGAAGAATTTGCACGGAAATATCCCGAAGTCACCGTGCAGATTGAGCATGGCAACCACGAAGAGCTCTATCATCTTTTGATATCCGGTCAGATAGACATTGCCTTTAACGACCAGCGGCGTAAGTTCTTTGACGCTTATGTCAATCTGATACTGGAAACCACCCACAGCAGCATTGAAATTTCTTCTGCAAGTCCCCTTGCAGCTCTTTCTAAAATCACACCCCAGGAACTGAAAAATATCCCGTGTATACTGGTAACCTCTCCCTCTCAGCAGGAAACGGAGCGGGAATATTATCATAATGCGGTGGGCTTTCAGGGAGAATTTATTTTTGCGGAAAATCTGGAGGCCGCCCGGCTTCTGGTAATCGGCGGGAAAGGCTTTCTGCCTATTGAAGGGAACGGACAGATAATGAACTTCGGCACCTCCATCACAAGAATACCGCTTTTTCAGAACGGAAAACAGATTACCCGGAATTACTGCGCTTTCTGGAAAAAGGATAACTCCGGCTATTATGTGGAGGAATTTGCAGACATTTTGAAGTCAAAATTTGAAAAATAATCCCTGTCATATAAGGAAATCTTATTCTAATCCTTCAAAAGACGAATTGATACCTCGTCATAATATTTTTATAATAAAAGCAAATATTTCCAAAAAAAAAGAAGGACAGGAGGAGATTTTTATGAAGATACTGGCAGTCAGCGCCAGCCCCAGAAAAGAAGGCAATTCCGATGTTTTGTGCGATTGGTTTTTAAAGGGCTCATCGGAATCCGGTCACGAAACCGCCAAAATCAGACTGGCCGAAAAAAACATTTCTCCCTGCAGCGCCTGTTACGGCTGCCGGGAAAACCACCTTTGCGTAAAGAAAGACGACATGGAAGAAATTCAGCATCAGTTGATTACCGCCGATGTCATTGTGCTTGCCACGCCGGTTTATTTTTACTGCATGGACGCACAAATGAAGATAATGATAGACCGTTGTCTTCCCCACTACCGTGAAATGACACAAAAAAGACTGTATTTTATTGTAACCGCCGCTGACCCCGGACATTCGGCGTCAGACGAAACGCTCTCCGGTCTTCGTGGCTTTTTAAAGTGCCTTCCGGGCGCGCAGGAGTGCGGCGTCATTTACGGAACAGGCGCATGGGATAAAGGAGATATTTACAGGCATCCCGCTTTAGATAAAGCATATCAGGCCGGGAAAAATGTGTAATCGAAAAGGAGGAAAATATAATATGAATTTAATAAAGAAAAATTTTGGATTCGGATGTATGCGCCTGCCAATGGCTGGCGATAAGGTTGATATCCCCCAGACTTGCCGGATGGTGGATGAGTTTCTGGAGGCAGGATTTAATTACTTTGACACAGCCCACGGATATCTGGGCGGAAAAAGTGAACTTGCCTTAAAGGAATGTCTGACAAGCCGCTATCCCCGCGACCAGTATATTCTGACAGATAAGCTGACAAATTTCTTTTTCAAAAAGGAGGAAGATATCCGTCCCTTCTTTGAAAGCCAGTTAAAAGCCTGCGGCGTAGATTACTTTGATTTTTATCTGATGCACGCCCAGGGAACTGAAAATTTCAAGTTTTTTAAAAGCTGTCGTGCATATGAAATTGCATTTGAGCTGAAAGCAGAAGGAAAGGTTCGCCATGTGGGAATTTCTTTTCATGATAAGGCGGATGTGTTGGAGCAGATTTTAACGGAGTACCCGCAGATTGAAGTGGTGCAGATTCAGTTCAACTATGTGGATTATGACGACCTGGCGGTCGAAAGCCGCAAGTGCTACGAGGTATGCTGCAGGCATAACAAGCCCGTCATTGTCATGGAGCCTGTAAAGGGCGGCAATCTGGTTAATCTGCCCGAAAACGCAAAGGCCGTCTTTGACGAGCTGGGCAGTGCAGGACCCGCCAGCTACGCCATCCGCTTTGCCGCCGGATTCCCCGGTATAATGATGGTATTATCCGGCATGAGCAGCATGGAACAGATGCTGGATAACATCAGTTTTATGAAAGATTTTAAGCCTCTTAATGAAAAAGAACTTGAAGCGGTAGGAAAGGTACAGGAAATTTTCCGTAATATGAATCTGATTCCCTGTACCGCATGCCGTTACTGCGAGGCCGGATGCCCGAAACAGATTAAAATACCCGATTTGTTTGCCGTTATGAATACAAAGCAGATTTATCACGACTGGAACGCAGATTATTACTATAACAATGTTCATACCTCGCCGGGCCGCAAGGCTTCCGACTGTATTAAATGTGGAAAGTGTGAAAAAGCCTGCCCGCAGCATTTACATATTCGAGATTTACTGGCAGATGTTGCAAAAGAGTTTGAAAAGGAGTAATCCGTTTTCCGCATCACAGCCAGGCAGCCTCTCTCCCTGCCATGGAGAAAGGTATGCGCTACGGCAGGATTTGCAAAATTGTTACACCGGATACCCACAGTGATTCTTTTGAACGAATCATTTTCAATGTATTTAAAGACGGTGACAGAGAAATCTACTGTAATATAATCGGATAGCCTAAAAGGCGTGCCGCCAGATACTTTATTTGGCGGCCGCTTTCTTTTGGCCTGCAGCTCCTTTATCCAGAATTTTATTTAAACGAGTAAACAGCATGGTTGCAGTCACGCTTGCCGCTATGATATCGCTGACAGGCTCCGCCACGAACACGCCGAACACTTTGTTTGAAAAAACAAAGGGCAGAATAAAAATGAGAGGAATTAGAAGGACCAGTTTTCTCAGGCACGCCATAAGCAGACTGATTTTGGCCTGCCCTAAGGCCATAAAGGTCTGCTGACAGGCAATCTGAACGCCTGTGGAAAAAATACCGGCCATATAAATTCTCATCGCCCACACCGTATAGTCTATAAGAGCGGCGTCGCTGCTGAAAATGCCGGCAAATACCTGTGGAAATATCATCATTAAAAGCCACAATGTCGAAGCATACGCCGTACAGGCAATAAACTGGCAGCGGAATGCCTGTTTCACCCGCTCTTTCTTCCCGGCGCCGAAATTATAACTCATTATAGGCTGTCCGCCCTGACAAATTCCCTGAATCGGCAACAGCACCAACTGGCTGCAGGAAGAAATAATCGTCATGGCTCCCACCGCCACATCCCCGCCAAACCGGGATAAGCTGCTGTTAAAGCTGATATTCAGTATGCTTTCCGTACTGAGCATTACAAATGTGGAAATTCCAAGTCCAAGGCAGGGCATAATCACTGCCGGTTCTAACTTCATGTCCGCTACAGTCAGTTTCAATATGGTTTTGGGACTGCGCAAAAACCAAAGCACCCATACGGCGCTGACTGCCTGGCTGAACACTGTGGCAATTGCCGCGCCCCTTACGCCCATGCCAAATCCGAAAATCAGAATCGGGTCAAGCACAATGTTACATACCGCGCCGACTACCGTTGTTATCATACTGATTTTTGCAAATCCCTGGGTTGTAATAAAGGGATTCATTCCCATTACAATCATTACGAAAACCGTTCCCAGAATATAAATTCGGGCATAAGACAGCGCATAAGGCAATGTCACGTCGCTCGCCCCGAAAAGCCGTAAAAGCTGTGGCGCGAAAGCGTAAAATACAATCGTCAGCACAACGGCGAATACCATAAGTACGGAAAAACAGTTCCCCAGTATTTTCCGCGCGTTTTCCCTGTCATTTTTTCCCATGGCAATTGCCGCTCTGGGCGCGCCCCCGGAACCGGTCAGCATGGCAAACGCGTTAATCATCATTAATATAGGAAGAAACAGTCCCACTCCGGTGAGCGCGGAAGCCCCCGCGTCGGGAATATGTCCTATATAAATTCTGTCCACAATGTTGTACAGCATATTAATGAGCTGGGCCACCACTGCCGGAATGGCCAGATTCAGCATCAGCCTGGGAATACTTCCGCTTCCCATATCCTGCTTTACTTTCTGCTTTTCCTTTTTTCCTGCTTTTTGTCCTTCCATTTGCTCCGCCTCTTTTTCCTTTATAAAACTTACCGATACTTCTTAAATAAAAATTGTATCAGAATATTCCTCTAAAAACAAGACCTCCGAATCCGTATTCAATATCCCGGACGCGGCGGTCTTTATTTTGTCATTGGCTGTCATTGAATGCCCGGCAGCCAGAAGTTTTCATTTATGCGCTGAGCACCGGCATTGATATACCGTTAATGTATACATAGCAGGCTTTAACGTCCGCATTCCTTCTTATATGTTCCTCGAAGGAGCTGACGGTGTGGCGGGCAGCGAAAATGGCTTTCTTCTTCTCGCAGTTTGCGCGGTTTTTCTTCATTGCGGTATAAATGGATTCTGCTTTTCTTCCCATTGATAAATTTTCACGTCTTGTCATTTTTTCATCCTCCTATTTTCTGATATAACCGCCGCTCTCCGATTTTTGGAAAGGGGGTTTTGTTTTATTTTCTGTACTTATTATAAAAACAAAACCTTATCAAATCAATTTGACTTCTGCTTTATTATAATAAGTTTTCCTTATGTGACTGTATTGAATTTTGTTTCCGGCCGGTTTCTTAATGTGATTATATATTACTATAAGAGGGAAAAATGATATTGCACTATTATTTGAATTTTATCATAATTTTTGTGTCTTTTGCTTCATCCAATTTCCTTTCAGATAAAATACAATTGAAAGCCCCGTTGCTATGCACCATCCCACAGGCCAGGAACACCAGATACCGGCAGCCGAACCGGAAATCCCCGAAAACAGGAAGGCAAGCGCCACCCTGAGGACAAGGTCAATAAAAGTTGCCGCCATAAACTGATTCATGGCCCCGGCTCCGCGCAAAATCCCGTCAGCTACCAGCTTTGACGACACCACAAAATAGAACGGCGATAAGATGCGCAGAAACTCCTGCCCGGTGGCAAGCGCAGCGGCGGAAGACTCGTCCATAAAAAGCAGCAGCAAATACTTTCCAAAGCAAAAGTACAACAAGCCAAAGGGAACGCATATTGTCCACACCAGCTTTAACCCTGCCCGGAATCCTTCCTTTACACGTGTGTAGACACCCGCTCCGATATTCTGGGCGGAAAAATTAGATATTCCGTTTCCAATAGTCGTAAAAGAAGTGATGACCAGATTGTTGAGTTTTACGGCGGCGGAATATCCTGCGGCCACACTCACGCCAAAGCTGTTGATACATCCCTGAATCAGCATATTTCCCACGGAGACAAATGACTGCTGCAAAATGCTCGGAACCGCAATCACCAGTATTTTTCTTAAAAGGCTCCATGAAAAAACAGTAACCTCCCCGTTTGTTCTGATTTCAGCCAGCCTTTTCAGAATCAACAGTACGGAAAGCACGCAGCTAATCCCCTGACATAAAAAGGTCGCCCACGCAACCCCGGCAATTCCCATATCAAATACTTTTACAAACAAAATATCCACAAGAATATTGGCCGTGGAGGAAAACGCCAGAAACAGAAACGGCGTCCTGGAATCCCCCAGAGCGGAAAAAATTCCGGTGGCAATATTATAGAAAAATAAAAAAGGGAGGCCGAAAATATAAATTCTCAGATATACGGCGGAATCCGCCATAATTTCTTCCTGGGTTTTCATCAGACGAAGCAGAGTATTGCATGACAGCAGGCCGCCAATCATTAAAGCAAGGCACAGCGCTCCGCTGAAAATCAATGTGGTGTAGACCGAGGTTTTCATCTTACCATAGTCCTTTGCTCCGAAAAGCTGAGAAACTATCACGGAACATCCCATATTGCACCCGAAAGCAAAGGCAATGAATATCAGCGTAATATTGTAGCTGTTGCCCACAGCCGCCAGCGCGTTTTCCCCGATGAACTTGCCGGCTACCAGTGAGTCCGCAATGTTATACAGTTGTTGAAAAATAATGCTGCCAAACATGGGTATGCAGAATGTCCATAATACTTTCTGTGGATTTCCCACCGTCAAATCTTTATTCATAATATTCTCATTCTCCTCCTTTAGCACAGTGCATATGTAACCAGCCTATTATACTACTTTTAAAGAAATAAAGTCAGAGTTTTCTGTTTGCGCGCAGCAAAAACGACCCGAAGGCTTTCCGGCCCCGGACCGTTTTTTCTTTCCGTCTGTATTATTTTCAAAAGCACTCTGTTATGCGCAAAGTACCGGCATCGACACGCCGTTAATATACACATAACATGCCTTTGCGGCGGCGTTTCTTCTCACATGCTCCTCATAGGAATCGATGCTGTGACGGACTGCACATGCCGCTTTCCTTTTCTCATGGTCTGCATGGTTCTTCTTTATCGCCGTATAAATTGATTCTGCTTTTCTTCCTGTAAGTAATAAATTAGCCACTGTCTTATCCTCCTGTTTCGGTTTTGACATTCCTGTTTCCAACTTCATTCGGGGGATTTTGCTCCTCAGCCTTCAATTTGGATAAATTTGCTCTCCTCGACTGCCGGCTTTGCCTGTTTCTTCGGAACAGACACTTTCAAAATCCCATCCTCAAATCTTGCCCTGATTTCTTCCTGAGTAATTTCCTTGCCTACATAAAAGCTTCTGCTGCAGGTTCCGTAATAACGCTCGCGGCGGATGTATTTCCCGTTTTCCTCTTTTTCGTCATTGTCTGACCGGGTCTGCGCGCTGATGGTCAGGTAGCCGTCCTTGAGCTCTGCTTTTACATCCTCTTTCCTGTATCCGGGAAGGTCGATATCAAGTTCAAATCCCGTATCGTGTTCCCTGATATCTGTTTTCATAATGTTCGTTGCAGGTGTGTTGTATCTCACAACGTTCCTTGCCGGACGGGCAAACTCATCAAAAAAGTCATCAAATAAATTTTCTCCAAAAATACTGGGCATCAACATAATTCATTCCTCCTTTAATCTTCTATACGGCAGCACTGCTTTTGTTGCTGCTATGCTGTTGTCGTTAACGGTATCAATTGCTTTGAACATTGAGTTGTCTTTCTTTGTTCTGATTATGTTATACCACAATTGTTAGCACTCGTCAACAGTGAGTGCTAACAATTCTATAAAGAAAGTATAAACAATTGATAAAATCATGGTTTCCACAGGGAGAAGATTTTATTCAGGAGGTATTTCTACTTAATACAGATTTCCGAAACGGTATTTTCCACCCCGTTGATTTGCAGCCTGACAAAAACTTTTCCGTTTTCAAAATCATTAAGAGGATATTCTAACGGCTCGGAAAGAGACGTAATATCAACCGACTTTACCACATCATCCTGTACCAGCCAAAGAACAAGTGTTGCCCCATCGGGCACCGTTTTACAGGAGATATCCGCATGGAGCAGTTGGGTGTCCGCGTCCGTAATTGTCATAATTCTTTCTTTCACGAATCCCTCGCTGGCGCTTTTAAAATCCAGTTTCCAGACGCCATCCGTATAGGTATTATAATTCATGCTGATAACTCCCGTGTTCCAAATTCTGCCATTAGATGCAGTATTCGTATTGATACCGTTTCCGGAAGCCGCGCTGACGATAAAACCCGTCAGACTCATCAGCATGAGAGCCATGCTCACAATTCCGGCCGCGATATATTTTAAGTGATGTGTTTCCTGTTTTACCATAACGTTATTATCCTCCTTTTTGACAGGCGTTCCGCATTCTTCACAGTATTTTGCCTTTAATGAAATTTTATGTCCGCAGGCGCCGCAGATGTCTTTTATTTCCGAACGGCGCAGAAAATAAATCAGTAATCCGATAAAGGGAGTTGCAATAAAAACCACAAGTCCCCACAGCACCGGGTCATCGCCCCGCTTTTTGCAGTCCTCATATACCCACGCTGCAAAAAAAGCGGAGGTACATAACGCAAAAATGATGAATCCAAAAAGCAGTGCGGGAATCCATACCGAAAGGCCGCTGAAGCCGTCGCTTTTCAGAAAGAACAGTCCAAACCGCAGAATTATCAGCAGTAAGACAATGAAAATACCGATATAAAGCGGAAATTTGTTATTTTTCGCATGATTCATGCCAATACACCCCTTTTCTCAATACGGATTGTGATATCCTCTTTCATGTTTGTTCTCTTTATACCCACTATGGTAATCAATACGCCCGCCGCGCAAATATAAAGGCAGATGCCGGCGGTAAAGTAAGACAGGTAAATGTTCTCGATTACTGTAATGGCAAAAACAGCCAGCAAAGAAAAAGTTACCAGATTTAATATCATAGGCAAATACCAAAGTGACAGGGTATGTGCGGCAGGCTGTTTCCGCAGAACGGCTTCCTGCCGATACAGCGCCGCTTTGAGTTTATTATTCAGTTCCGGCGTCGGTGCATCCGTCATTTCCACAGAAGCCCGGATGACCTCCTCTAATTCCGTTTCAACGCAATTATTTCTCATAACCAGCCTCCTCCAATCTTTTTTTTATCAGGCTTCTTCCCTTGAATAAACGGCTTTTCACAGTGCCAGGCGGCTTTTTTATGATAGTCGCAATCTGCTCAACGGAGCAATCGGAGAGGTAAAATAACAGCAAAGGTATCTGAAACTTTTCCGGAAGTGTTTGAATGATTTGACGTACTTCCGCAATCAGTTCCCTCTGAAAATAGCTTTCTTCAATGCTTTCTCCGGAACACAGTTCCATTTCATCATCCAGATTGCTGCCGGGAGCAATCCTGTTGCGCCGGGCCTGCTTTCTTCTGTCGCTTTTCCAGAGATTATGCGCCAAAGAAAAAAACAATGCTTTGGGATTATTCTCCCAGTCAAGCTCCCATTCCGTTTCCAACGCTTTCAGGAAAGTCTGTTGATATAAGTCCTCCGCATCCGTTTTGTCCGCGCAAAGCTTCAGGCAAAATCTATAGACATCCGTCCCGAACTCATCAATACATTTTTCTATTTCTCCTGCATTCACTGTTTCACCTCCTTTACCTGTTCACTCTATATTCGCCATAACTTTTGATATGGTTCATTTTTTTACAAAAAAATTTAAAGGTCGTTTTTCTTACGGACTTAAAAGCCCCCGGCAGAAAATCCCCCGTTTCCGCGCCTTCAGATTTATGTTATAATACTGGAAAAATCTGTAATTCGTTTTAAAGGAGTTCCGTTGGCATGAACATCAAAAAAGCTCTCATTACAGACCTTCCGTCCATTCTCCCCGTTTATTCCTATGCCAGAAAACAGATGGCTCTGAACGGAAATCCCACACAGTGGGGAAACAGCCACCCTTCCGTAGAGGCCCTGACGTCTGATATTGAAAACGGAAATTTATATATCATTGAAAACTGCGGGCAGCCCGCAGGGGTATTTGCCTTTATTATCGGCGTGGAACCGACTTATCGGGAAATAAACGGGGCATGGCAAAACGAACTGTCCTACGGGACGGTGCACAGGGTTGCTTCCGGCGGCCTTGTCAGTGGTATCCTGAAAGCGTGTCTTGATTTTTGTGAATCCCTTACTCCCAATATCCGAATTGACACCCATAAGGATAATACTATCATGCGTCACCTCCTTGAAAAAGAGGGCTTCCACGAATGCGGCATCATCCACGTGGAGGACGGCACGCCCCGGATTGCCTTTCAGAGGATGAGATAAACCGCCGCCCGGTGACATTTTCTTATATTGATTTCTCCCTGACGGCTTTTCTCAGTTCCCCGGCTGCCTTTCTGATATCCGGCTGCGCCAGAATAGCGGAGACCACCGCCACGCCGTCTATTCCCAGTTTCATCAGCTCCGCTGCCTTTTCTTTGTCTATTCCTCCGATTGCCACGATGGGTATGGGAATAGCTTTCCTGACTGCCTGCAGTTCCTCCTTTGTCACGTGTTCTGCATCCCCTTTCGTCTGTGTGGGATACATTGCGCCCACGCCCAGATAGTCGGCGCCGTCTTTTAAGGCGCGCACAGCTTCCCGGAGGGACGATGCGGACACACCCAGAAGCATATTCTTTCCGATTACTTTTCTTGCCGCCGCCACGGGAATATCCCTTTGCCCGATATGTACGCCTGCCGCTTTCACCGCCAGGGCAATATCCATTCTGTCATTGATAATCAGGGGGATGTGATGTTTGTCCGTCACCTGCTTTACTTCCTTTGCCAGATTATAAAAATCCTTTGATGATATCTTCTTTTCACGGAGCTGTACCATGGTGCATCCGCCCAATATAGCCTGCTCAACCGCTGTGCATAATGCCCGAAAGCTTACTGCTTTTTCCTCATTACTTTTCCCTGTAACATTTTTCGCTGCAATGTTTTCTGCCGTATCCTTTGAGCTTCTGCCGTCCGCATTCTCCGCGTCCTTGCATATATTGGCGCGGTCTGTTACCAGATAGAGAGAATAATCATATTTCATTTTTCACTCTGCCTCCTCTCTTTCCATCTCACACAGCCCCGACTGATACATCTGCCAGAAATGATGTGTGGGCCCGTTTCCTTTTCCAATCGAAAGGGAATGCTTAATTGCTGCCGTCACGTAATCCTTTGCCAGACTTACCGCTTCCCGGATATCTTTTCCTTTTGCCAGCCAGGCCGCAACCGCCGACGAAAAGGTGCAGCCTGTTCCATGGGTATTTTTTGTCTCAATCCTTTCCGTGTCGAAATGGAAAAACTCTTTTCCGTCATACAGAACATCCAGCGCGCTGCCCAAAGCATGGCCGCCTTTTACCACCACCGCCCGGCTTCCCATACCGCATATTTTCCGCGCTGCCATTTCCATATCTTTTACACAGGTAATTTTCATGCCGGCTATTTTTTCCGCTTCGGGAATATTCGGCGTCAAAATATCGGAAATCGGCAATATGGTTTTTATCAATGTGTCAACTGCCTCTTCCGCCATCAAAGGACAGCCGTTTTTGGCATACATAACAGGGTCTGTCACTACGATTGGGGGCCGGTACTGCCTGATTTTTCCGGCAACCGCTTCCATACTTTCCGGCTCAGGCAGCATGCCGATTTTCACGGCGTCCGCTCCGATATCCTCAAAAACGGCATCCATCTGCTTTTCTATCATATCTGCGGTGACGTTTTGAATGCCGATTACACGACTGGTATTTTCAGCCACAACGGAGACAATCACGCTCATTCCAAAAACCCCATGGGCGGCAAAGGTTTTTAAATCCGCCTGAATGCCCGCGCCGCCGCTGCAGTCCGAGCCTGCAACACTTAATACTTTTTTCATAAATTTACTACCTCTCTTTCGTTTGTTTTTATATATCTGGTTTTTCAGCCTTCTGAAAAAGCTTCGCACCGGCCCGCCTTTTGCAGCCGCTGCATTTTTCAGAACGCAAAAAAAGCTCCCGAAAAACAGAAGCTCTTTCAAACGCCGTGTCTGCATTGTTGTCGGCTCATTTTGTGCATGGTTATGGCGTAAGAAATTGCTTCCCTACGCCGGTATTAGCCGACAGGTCCAGAGGTCAGGTCTTACCTTTTTCAACTTGTTCAGTTCCCTCGCAAACGTGTATTTTAAATATTCAGTTATCCTATCAGTACGTTTTTCTCCTCAAAGGCAAAGCCGTATTTCCTGATTTTCTCCTCCGGAATTCCTTTTTTCACAAGCTCCGTCCCGTACTGCTTTTCCTCAATCTGAGCAAGCGCGGACCTTACGGTATCTTCAAGGCTTTTGTCTTTTCTTGGATTGTATACCTTAAATTCAATTATAAAGGCGTCAAGTCCCGGCTTTTTGGGTTCCAACATAATATCATACCTGCCAAAGCCGCTTTCCCGGTTGGAGGTAATTGTATATCTGTCCGCCAAATCTACCATCAGCCCCAACACGAATCCATGATAAAAACGCTCTGGCTCCAACTGTCCCGAAGCCCGTTTTCCGGTATCGAAAAAGCTGAAAGTTTCATTGGCGACACGATTCATATATTCATTCATGGCATCCAGGTCACCAAGAAGCAGCGCATCAAGAAACACGCCGTAAGCGTAAGTGTATTCCGAAAACCAGTCCTCAATCATCTGCTCGAACACTACCCTGACTTCCCTGTTCGTCAGCTTAAGGTCACATTCCGTTTTCCCGTCATTAATCTCGAAGCTCTCCAGTCTTAAATAGCCGCTGGCAAGTAACAGGCTCCATATGGCACTGGTTCTGTGATTCATTTGATTAAACACAATCTGCTCGTCAATTATTGTATGAAGCACTCCGCCATGAAGTAAATCCTCCATCGTTATCTTTACCGCCGGCTCACCTTCTCTGATAAGCTTGCCTGCAAGGCTGTTGGAACTGGTATTTGCCCAATACGGTCTGAATTCCCCTGTATCCAAAAAATTTATGATTGACCAGGGATTATAAATATCCTTCCATTTTCCGAATGTAAATCCATCATACCAATTCTTTATTTTCTTCCCGTATTCCTCATCATAGCCGTATTCCTCCAATGCCGCAAACACCTCTGCCTCTGTAAAGCCAAAAGCTGTTCCGTATTCATCAGATATTGATGTCACCACTTTAAGGTTATTTAAATCCGAAAAAATCGACTCTTTACTTATTCTTGTGATTCCTGTCATTATCGCCCGTTCTAAATACGGGTTTGTTTTAAATACAGAATGAAACATGCTTCTGATAAATGCCGTCATTTCATCCCAATATCCGTCCACATAAGCTTCCTGCATTGGCGTATCATATTCATCCAGAAGAATGATAACCTTTTTCCCATAATAGAGGCTTAAGTATTTTGACAAATGATAAATCGCCAACGTAGCGTGGGTATTGTCCATATTAAGCGATATCTGCCGGAAAAACTCCCTGTCTCTTTCCTCCAGAACATTGCTTTCAAGCAAAAAAGCATTATCTACATACAAATTTGAAAGCAACTGACATATCTTTTTTCTGGCTTCCGCATAATTGGTTTCTTTTACATTTGCAAAGGAAAGGCTGATAACCGGATAAGTCCCCTGCAAAACGCGGTATTTTTCTTCCTGCCAGATAGAAAACCTCTCAAAAAGTCCGCCTTCCTTTTCATGCTTTACTGAAAAGAAATAATCCAGCATACTCATATTCAGAGTTTTTCCAAACCGCCGCGGCCTGGTGATAAGCGTTACGGCGTCCCCATTTTCCCACCATTTTCTGATAAAATCAGTCTTATCAATGTAAAAATAATTATTTTCAATTACCTGTTTAAAGTCCTGATGACCAATCGCAACAGTTCTTGCCACTATATTCCTCCATTTTCTCAACTGAATTGTATTTTCATTCTACCCCTAAATTTATCTTAGCACAAGCTGTTTTCCTTATTCATAAATTTCATTTTGTTGCTCTTTTCATCAGAATATAAACCTGATAGAATAACAGGGTAGATTGACGTCGAAATGTTAACGGAAATAAAAGCAGTTTAAACTATGGAGTATAAAAAATGGATGAGTTTTTAAAATATGGTGACGCAGTAACTATCATAAAATGCGCCATAGAACAGAGTCGGTACAGAGCGGCTGTTTCCAGTAATTCCGAGCCGTCAGTCAATGGCTGACGATTTAAACTGGAATGAATTCCTTTCTCTAAGTTTTTCTCATCATATAGAAATTATAACAAAAACAACAACAATAGAGGAACGCCGTTTCTATATCCATGAATGTAGCGTACACGCATGGAGTAAATATATTCTGCGAGATTATATCCGTTCGAATCTTTATCAAAACAGAACGTCTCTCCCAAATAACTTTGACCATGCTCTCACTGACACACAATATGCAATAAAAGCGACAAAATCATTCAAGGAGAATTACCTGCTGGACTTCATCAATATAGAGAATCTTGGTGAGGAAGACGAAGATATTGACGAACGTGTTATAGAAAATCAGATTGTAAAAAATATCAGGGACTTTCTTATCCGCTTTGGCACCGATTTTGTTTTTATGGGCAACCAATACAGAATTGAAATGGCCGGCGAAGAAATGTTTATCGACCTTTTATTCCTTAACAGGGAATTAAATTGTCTGGTCGCGTTGGAACTAAAGACAGGAAAATTTAAAGCTTCCTATCTGGGGCAGTTAAGCTCTTATCTGTCGGTATTGGATGATACGGTAAAGAAGCCCCACGACAACCCATCTATTGGAATTATTCTCTGTAAAGACATGAACAGGTCATTTGTTGATTACGTAATAAGAGATTATGATAAACCGCTTGGTGTTGCAACCTATAGAACAACGAAAGATATGCCGGACAGGCTCAAACAGGCCCTGCCAGATGCCGAAGTCTTGAAAAAACTGCTCGAAACACAAGATATGACTCCCGATTGAAGCGGGTTTTCCGCTTCAATCTTCAAAGTCTTTCCTTTTCACTCCACCGGCAGCACATTCCTCCTCATACTGCTATAAGCCATCGCGATATAAACAATATAAACCAGAAAAAACATCCCCAGCGTAACTCCCAGTATCACAACCGGGTGGCTTGCTCCCACCATAACCCCCGGCTCCACGCCTTCTCCCATATTCAAAATAAAAGGAATGCTGATGAAAAGAGACGGAATTGCGGGCATTGCGTAATAAATTGCAAATTGCCTCCGCAGTATCTTCTCCATCCTGCCGCGATTCATTCCCAGCTTGCGGAGCAGCACAAACTGGCTGCGGTAATGTCCTGCCTCGGAAAGCTGCTGAATGGTCAATATGGCAGCCGCCGTCATTGTAAGTATCAGCGCCAGATAACAGAGCGGAAAAACCATGGCGGCCGTGGCGGCGGCGCATTCCTTTTCAATTTGTGTTTTTATATAAAGGGTATCGTATTCTCCGTGTCCGTTGATTTCTTCAAGCCCCCTGGCCTGCGCTTCGCTTACCGGCTCTTTTGTCATGGCCGCGTAAATACGATGCGCTGCCGGGAGATTTTGCGCCGCTTCGTCAGGCACAATCAAAAGAAAGCCCCTGCCGTTGCCTTCCCAGGCATACTGGTTAAAATCCTCTGCCCGGACGCCGCCCGGACGAAAAGTATTCTCTCCGACTGTTATTGTCTCCTCATAATTCTCCAGCAAATCCTTTAAATACGGCTGACAGTGAATCAGATATTCCCCGGGATTAAGGAAAACCTCCGGGTAGCCCAGCATGTTACGGAGAATGGCGTAATCGCTGTATTTCATCACGGTATCACAGTCATAATTACGGTAATAGTCTGCGTTTTTCTCCACATAATCCATCACCTGCATATTTTCGCCCTGCCAGACAAAATAGCTGTGGGATGTCGTGAGGGGAATATTTTTTTCGATATATTCCCTGTAATCGTCAGCGTCCCGCCCTTTTTCTCCAATACCGATAAATAAATCGAAACAACTCGTCTGCCTTGCACGGTTTTCAAGTATTCCCTTAATTATCAGGCCCATTCCCTGTGAAGCAAGTACGGCGGTAAAAAGAAGCGAGATAGTCGCCATCAGCACTCCCATGGTCGCCAGTTTGGCCGACAAAGTGCGGAAAACCATAAGATTCTCTTTCTGATACTTTTTCTTCGGTCGTTTGTCAAAAAAGGCGGGCACACCGGAAGAAAAGCTTGCAAAAAAGCCATATAAAAACACAATAACGCACGCCGCCCCTATTAGTCCCAACCAAAAATTCCTGGCCATGAGAAACAGAGTTCCCACTACGCCCAGCACAATGGAAGCGGTAAAAACGCGCCTGCGGTTTTTGCTTTTGGAAATAACCTCCTTCTCATTTTTCCGTTCAAAATAAATCAAGTCATAAATTTTCATTTTTCGGATTCGTCTCCGGCTATTCATCTGGGCAAACAGATAGATAAGCAGGAAATAAAAAAGTGTAAGCGCAACCGCTTTGAGAGAAAAGGAAAAAGAAAAGTGATATCTTATCCCAAACAGCGCCAGTATAACAGCGCGCAGCGCCTGATAAATCAGATTTCCCGAAAGAATCCCAAGCACAAGACAGACGGCTCCCACCGCCAGATTTTCCAGAAAAAACAGCCGGGCCACCTGATTGTTTTCAAGTCCAATCAGCACATAGGTTCCGAACTCCCGGCTCCGTCTGGCAAACATAAACCCGGTGGTATACTGCACCAGCCATCCGATAATGCACACAATCACAATACTTGCCATTGCGATTGTAAGGGGAAGTGCCTCCATCTGCTCGCATAAAGCAAGCAGCTCCCTTGAAAAAATCAGGCCGTTAAAAGCATACATCAGCGCTACCGCCATAACCATTGTGACAAAGTAAACCAGATAATCTCCAGCCTGACGTCTGGCGTTGCGCAAAGATAATTCAGATAACGTCACTGATATCACCTCCCAGCAAAGCCAGCACATCCAGGATTTCATGGTAAAAAACCGGCCGGGGGCGTCCCCCTTTTATCAGCTCGTTAAAGACGCTCCCGTCTTTTAAAAACAGCACCCGGGAGGCATAGCTGGCGCTGTACGCGTCGTGGGTAACCATAATAATTGTGGCTTCCAATTCCTGATTCATCTGTGTCATAATTTCCAGAAGATTTTTGGATGCTTTCGAATCCAGTGCGCCTGTGGGCTCGTCGGCCAGAATAAGCGACTGTCCGGCCACCAAAGCTCTTGCGCATGCCGCACGCTGCTTTTGTCCCCCGGATACCTGCCAGGGAAACTTTTCCAGAATATCCGTGATACCAAGCTGCCCCGCCACTTTCTGCACCTGCCGCTGCACCTTATCGGCGTCGCGGTTATTTAGCGAGAGCGCAAGCCCAATGTTTTCTTCTATGGTCAATGTATCCAGCAGATTAAAATCCTGAAACACAAATCCCAGTCTCTCTCTTCTGAAACGGGCCAGCTCGCCTGCAGGAAGCTCCGCTATGTTTTCCCCGTCCAGAAATATATTTCCGGCGCTGACCGTATCAATGGTGGAAATGCAGTTAAGCAGCGTGGTTTTTCCGCTTCCCGACGCGCCCATCACCGCCATAAATTCTCCGTCCGCCACATCAAAGCTGACCCGGTCCAGGGCTTTGGTGACGTTGTTCCGGCTTCCGTAATACTTTTCAATATTTTGCACCTGTAACATATTAACACCTCGATTTCAGTACCGCACCCACGCGGCTTATGAAATCAGGATACACAAAATGCGGCGGCTGTGGTAGCGAATTGATATTGATTTTTCTTACAGTTTTGTAAGGTTTTCCTTCGACGGGAAAGTCAGGCTTACTTCCGTTCCCATGCCTTCAGTGGAGGTGATTTTTAAATCCATCTGTAAAAAAGCGGTCAGTCTGCGGCAAAGATAAAGCCCCATACCGGTGGAGCCGCCCCGGGCGCGTCCGTTTTTTCCGGTGAATCCCCTGTCAAAAACCCTTGGCAGTTCGTGGGCCGGAATACCGATTCCGTTATCCTTTATGGAGAGCCGTACCTGCTTTCCCAGCGTCATTGCAGTCAGAGAAATTACCGGCTCCTCTCCATGATAACGGGCGGCGTTCTGCAGTATTTGTCCTATAATAAAAGACGCCCATTTTGCATCGGTGTAAACCGGATATTCGGATTCCCGGCTTTCAAACCCCTCCGTCTCTATGCGCACTCCCTGCCCGATTAAAAGGGTCTGGTGGTTTTTGATGGCGTCCGATACAATCTGATGAAGGCTGCACTGTCTGATAAGGCAGTCCTTTTCCGGACTTTCCGCACGGGCATAAAAAAGAGCCCTCTCTACATGGGCTTCAATCTGGCCAAGCTCACGGAGCAGCTTATCTTTGTTTTCACCGCCCATATTCCTGCATATGAGAGTGGCTGCGGTAATCGGCGTTTTTATCTCGTGCACCCAGCTTTCCACATATTCCCGGTATTCCCTCCCGGCAGCCCGGGCGTCCGAAACGGTCTCAATCATCGACTTCCCGCTGCGACGAAAAAGGGCAAAAAGAGCACGCTCAAAGGCGTCCTTTGGCGGCGGAGCGCATTCCCCGAACAGGTATTTTTCATTCAGGCCATCCATCACGGCGTTCAGCTCTTTCAGACGCCTTTGGCACTTTCTGTAGTCATAGACCTGCGTCAGGGTAAAATACACTAAAGCCGCAATCAGCAAAAGCGCGGCCACGCCGGGAGCCGTTCCCGTGGCAAGCAAAAACGACAGGGCAGTCAGCATGAAAATCCCCTGCAAAACAACGCGCCTGAAACGGTCTGATAAAAATGCTTTCAATGTCATAGCTGATACCCCATTCCCCGCCGGGTTTTGATAAAGTCCGGCAGACCTATTTCCTCTAACTTTGCCCGCAGCCGGGTAATATTCACGCTGAGAGTATTGTCGTCAATATATATCTGATTATCCCACAAGCTTTCAAGCAAATCGGATCTGGATACAATTTCGCCCTTATCGGACATGAGCCTTGCCAGAATTTTCAGCTCATTGCGGGTAAGCTCCGCTTTTTGTCCGTCCTTTTCCGCAATCCCTTTTGTAAGATGCAAAGTCAGCCCGTTTGCCTCCAGAATATCCGCTTCCCGCAATCCGCCGCACCGGCGCAGCACGGTCCTTACTCTGGCAAGCAGTACCGGCACATTATAGGGCTTTGTAATGTAATCGTCTCCGCCAAGGCTTAAGGCTTTTAACTCGTCCACTGCGGAATCCCGGCTTGTGACGATAATGACCGGCGTCTGTGTTTTCTTTCGGATATCGGCGCAGAGCATCATACCGTCCCGCCCGGGCAGCCCCAAATCCAGAAGAACCAGCGCCGGAGCACAATTTATCACCTGTCCGGTCACATCCTCAAAATCCGTGACCAGGACCGTCTCATACCCTTCATTTTCCAGAATCAGCGCAAGCTCGTCCCGGATAGCTCCGTCGTCCTCTATCACCATGATTTTCTCCACAAAAGTCCGTCTCCTTTCTTCCTGCTTTCCTTATGATTCTCAACGGTTCATAATTCTTTTATAACATTTTCTTCCTCCGTAAAATTCCCCCCGTCCATATGCTCACGCACAAATGGTACGTCTTTTCTTTTATAAAAAATATTGTGGTGGAGGTAAGCGTCCGGGTTCATGGAGGGGCTTATCGTTCCCCCCAAATCGTCATAGCTCACATTGTACCGGAAAGTATTGTGGATTGCCTCCTCCAGGCAAAACATGACGCAGCCGCCCTCGTTTTGCCGGCTGTAATTATACTGGTAAACCGTTCCGTCGCCGGAGTCCGCATCCCAGGCCATACCGTCCTGATTGAGCCTTGTGTCCCTCACTTCATTATATTGAAACAGGGCGTCTTTGCATTTCCAGGGCCATATGCCTGCCGCAACCTTTCCGCCCCGCGCTTCCGGAAAACGGTAAACGCGGTCGTTCATTTCCCCCGCACAGGAATCCGCCGTGTTGTGCTCCACCACAGGCTTAAGGGCATACATCACCGTGATGCCGTCTCCTCCCGCCTCTTTCACATAATTTCCGGAAATTTGTATGTCCTTATGCCCGTATTTTTCAAAAAGCTCCTCCTCCAGTTCCGCTTTCATAAATTCCCTGCTTTTATAGCTGTAGCCGACTGCAATTCCCCACCGGCTCACCTTATGCACAAAGCACCCTCTGACGCTCACTTTCTCATATCTGGCAACTCCCGTCCGCTCCTCGTCATCCGGTTTCAGGCAGGTAAAATAAATGCCTCCGTTATTCATGTGTTTATCGTAGACATTCCCGTTTACATTCCGAACTTCCAGATTTTCCAGATGAATTTCCCGCAGAGTCCCTCTGTTTTTTGCCACAACGGCAACCCCTGTGCGGTTCATTTTCCGGGGTGCTTCATAAGTCTCCCCCACGATTTTGCCCTGATTGCTGACGGCGATATCCCGCAGCGTAACATAAGCGCAGTCATAGAGAAGCACCGCCGAAGACACATACCCTTCCTTTGTATGCGTTGGTGAATCCAGCTCCGTCCCGTAATCCTGATACCAGATTCCCTGTCCCCTGGCCGCAATTTCCGGCGGATTTCCCTCTCCGTACGCGCCTATTAATATCGGAGCCTCTTTTGTTCCCTGTACAGATAAGTGCAGAAACTGCCCCGGGAACACGGAGCCTCTCTCCAGAAGCACCTGCTCTCCCGGCTTAAGGGGCAGACGGTTCACCGCAAAAAGCGTTGCAAAAGGATGGTGTGCGCTTCCGTCGTTTTTATCATTTCCCTTTTGGACACTCACGTAATAAATCCCGGATGATGTTTTCATATTCCTGCTCCCGTAGTCTCTTTTCAATAATCATGCTTACTTCTCTGTAGTCAAAGCTGTCCCCGTTATATCTGGTAAACAAATCCCTGTTTTCATCGTAAAAGGCTCTCTTTTCCTCCTCCGTAATCTCTCTGTATGGGTATCTTCCCACCTGCTCTCCCTTAAAGACCGTGTAATCTAACTTAAACTGCGTCAGTTCATACTGCAGGTACATGGACGGCGTATAGTAAACAGGGCCATATACGATTCCGCCCTCAGAAAGCGCCTTTTCCGCCTCCGCGTTTTTCCGCCGTCTCCGTTCATCCACAGCCTCCAAATCCGGCGTGGGAATCAGGTTCATCCACGCTGCAATCTGAAGTCTCGCAAAAACCTCGCTTACTTCCTCTTTTGAAGTCAACCCATAAAAACCGCCGTCTGTCATAACATTTTACCTTTACTTCCTGAAACGCTTTCCTTATATAGTAACTAAAGTATACGTGAATTTGCGGGGAAGCTCAACCTGAAAATCCTGAAATACACCAAGTAAAAAACACCGAAAGTCTGAAAGAAAATCGTTATCATCTTCTCCCGCAAACCCTCGATGCTTTATATAATCACCAAATATATACCGACATATCTGGCTGGCTTATAACAAAAAATTTAAGAGACAATTGTTTTTCTCTGTGTGTTACGGTTTTTTGCCGCCAGCCGGAACGCCTTTTCCATTGCCGGTGTAAGAGCCGGGCTATCCTCATCAAAGCAAATCTCTTTCTTTGCAGCCTCTTCTATCTGTTTGATTTGTTCCGCCGTAGGCTTCTGGTTTCTATCCAAAGTAACTGTCTTTATCATAATATATACTCCTTTCTGCTTTGGTAGCAAGCCTTGCTGATATTAAGCGTATACTGTCTTTACGTTCTGTATAAACCACAAACAGCACATCATTTACCATCCCGATTGTATTGTAACGGTCTTCTTTTATACTATGTTCTAAATCATAAATTTCAATACGTTCCATATCGTTAAATACCAAAATGGCCGTCTCAAAATCAATTCCGTGTTTCTTCAGATTTAATCGGCTTTTATCCTCATCCCATTCGAACTTCAACAAAGTATCCCCCACTTCGCCTGAAATGTATTTTATATATCAAGTATACTACATATTCATATCCTTTTGTCAAATTTTTGCTATCATTTTAATGAAATTTTTATATATAAAGACATAAGGCATAAGACACACACGACAGTCGCAGCCTTACACCTTATCCGCTTTCTACAAAACCTTATCCCCCACCGGCCTGTACACTTCTATTTCATTCATCTCTGCCGGTTCCGCATTTTCCACCGTCCATACGTCCCCCGGCTTCATATCGGGAACAGCCAGCGCTTTCCCTTTCAGCTTCAGCACATACCCTTTCACCGTGTATCGGGGAAGATGGTTCTTGCATATAACCGTAAGCCGGCCATCCTCCAGCCTGACGTCAAGGGGTGAATATTCTTTCCTCACAGTGTAATAGGAAGGCTTGGGCTCGCCGCACAGTCCCGCAGAGCCGTGTACCCGTTTTTTCAGCTTTCCCTCGCCGTCCTCGCCCATCTGGGTACGATAATCATTCAGGCAAAAATAAATAGTGCCCGCAATATTGGGATACTTCCTGTAGCATGCCATCTTTTCCACAAAAATCGCTTCCCTGCGCTTATCCCCACCGTCAAAGGCCGGCTCGCACAGACCAAATTCCGAAGGAATCATAGGCTTATCGGGATTCTGCTTCACGATAGCGTCCCATTCCTCGTACTGGTCATACCCCTGATGCCATGTTCCGATGTAATCGTTAATCATCATCACGTCCCCATCCGTGGTTCCGTCAACGGAATGTCCCTTATAAATGGAATTGGAAACGTAATTGGCCGGGCGGGAAGGGTCAAGGCGGTGGGTATAAGCCACCGCGTCCTTTATGTACTGAATGGTTTCCTCGCACTGTCCGTCCAGCTCGTTTCCCACGCCCCAGGCAATGATGGAAGGGTGGTTTCTGTGAAACGCCACCATCTCGTTCATCTGCTCTTTAAAAACCTCCCATTGCCGCTTTCCGGCCCCTGGCGGGCGCATTCCCCAGAAAGGAACCTCCTCCTGCACCAGCATTCCGTGGCGGTCGCACCAGTCGAATACCCGGTCGTCCTGCTGCCAGTGAAAGCGGGTCAGCACGCTGTTGGATTCTTTCAGGATAAGAAGCATTTTCTCAAGCTGCTCCTTCGTCTCCGCCATGCCGAAAGCCGGGTCGGAGCCGGGCATCCACTCCGTACCGGGAAGCTTCACCGATTCTCCATTTAAGTAAAACTCCCTTCCCTGAACCCGGAACTCCCGAAAGCCAAACGCCACCGTCTCCCTGTCAAGAATTTCCTCTCCCCGTTTTAATACCATTTTCAGGGTATAAAGGCAGGGGCTGTCAAAATGCCAGTAATTCACCGAAGGCAAAACGCTTCCCGGAATTTGTGCTTTTCCCGCCGTTATGCATTCTTTTCCTTCGCAGACAGGCTTTTGCGTGTCTCTTTGTTCCTCTCTCCCGCAGGCATTTTCCAGGGTATCGAAAGCAGCTTCCAGGCCGCAGTCTTTTCTTCCGGCATCAGCCTCCGCGTCATCACAGCCCTCATAAAGGCTCCACTCCATAAAAAGCCCTTCCTCATCTCCGGCGCTGTCGACTATTCCCGAAAAGCCAAACACGGCGCTTCCTTTATCCTGCCGCTCGTCCCGAAGCGTAATAACCGGCCGCGCTGTCACTTCGGGATTTTTAATAAAACTCTTTCCTGTAACCAGAAGCTCCACCGGCCGGATAATTCCTCCGTCGTTTGCCCAGTCAAAGCTGGTGTCAAAGGGAAGCATCTGCTCCGAAAACCGGTTGTCGGCTTTAACCACAAGCTGATTTTCCTCCCCGAACCGGAGCCCGGCGGTCAGTTCCACCACAAAGGGCGTATACCCGGAATTTAAATGGCAGCCGATTTCCTCTCCGTTTAAATAAATATGGGCGTCATGGTAAACGGCACAAAACAGCGCCCGCACTCTTTTTTCCTTCCATGCTTCTTCCGGTACAAAAGAATGGCAATACCAGCCAATCCCCCAATACTCCTCCGTTCCGTCCTCAATATTCCACGTGTGGGGTATCGTCACTTCCCGTCCCTTTTCAAGGCAGGTAATATCCTCCCCCGGTGCAAATTTCCATTTTTTAAGGTTTATTTTTTTTAGTGCCATTATCCGTTTTCTCCTTCGATAGCTTCGCGGTCTGCCGCCGCCAAAAAAGTATTGTTTCCGCTTTCTATCCCTTTACCGCCCCAGCCGCAATTCCCTTGATAAACGTCTTTGAGCAAAGGCTGAATATCACTATCATGGGAAGCACGGAAAGGCCAAGGGCGCACATAATTGCTCCGTAATCGCTCCTGAAAGCGTTTGACAGGCTGTTTACCATAAGAGGCACCGTAAACAGCTCCTGTCTGTTAATCAAAATAACAGGCAGTACATAGTTATTCCAAGACGCCAGAAACACCAGCGTGGCCAGCGTCATAATTCCCGGTTTGATACAGGGCGCCACTATTTTTATAAAGATTCCCGGCTCCGAACAGCCGTCCAGCCTTGCCGACTCCAAAAGCTCGTCTGGCACGCCGTCGCTTGCAAACTGGGTCATAAGGAATGCGCCCAAAGGATAAGCCGCCCAGATAAAAATCAACGGGAAAAGGGTTGACAAAAGCCCCATATTTTTCATTTCCAGCATGTAGCCAATCATGGAAATCTGTCCCGGAATCATCATAATCGCCACAATAAAAGCAAAGATGGCCTTTTTTCCTTTAAAATCGTATTTGGCAAGGGCAAAGCCAATCAGGGAGGATACCGTCACGCTGATAATAACCGAAGCTGCCGACACGGCAATGGAATTTATGTATGCCTGAAAATACCCCTTCGACACTACCACTTTGAAATTTTCCAGAAAGTAGCTTCCCGGCAGCACCGGCATTCCCTTAAAAATATCCTCGCTGTAGTAGGTACTCATTATAAACACGATATACAGGGGGAAAAACATAACCAGCGTCATCAGTATCAGCAAAATCTGTTTTACCGCCGCCATGGCTTTCTTTTTGGTTTTTTTACTCATTCCTGTTCCCCCTTCCGCTAATCTTAAATCCTGCAATCGTAAACAGCATGATGACCACAAACAGGGTATAGGCGATGGACGCGCCGTAGCCTAAACGGGAATCAAGATTGAAGGAATCATTGTAGAACTTCCACACCGTTGTAAGCGCCGTGTATCCCGGGCCGCCGGTCTGTCCGTTTCCTAACGCCGCCCAGCCGCTGAACAGAAGCCTGGGCTCCTCGAACATCTGCAGGCCGCCGATTACGGAGGTGATAATCAGAAATCTTGTGGTACCTTTCAGCATGGGAATCGTAATTTTTGTAAATATTTTCAGGTTGCTCGCTCCGTCCACCGCCGCCGCCTCGTATACCTCCATAGGCATGGACGTCATGGCCGCCAGATAAATCGTCATGTAATAGCCCAGCCAGCGCCACACTACCATAACCACAATCAGCACTTTAGAAGCCGTCTCGCTCCCCAGCCAGAAAAAAGGCTCGTCTAAAATCCCAAGCCACACCAGAATTTTATTGACATATCCCGACTGCCAGTCAAAGAGGTAGGAAAAAATAAAACCGATTGCTACCGGAGTGGTGATATACGGAAAAAAGTTGACTGTCTGATAAAGCCGTTTGCCTCTGCCGATATCAAATAAAAGGTACGCCACCGTAAGCCCCAG
Organism: bacterium 1xD8-48; assembly: GCA_009917455.1. Lineage (GTDB taxonomy): Bacteria > Bacillota > Clostridia > Lachnospirales > Lachnospiraceae > Suilimivivens. Next base: position 188,388 of record QZDS01000002.1, on the reverse strand, counting down.
GAACACCGTAATCGGCGTGGAAAACGCCATCAGGATAATCGTATTTTTCAGCGATTTGAAAAACAGGGGGTCTTTGGTAAACAGATTGATATAATTCTTAAAGCCGATGAAGGTCTTTGTTCCGATTCCGTTCCAGTCAAAAAAGCTCAGCTCCAGAGAGTAAAGCATGGGATACAGACTGAACAGGAAATAGGCAATCAAAAACGGCGCGCTGAACAGATAGGGCCATTTGTTTACTTTATGTAATGCGCTTTTTTTCTTTTTATTCATATATGCTCCATTTCCGCTGTTTTTTATGGTGAAAAGGAAAGCTGCCAGATTCCGGCAGCTTCCCTTACATCGTTCATGTTATTACTTTATTGTAGCGTTGGGAATCAGGGTCTGTACTTCTGTCTTGAATGCCTCCATAGCCTCTTCCGCTGTCATGGACGGATTTCCCGTCATCTGGGTGGCGACATTCATTAACGCTGTATTCACATTGGATTGATGCTTAGTCTGAACCTGCCCCTGCGTGGTAATGGCAATCTCGTTTATAAAATAATCCGCAAGATTCTGTCCGCCAAAGAAATCGTCATACTGTCCCTTTTCTGTAAAGAAATAAGAATCGCTGCTCTCGTAAGGAGCCTTGAAGCCTGTCATAAATCCGAACTGCCTGTAAGCTTCCTCTACGCCTTCACCCGTACAATATACTTCCTTAATATACTCCCATGCAGCGTCTTTGTTTTCGCTGCCGGAATAAACGCTGACGGAAGTTCCGCCGTATGTAAATCCGTCCTCAGGCGCTTTTGTCAGCCCCCAGTTGCCGGAACCGTCCGGGTCGTTGGTTGCAATGCCCCACTTAAGGCTCCAGGGAGCGCAGGGATAAAAGAGAACCTCGCCTGCCGCATAGCTGTTTGCCATTGCCGGTGTGGAGTCTTCCTGTTTGCCCAAAATTCCTGCCTGGTTAAACTTAGTTGCGGTTTCCAGAACGTCCATATAACGGCCTGTCAGGTCAATGTTATCACCGTCAATATAATCCTTCACATTCTTATTATTTAAAAGGTCTTTCAAAACAACGGTCATGCCCGGGAATACGGTCACTTTTCCGCCGCTCTTTTCCACTACCTGCTTTCCAACCTCAAAAAGCTTATCCCATGTGGAAATCATCTCCGCAATTTCGTCCGGGTCGTCAGTTCCCAGATATTCTTTTGCCAAATCCCTGCGATAAGCAAATCCGCTGGGACAAATCTGCTGCTCGACGCCGTACAGTTCGCCGTTCGGGCCGGCTCCTAATCTGTTGGCAAAATCAAACATGTCCTCAGCCTTTACGTTGTAAGGGTCTTTTGAAAGGTCTTCCAGAACGCCCAAATCAAAAAGCTTTCCTCTGTATGCCATCTCGGAAAGTACAATATCCGGCACGCCGCTTCCGCTTGCAACGGCGCTCTGGAACTTCTGGAAATAGTCATTAGCCGCCACTACCAGAGTTTCAATCTTTACATTGGGATGTTTTTCCATATACCACTGTGTCATATGGTTTAAGTGGGCCTCGTCCCAGTCCCAGATGGTAAGCGTAACTTCCCCGCCTTCTGTTCCGGCGTCGCCGGACGCATCCGTATCTGCGCTCCCCGTATCTTCTGCCGCAGCGGAGCTTCCCGAAGAAGCGCTGCTATCGCCGCCGTTTCCGCCGCCTGAATTTCCACAGGCGCTCAGAGAAGCCATCAGCATCGCCGAAGCCAGAATAACCGCTATTATTTTCTTTTTCATAAAACTGCTCCTTTCTTTCCCTGTTACGTGCTGCAATCTCTAAAATGACATAATATAAATGGCTAAAATAGTTTAAATTTCGAAGGCCTTCTTTTTGTTTCCGTAATATCAGTATAGCACAATAACAGACAAGTAAAATGCTGTATCTTTCCATTTGATGGACTATATTCCTGTAATTCATCAAAAGCTGGCACGCTTCGCGAGCCAGCTTATTGTAATAACAAAACCTCCCTGCTTTTTCCCCGCCTCTTCTCACGAGATTTCCTCTCCTGTGATTGCGTTAAACCGAATTGCATATCTGCTGTCTTCAACCGATTGTCCATCTACTTCAAAATCAACGCACCATACCGGAATCAGCTCCATCTCTGTAAAAGAATCTTCCCGAAGGAGGGGGAAATACTCCATCCGGATATTCCTGGCCCTAAACTCGCTTGTTAAAGTCACATCGCCGAATTTTTTCATAATTGCTTCTTTGATGCCGTCCTCACCTATGATAATCGCTTCCTTCTGATGTTCTTCATAAGGCTCAAACATCCCTGTCATGGTTATCATTTCAATCCCATTATTTGACAGCAATGCCGTTACAGCAGCCGGATAAGCCAGATATCTCTCACTCGTTTGCCTCAAATTTGGCTCGTTCCGGTATACGGGAATCCCATTCACATTCATTCGAAAAATAATCCTGTATACTTCCATATCTTCTTTAAATGTATCGCTGCCATATCCCTTATCCGACAAAAACTGATAGTCGCTGTCTTCCATAATTGCTTTTTTTGCATTCTCAAAATCCGATTGATTCATGGCAACCACATCGAGAGCTTCCGGTTCTCCGCCCACGCCAAGCATCTCTATAAAACTATGCATCCTTGCAACAGCATCTTCCCGGGACAAAAAAGACATATCCCTGTCATCTGCCAATCCCATCTCCCACGCATAGGAACAATAGGTGTCCAAATGATCTGCCATTTCATTTCTATGATAGGCAAGGGAGCCACCCGTAAATTCATCGCTTCCATCATCAACAACAAGGTTTCCTTCTGCATTTTGCCCTATTGCTTCCAGCACGGTATCATAGTCAAAACTTTTTAACCGCGTAACGTACTCATAAGGGTTGTTTTCCGGCATTTTCAATTCTGCGCTGATGAACAGATTTTCACCCAGTTTTTCATCTATGAAAACAGTTGTGTCCTGTTCATCTTTGACATTAATATCTGTTTCATCCTGCGCTTCAACCATTTGAGTGTCTGCTTCTGTACTATCATAGTCAATGCCTGGTACTTCTTCCAAAGAAGTGTCAGCGCAGCCGACTGATAATGTCAGAAAAACAAGCATACCCATTGAAGCTATTACCGTCTTTTTCATCTTTATAACCATGCTCCTTTCAATGCAATAAATTAATTTAATCAATGACAAATCCCATTATCTATGTTTCAGCCATGAGTGCAATCCTTCTTGCGCCAAACGACACTTTTTACCTTTATTTGGGCATTTGGGCAATATACCTGCCGGAGATTTTAACTGCTCCTATTTTTTTATTTCAGCCCGAAATCCGCCAAAAAATGTCTTTTCATGTAAATCCTTTGTATTCTCCTGACCTTTCCTGTATAATTTAAGGGGAAAATGTATCAAATTACATGAAAAGAGGTTTGAAAATGCGAATACTCATCTGTGATGATGACTCTCTGATAATTGAACAGCTTCAGAACTATATAAAAAACTTTTTTGAAAACATTGGCGTGAAATGTCCCGAATTAATCTGCTTTTCTGACGGGGAATCCCTGTTAGCGGATAACGGCGAAAAAGATATTCTGTTTCTTGATGTAGAAATGCCCGGAATGAATGGTATCTATGTGGGAACTGAGTTGAAAAAGAAGAATGATAAAATTATTATTTTTATTGTCACCTCTTATTCTGAATATCTTGATGACGCAATGCGGTTTCGCGTATTCCGATATCTTTCAAAGCCTCTGGATAAACAACGCTTTTTTCGTAATATGAAAGATGCGGTTGACCTGTATAACACCATGACAGTAAAAATCCCGATTGAAACAAAACAGGGGGTACATACACTGCCTGCGTCTTCCGTCATAATGGTAGAAGCGCACGGCAGAAAAGTAACGATACATACCATTTTGTGCGATTTTGAATCCATTCACAATATGCAATATTGGCTGGAACTTCTCCCTGAAAACCGTTTCTTCCAGACGCATCGCAGTTTCATTATCAACTTTGAGCATGTCACGGATTTCGATCATAATCTTGTTCATATGGCCGATAATCAATCCGCTTATCTGACAAAAAGAAAATACAGCTCTTTTAAAAAAGCCTATCTACTTTATTTAGAAAGTACGAGGTAAAGCAAATGGTAAATACAATCTGTTATTTTTTCAGTTTCCTTGTAGAAGCAATTATACTTTGGCAATACTCCTCCCATTTATTTTCCGCAAAACACTCCCCAAAGAGAGGGTTGGCCGTACTATGCGGTTTATATTTTATCCTGTTTTGCGTGTCGCTGTCTGAATTTATATGGCTTAATATCCTGTTATATTTTTTGTTGAATTTTATTTTCTTTATGACGCAATGTTATCTAAACTGGTATACGGCAGTATTTCATTCTTCTATTCTGACGGCCGTTATGACAATGAGTGAATTAATGGTTTATGGAATTACCAAACGATTTGCCCCTCACTTCCTTGATAATGGCAGAGAATTTTATCATCTTTTATTTTTTTCGGTCTTTAGTAAGCTCATATTCTTTGTTGTTACATATATACTAATGCACCTGATGCAAAACCCAAAGAAGAACACAGAAAAATATGATAAATCTGTTTTTCTCCCTGTTTTCATTCCCTTAACCTCAATCTTTATTATGTTTACTTTTATAAGTATTGGTGAATCTGTTTCTCTCCCGTCATCACTTGATTGGATGGTTGTCGTGAGCGCTGTTTTTTTACTGACGGCAAATCTGCTCATGTTTGAAGTCAATCAATATCATCAGAAAAAGAACATGGAATTTACAGAAATGCAATTATTGCTTCAAAAAGAGGCGGATTCGGCACAATACTATAAAATGCTGAATGAACAAAAGGAATATGTGAAAATAAGCGCCTACATCAGGCAATTGGCGCTTTCCTCAGACCTGAAAGAATCTTCCCGGCTATGTGAGCATGAAATGCTAAACTCTATTCTATGTCGCTATATGAAACAGTGTGCTGACAGTCACATCGCTTTTCACGTCGATATACGAAGCGGAACGACAGATTTTATTGCCGACAATGACCTTACCTCATTGTTCTGCAATCTGCTCGACAATTCTGTGAAAGCGGCTGAGGGCATTCCGGAATCGTTTATTGAAATCAGTACAGGCAAAAAAGCAAAAACTCCGTTTACAGTTTTGACGGTCATAAATTCCTGCCGGACAAATCCTTTCATAACAAAAAACGGCAGTCCGACTATAAATATACCCCATAGCCATAAGCATGGTTTCGGGCTTAAAAGCATCCGCAAAATTGTCGACAAGTACAATGGAAATATGCAGATATACTACAATTCCGATACGTTGACGTTCCATGCAATCATTACTTTAAAGCAACAGGGATTATAACCCTGCTGTGACTTTTCTGTGACATTTTAGCGGTATTCTTAATTAAGGAAGGAAGTGAAGCTATGAGGCTCCTGGTAGTTGAGGACGATCATCTTTTGAACAATACCCTTTGCTATAATCTCTCTGCGTCTGGTTACAACGTAGATGCCGCCATGACAAAGGCCGCAGCAATCAGTTTTTGCAAAAAGCAACAATATGATCTGGTTGTACTGGATGTGAACCTGCCCGATGGAAATGGGTTTGACCTATGCGAAAGGCTCAAGGAGTGCCACCCTGATACCGCGGTGGTCTTCCTGACTGCAAACGACATGGAGCGCGATATGCTGAAAGGGTTTGAGCTGGGAGCGGACGATTATGTAACAAAGCCTTTCCCAATTAGTGTATTCCGCAAAAAGGTTTCGGCGTTGCTGACCCGTATTGAGAAACAGACAGGCGGCGATTGCTATACGGACGGTACGCTGTCCATCAATTTTTCGGAACTGACCGCTGCCCTGGCGGGCGAACCGGTTATGTTTACGCCGCTGGAATACCGTTTACTGAAAGTACTGGTGAGAAATCCGCAAATCGTTCTGACCCGGCAGATACTTCTTGAAAAGCTGTGGGACGCAGACGAAAACTTTGTGGATGAACACGCCCTGACCGTTGCAATCAGCCGTATCCGTGGGAAGATTGAAAGAGATGGCCTGCAATATATCAAGACCGTCTATGGTATGGGATATATGTGGATTGGAGGGATGAAGAAGTGAATGCGGGAAGACTTTCCATCAACCGCGCCTGTGTACTTGGCGCTGCTTTTTCAGGCATAATCTCTATTGCTTTTATCATCGCGGTGTTTCTCTTAACAAAAAATCCGGCAGTCGTGTGGCTGGGATTACTGTTCGCAACGCTGGTATTTGCCTGCGTTGCCGCTTTTGTGGCCTTTCTCCGCCGCAAGCTGGTTTTATTCTCAGGCGGCCTGTGCCGGACGATAGATAATATGCTGGATGGAGCAGCACCGCCGCCGCAAAGCTATGAGGAAGAAAACCTGTTTAACAAAATCAATTACCGGCTGACACGCCTGTATGAAGTCCTGCGGGAGAGCCGGGAGAGCATAGCGAAAGAGCGGGCTGATTTACAGGAATTAATCTCCGACATATCCCATCAGGTAAAAACTCCAATCAGCAATCTTAAAATGATAAATGCTACTTTACTGGAACAGCCTATGCCAGAGGAAAAACAGAGGGAGTTTTTGCAGGCTTCCAGCGGCCAGCTTGAAAAGCTGGATTTTCTCATGCAGGCCATGATAAAGACCTCCCGCCTGGAAACCGGCGTCATTTCACTGGACAGAAAGATACAGCCGCTTTATGATACTCTGGCTGCGGCGCTGGGCGGTATTCTGCTGAACGCCGAAAGGAAACATATTCATGTCAGTGTAGATTGTCCGGAAGATATCATTCTGGCTCACGACCGGAAATGGACAGGCGAAGCCCTGTTCAACATTCTGGACAATGCGGTGAAGTACACCCCGGCAGACGGTGACATTCAGGTTTCCGTTCAAAGCTGGGAGTTCTATGTGAAAATCGATATAACCGACAGCGGCAAAGGAATAGCGGAAAGCAGACAGGGGATAATTTTCAAACGCTTTTACCGTGAAGAAGAAGTACACGATATTGAGGGCATCGGAATAGGACTGTACCTTGCCCGTGAAATCATTACCATGCAGGGCGGCTACATCAGGGTTGCATCAAGGATGGGGCATGGCTCTTCATTTTCCGTATTTCTGCCCCGTGGATAAAATTTTGAAAACACCTGCTGTTTGTGACATTTCTGTGAGAATTGGCTGTTAGAGTGACGGTATCACAGAAAGGATGGTGCAAATCATGAGCATTTTGCAAACAACTGACCTCAAAAAATACTATGGCGCAGAGCCGAACATCACAAAGGCGCTGGACGGTGTGTCCCTCTCCGTTGAACAGGGAGAATTTGTCGCAATCGTCGGAACCTCCGGCAGCGGCAAGTCCACTTTGCTGAATATGATGGGCGGTCTGGACGTTCCGACCTTTGGCAGCGTTCAGATTAAGGGCAAAGAGCTGGCCAAGATGAACGACGAGCAGCTTACCATTTTCCGCCGGCGCAACATCGGCTTCATCTTCCAGAATTACAACCTTGTCCCTGTTCTGAACGTCTATGAAAACATCGTCCTGCCCGTAGAGCTGGACGGCGATACGGTAGACAAAAAATTCATGGATGAAGCAGTGCGTCTGCTGGCCCTGGGGGACAAACTGAACAATATGCCGGGCAGCCTGTCCGGCGGACAGCAGCAGCGCGTCGCCATCGCCCGCGCCCTCGTTTCCAAGCCCGCTATTGTCCTGGCAGATGAACCGACCGGCAATCTGGACAGCCGGACGAGCGGCGATGTGCTGGGGCTGCTGAAAACAACCAGCAGCAAATTTCATCAAACGCTGGTGATGATAACCCATAACAACGAGATTGCCCAGCTTGCCGACCGCATTATCCGCATTGAGGATGGCAGGATTTTTGAGCAGGGAGGGGCTGACAATGAATGACATTTTATTCGGCAACAACAACGGCGCGGTGATTAAAAAGCTGTCAGACCGTTATTTCAAAGCAGGCAAAAGCAGAAATATCATTGCAATCATCGCAATCATTCTGACTACGATACTTTTTACCACCATCTTCACCCTGGGTTCCGGCCTGACGGACACCGTACATGACCAGAATATCCGTAAAGCGGGCGGCGATGGGCAGGTGGCCTTAAACTATATCAGCGATGAAGTATATGACAATGTGGCGGGGAATTCTCTAATCGACCGCATCGCCTATACAAAGGCGGTTTCCTACCGCCTGAAAAATCCGGGGCTGGAACGCTGGCGTTCTGATCTGTGGTACATGGATGATACCGCGTTGGAATTTGCCCGTTATACCCCCACAACAGGCCGCCGGCCCGAAGGGTCAAATGAAATCATCGCGGACACAAAGACGCTGGAGGCCCTGGGTGTACCGGCACAGATTGGGGAAACCGTTTCACTGACCTATGCCATTAAAGGGACCGAGTACACTACCGATTTTATTCTCTGCGGCTTTTGGGAAACAGACAGTTTGAGCAACATTGGACGGCTGATCGTATCAAAATCCTTTGTGGATGCCCACTCGGATATTCTGGCCTATACCTATCCCACAGACAACGACTACTCCGGCGTTGTCACCGCCTATGTGATGTTCAGAGGAAACGGCGATATAGAAGCCCGGCTCCACCAGCTTCTTTCCGAAACGGGCTATACCTGTGACACGATGGGCGGCAGTCCGGAGGACGGCAATTATGTAATTGCCCGCGTCAGTCCGGCCTATCAGAGCAGCGCACTGTCAGATAACCTGGCTATGCTCATTTCCTGCATTGTCGGCGTACTGCTGATTATCGTAACAGGATATTTGATTATCTACAATATTTTCCAAATCTCCGTCATTTCGGATATTCAGTCCTATGGACAGTTAAAAACGCTGGGCATAACAAAGCGGCAAATCAAGCGGTTGATTAACCGGCAGGCGCTTCGGCTTTCCCTGATTGGTATTCCTGTCGGTTTGCTGGCGGGCTTCCTGATTGGCCGGACACTGGTTCCTTTCCTGATGAACGGAACCAGTTATACCGCGGACGCCGGTATTAAGGTGACAGTAAATCCGCTGATTTTTATTGGCTCCACGGCGTTCACCTTTTTTACAGTCTTTGTCAGCGTCCGTAAGCCCGCGAAGATTGCCGGTGCAGTTTCCGCAATCGAGGCTGTCCGCTACACCGAAAACGATGCGGCGGCATTTGGAACGCGCAGAGACAAAGACAAGAGAGCGACCCTCGGCGCAAAGCTCCAATTTATGGCCCTGGCGAACCTGGGACGGAACCGCAAACGCACGGTATTGGTTATTGTGTCCATGACACTGAGTCTGGTGCTGTTCAATACAGTATTCACCCTGTCCGGCGGGTTTGACATTGACAAGTATATCGCAAAATTTATGGATACGGACTTTGTAATCTCTAACACAGGCTACTTCCAATACCAGGTTGAAGAAAGCGAAAACGACCTGTCTGAAAGCTTTGTTGAGGCAGTCAAAGGAAATAACAGCTTCAAGGATGGCGGCAGGCTCTATTCCTCCTGGCTGCTTGAAGAACCGTTTTCCACAAATCACAACGCCTTTTTCAGCTACAACAAAGACCAGAACGGCAATTCCTATGTAAGACTTTATGGCGCGGACGATTTTCTGCTGAATAACATGGAGGTCATAGATGGGACAATCGACCTGGAAAAGCTGAAATCAGGCAAGTATATCCTGTTGAGCGTGGAGTGTAACGATGACGGAACCGTCATAGATAACCCAAATATCAGTGTGGGCGAAACGGTACGAATCAACCACCTGAAAGCGGAGGGGCTTTCCACCACTATTACGGACAGCTATGACTTTACCATCATGGCAAAAGTCCGGGCCAACGAGAACACGGCCACTACCCGCAACACAGGCGCAACCCGGTTCTATCTCCCGACAGAAATTTTCCTGCCGCTGTGCGAACATCCCCATCTGGTCAATTTCACCTTTGATGTGATGGAGCGAACAGAAGCTGAAATGACAGAGTTTTTGAATGACTATATCGACAGTGTGGAACCGAATATGGCTTTTGAATCCAAAGCAACCTATGTCAGTTCCTTTGACAATCTGACCTCCCTGATTATCACCATCGGCGGAGCGTTGAGCAGCATCATTGGAATTATCGGTATCGCAAACTTTGTCAACTCCGTTTTGACAAGCGTTATCACCCGCAAAAAGGAGTTTGCCATGCTGCAAAGCATCGGCATGACCGGCAGGCAGTTAAAGCGTATGCTCTCTTTTGAAGGCCTTTATTATGCTATGGGAACGATTATCACATCGGTTGTCCTTGGCGGTCTGTTTTCCGTGGTAGTGGTGCGGGGAATTTCCAGCGGAATCTGGTTTTTCACTTACCGATTTGTCATGTGGCCCATGCTGGTAATCTATCCGTTCCTTATACTCCTGACCATGGCAATACCGGCACTCCTGTACCGGCAGATTGCCAAAGTCAGCATCATAGAACGGCTTCGGCAAAATTGAATTTTATTGAAGGGGCTGTCGCATTAAGAAATTTTTATACAGGATATTGCCTTTTTGCTGGAAATGAAAACGCTGTATCTTGTATGCCTTTTTCTTGTTGTGACAGCCCGCTCTCACCTCATAAGATTTCATTTTCTCCTATCTTACCAGCTTCGCCACCATCTCCGGTTCCATCTCCTGCTTTGGCTTAAATTTTTCCGATGCAAGGTAATTATAGATGGATAAAAGAAGGGCTCTTGCTTCCGGATACTGCTGAAGATTCTGAAGTCCCATGGACGATAACAGCAGCCGCCCTTTGCCGCAGCGGCATTCTAAAAGCTGCGTCATGGGCCGCATATAGGCGTAGCTGTCCATCTCCGTAATAATGGACTTCACCTCCTTTGGCAATGCTTCCGGCAGAATAATTGCCCGCTGGCCCGCCATTGGCCACCACTGCCAGTTTGTGTGAAACTCCGTGGGAAAGCCTTCAAAAACAGGGTGGGACTCGTCAATCAACTGCCCCATACCGCCCTCCTGCAGCGGGAATGTACCCACAGACCAGAAATCCGTGGTAAACTGCGCCTGAATGGACTTTGGCAGAGCTTCCGGGGTGGAATCCGGCGACAGATACACCTTGCCTCCCGCCGCCAAAACCTCCCTTGCCTTTTCGTCAAAGCATCTGGTCTCGTACACGTCGTCCGGGCAGACCGGCTCCGTCTTCGGATAAACCCATACGGGATAGGTATTGGAAATCTCACTGCCGCCTACGCTGACAGTCAAATCCAGCCGAACCGCCTTTTCTATGTCCTGCAAAGGAATTTCCAGCCTGCCGGCCATAGTATTTTCGCCTGCCGGGCAGCTTGCCTCTGGCAGAGTTCCTTCTATAATAATGTCCTTTCCTTTCAGCGCGTACCCTATTTCTCCGCAGAGATTCTTTTTCCCGAAATTCGCCACCTGAATGTCGGCCTGCAATACCTCTCCCGCTTCATAGGTATACTTTTCAAGAAGCGCCAGCGGCAGCGTGTCGCGGAAAAAGGCCCGGAACGCCTCCGGCTTTGCGAAGGCAAAGGGCTTCGGTTTTAAGTGGGAGTCCAGCATCCCCACCAGAGCGGTTCCCTGTCCCGGGAAATCCTGTAATCCCAGAAGGGAAATGCCCGACAGTTCCTTCGTCCGCATGGCCGCTTCGATTTCCTCACGGTAACCAATCCGGGACAGCTCCCCTGTGGCCTCCACATACCGGTTCCACTCCGGTAAAAGTCCCAGTTTGTCCGCCTTCTCCCGAATCAGGCGGTAATTGGCCGGGTCTGAAATCCCGTGAAAATCTTCAAGCTCCTCAAAACAGGGGAGAACCTCGAACTGCCCCACCTCGAAGCTGAAAACCGGCTTTTTGAAATCTTTTCGCAGGCTTTCCATGGAAGCGTCGTAATTGGTTCGCGCATTGGGATACTGGTTATTGATATAGCCCTTAATCCGGATGGCTTTCGGCGTATCCGCACCGTCGGTATCTGCCTCATCCGCCTTTTGCTCCGCCTTTTCCAGCCCGTCCGGCGTCTGCTCCTGCCTCTCCTGTCTGGCGCGTTTTTCCTCCCGCTCCATCAAATCCGGCATTCCCGCGAAAATTCCCCGAAGCGGCTCTCTGAAATAGGACTGGGAAGTATAAAAATCGCTGTCGCCGTCGCAGCCCACAGTTCCGTAATGAACGTTGGAGCCGTTGGCGTAAAGACGGGTATCGTCCAGCGTCCTTGCCTTATCCAGCAGAAAGCTCATGCGCTCATGTCCGGTTTTTCCGGTACACAGCTCATTTCCAAGAGTAAGCATCACGAACGAGGGATGGTTTGCCAGCATGAGAATGGTCTGTTCCAGTTCCGTCTGATAATAGGAAAAACTGTCCTCCGGCTCAAACGCGTTTTTCGGGTTCCAGTGGGAAAGCTCCGGCTGCATCATCATACCCATCCCGTCAGCCGCCGTAAACGCCGCCTCCGGAGGGCAGTGGGAATGGAAACGCACACAGTTAATGCCGTAAGATTTGTAGGTTTCCAGAATCTTCGTCCATTCCGACGCCTCCATGGGCGGATAGCCTGTCTCGGGAAATTCCCCGCAGTTTGCCTCGCTCCGCAGGAAAAAAGTTCTTCCGTTAACGGCAAGCCGCCCTTTTCCGTTGTCACCGAAATCCCGCACGCCAAAGGTAATCTTTTTCTCTGAAAAGCCGGAAAGCCCTGCCGTAAGCTCGTAAAGGTTCCCCTCGTACTCGTCCCACCGACGCACATCTTCCGCCAGCGGAATCTCCTTTATTTCCACTGTGCTTTTTCCTGCGGGTACGCTTACCTCCGCGGAAACCGCTTCCTTTAAAGCCCCGGAGGTGACGCGCAGCGTTCCGCTGTAAGGCTCCGCCGCCGCAATCTCCGCACGGATTGTCAGCCCCGCCCCTTTAGGATAAACCCGCACGGCGGAGAGAAACACCGGCTCCTCCACCCGAAGGCGCAGATAACCCAAAACGCCGTTCCAGTTGGTCTGTGTCTCGTCCGTGGCGGCCGAGGAATAAACGATAGCGTCGTGGGGCAGTCCCGGATAGCTGTTGTCCGAAAGCAGCGTCAGGGCGTTGTCTCCGTCAAGCAGCCCCGTCACCTCGAACACATGGGGCGTTGTGATGGAAGGCGGCACAAAATCCGGCACTTCCTTTCCATCCACTAAAAGCCTTAAACACCTTGCCCTCTCCGCTTCCAGAAAAACCCGCTTCCCCTCCGGCGGATGAAAAGCAATCCTTCTGGTCAGCCTTGCCTCCCCCTCATAGGTATGCTTTCTTGTAAATCTGGTGGCAATGGGGCCGTCAGAGTCAAAGCCCTCCCCGGCGTTTCCGATTGCCGCCTCCGGGTGCCACTGATTGGCCCCCGCGTCCTTATGGCCAAGGCCGTTTTCGTCCAGTGTGCCGGGCAGCCTCATTTCCCCGCCGATTCCTCCGTCAAGACCTGCCTGCCAGATACCCTCTAATGAATAGAACATTCTCTTTTCCTTACCCTCTCCCGTGATGCCCGCGGCCATGCCGCGGCGCCACGTATATGCTTTACGCCAATGTCCGCGCGTCCTTTCCTCTCAACGTGTCATTTCTCTGTGTGAAAGCGCGCCCTGATGGTCGGCCTGTTTTTTCAGGATTTCTTCCAACAGTTCTTTTGCCTTTTTCTTCTCCCCAAGACCGATTGCGCCCAGGGCCCTTAAATAATTGCAGTACTGTATATTGCGCAGGGTAATATCGTCCTGGTAAACCTCGATTTCCGGCAGCGACACCGCAAAGAAATCGTAGGATACCTCGTCGAACAGATGCTTTTCCCCGAAAATCGTAAGCTGGTGATAAGCTTTCTTTGCCGCCCCGCTCCGACCCAGCTCCTCGTTTGCCAGTCCCTGATAGAAAATGAAATCCGAAGGCTGGTCATTATAGTAAAGCGCCTTTTCCGGTTCCTGAGGTCCCGATGCCGCCAGTTCAAAATATTCCGCCGCCTTTTCCTCGTCTCCAAGCATGCGGCTGGCAATTCCCATGTAATAATGAGCCTGATTATCCGGCACGTTAGGCAGTTTTCCTTCTCCCAGATTTTCCGGATAGGCAATGGTCGCTTCCAGCAATTCCATGGCTTCGCCGGCTTTCTTTTGCTCCAGCTTTTCCTTTGCCAGCTCCGTCAGCGCATAGCGGTACTGCGCGCTTACCTTGCCTTCGCCGCCCTCCCATGGATGGAATCTGTGATTTTTAAGGGCTTCCAGCGCTTCCTCATATCCTCCCTGGCAGTTTAAAAGGGTGATATAGCGCAGATATAAATCGTCTCTTTCTTCCACAAGCTCCCTGCGGGCTTTGAGCGCCGCCAGCCTCGTTTCGTTTGGCAGATTCAGCTTTGCGGCAAGCTGGTCGTATTCCAGAAGGAAGCGGGGATAGGTTTCGTCCAGACAGCAGGCTTTTTCCATCGCCGCCAGAGCCTTTTTCCCGTCATGCTCTTTGTTGAAATAAAAGATAGACAGGTTCCGGTAAGCCATAGCCAGATTCTCTTTTGCCAAAACCGCCTCTTCCCAATGCTTTGCGGCTCTTTTGTACTGCTTTTTATCATAGTACAGATTACCCAGGTAATAGTGCGCCATAGGGGCGTCGCCAAGCTTTTCTATCGCCGCTTCCAGAATCCCGATTTCCTCCACCCGGTTCGGGAAACAGTAATCGGAATCTTCCCTTTCCCCTTTCAGGAAATACTCTTCGCAAGCCTTACCGTCTCCCAGCTTCCCGTACATATACCCCTGATAATACCGGCGCATGGGGCTTTTTGCCGGACACGCTTCCAGAATCGCCAGCGCGTCCTCGTAAAATCCCGCCTTGCCATAGTCCAGAGACAGCTCCAGATAATTGTGGGCTTCGTCCCGCATTTTCTCTGTCCATGTTCGCCAAAGGCCGCTCTCCGGCTTACCCGCCGCCTGTTCATAAAGACATCCCATATAAAGAGGGTCGATTTCCAGACTTTCCTTCAAAAATCCCGACGCGTCCATGGAAAGTTTTCTCATGACTGCCGCCTTTAAGGTACGGGCCTTCATGTTGTGCCAGTTATGAAGCAGGGATTTGGAAACAAATTCCAGCGCATCCTCATAATTTCCTTTACGGGCCGCCAGATTTGCCAGCCAGAAAAATCCGGCGCTCTGAGTCTCCGCACTCCATGTGGATTTATAAAATGCGTCGTAGGCTTTTTGCTCCTGTCCTGCCGCCTCCAGCGCCAGCCCCAGATTAAAGCAGCATTCCCCGTAGTAGGGATTCGGAGTTTTCCAGGTCTGTTTTTTGATTGCCGCCTCGAAATAAGGAATACTTTCCTTTACGCAGCCTCTCTTAAAAAGTAAAAGCCCGTAGCCGTTATTTAAACGGATATCCGTTTTGTCTCTCCGCAGTCCCTCCAGATAATAGTCGGCAGGCTCACAGGTAGCATGACGGTACTGCTCCAGATGGGTTGCCGCCAGATAAAGCTCCTCCGTGGATTTCAGCTCCTCCGGCGCTTTCATGCTTTCCGCCGGCGAGGGAATTGGCTCCGGGCGTTTCTCATACACGGAATAGTCCACAAGCACCTTTCCTCCGCTTTTTACCGATACCCGGCAGGATTTTTTGCCGATAATGCCCATATCCTCTACCGGAAAAGAAGCGGTATGGCAGGCGGCCGGGCTTAGAGATACTTTTTCCTCGTAAAGGACTTTGTCTTCTGCCGTCACTTTTACAGTCGCCTCCGGGTAATCCGCCGTTGCGTAAACCTTCAGCAGCGCCTGACCATTTTCTCCCTCCGAAAGGCTTACCATGGCATCCTTCGTGGCGTTCCCCACCCGTCCGACACCCTTGTAGGGCATGAAATACTGTACAAAAGTCTTTTCCTCATGGGGCTTTAACCAGGTAAAGTCAGGCTGATTGTCCGCGAACACACCTGTCATCAACTCGATGTAAGGGCCGTCCTCGTCCGTCAGGTTCCTGTCCCAGGTCCGCCCGAAGTCGCCGTTCCCCCACGTCCACTGCTTTTTGCCCGGGGAAACGTGATGGTCCGCCACATGCAAAAGACCCGCCTCCAGACCTTCGTCATAATTTCCGATAAAGTCAAAATCTGAGTGCGCCGCCATGTAAGAGGTGGGCACCTTCACGTTTTTATAGCGGGAAATATCCACGCCTGCGGAGTAGTCGCTCTTATAATATTCGCCGGTGGCTATGGGGAAGGTGGAAACCGCCCTTTTTCCATGATCCATCACCGCGTTTACGTCAGGCGGAAAAACCGAGTAAGTGTTATCGTTCACCGGCACCGCAGGATTCGCCCACCAGAGGAAGGTCTGGGGCAAATCGGTGTGATTATAAAGCTGCCCTTTAATTTCTATGTACGCTTTTCCCGGATACAAAGAAATCGCCGCCATTCCCTTTGTCCCGTACATCTTATCCGTCTCGCTCACATAAACCGTACAGGAACCGTCGGGATTTTCCGACAGCGTATAGTCAACAGGGGAATAGGTGGAGGGCCGGTGGTGCTGAGGCCAGTTAAACTCAATACCCCCGGAAATCCACGGCCCGGTAAGCCCTACAAGAGCCGGTTTAATCACATGATTGTAATAGACAAAATCATACCCGTTGGTTTTGTCATAAGCCCGCTGAATTCGTCCTCCCAGCTCGGGAAAAACCATCACTTTCAAATATTCGTTTTCCAGATATACCGCCTTGTAGGCCACGTCCTTTTTTTCATCGGATATCTTTTCCGTCACCGGCAGCGGATATACCTTTCCGGTACTCCCCTGATAAGCCCGCTTTTCAATAAACAGGGGACTTTTTTCCGGCGGACATACCGGGTAAGTGGGAATGATGCAGGACTCCTCCCAGATTTTAACGCTATTTTTGCTTTCCATAAGTCTTCTCCTTTTCCTCCAAGTCAGATAAACAGATTGTATATGCTTAATTTCCGTTGCATTCTGGTATCATATTAGCATGGACAAAAGGAAAAAAGAATATCATATCGTAAGTAATAATGGACAATATTCCACAAATATGCTATTCTCTGCCTATGGACAGTTTACAGGAATGGAAATCAGACGGATTTAAGGGAGAGCAGATGATAGTCCTCCCTACGGAATCTTTTCAGGATTACGTGGAACACCCGCAGGTAAGAAGACTTTATTTGACAGACGTAGGATTTTTCCCCCGTGCCGAACACCACTACCGGGAGCGAAAGGAGGGCATTGAAGAGTATATCTTCATGTACTGCACGGAGGGAAGCGGAATCATTGTTGTGGAAGGAAAGGAATATGCCCTCAGCGAAAATCAGGCGTTCTGTATCCCGCGTTTTAAAAAACATCTTTATTACGCCTGCCCGGATAATCCATGGAGTATTTTATGGGTGCATCTGAAAGGGGAGGATACCAGATATTTTCCCTTAAACGACTGCAAAACCATTGTGTTTAACTCGGAAAACGCCAAAAACCGTATGCACTTTCTGTTTGATTTGCTTTTCCGGGTTTTAGACGGCAACTATACCCTTGGCAATTTTATCTACATTTCTCAGGTGCTTTCCCTGATTCTGGCGGAAACCTACCACAGGGAAAAGGTGAATACCACTCTGGAACAGAACAAGCACGTGACCAATGTTATTCGCTATATGTCAAAGCATCTGGAAGATAATTTGAGTCTGGAGGATATTGTGGTGGAATTTGATTTATCCAAAAGCTATTTAAACGCCATTTTCCAGAAGTACACGCAGCATGCCCCTATGGATTTTTTTATCAATCTGAAAATGAAAAAAGCCTGCCGGCTTCTCCGGGTTACGGACTCCTATGTTTACGAGGTGGCGCAGCAGCTCGGATATTCCGACCAGTATTATTTTTCGCGGATTTTTAAGAAGGTGGTTGGAATGTCGCCGAAAGAATATAAGCACAATGACAGTATCCATTTCCGGGGGGTGGAGGTTTGAAAAAGATTTCCCTTAAAGCATAATGATATCTTCTGTAAATCTGACTTCATAAACCGGCAGAACCCTCACCCCCATCAGTTCCCCGATGGATTCCTCCGCTTCTTCTGTCCGGGCGGCCATCGCCGTTTCCGCATTGACCTTCGCACCTTTCTTAAGCGGGGTAATGTAAATTGTCAGAGGCTTATCCGCAAGTTCTCCGGCAAATTCCCTTAATCCGATTTCCCAGGGCGCGCCGTTGCAGAAATTGTCGTGTATCATCTTCCCGTCGATAAACGCGTGGCCGATATCCCCCCGGTAGTCAAGCTGCAGAATCGCGTCTTTAAGACCGTCCATAAAATTCTCCGGGAAAGTAATTGTGTATCTGCTTCCGCTTACCTGATTCACCTTTACGTCAATCTGCTTTTTACCGGCTTTCAATGTATAACGGTGCAAAATGGAACCGGCGGCTTCCGCTTCGCCTGCAAAACGCTTCTTTCTTGTTCCTGATATATCCGCCGGAATTTCTGACAGATTTTCTGCCGGATAAACCGCCGCCCGGCATGAATCCTCTGTCATCTCTAAACGAATCCCTCCCTCGTCCTCCAGAACCGCAGCGTCCGTAAACAAAAGCCTGCCTCCTCTGACGCAGAACATTTTTTCCGCCATTTTGCGGCTCAGTACGAAAACGGCGGCTTTTGTATTTCCTTTTTCCACAAAAAACCGTTCTGCCTCCTGATTTTCCGCGCAGATATATCTGTTTGGCTTTCCGCTTTTATCACGCGTTTCATTCCTGGTTCCGGCAGTTCTGTCTTCATTGCCGCACGCCCCGCTTACGTTTTCGTCCACCTTACCATCGTCCACAACGCGTCCGCTTACGATGGCGTCTTCCTCAAACACAAACTCCGCTTTCATTCCCTCCGGCTTTAAAAATACATATGTTTTTTCCCCGCCGGGAGAAATCACCGTGACAGGCTGGGCCATGGCTTTTACCAAATCAATCCCGTCCATATCAAAATGAAAGGGCAGAATGGCATTCTCGTCGCACGCAATGTCAATGGAAAAGACAAGCTCCTCCCCCGGAAGCGACAGCGTAATCTGCTCTCCATGCCTGTCCGGCAATGGCCCGTGGTCCTGATAATTGTTGACAAAAAGGAAACCTCTTTTTCCGTCCGTGCGCACCGCATAGCGCAAGGTTTCTTTATCCGTGGGCAGAATATGCGACGCGCCCTCCGGCAGCACCGTTTTCAGGCCGCACAGCCGCTCCCCGAAAGCTTCCGTAAAATAGTGAATGCATTTCAGCCTCCTGTAGGATTCCCTTATCTGCCCGAACTCTCCAAGAGCCGCCTGATAATCATAGGATATTTTCGGCACCTGTCCCTCGTTCATAAAAATACCGCTTTTTCCCACCGGATTGCTTCCGCCCTGAAACATGTAATAGCCCAGAAAATTGCAGCCCGAAGCAATTTTAATATTCGCCATGGCGTCCACGCTTTTATACGGGAACCGGAACCGGTAATAGTAACTGCATCCCATACCGCCCCCCATCTCGCAGCAGGCGTAGGGCTTTTCCTCCGGCTTATACGCCGGTTTAAAATCATTGGTGCATACCGCCTCGTTATTGTGAAAATCCTGATACACGTATTCCCCGGTGGCCGGATGCTCTCCCTTGTGGGAATAAAAAATCCAGGGCCGGAAAGCATAGCCGCCCCACAGAGGCATCATGGACTTCGGCGTGGGCGTGCCTCCCCAGCCCGTACAGGTATAAAATACGGGAGTCAGGCCGCACTTTGCCGCCAATGCTTTTAACCGCAGCATATATTCCTCTCCTTCGTCCCCTTTAAACACCCACTCGTCGGAGATTCCCGTGGTAATCTCCCAGGGCGCGGAGGAATGCATATATTCGTTATCAATCTGTACCCCGATAATCGGCCCACCGTCCTGAAAGAACAATCCGGCCACCTCTTTCGCTATCTTTGAATAAAGCCGCTCCGTATAAGCCAGAAATTCCCCGCTGATTTTCCGCACCTCAAAGGGCTTGCCGTAGAGCCAGTCAGGCAGCCCACCGTTGCGCACCTCGCCGTGGTCAAAAGGGCCCACCCGCAGAATCACATACAGGCCGTGTTTTTTGCAAAGCTTAACAAATCTGCGGATATCCTTACTGCCGGAAAAATCAAAGACGCCCTCTTCCTCCTCATGGTGAATCCAGAACACATAGGTCGTCACCATGTTGATTTTGCACATTTTCATTTTAATCAGCTCGTCCTCCCAACGCTCCGCGTTCATCCTGCTGAAGTGAAATTCCCCGCTCACGCCAAAGAAGGGGCGGCCGTTTCTTTCCATATAATAGTTGGTGAAGGAAATTGTCTCACCGCTGTTTCCGGTTCCTTTGAAGTCTGCTCCTAAGGGATAGATGTTTTTTGCCGACAGTTTTTTTAATGATAGCTGATAGTCCATGGTATGTCCTTTCTGTACCGGTTTTCAGGTTTTATGCCTGCGCTTTTGCTGATGTGCTTTTGCTTTTCAATGGTTTATGTTTTCAGATTATAGCATTCCCGGATTCATATTGCCACTGTAATTTAAGGAAGTGAATTGTTAGTAAAGTGGGTTTTCCTAAAAATAAGTGGAATAAAAGCCGGCTGTTGCGTTCATTCGCCTGGCGATCTGGTTTAAGTTGCCGCTGATTTTTCCGAGCGTGTAGTTGTATTCCCGCATTTCCATGTCGAAATAGAAAAACTATAAAATAAATGTTATAATTTGAAAATCTCCGGAATGGGTTAAAGCTGAAACAGAGAAAATTGCGTTTTTTCCCTAATGTCGCCATATTGAGCGCAAATGTAAAGATATGTTGATAGAAAAAATAACTAAAATCATTTAGAATCACGATTAAGGAGGACAGCGAAAATGAAAATTGGAAATAAACTCAACCAATTAAGAAAACTTTCAGGAATGACACAGGAACAATTAGCTGAGAAAATTGACGTGTCCAGACAGACAATTTCCAAATGGGAGTCAGACAGCACATCTCCCGATTTAGAAAGTATCGTTAAAATAAGCAGGATTTTTTATGTGTCATTAGATGATTTACTCAAGGAGGCGGAAACAAGTGTGACAAACAGAAATGACGAGCAGATAACTTTAGAAGATTTGATGAAAATAAATCTTTATAACAGAAAATTGACGCTGCTACTCATTGGCGGGCTGATTTTTGTTATGGTCAGCGTATTAAATTTCGCATATGTAATTGCGTTGCAAAACACAACAATCAGTACTCAGTATATGCTATACCGATATATCGCAACAGGGCAATATGCTAACGCCCCTGTCGATTATATGCGGTTGATGATACCATCTATGATTACAGGTGCGATTGGACTGGTATTGTTCATAAGTTATGTCATTGAAAACAGAAAAAAAGGAGACTGAAAAATATGTATAAGGTAAAAAAGGTTGTTTCATGTTTCATTTTATATGTGCTCATCTTTTCGTTATGTGCATGCGGGAAAGAAAGCAAAGACAATGCTTCTGTTTATGAAGAAGCCATTGGCGGATTGGGTGATAATGAACTTTTTGCAATGATTGATACGAATGCCCCTCAACCAGTCTTACTTGTCACTTCACAAGTATATGATGACGGCACAGGAAAACAGGCAGCTCTTCTATGTGATGTGTATTATCTGGCAGGCAAAGAAGTTAAAAATATAGGGACGATAGAGAGTATGGGAACAGCATATCCTATTTCCTATGATGAAACAGGCATCTATACGGCTTCCGGTCATGCTATGCAACGTTTTGAGGTTGAGAAATCCGGTACCCTTATGCTGGCAGAATCAATTAATGAGCAATTTGATGAAAATGGAAATGCTACTTATACCGTGAAAAAAGAGAATGAAACCAGGACTATTTCAGAAGAAGAATATTATAATATTTTTGAGAAATACAGCAATGCTACAGTTGTAAGTTTCGCTTACGGTGCATCAGACGCAGCAAGATAAAGGAGGTTCACAGCCATGAAAAAATGCAACACGCCCACCGCCACCGGGCAATCAATACAGGCCTGACCGAGGAAAAATATGCAGAGTTTTCCGGGCGTGTCACCCTCTGTAAAATGAGCCCGGCCGAGTTTATCCGGCAAGCCCTTACCGAATCAAAGATGTGCCCGGTTATTACCGTTTTCCCGGTAAATGATGAATTGCTTTCTGCCGTTGGGAAGCTTACAGCCGAGTACGGGGCGGCTGAACAGTACCTGACCTTTGAGCATGACGAATTTACCATCAGGCCTACACTGGATAAAAACGGGCAGATAGTTCCGAGGACAGGCTATCTCATTTCCTCTCTGAATTGCAGCGGGGAAGATTTCGCCATAGCGTGTATGCGCCCCAATCTGAAATACGGCAAGAACCAGAAACGGGAGGACGTAAAGAGCCACCACTGTATCATGTGAAATCCCCTGTTCCGTGCTTACCACAACCCTTGACTTTTTTGCGGTTTCTCCCTCCATTATCCAGAAAAAATCGGATTATCCATTTTATAACCAACCGGATTTACAAGGTGATTCGCCCTACATTCCGTTATTCTCAGCATTCTCCATTCCCCTTTTCGCCGCCGCATGATAATCCCTGAAACGGGACGGCGTGACCCCGTAAAACTTTTTAAAGGCAGTCGTAAAGTAAGTGCTGCTTCCATATCCCACCGCAGACGCCACCTGGGAAATATCCGTTCCCGGCTCGGAAAGCAGAATATCTCTGGCCTTTTCCATGCGTATGCGCAAAATGTAATCCAATGTCCGAAGCCCTGTAAACTCTGCAAACAACTGTCCAAAATATGCCGTACTGATATTCAGGCGGTCCGCCAGCTGATTTACATTCAAATTGCAGTCGTCATAGTTATTACGGATATAATCTACCGCCTCCAGAATCCTTTCCGGTTCAGGCAGGATATTCGAAATCCCGGATATAATAAACAGCATCCTCTGCAAGAATTTCTTTTTGCTGCATCAACTGCTTAATTTCTTTTCCCTGGTTCCCCAAAAGTAAATTCTTAACAATAAAGTCATTTTCCTTCCTGTCGTTTAATGTTCTCAGGTTGGTAGAGATTCCTTCATAAAAATGCTCCAGAAAAACAATCTCGTCCCTTTCCTTTTCCATTTCTTCCATCATAGACGACTGCTTTAAATTACCTAACATTATATGAAAAGGCTGAAATAAAGAAACACAAGAAAACAGAGAAAGATTATCCCCTGTACAGAGCAACCTTTCTCCTATAGTTCCGGCATCCCCTAATCCAGCAAATCCCCTCCCTTATACGAACATTCCAGATAGCCGGGATTCTGATAACAGGCAACCGCCTTCTCACCTCCTGATATAAAAAAGAGGACGTAAGCTATATAATAGACTTTCGCCCTGATTATTTCTTATTATTTAGTTATTCTTTAATCTTGTCAAGATTAGTGAGATCTACGCCTGCAACATTTAGAAAACTTTTAAGGTATAAATATTCATCTTTCAGTTTCTCATATGTTTTAGTTGAATTTTCTTCTTTAGCCAGTAACATATACTCCTGAATTTTTTTGAAATCTTCCATAGTTCTTTGCATAATCTCTAAATTAGTATTCGGCATTTAATCTCCTCCCGATTATAGAAACATATTGCCATGTCAAATTAAGTATACCATAAACAAGGAGCCACGTCTATTTTAATATTCGCCATGGCGTCCACGCTTTTATACGGGAAGCAGAAAAAGGCGAATAGCTTTCCCTTTCTTTGCTTCCCTCTTATAGCAAATCACACTTTTATTCCGGAAAATACGCTCCGCCCTGCCTGACCTGTCGGTAAACGCCTACAAGTCGCAATACTTCTCCCTATTTTTTACCATGGTATCAAACAGCTCTTTTCCCTCCTTAGGGCCAATCTTTACAAGCGGGTCGTTCATAAAAATATTGAAAAGCATATTTCTGTCTTTTTTGAGACATGCCTTTACAACGCCCTCCTAGTTGGCTACGTGCCGCGTCACCAGATGCAGGATATCATCCGGAAGATTTCCTGCGAATACCGGACAAACCTGATTTCTTCCAAACCAGGCGTTGGTTTCCACCGCCGCGCCCACAGGAAGATTCCCTATCTGTCCCTGATTCGGAATATTTACATTCGTCACCAAATCTCCAAGGCCCAGCAATGCCTTCATCAATAGCACGCCTTCCTCCCCTGTTTTTTCCAGAGCCACCTCTTCTTCTTCCGCTGCCAGCCTCCTACTTTTATTAAGACGCTCCTGCAAATCCATTTTCACCATTTCAGCCGAAGCAAAATGATTGTTCATCCAGTTTTTATCCGCCTTTTCCTCCATAAAGCCGTCCGCCGCATAACGCTCCACGCCCTCTGTTTGGCAGACCTCCTTCAGTGCCAGCGCCAGAAGCTTCTGCGTTCCGAATACCTCATGGCAGCATCCGGCGCCGTCTCTTTTATGGCTTCGGCAATCTCTCTGAAAATAGGGATTGTCCGCAGGGCGCGTATGATTTCGCCCGACCCCACCGTATCTCCTACAGACTGATATATCCCGTATTTTTCCGGCTCATGCACATCGGATTCCATCTCTTCAAAGGTTCCCGGCAAAACGGAAATCACTACAAAATTACTGCACCCCAAAGCCTCTTTCAAAGAATCAGCCACAATGTAATTCCATTTTCCCACCGCTTCTTCTCTGGCCGACAGGCGGTTTCCGATAACGGCATTGTGCTCTGTCGCTTCCCTGTCAATATCGTAGAGGCTTACCGTTCCGCCTAAGACGCCCTCCATTGCCAAATCCGCCATAAGCCCCATGCCCATCCTCTTTTTGAAGCCCTATGTGCTCCGATTCAAATTCAACCTGAGGCTCCCTCATCTTTTCCCTCAATTGCGCAGCGTTACCTGCTCCTGAGAACCCTCGCCTGCTGCCTGCTGTGCCCCTTCCTGAGCCTGTCCCTGCGCTTCGTCCGCTTTCGGCTCCTGCTGCTTCTGGCATCCCGGCAATCCGGTATTACAGCCACCAGTCACTCTGATTGATAAAAGGTATCATTTTCAGGGAAAATCGCGGCGGACTTCTCTTTTTATCAGATAATGTATCATTTTTCCGGACCTGCTGTTCCATGCTTTCTGTATATACAAAACGTCGTCCGTTAAAAAATCACGAAAAAAGCACCCTCCGGAATTTTTCCGGAAAGGTGCGACTGTTACAAAATATTATATTCAATTATGTATGCTCACCAGATATTGCTGAATTAACTTGCCTACCCCCTAATCCAGCAAATACCCTTCTTTATATGAACATTCCAGATAGCTGGGATTCTGGTAATAGACATCCGACCTGAAATTGGAAATTTTATCACTGATAAAGGAAGTGAATATTTTCATCAGCTCGCTGACCTCCTGCCCCGGCTGCGCACAATCTTCTATCATAATGCAATACAGCTTGCCAATGTCCATGAAGCCGGGAATTGTATACTCGCAGTCTGTAATCGTGTCAAAGTCCCCCTGCGGAATACGATAATGGGCTATCACTTCATCGCTTACCTGCTCAAAAGAAAGGCAATGATTGACCTCCGCGTCCTGAAGCTGCTTTTTGATTCCCTGTTCACCTAAAGCCCTCACAACAATTCCCCGCCGGTTCTTTGTCTCGCGGGCAATGTATTCAATCAGTGAGCATACATAAAAGTAATCATTTTTTTCTTTTTCTGTCATTGATAACCTCGCTCCTGTTAAACGTCAGGCAATTTAACGCTGACAATGTATGGAAACTGATTTGATGTGTCGGATATCGAAACTCCGCAAGCACCCAAAACTGCTTTCTGTTTATTCGCCCTGTAAGGAAATCGTTCACATAATTCCATACCGTATCATTTGCCATGGGGCCTTCTACAATATCATACTGATGGGTTTTTCCGCTTCTGCACCATGCAATGAAGTCCAGCCATTCATCAGTCATTGAATCAAATTTTAAAACAGATAATTTTTCATCAGGTTCATAATCATAATAATTAATAATCGGCTCGCCTTCTCCCCGGCCAGCCCAACGCACTGCCTGCTCATAATTGTTGGTACAATAAAATCCCCATGAAAAATCCTTCGTATACTTCATTTTCCGCACTTCCGGAAACTCGACTTTTTCTTTGCCTGCATGATAAAGAATCATAAACTATCTCCTAACCTATCCCGGCATTATTTCCTCACGCAACGTCTTTAACAAGAAGATAAATATCCTCCCCCGCTTTCTCCTCAAAATAACTCCTCAGAGCCATATTGGCGTCCCATTTTTCCTGCGGGTAGCTTCCGTATCTTCTTTTAATATCCGTCATTCTCTCTTCCATGGAAACGACTCCCTCCGCTCCGGCCAGAGCATCGCAGAGCTGAATCAGCTTATCATAGTCGTCATAGACACAGGCCGCCAGCGAGGTACGTATTTCCTCCTGCTGCTCTGCCGCAATATCCCAATTGCCGATATAGACATTGATATCGGGTACGCTGAAAGAATGAGTAAGGCAAATCCTTGCCGCCTCGTCATAACCCAAATCCAGCATATACTTATATCCGTCATAAACATGCCCTAAATGCTTTACACCAAATTTACGTCCAATGTCATGTAAAAGTCCCAACACATATGCTTTTTCCTCATCCATATCAGGACAGGCCGCGGCAATTTTCTCTGCGCACATTGCCGCCACCCGGCTGTGGCTGCCCCATGGCCCCGGATTGCAGACCTCCGCTTCCTTTAATAGCCGTTCCGCCTCTTCTCTTACAGGGTACATTTTTATCCTCCTTATACGCCTCTCTATTTCAAATATCTGTTCCTCGCCTTAATAAAAGCCTCCTGCAAATGTTTTGCCTATAGTAAGATTACCCCTTTCCATTCGGGTATTCTTCAAAATATCTGTCGGCAATATATTCTGCCGCTTCCGCCCAAAGAGCGTTTTCCGTTTGCTGCAGGGTTTTATAAGTCTTTGAGTGGTAAAACAACATCATCGCTTCCTCAAAGGAAATACTCAATTTCTCCTGCAGGATATTGACCACAGCCCTGATTTGTATGCAGACATTCATTGTAATATCTTTTCCCTGAAAAGTATAAATAGCCTCATTCATATATCGCCCTCCTTACCATTTTTAAACTTTCAAGTGCCTTTTCTGTATGAAATGATATTTGGTTATTCACTTTATTAAATCTAAGCCTTTCAATTGCTTCATTAGCTGTCAGAATATTTGCAATATATAGCTGAATAGTTTCCATTGTATTATCATCTGCTACAGAGCCAATAACAACGTCATAATCGTGCCGAAGTCCTCCTTCAGAGCGATTCCTCTTAATAAATTCAAGCCATTCAGAGACAGGCTCCCCCGCCTCTGACCGCTTACTTTTATTACAATTATCGCTCCAGCTCCCATATATGTTTGTCCCGCCTGAAATGCAGGCACACCAAAATCCCCGCAAAGGCAATCACAAAGAAAAGCAGCGCCGCACCCGAGCCCTTTCCGCTTCCGAACAGACGAACGAGTATACTCCCGTCTTTCTGAAGCGCCATCACCGGCTCAAAAACCTTATCGACCAGAAATCCTCCCAGAAAATAGCCGATAGGGATTGTGAAAAACTGCAGGGAGTTTCTCACGGAATAGACCCGTCCCTGCATCCTGACCGGAATATGCAGCCGCATAATCGCCTCAAGGTTCGTGCTCATCAGCGGGATTGCAATCCAGCCAAGGAACCCTCCGATACACCAGATAAAAGGCGTCCTGCCAAAAGCAAGAATAAAATTCTCAAAGCTCATGGAAAACAGCAGGCAGTTGCAAATTACCCGCACCCTGCTTTTTGGTGTTTTTGCGAAAGACGCCAGTATACTGCCCAGAAGCGTGGTAACTCCGATTACCGCGTTGACCAGCCCAAGGGCCTGCTCGCTTCCGCCGTCCCGGGAAAGAAGCATGGCCGGAAAGGCCGCTTCATAAATGGACGCCACCAGATTGATTGAGGCCAGAAATAAAATCAAATCAAAAATGCCTCTTTCTTTTGTCAGGTATCCGATTCCTTCTTTTACCGACGTCAATAATTTATCCTGTTTTTGAGAATCCTCACTGCTCCCGGGAATTTTTACCGCAAAGGCAAGCACCGCAAAAGCAACGCCAAAGGAAAGCAAATCGAAAGCCACAATGGCTCCCATTCCGGCAATTCCCAGAATCGCCGTTGCAATAATCGGCTTTAAAATGGTGTTCAGCGAATTGGAAAAATACTTAAGTCCGCCTACCTTCTGGTAATACTTTTCAGGCAGAATCCTTGTCACCGCTACCTCTGAAGCCGGCTGCTGCACCGTGTTCATCAGTCCGTTAACCGCGTTGATTACGTACAAATGCCATATTTCCAGCGCGTCAAAATGTAACAGCGCCAGCATGACAACGGTCGTCAGCGCCGCCACCGTATCGCAGACCAGCATCGTCGCCTTTTTATTCCACTTGTCGCTGAGCGCTCCCGCGAAAATACTGAGCAGCACATAGGGTGCGTACGAACATATCATAAGCATGGACGTGGCCAGCGCGGAACCCTTTTGGGTATACGACCAGATTACCAACGCATAGCTTGTCATTCCGCTCCCAAGGCCGGAAAACGCCTGGGTAATCCACAGCAGTAAAAAGTTTCTCATTTCATAAATTTCTGTTTTTAAATTTTTCATAGACTTTGCTCCTTAACATTATCCTAATGATGTTTTTGTTTCACCTGATAATCCGCAAAGTCTCAGGATAGTTATCCTGCTCCATGCCGTCCTATCCTAAAAGACCCTGCATGGAGCTGCTGCAATGCAAAGCATACCGCTCTCTCCTCTCCGTGCCCTTTTGACGGCGTTTTCATCGAATGAGTAAAGCCGCCCGGACAACTTTCTGATTTTTCTTGATTATAACAAATCGCCGGCGGTATAGCCAGGGATAAATTTACTGTACAAAGCACTGCACAAAAGCGCTTGCCCGAAGCATATTTCCAAAACGTTGGGCTTATCCTGACATTTCATCTTTATCCGGTATAATAAGTATAACTATTCATACTTTTCTCACAGGAGCCCTTTCTATGAACACACCAAAAGGAAAAACGCCTGGACCGTAAAAATCCATGATGGACAAATATATTTCCATGATTTCCGGGGAAATGTCTATGGGGGAAAACATCTCCGTCTTTGAAAGTGTAGACCAGATTGCCGTGCTCTCTGCGGCGGACGCGTTTTTATCTCACTGCGGAATGAACAGCGTAAGCGAAAGTCTGTATTATCAGGTTCCCCTTATTATGCATCCCCTCACCTCCGAACAAAAGGGCGGGGCCGCAAGGACGGCCCAGTTAGGGGCGGGGCTTCTTCTGAAAAAAGAAAGCCCGGCAGATAAGATTCTTAAGGCGTGCGCCGTTTGAGCTCCAAAATCTCTCTGACCAAACGGCGCTTTCACCATTTACATTTCCGAAAGCGCCGTCGTTTTACATCTCATATATTTTTTCAAAATAGTCGTTCATTCTGGCAAGCACCCGAATCACAACCTCGATTTCCTGCTCGCTTACCCCGTCCTTAATCCGGGCAATCATATCTCTGTGAAAGGTCTGGTGGTGATAGTATGCCTTTTTTCCCTTTTCCGTGAGGGATACAAAAACCACGCGCTTATCCTTTTCCCCCCGCTCCCTTGTCACATATCCTTTATCGAAAAGGCCGTCGACAGATTTTGTCAGCGTTCCCGTGGTAACGGCCATCAGCTTTGCCACGGTGGACATCATCTTGGGTTCTTCCACTCCGATTGCTTCAATGACATGCATGTCATTTACGCTGATATCCTTAAATTCCGGTGAAATCAGATACTTTTCCTCAATCTCCATAATATTTTTGAAATGCTTAACCAGAAGCTGATTCAGCGTCTGCTCCGTAATATCCTTTTTTTCCATTTTCTGCTCCATTCCTGCCTTATACGGACAAACCTGCCCCGGATACTTACGAAGCGCCGCCTCCGGCTTCCTGCCGCCAATGCGCCGAAATGGCGATACGCCAAAGCCGGCGTTTTTCTTTACCAGGTAAGCGCCGACGCTCCCCAGGTCAGACCCGCTCCAAATCCTGCAAGCACGATTTTATTTCCTCTTTGTATCATACCACGGCGATTGACGAAATCCAACAAAATCGGAATGCTTCCCGCGGAAATATTTCCGCACGTCTGCAAATTCATGGGAATCTTTTCCATGGGGATTTTGAGGCGTTTCGAAACAGACTGTAGAATGCGGATATTCGCCTGATGAAGAATGAAAAGGTCAACCTCGTCCACTGAAATTCCCGCCCGCTCCGTGGCCTTTAAAATGGCTTCCGGCACTGTCCGCACGGCAAATTTATAAACCTCCTGCCCGTCCATGGACACATAGGACAAATCCTTTGTATTGCTCACGTAAGGGTTGTTGTTCTTTCTGTCCTCGCACATAAGAACCTCTCCCCTCGCCCCGTCGGAGCCCTGCACACTGCCCAGAATCCCGAACTCGCTGTCGGCTCTCACCACCGTAGCACCGGCTCCGTCGCCGAAAAGCACGCAGGTGGAACGGTCGTTCCAGTCCATGAGTTTTGACAGGATTTCTCCGCCCACCACAAGGATTTTCCCGTACTGCCCGCTTTTTATATAAGCGTCCGCCGTCTGCAGCGCAAAAATAAAACCCGAGCAGGCAGCGTTGATATCGAAAGCCACCGCCCTTTCCGCCGAAAGTTCCCGCTGCAGTTCGCAGGCAAGGGATGGCAGCAGTTTATCCGCCGAAAGGGTGGCCGCCAGAATCATATCCAGCTCCGCAGCCTCCATCCCGGCTTCTGAAAGAGCCTGCCTTGCCGCCCTGGCCGCAAGAGCGGTAAGGCTCTCCTCCACGGCAAGGTGCCTGGAACAGATTCCCGTCCGGCTCCTTATCCATTCGTCGGAGGTATCCATAATTTTACTTAATTCGTCATTGGTCACTTCCCGTCTCGGAAGCGCACTTCCGGTACCGCATATTCTGGCTCTCATTCCTCTCCTCATTTCCGCGCCGCCTTCTGCGCTTTCACCTTTTTGCACTGCCTTTATCCGAAACTCCCGCCTTAAAAGCGGCGGAATCTTTCATAACGCTGCCGGGCCAGCTCTTCCCCGCTCATACCCTCGCAGCTTTTCAGAAATTCCCGCATGTGGTACTTCATAAACATAGAAATATCATGCAGCGATTTGCCATCCGCCTGCCCGTATTCGGGAATCACCTTTTCCACCACCTTAAGTCCCAGCAAATCCTGCGCTGTGATTTTCATAATCCCGGCGGCCTCCCTGGCACGCTTTCCGTCCTTCCACAGAATTGAGGCAAAGCCTTCCGGGGAAAGAACCGAATAGGTGGCGTTTTCCATCATCCAAACCTGGTTTCCCACGGCCAGCGCCAGCGCGCCGCCGCTTCCTCCCTCGCCAATCATCAGACACAGCACCGGCACCTTAAGCGCCGACATCTCAAACAGGTTCCGGGCAATGGCCTCTCCCTGTCCTTCTTCTTCCGCTTCCAGTCCGCAGAACGCGCCGGAGGTATTGACAAAGGTAATAATCGGCCGGCCGAATTTTTCCGCCTGCTTCATCAGGCGGAGGGCTTTCCGGTATCCCTCGGGAGAGGGCATTCCGTAATTGCGCCGGACGCAGTCCTTCATATCGCTCCCTTTATGAATCCCGATTACCGTGACGGGCTGGCCGCTTAAACTTGCCACACCGCCCACCACCGCCGAATCGTCCCCATGGCATCTGTCTCCGTGGAGCTCTAAAAAATCGTCGAATATTTTTTGGATATAATCCATGCAGGAGGGCCGCTGGGCGCTCCTTGCGGCTTTCACCTTTTCCCATGCGATCAGAGTTTTTCCCTTCACTTCCCTCTCCCGCATCAGCTCGCTGGGCTGGAAACTAAAATCCGTCCCCGGAAGAAAGCCCGCATATCCGCCTTTATTTCGGTGCATTCTCAGTATTTTATATAAGGTTCTCTTTAAATCCGCTCTCTCCACGATAGCGTCCACAAAGCCGTGAGAAAGCTGGAACTCCGCTCTCTGGAAGCCCTCCGGCAGTTTTTGCCCGATGGTCTGCTCAATCACCCTTGGCCCCGCAAAGCCAATCAGCGCCCCCGGCTCCGCCAGAATGATGTCGCCTAACATGGCAAAGCTTGCCGTCACTCCCCCCGTGGTGGGGTCGGTCAGAACCGGCACATACAAAAGCCCCGCTTCGGAATGCTTCTTTAACGCAGCTGCGGTTTTGGCCATCTGCATCAGGGAAATCATCCCCTCCTGCATTCTCGCGCCGCCGGAACAGCAAAACAGGATAACCGGAAGTCGCATCTGCGTGGCTTTTTCCACCGCGGCCGCAATCCGCTCTCCCACCACATGGCCCATGCTGCCCATAAGGAATCTGGCGTCACAGACGCCGAGCACCGCCGCTTCTCCGTAGATTCTGGCTCTGCCTATGGTTACGCCTTCGGACAGTCCGGTCTTTTCCCTGACGGCTTTCAGCTTCTCCATGTAGCCCGGAAAGTCCAGCGGATTTTCCGCCTCCGTATTCTGGAACCATGGCGTAAAGCTCCATTTATCCGCCACCATCTTAATCCGGTTGCCGGTACGCACCCGGAAATAACCGCCGCAATCCCCGCAGACATATTTATTTTCCACTACTTCGGATTTTATCTGCCTTTTTTTACAGAAAGGACATTCCATCGTCTCCGGCGCGCCGGATAGCTCCGGGGAATCTTCTTTTTCGCTCCGCCCGCTTAAATCCTCCGACGCTTCCCGGCTTTGCCGCATTTCCCGGAGATTTATGTAAAACCGGCCGTTAAAGCGTTTCCTTGCGCCTCTTTCGTTTTCGCTGTCTGAGGTAATAAATTTCTTCTTTACAAATATAGGCGCCATAACTTATTCCCCGCTTCCGACTGCAAATGTCAGCTCTGCGAACGCTACCGGTTTTCCGTCCACCTTCGCCGTGCCCTTGCCGATTCCTATCGGTCCTTTTTCTTTGATAATTTCAAGCTCTAAGATAAGGACGTCGCCGGGAACTACTTTGCGTTTGAATTTTGCCTGATTGATTCCGGCAAAATAAGCCGTTCTTCCCTTGTTTTCCGGCCTGCTTAAAATCGCCGCCGCTCCCGCCTGCGCCATGGCCTCGATAATCAGCACACCCGGCATCACCGGCTCGCCGGGAAAATGGCCGGCGAAATAAGGCTCGTTATAGCTGACGCACTTTTTGGCGACGGCCCTTACGCCCGGCTCCAACTCCTCAATGGCGTCAATCAAAAGAAAAGGCTGCCTGTGAGGTATGATTTCCATAATCTGTTTTATATCCATATATGACATTGCTTTACGCCCCGTTTCTTCCTTATATTTCCGTTGATGCGCTTATTTTCCGCCCTGTTCCCCGGTATACTTCGCAAGAACCAGGCTTGCGTTATGTCCGCCGAATCCCAGAGAATTGCTCAGCGCATACCGGAAGTCTCCCTTTACCGGCTCTTTCAGGTAATCAAGGTCAAGCTCCTCGTCCGGCGTGGTATAGCCCACCGTCTGATGCAAAAAGCCTTCCTCCAGTTCTTTTACGCAGGTTACAAACTCAATGGCTCCCGCCGCGCCCAGCAGGTGCCCCACCATGGATTTTGTGGAATTGATTTTAAGGTTCTTTGCATGAGAACCGAAAGCAAGCTTAATGGCCCTTGTCTCAAACAAATCGTTGTGGTGGGTGCCGGTGCCGTGGGCATTGATATAAAGAATATTCTCCGGCTTAAGCCCGGCGTCCTTTATAGCGTTTTCCATAGCCCTTGCCGCCCCTGCTCCTGATTCCTCGGGAGAGGTAATGTGATACGCGTCGGAGGCGCAGCCGTAGCCTGCGATTTCCCCGTAGATTTTAGCCCCCCGCGCAAGAGCGTGGGACAGCTCTTCCAGAACCACAACCGCCGCGCCTTCGCCCATCACAAACCCGCTTCTTCTTTTGTCAAAAGGAAGGGAACACTCGTCCGGGTTATCCACGGTAGAAAGCGCGGTAAGAGCTGTAAATCCGGCAATTCCAACCGGTGTGATACAGCCTTCCGTTCCTCCGGCTACCATGACCTCCGCTTCCCCGTACTGGATGGCGCGGTATGCTTCCCCGATGGTGTTGGTTCCTGTGGCGCAGGCCGTCACGGAGTTAATGCTTTTTCCTTTCAGCCCGAACTGAATGGATACGTTTCCCGCCGCCATATTGCTAATCATAAGGGGAACCATCAGCGGATTAATCCGGTTCGGCCCCTTTTCAAGAAGCTTTGTATGCTCCCGCTCCATTGCCTGTAAGCTTCCAATGCCGGAGCCGATGGCGCAGCCCACGAGATAGGGGTCTTCCTTTTCCATGGAAAGGCCGGAATCCGCAAGAGCCTCCGCCGCTGCCGCCACCGCATACTGGGAAAAAACCTCCATACGCTTTGCTGCCTTAAAATCCATATATTCCTTGGCGTCAAAGCCCTTTACCTCCGCGGCAATTTTACATTTATATTCAGATACATCAAACTTTGTAATCGGTGCAAACCCGTGTTTTCCTTCCTTTACGGCGTTCCAAAATTCCGCTGTGCCAAGCCCAACCGGCGTAATCGCACCCATTCCCGTTACAACCACTCTCCTGCTCATATAAGACCATGCCTTTCCCGCAGCCTGCCTTTTCACATGCCGCCAAACTCTTCTTTCATCCCAACATTATGCCGCTCTTTAACCGCGCTAGATTGTCATCCCGCCGTCCACCGCAAAAACCTGCCCGGTGATATAATCCGATTTGCCGGAGGCCAGAAAAACCGCCATATTGGCAATATCCTTTGGCTCGCCGATTCTTTTCATCGGAATATTTTCCTGCAGCTTTTCCCTTGCCGCCCCGGGCAGAGACGCCGTCATATCCGTGTCGATAAATCCGGGCGCGATTGCGTTGACGCAAATCCCACGGGACGCCAGCTCTCTGGCCGCGCTCTTTGTAAGGCCGATTACGCCCGCCTTGCTGGCGGAATAATTTGCCTGCCCCGGATTCCCCATAATGCCGGAAACCGAGGATAAATTGATAATCTTACCGCTTCTCTGTTTTAAAAACCAGCGGGTCATATGGCGAATCGTGTTAAACGCGCCTTTCAGATTCGTGTCTATCACCCTGTCAAAATCCTCCTCCGACATTTTTGCCAGAAGTCCGTCCCGGGTAATGCCCGCGTTGTTTACCAGAATATCAATCCGCCCGTATTTTTGAATCAATTCCTGTATCATTTCCCCGCAGGCGGCAAAATCGGAGACGTCGCACCTGTAAGCTTCCCCGCTTCCCCCGCCGGCGTTTATTTCTTCCGCCAGCGCCTCTGCTTTTTCTTTTGAGCCGCAGTAATTTACAATGACTGCCGCGCCCTCTTTTGCAAGGGCTCTGGCAATTTCCGCGCCGATTCCCCGTCCGGCCCCTGTCACAAGGGCAACCTTACCTGTCAGCATATTTTTCAAAATCCTCCAGATTGTCAATGTTAAATACCGATACTTCCCTGTTAATCTTGCGCATAAACCCCGAAAGGCTTTTCCCCGGCCCGATTTCCACAAAGGTATCCGCTCCGTCTGCAATCAGCCGTTCGATACTCTGCTGCCAGCGGACGCTGGAAGCAATCTGCCGCTCAAGCAGGGGCTTTACTTCACATGCCTCTGTCACATAGCCGGCGGTCACATTTGCCACATAGGGAAGAAACTCCCCGGCAATTTCAACCTCCCTAAGCGCTTCCCCAAGCTGTTCTCCCGCATGGGCAAGCATCGGGGAATGAAAAGGGCCGCTCACGTTAAGGGGAATGATGCGCTTTGCCCCGGCCTCCTTTAAGGCAAGCCCTGCCGCGTCCACAGCCGTCTTTTCCCCCGTAATGACAATCTGGCCCGGGCAGTTGTAATTGGCAATGGAAACCATTCCCTGCGTTTCCTCACAGACCTTCTCGATGGCGGCGGCCTCAAGCCCCAGCACCGCGCTCATGGCTCCCCCTGTGGGCACGGCGTTCTGCATATAGATTCCTCTTTTGCGCACCACCGAAAACGCGTCTCTCATGCCCATGACGCCGGAGGCAATCAGCGCGCCGTATTCCCCAAGGCTTAACCCCGCCGTCACATCCGGCGTAAAACCGTTTTCCTTAAGCAGCGCGTAAATTGCCGCTTCCGTTGCCAGCATGGCAATCTGTGTGTATTCCGTTATAGGCAGTTTGTCGTTTTCTTCAAAACAAATCTCCGCCACATTAAGCCCCGCCGCTTCCCCGGCCAGCTCATAAACCTGCCGGCATACCGGAAACTTCTCGTAAAACTCCTTACCCATTCCTATGTACTGCGAACCCTGTCCCGGGAACATAAAAACTACTTTTGACATAACAGTTTCTCCGCCTCCGCCATAATTTCCTCTATGATTTCCCGGCAGGTCTGCTCTTTTTTCACCATTCCCGCAATCTGACCCGCCATAAGGCTTCCGTTTACCACGTCGCCCTCCATCACCGCCTTGCGCAAAGAGCCTAAGGTCAGCATTTCAAGCTCTTCCAGCCCTACGCCCTCCGCTTCCATGCGGAGATACTCTCTGGTCATCTTATTGCGGAGTACCCGGATTGGATGGCCTGTGCTTCTTCCGGTCACCTCGGAATCGATATCCTTCGCCTTAATCACCCGTTCCTTATAATTGGCATGGACAATGGATTCCTTTGCCACAATAAAGCGGGTTCCCATCTGAACCGCCTTTGCTCCCAGCATCAAAGCCGCCGCAAAGCCTCTTCCGTCGCCGATTCCCCCCGCTGCAATTACGGGAATCTTTACCGCGTCCGCCACCTGTGGCACCAGCGTCATGGTGGTGGCGCTGCCGATATGGCCGCCGGATTCCGTTCCCTCCGCAACCACGGCGTCCGCCCCGGCCTTTTCCATCATCCTTGCCATCGCCACGCTTGCCACCACGGGAATTACCCTGATGCCAGCTTCTTTCCATATTTCCATATAAGCCGCCGGATTGCCGGCTCCGGTGGTAACCGCCTTTACCTTCTCCTCGGCAACTACCTTTGCAACCTCCGGCGCGCTTGGACTCATCAGCATTACATTGACGCCAAAGGGCTTATCCGTCAGCTCTCTTACTTTATGAATCTGCTCTCTTACCACCTCCGGCGGCGCGCTGGCCGCTCCGATGATGCCGAAACCGCCGGCCTCGGACACGGCCGCCGCCAGATGGTATTCCGCAACCCACGCCATGCCGCCCTGAATAATCGGCTCCTCAATTCCAAGCAGTTCCGTAATTTCTGTTTTCATGCGCTTCCTCCATTACCGGTCTTACAGTCCCTTTGCTTCCAGATATTCCACAATGTCGTTTACGGTTTCCACCTTCTCCAAATCGCCGGAGGGAATTTCAATTCCGTACTCCTCCTCCAGACTCACCACCAGTTCAAACAAATCCAGTGAATCCGCACTCAAATCGTCCTGCAGACTGCTTTCCGCCTTTACCTCCTCCGCGTCGATTCCAAGCTGCTCCGCAATCATTATCCTTATTTTCTCTAACATAATTTTTTCTCTCCTTTGCTTCCTGCCTATAACTTTTTGTCTTATTTGCTTTGAATTTCAAATATTTTGAAAATCAAATTATTTGATTATCAAAGTATATGTCTGGAGGAAGATTTTGTCAATATCTTTTTTTATTAAATTTGGGGATTCTAAATCTTATTTACATACCAAATGCACAATGTTAAAATAATTTTGTTACCGGTATTATGTTTGGGAAAGGAGCATGGTTATAAAAATGAAGCGAAAGTTTAATATTACAGGTTCCTGTACCCCCCAAAAGCATTATATGGTTCCTCTTGACGACAGGCTGGAAAAAATAAAGACAGATTATATAGACGAAGGCAGTTATTTTGTTATCAGTAAGGGCCGCCAGTACGGAAAAACTACAACCTTATCCGCTTTGGAAAAATATCTGAAAGATAATTATATTGTCTTATCACTTGATTTTCAGGAAATCGGTACCGAAGATTTTGCAGACGCTTCCACCTTTGCAAAAGTTTTTGCCGGGATGATTATTGAAACACTTGAAATTGCAGACCCTGCAAATAAAAAGGAGGCCTTAATCCCACTGACAGCCATGGCAGAAAATCCAGGTGCCGGCAGCTTAAAGGAATTATTTACCTGCTTAAGTAAAATGTGCGCGAAGGCGCAAAGGCCGATTGTGTTAATGATTGACGAAGCCGACAGCGCGTCCAATAACCAGGTGTTTATTGATTTTCTGGCACAGCTTCGGAGCTACTATCTGGCCAGAGACAAAAAACCGATTTTTCACTCTGTCATTCTCGCCGGGGTTTACGACATTAAAAACCTGAAGTTAAAACTGCGCCCTGACGCGGAGCATAAATATAACAGTCCATGGAATATCGCTGCCAGATTTAATATTGATATGAACTTTTCGGTGGCACAGATTGCCGCCATGCTGGAGGAATACGAAAACGACAAGCATACGAATATGGATGTGAAGGGAATCGCGGAATGCATTTATGCATATACTTCCGGCTACCCGTACCTCGTATCTGCCGTCTGCAAACTTCTGGATGAAGATATTGCAGAGAAAACTTACCTCAAAAATCTGACCGAAGCCTGGTCGGAAAAGGGAATAGCGGAAGCGGTAAAATCCATATTAGCCGAACAGGAACCGTTCTTTGAAAGCATGGTCCGCCAACTGGAAGAATACCCGGAAATGAAGAAGATGCTCAAAGCAATTTTATTTTCGGGAAAAAGAATGTCCTATAACCCTGACATACCTGCCATTAACCTTGCCTCTATGTTCGGTTATATTGTGAATGCAGAGGGAAGCATTCAGGTAGCTAACCGTATTTTTGAAATGCGTCTGTATAACCTGTTTTTGGCGGAGGAAGAGCTTTCAAATGCCATCTATGACAAGGCGCAAAGCGATAAGTCGCAGTTTATCGATAACGGCAGGCTTAATATGGATTTGGTTATTGAAAAATTTGTGCAGTATTTCCATGACATATACGGTGAAAAAGATGAAAAATTCCTTGAAGAACATGGACGTAAATTTTTCCTTTTATACTTGAAACCAATTATCAATGGTACAGGAAATTACTACATTGAAGCTCAGACACGGGATGCCAGACGGACAGACGTTATCATAGATTATCTGGGAGAACAGTTTATTGTAGAGCTTAAAATATGGCGCGGGAACGAATATAACGAGCGGGGCGAAAAACAACTGTCAGATTATCTGGATTATTACCATAAAGAAAAAGGTTATATGATTAGCTTTAAATTAACAAAAACAAAATCACAGGCGTCCGGGAAATCAAAGCCGGAAACCGCACAATAATTGAAGCAATTATCTGAAATTCTTACACGGGGCTGCCGACACAACAATAAGTCGAAAAGGATATGAAAAAATGAAACCGAAATCTAAAAAGAAGAAGATTCTCTTTATTGTATTAACTATCGTGGCTGTACTAATAATTGCTTGCGATTGGGCATTGTCCGTAATGGTATATAACGAGAATTTTAACCAGCGATTTGAGAGCTATGAGCCGCTTATGCTCTATGTTGATGACTTTGACGGATTGCACCGCACGAAATATGAGTTTAGTTCCAACGAGGGGCAGAAACTGGCAGGATATATGTATAGTTCGGGAGAAAACCAGCGTGGTATCGTTGTAATGGCACATGGCTTTGGCGGAGGCGGACATAATTCTTATATGGATTGTGTGAATTATTTTGCCAGTCATGGATATTATGTTTTCTCCTATGACGCTACGGGAAATGATGAAAGCGAGGGTGAGGGAGTCGGAGGACTTCCACAGGGAGT
Organism: bacterium 1xD8-48; assembly: GCA_009917455.1. Classification (GTDB taxonomy): domain Bacteria; phylum Bacillota; class Clostridia; order Lachnospirales; family Lachnospiraceae; genus Suilimivivens. The sequence continues at coordinate 148,717 of QZDS01000002.1, read as the reverse complement.
AATTGACCTTGACCATGCAATCACATTTGTGGAAGAAAGCGGGAAATTCCCAAGTCTGCCAATCGTTTTATTTGGGCATAGCTGGGGTGGCTACAGTGTTTGCAGCGTGCTTACATACCACCCCGAAGTAAAAGCCGTTATAGCCTGTTCGGGTTTTAACGCTTCACCGAATCTGTTTGAAGCAGAGGGGAAAAAGCAGGTAGGAAATGGTATTTATTTGATGTTACCGTTTGTGAAGCTGCATGAGAGGATTCAATATGGCGGATATGCCTCAAGTACTGCGTTGGACGGCTTCTCAAAAAGCAATGCCGCTGTTATGATTGTGCATAGCTTTGATGATGAAGTTGTTCCAACCGAATACGGTTACGAAATTTATTACGAAAAGTACAAGGACGATTCCCGATTCAGCTTTATTCCGCTTAAGAATAAGGGACATAACTATTTCAATGACGACACTTATCGCAATGAGTTTAATGCGAAATTTGACGAATGGCTCAAAACGCTTGACTATGACTATAACACAGACGAAAACAGAGAACAGTTTTCGGAGGATAAAGCCAGTTATATATATCAAAACCTTGACAGGGAAAAATGGTGTAATTCATTGGATTTGGAGTTGTTCGAGGATTTTTTAGATTTTTATGACGAACATATCCATTAACCAGAAGCTAAAAATCGCTGCTGCATTGGCATAGCATTATATATATTTCTGTATCAAAAAAGGACTGCATCTCGCAATCCTTTTTCCATGCCCGCGTTTTCTTAATCATAAATTTCCCTCCTGCTAAAATCATTTTTCATTTCTGTAATCTAATGATATCTGCATTATAGGTAATCTCTTAATCAATTTGAATATGGTAAAACTATGAAATCAGGGAGTTTTTTATGTTTCTGCAGCTTATAAGAATCCTTTTCAACCGTTTTCCAGCACGTCAAACAGTTTTTCACGCAAGGATAACAGGTATTCGGCGCTGTGGGGATAATTGCGGAAAGTGAACCCTCCCTTTTCTTCCCCGTAAATGATTTTTTCCGCCTCCTGACGCCCCTTTTTTTGTTCCAGGGTATCCAGAATGCGGATATCCGCCAGCCCTTCGCTCTGCACCTCCGCCCGGATGGACGTCAACGGCATACCGCCTTCACCGGGGTAAACAAGATATGCGTCCCCCGAGGGAAAGGCGTAATCAGCGTGCGTCATCCTGTAAGGGTCCGCAAGCCTGCGGGAAAACTGGGTATAATAAAAATTGTATCCCCAGTGCAGAAATCCTTCTATCCGGTGCAGATACATCAGCACGCCCATAATCCGGTTCCTCTGGCTGGGCATTGCATAAAAACGGTTGGGAACGTCCACTCCCTGACAGCAGCAATAATAAACCCACAGTCCCGGAACCCGCGCGTTAAGGAACGGCTGGATATGGTCGTTTGCCGGCACCGGCTGCTTCACAATTCCTTTTTGGTAAAAGGAAAAGCTGCTCAGCGCGTCAATCACAGGATACCCCTCCAGCAAATCCAGAACCTGCCTTTTTGCCGCAAGATAGCTGTCCATATGTTCTTCCGATGGCTCGTCCGAAATATGGAAATAAACGTGCTCCCTGTCGTACCCCATTTCCTCAAGCGACGTCTTAAGCGCCGGAAGAAAACTTTCCAGAAATTCACGGTACGCCGGGCTGTCCGCCGGAACATCCCACCCGAAAATCCGTTTCATCTCTCCGTCCACACAGGCCATGATTTTAGGCGTCGCGTACGCTCCCCACTGGGTAAAAAGATGCGCGATTTCCAGATACTGTATCCCGCTTTTCCGGCAGAGCGCCGTCCACCGTTCCAGAGCCGAAAAGTCAAAGGAATACTTCCCCTCCGTTCTGGTAACGCCCACCAACTGAACCGTTGGCCGCTCCCTTCCCACCTCCGTGTCGAGAGGCGGCGTAAAGACCGGCGTCAGCAGCATATTAACGCCGTGACGGCGTCCTGCCTGCTCGATAAACCTTTCCAGTACCGCCCAGTGAGCCTCGCTTAAAGGCTCCACCCTGTAATAATCCGCCAGACAGTCCGCATAAAACCATTCCGTATGAATCAGCTTCTGTTTTTCCAGCTTTGTACGTCCCACACGCAGCCAAAAAGACAGGCTGACGGTTTCCCGGCAGCCCTCCGCCGCTTCCCACTGCCCGCCGCTTCCGGTCACCAGCGACAGCCCGGGACTTGCCTCGACTGTCACCTCATAGTTTCCCGGCACTGTGTCTTCCGTCACCGGAAAAGAAATCCACACGCTGCGATACTGCCGGGGAACGGGGCGGATGCGCCCGTCCTCAAGGGGAACGAGCAAATCCGGAAAAAGACCGGGTTCGTGAGTCAGATAGTTTTCATCCTCCGCCGCATTTTCCCAACAGGGAAAATCCGAGGGCAGCAATTCCACAAGATACAGTTCGGCCGGTACCGGCGCGCCCTTTACGGAAATGGTATAGCTCTGCAAAAGACTCCCGTCCTGATAATCCGACGCCCTGAAAACAAGCTGCACTGCCGCCCGCATCCCGCCCCACACCGACAGAGTCGTTCCGTCTAAGGCTCTGGGCTTTCTGCATGGAAATACTTTTTCCAGAGAGGACGCCAGAAAAAATTCTGTTTTACTCATTTTAATCTCCTCCTGATACATTTGTAATAGCCAGTCACAAAACAATCTCAATAAAAACATCAGTGCTTTTCCGGCATCAGACAAAAAGCTTCCCCCCTCTGCCGGCTCTTTACGGCTCTCACTCTATTCCATGGAAAACCCTTCATAAGCCTCCGTCAGCAGTTTCTCCACCTCCTCGTCGCTCATTCCCTCCAGCGTTTTCACATCAATCCACTTAAACGCAGCCATCTTTTTCGTCAGCCCCATATTCCCGTAATAAGTATCCGCAAAATTCTCATACTCCTCCTTAGTCAGCGCGTTCCCGCTGCAGTCCTCGCCGGTGATATGGGCGGAATAGCCCTCCCCCTCATAGACAGTCTGCAGACTCGCGAGGGGCGTTTCCAGCACAAAATCATCCGAAACACACAGGGAGCTTACCCGTTCAAAATAGGTACCGGGAGAATCCTTTATCAGGTCATACACGATAAAATGATTTTTAATACCCTCCGTGGAAAAGCTGCTGTACACAGTCATGCTCTCCCTGATAATATCCGGTTGGGAATCTCCCTCCTGAAAGGAGGTTTCCAGCTTCTGCAGCTCTCCTTTTTTATCAATTTTATAAAAGTTACTGTAGGTATATATTCCCGTACCGCCCTGATTCGACACAATCAGAACCGGCCGGCCGTCATTGCTCAGCCCCGCAACCGTAAACCGAAAAACGTCATTGGCATAATCCATGCCTTCCATCCATACAGCCCGGTTTTCCGCAAAAATTTTTATCTGCCGCTCCGTGCTGAAACTTCCTGCAAGGCTGTCCGCATAATCCACATAATCCGCCCAGCTATCCGAAAGGTCCGCCATGCGCTCCGTCAGTTTCTGTCTGCTCAGATACTCCTCCAAAAAAGTATCCCTGTAAAATGACGGCCCCGTCTCCGTCTTTCCATCCACCTTATAGCCCTTAAGTTCCGGGTGGTCAAGATAAAACATATTGTCGGAATTTTCCTGCAGAAAGACCATCGCCTCGTTCCGCCGGTTTTCGCCGCTGCCGTATTCTGCCAGTACAATAACGTCCTTTTTCCCGTCCTTGTTGTAATCCTGAAACGCCACTGCGCTCACCGCCTCGAACTTCCCGTCCGGGTTTTTGGATGGTTCCGGAAAAGTGTAAACCGTCTCCCCGTTCTTAATCAGCATAAATTTCGGCGCCCCGCTTTCGCCCTGGGGCATAACGGATACAAAAAATATCTTTCCCCAGCCGTCCAGCTCCGTCTCAAAGCTCTGCTCCGGAATCATTCCCTCTGCAAAAGGGACTTTCGTTCCGTCTCCGCCCGCTTCTTTTTCATTTCCCGCCCCGGAAGCGTCCGCGCTTTCCCACTGAGGCTCCGCCACAATTTCCCCGTCGCTTTTCCCGCATCCGGTAATGCCAAAAGACAACACCGCCATTAACAATATGATTCCTGCTTTTTTCATAATCCGGCACACTCCTCCCGGCCAACATCCGTCGGCTGACTAAAATAATGTTTTCCCTTATGCATGAGCCAGCGACGGAATTCGCAGCTTCTCCTCTTCCACCACTTTCATCCCCGCTCCTTTTATAAAAAAGGTGCAGTCCTCCTCACAATGCCGCGTCACAAGATACTTTTCTTTTTCCACAGGCGTAAACCCCAGGGTGACCTCCTTTACCTTTTCCCCGAACAATTCGGTCACCCTGTCCAAATCTTTCAGCGTCCCCGAAAAAACATTATGAACAAGCACCTTCTCCCCCTCTGTCTTTGCAATGACAAAGGTGTCGGTTTCCTTATGGTAAAACACGTTTTCCTGCATGAACTTCGTCACATAAAACATGGTAAGGCCGTAGTTGTTCACCAAATCAAATCTTCCACGGAAAACATTCTTATCCATCACGGCCCGCAGCCTTTTCCACGCGGCGGTATTGTCCATTCTGACCGCTTCCATTTCCCATTTCCCTGTATTTTCAACCCTTCTGCAATACCGGTATTCCTCCGATTTTTCAAATCCGAATTTGGGATAAAAATTAAGAACACTGTCGTTTGCAAACAGATAAATCCCGTCCGTTCCTCCGCCGTAATCTTCACCTATCCGCTCCATAATTTTTCTGATAAAGCCCTGATTTCTGTAAGCCTTATCCGTCATCACCGTGCCAAGCTGCAGAAAATGCCTGATATTCCCGTCCTGACTCGCCGCCGCACCTGCCCCGGACAGCCTCATATCCGTCTGGTTCACCGACACATTGGCTATCACCTTTCCATCTGCTACGACGGAATAAGGGTTATAATCATCCCCCCAGAAACCGTTCCGATACCAATCCTCAAAATCCAGGCCGAAAGTCTCTTTTGCCAGTTCGTTAAAGCTGTGCCTCAGCCTATCATTGTCCCGATAGTCCTTTTCAATTGTCCACTTCATAATATTCCGCCGAAAAAGGCTGTAACGTCACCGAAAATCCTCCCTCCCCGGCTTTCAGTAAAACGTCCTTCTCCTTTTCGCTCCCTCCATAAATATTCTGATTGCTGGATAAAAGCCTTTTCAATACCGCCGCGTTTTCAACCTGAAAATGATAATCCTTCCAAACCTTACCGGAAAAATTAAAAACCGCCGCAATCCGCTCCTTTGCGCTTATGCGCTCGAAAGCGTAAATGCATCCTGCCTCCTGATGGCAGTCAATCCACCGGAATCCGTCCCGTTCATAATCTTTCTCAAAAAAGGCCGGGTGCGCCAGATAAAAGGCGTTCAAATCCGCCATGAACCTGTGAAACTCCCGATGCTTCGGATAATCCAAAAGGCTCCAGTCCTGCTGCCTCTTTTCATCCCATTCCCGAAACTGCCCGATTTCATTTCCCATGAAATTCAGCTTCTTGCCGGGATGGGCGTACATATACATATAAAAAGCTCTTGCCTGCGGGAACTTCTCCTCATACTCCCCGTTCATCTTCTGCAGAATCGTCGCTTTTCCATGAACCACCTCGTCATGGGACAGTGGAAGAAGAAATCTGTCGTCATAATAATACATCATGGAAAAAGTAAGCTTATGATAATTTTCACTGCGGTACTTTGGCGCTGTGCGGAAGTAATTCAGCGTATCGTTCATCCAGCCCATATCCCATTTATAGTCAAAGCCAAGACCGCCCTCGGATACCGCCTTCGTAACGCCCGGATAAGACGTGGAGTCCTCCGCCGCAAGAATCGCCGAAGGATGAAGCCCTTTTATCCCCTGATTCATATACCGCAAAAATTCCACCGCATTCAAATTCACGCCTCTTTCCGGATTGCCCTGCCAGTAAATCGCCCGGCTTATGGCGTCCATCCGAAGCCCGTCCATATGAAATTCCTTTAACCAGTAGTTTGCAGCCGACTGCAGAAAGCTCCGTACCTCTCCCCGGGAATGCATAAAATTACAGCTTCCCCACTCGCTGACCCCCACCGCGCCGTTGGGATACTCGTAAAGCGCAGTTCCGTCAAAACGCGCCAGCCCGTAGTCGTCCACCGCAAAATGTACGGGAACAAAATCCATGATAACCCCAATCCCGTTCCGGTGACAGGCGTCCACAAACATTTTAAGCTGCCGCCCCGTCCCATATCTGGACGTGGGGCTGAAAAACCCCGTCCCCTGATATCCCCAGGACTCGTCGCTCGGATACTCGTTTAAAGGCATAATTTCCAGATAATTATAACCCTTTTCTTTCAGATAGGGAATAAGAAGATTCGCCATTTCCTCATAACTGTACCAGTCTTCCGGGGACTCGCCCGGTTTGCGAAAGCTTCCGAAATGAACCTCATAGATATTAAGAGGCTTATTTTTACATGCGCTCCTTTCTGACATCCATGTCATATCCTGAAAACAATAATCACCCATCTCCCGGATAATGGACGCATTATGAGGCCGCAGCTCCATCCCAAACCCGTAGGGGTCGCAGTGGTCTATGAAATGGCTTTCGCTGTCGTAAACCCGGTATTTATACATCATCCCCGGCCTGGCATTGTCGACCCGGCATTCCCAGAAATTTCCGTCGTAAGTCTTATTCATGCCGTATTCCTGCCAGCCGTTAAACTCTCCTATCAGGGAAATCCGCAGCGCCCCCGGCGCAAAGACGCGGAATACCGTTCCGTTATTTTCATAGTGCGCTCCCAGATACTCGTATGCGTCAAATATTTTTCCTGTGTAAAATCCGTAAAAATCCATATTCTTCTCTCCTTCCACAAAATAGACAATGGTTGTTTTTCCTGTTATAATAAATTTCACTTACAATATTTTTATCGCAGAAGGCAGACAAATTCCACCGTCAATCCCTTCTATTCGACGGATAAACAACTTTTTGGGAAAATCGTCGGCCTGGTACAAAAAACAGGAGAAGTAACATGGATATCCGAATTGAAAAGACAGAAAAAGCCATCCGAAACGCTTTTATTGAGCTGCGCTCCGGAAAGCCTCTTGAAAAAATCACCGTAAAGGAACTGTGCCAGTTAGCCTATATCAATAAGTCAACCTTTTATTCCCATTATGAGGATATTTACGCCCTTTCTGATGCCTTAGAGCTTGAAACCGTGGCGTCGATTACAAACAGTATTTCACGCAGCTATGAATATTCCGCCGAAAACCTTGACGTTTTTACAAGGGAGCTGTGCCTTGCCTTTTCCGCCCACACTTCGCTGATTAATATCCTGTTTTCCGGCAAAGAAAAGAGCCGTCTGGCCGGCAGGCTGGAAACCGCCATAAAAGAATTGGTATTCCGAAAATATCCGGAATACCAAAACAATGTGGAAATCAATATTCTTTTATCCTACTGCATACAGGGCGCGTATTACGCCTATGTCAATAACCAGTCCGCCGATGTTGACACTTTGATTCAGGTGATTGAAAATATCGCGAGGACGTTAAAGCCGCTGTATGCGCCCTCCTGACCGCATTGTTTCGCAGCGTGCCCCCATCTTCTTCTGCCATGACAGCTTTTAAGCTAATCGGCTTTAGCAAGACCAAAGTGCCGCTCTGCTTTTTGTACCGTTTCTTCAATCGTACTGTTTTCGGTTCTTTCAATCCAAAAATAGTTACTGCCTTTGATATCATTATACCTTTTCTCATTGAGAGCTTTTAAGGTTGCATTACATACCGCCTTTGCTTTTTCAACATCAGACGCGCCGTTAATAAAATCGCTGAATCCCTGATGGTCAGAACGATTACAGTAATCCTCAATCAAATTCGACGGTTCTTTTATAAAAAACGCTATTCGGGACGCTTCCGAATACTTTGCAGCTTCCTCTACTGTCAAATGACAGTCGCACAGTACAATTTTATTTTGTGAAAGACGTATCAAATCCAATATTACAAAATCTAATTGTTCCCTTGTGTTACCAATCAGCCATTCTTTATATTCCTCTACAGTACGCCCAAAAAACGCATCCGCGTCTTTAAAAATTTTATTCATTGACGGCTGAAAAGCAGAATCTGAAATTTTTTGATGATTTTCAAACTGCTCGTCAACATCATAAACCAATAAATTATGTCGTTTAGCCAGCTCTCGTGAAATTGTTGTCTTTCCGCCGCAAGGAGTTCCGGTTATAAAATAAACATTTTTCAAATATTCTTTGATTACATTGTCCTGAAATACCATTACAATGCCTCCATCCGTCCCGTCAGTTTCTTGATGGCGTACCATGCGGCCACGCCGGCAGGCGGTTCTTCGTTTATCAATTATTCAAACCTGACAACATCGCCGTTTTGTGTATACAATATCTCCCAGACAAAGGTCTGGAAATTTACCGTCAGCGACGCCCACTCTTTCCCGTTTTCCCATTTAAGTCCCAATGTATGCTCATCCGTATCCAAAAGGGTGAACTTTCCTTCGAAAGCGGGATGGCTGTTGCGCAGTATCATCAGCCGGTTCATCTTCTTCACCACAGGACACTTAAACGCTTCCTCGATTTCCTCCAGCGAATAGTTATGCCGGTTTACGTCCCGGGCCTGCCCCGTCTCACGGAAATAGTCAAAATCATTCCGGCCGGCAAACAGTCCCACATAATATACCTGGGGAATTCCGGGCGTGAAAAACTGCACCGCTCTCGCCATTAAATATCTGTTGTCGTCGGCGCCTAACGCATCATAATAAGTACAATTAATCTGGTAGGTGTCAAACTTAGAAAAATTTACCTTCAGATTGCGGACCGTATACAACTGATAAATCTCCGGATTCTGCTCAAAAACCCGCTGCTTGGTTTCCAGAACCTCTTCGTCCGGAAGGAGATAGCGCACGTCGACTACGCCAATGCCGTCATGGGTATCCAGCGTGGTGAACTGCTTTTTGGGGCAGAGCCTGAGCCAGTTTTTCAGATAAAGAGTACGCCCGAAATACACGGCGTTCAGTATCAGCATCGGCAACTGGAAATCATAGGTGTAAACGTCCTTTTCCTGCAGCTTTTGCTGGATGAAATAATTTTCGTGGATTTCCGGCAAGACTTCTACGCCGGTTCCCTCAAGCGCGTCCTGACACTGCTTCAGCAGATTCCAAATTTCAGGTTCCACAAAGAAGCAGCTTGTTCCTTTTCTTTTGGCGGCGTAAGCCATGGCATCTGTACGAATCAGAGAAATTCCCCTGTCCGCCAGATTGCGGAGCTGCTGCGCCAGGAATTTTTTTGCCTCCTCTGAATGGAGACAGTCGATGTCAATCTGCTCTTCACTGAAAGTGGTCCACAGCCTTTCCGTGGTTCCGTCCTTAAACCGCGCGTCAATATAGGGAATCTCCTGCCGTTTATACAGCTTATTTTCCTCTTCTTCGGTAGGTTCTCCGTCCCAGAACTTATTCCATTTAATGAAAAAGTCATTGTACCTGGACGCTTCGTGCTTTTCCATATAATCCTGATAAATTTCACTGCGAACAGACATATGGTTAATCATATAGTCGCACATAAGATAATATTTTTCCGATAATATTTTGATATCGCTCCAATCCCCGAAAGCGGGTTCCACCTGCTCGTAGGTTATCGGCGCAAATCCCCGGTCTCCGGAAGAGGGGAAAAAGGGGAGAATATGCACCCCGCCCACCGCCTTATCCAGATATTGGGATAAAGTAAAATCAAGGTCCTTTAAATTTTTTCCAAGACTGTCGGGGTAGGTAATCAACATGATTTTATTACTGACATTCCTTTTCATGCGTTGCCTCCATTCTGCTTTTTCAAGTAGTTTTTCTTTCTATTAAATTAACCGGTATGAGTGTCAGCTTCTGAATTTCTTCGCCGTTAATCATACCAATGATATTTTTTATTGCTGTTTTGGCCAGCAACTGGAAATTCTGCTGTATTGTCGTCAGCGGCGGATACATCAGCTCACTGATGAAAATGCCGTCGTAGCCCATGATGCGGATTTCGTCAGGGATACGGTACCCCTGCGTCAGCGCATAGCTTACGCCCTGGGCAGCCAGGATATCATTACTGAAAAATATGCCGTCCATACCCTCGTTTTCATAGAAAACGAGATTTATCAGGTCGCGCATGGCTGACAGATTGGTAACTTCCCTTCTGTTTTTATATACTTTGCAGGATATTCCCAGCTTTTGACATTCCTTCTCAAAAGCAAAGGTACGTTCGTCCGCATAGCGGTACGCCTCGAGACGTCCGCCCACATGTACCACCTTTCTGCATTTTTTGCTGTACAGGTGGCGGGCCGCCAGAATCCCTCCCTGGCGGTCATCTGACATGACGCTGCAGGATTCCTCCAAAAGGTGGTTCAGCAGCTCCAGAATGGGAACCTTACAACGGCGCCGCATTTCCATGGCCGTCTCCGGATTGATATAGGTGCTGATGATAATGCCGCTGACCTGCCGGGACAAAAGGTATTCCAGGGCGCGGAATCTTTCTTCATCGCTGTTGCCCGTAGCCGTAAAAAGAATGTGAAACTGGTTCTCTTTCGCCCAAAATTCAATCTCCTGGGCCAGTTCGCTGTGAAAAGGATTGTTGAAAAACGGAAGCATTACTCCCAGTACGTTGTCTTTTCTTCCCACCAGCGTTCTGGCATAAGTGTTCGGATAATACCCCAGTTCCTCGATGGCATCGTTTACCTTTTTTATGGTCTTTTCCGTCAAAGGTTCCTTTTTATTAATTACCCGGGAAACCGTTGCCACGGAAACTCCGGCATGCTTTGCTACATCTTTAATCGTTACCATCCAGACACCTTCCTTTTATGATATTTTAAGCCTTTTTACACTTGTAAATTGTCAGAAATCAGGATTATTTTACCATAAAAGAAAAATTTAAGCTACTGTCTGTCCCTCCGGGCGCTCATATGCCGGAACAGTTACCGCTTTTTCTCAGGCTTTCACCGCACCTGACACAATGCCTCCCACAATATACTTCTGCAGGAAAATAAACAGGACAATAATAGGCGCCACACACATTACCAGAGCGGCCATCATCAGGCCGAAATCGCTGGTAAACGTTCCCACAAAAGTACGGATAGCGATTGGCAGCGTATAAAGCTTTTCTCTTGTCAGCACCAGACTGGGCAGCAGATAATCATTCCATAGCCCAAGAGTCTGAAGAATCATATTGGTGGCCAGAATGGGCTTCAGCAGAGGAAAGACAATCTTCCAGAAGGTGTACATGGGGCCGGCTCCGTCGATATAAGCCGCTTCCTCCAGCGAGATGGGAATCCCCGTCTTGATAAATCCGTGACAGAGAAAGGTGGCAAATCCTGTGCCGTAGGCGAAGTTCATAACCACCAGAATCAACCGGGAATTAAGCAGTCCCAGCCTGCCGCCATAGATGGCCAGCACCGGCAGCATGATAACCTGAAAAGGCACCACCATGTAGGAAATCAGCAGCAGATAGCTGATTTTGCAGGCCACATAATCCCTCCGTACCAGAATGTACGCGCACATGGACGAGAAAAAAATCAGTGCCGTTATGGAGAGCGCCGTCACAAAAAGCGAATTAAAAAACGCCTGGAAAAAGTTCATATCGATAAAGGCATTTTTGTAGTTGATAAACTGGGGGCCCATATCATCCACCAGATTTAAGGGGAATTTTATGATATTGACCTTCCTCTTAAAAGAGTTGATTAAAACCAGTACAAAAGGAACCATGTAAAGCACAAAGAGTACAAAAGCACCCGCGGTCAAAAGCATCCGTATGACTTTCTTTTTTGTTCCGCCAACCGCAGCCGCCGTATTTTTTTTATCCATTATGCCTCTACCTCCTTCCTGCTGGTAACTTTAAGCTGTATCAGAGCCACAATCAACATGATAATGAAGAACGCAAAAGCCTCTGCCTGGCCTTCCCCGTATTCATGGTAGGTAAAAGCTTTGTCGATAATGGTCATAACCGCCATCTTTGTGGAGTTGTAAGGCCCTCCTTCCGTCAGGGAAAGGTTCAGATCATACACCTTAAAGGTAGTGGAAAGCGTCAGGAAGAAACAGATTGTAAACGACTGCATCATAAGAGGCAGACGAATCCGGGTCAGAATCTGGCTGCTGGTAGCGCCGTCGATTTTGGCCGCCTCTATGTAATCCTGGGATACCCCTACCAGTCCCGCGATATAAATCAGCAGCATATAGCCGGATTCTTTCCAGACCTGAACAATAACCATTGCCCAGAACGCGGAAATCTCACCTCCAAGCATGGACTTTTCCGGGAAAATCGGCAGCGTGGTCAGCACACGGTTGAAAATAAACTGCCAGATAAAACCAAGCACTATGCCGCCAATCAGGTTCGGCGTAAAGAAACCCGCCCGCAAAAAGCTTTCTCCCCGAATGCCGCTAGTCAGAAGAACCGCCAGAAGAAAAGCTATTACGTTAGTCAGGCTCACCACCGCAATCACGTATTTAAAAGTCAGTAAAATAGACCCCCAAAATTCCGTATCATGGAACAACGCGATATAATTCTGTATGCCGACAAATGTCTTTGTCGCGGCTATCCCGTCCCAATTTGTCATGGTAAGATAAATACCATAAAAGAACGGAATAATGACAAAAAGCAGAAATGCAGCCATGGACGGGCCGGCGAACATGGCAAAGAGCGCGGCCTTTCTTGAAAATTTTTCTTTTCTGTTCATAGTTTTTACCCCATTTTTCAGAATGAGGCTGCGTTATACAGCCTCATTTGCTATCTTGTTCCTGTTTTCAGGAATTATCTGCCATTGGGTTCATTGTTTTTCCAGTAATCATTCAGTACGTCCGCTACGGCACGGATATCTCCCTCGCCGGTCATAAGCTTCTGAATAGAGGGCGTAATCGTGTCTCTGTAGTCGCTGGGGAAAGAAAGCGGCAGATAGGTAACCGTATCCCCATTGGAGATATACTCCATCAGAGCCTTGTTAATCGGGTCGGAAGGAACGTTCGGATTATTGGTGAAAGCGCACACAATGCCAAGTTCCTCAATCAGAGCCTTCTGTCCCGCTTCGTCCATAACCAGATAATTCAGAAATTCCTTTGCAGCAGCCTGCTGTTCCTCAGTAGCATGAGAATTATCAACCACAATATATTTTGTAGGAGCAGCCATTACCTTGCCGGCACTGGAAGAACCGTTGGGATACGCCATAATGGTATAATCATCCGATTTGGACGCGCCCATAGATTCCAGCTCAGGCCATGTCCAGGTTCCGTTTAACAAAAATCCCACCTCTCCGTCAGCCAGAGCAAGAACCGTCATGTCATGGTCGGCGTTCAGAGGGTCTGCCTTGTTGATATTGTATTCAGCCATTACCCTGCTCATAAGGTCCGCGTGCTTATAGAATAATTCATCTTCATAGATATCCTTGCCGCCTTTTACAGCGTCAACCAGAGCAAAAGCACCGTCACCTGTACCGTCCTGATAAGCATAGAACGGATAGAAGTCATGGCCTACCATAGACCAGATATCAGGAAGAATCGCCACAGGCGTTTCCATACCGTTACCCCGCATTTCTTCCAGAAGCGCTTCAAAATCCTCAATGGACTTGTAATCGGCGGCTACAAATTCACGGCCGATATTCTCTTCCACCACGGCTTTGTTCACAACGATACAGTGGCTCTCCACCGTGAGAGGGAAACCGTAAAGCTTGCCGTCCACATACTTACTCATATCCGAGTACTCTGTCCATTCCTCGCCGTCCAGAGGAAGCAGATGCTCGGATGCAAAATCCAATACGTTGGCATCGTCCACAACCGCAAGAATCGGAGCACCGCCGGACTGATAATTTGCCATCAGTGTATCATTGGGATTGGAAGTTTCGGTAATCTCAAAAGTAACGCCGTGGGCATCTCCCCACGCGCTGGTAACCTTCTTAAACGCGTCCGTAATTTCCGGCTTGGAATTAAGGAAAGTCAGAGTGATTCCGCCATAATCGGAGCCTCCTTCGTCTGATGCGGGAGCTTCTGCCTGTTCACTGCCATCAGTCTCGTCGCTGCCTGTCTCTTCGGCCGGCGCGTCCGCCTCCGTGCCTGCTGCCGGCTCCGTGTTCTCTTTCGCAGCATCTCCGCCACTGCCGCAGGCCATCAATGATACTGCCATAGCCGCCGTCAGTAACATAGCAAGTACTTTTCGTTTCATAAAATTATCCTCCTTTTTATATTTCGTGCTTGTTGCGTGTTGTACGCCATATTATATTTTATGCTTTCATATATGTCAATCGTTTACATATGTATAATATCAACAAATTTATATATTTGTTTTTGTCCATAATCAATAGCCAGGAGGGATTTATGTAAATTTTACATGTATTATACAGCTTTTTATGCGTTATTATTGTAAGTTTTAACATGATTTTATCCTCTGTTTTTATTGACTTTCCCGCTTTATATTCTTATAATGTAAACGTATTTAATATATTGGTTTTTTATCTGCTTTATTTACCGTTTTGTTTTGACAAAACCTGTTAATTACCTTGATTTTTATTGAAAATCAGCAATAATAACGATTACATTTTACACATATCCCGCGACAAACATAACCAGCGCGTAAACCGCACCGGGAAAGGAGTATTTCTATGAGCCATTTAATCGTTGTATCCTCCGACGCCATGGTCGGAGAAGACCTTGCCTATTTCAAAACGCTTTCCTCCTACCTCAAATGTTTTCAGGGAGGCGCGGAAATTACCAATGTTTCGTCCATTTATCCTTCCGTTACATTTCCCGCCCATGCCACCATGATTACCGGCATGTATCCGGAGCACCACGGCATTTTTTCCAACATGCAGTTAATTCCGGGCAGCGACCCAACGCCCTGGCAGTGGAACTATGATTTTCTTAAGTGTACGGATATTTTCCGGGCTGCAAAAGCCGCCGGAAAGACTACGGCTGCCATTTTCTGGCCGGTGACCGCAAACAATCCCGCCATTGATTACCATATCGCAGATTACTGGGCGCAGGGTGGTACGGACACTACCCTGCAGGCTTTCGCCAGAACCGGCTCCTCGCCGGAAGTACTGGAAATTGTGAAAAAGCATCAGCACCTCTTTTGGGGAAAGGAACGGGAACATCCCAGCAGAGATGATTTTGGCATGGCCTGCGCAGCGGATATTTTCCGTACTTTTAAGCCGAATCTCCTTTTTGTTCACCCCGCCAATATTGACGACGCGCGCCACACGGGAGGCGTTTTAGGCCCCCATTTGATTCCGGCCATTGATGATTTGGACCGCTGGCTCAATATGCTCTGGGCGGCGGTAGAAGAAACCGGAGAGGCGGAAAACACAGATATTTTTCTGGTCAGCGACCATGGCCAGCGGGACGTCCGCCGCAATATCAGCCTGAACGTGCTTTTTGCCGAGAATGGTTTCATTCGGCTCGCGGAGGATGGCTCGATGGATTCCTGGGACGCCTATTGCCTTTCCAACGGCATGTCAGCCCTGGTTTTCCTGCGGGATAAGGACGATTTATGCCTGCAAAAAAGGGTTTATTCCTTTTTGGAGAAACTGCTGGATGAGGAGGTTTACGGGTTTTCCCGTATCTATACCGAGGAGGAGTCCCGAAGGGAAGAGCACTTCGGTGGACCTTTCTCCTTTGTATTGGAAACCGACGGCTATACCAGCTTCGGTGATTACCTAAAACGCCCCCTGGTGCGGGATTTAAGCAATGAGGACTATCGGTTCGGGGCCGCCACCCACGGCTATTTGCCCAATACCGGTCCCCAGCCCATCCTTTTGGCCAAGGGGCCTTCCATCCGGAAAAATGTAGTTCTTTCCGGAAGCCATATCGTCAACGAGGCGCCAACTTACGCTAAGATATTGGGAGCCAGACTGCCAAATGCGGACGGAAAGGCGATTGAGGAGATTTTGGTATGAGGTGAGATATAAACCGTAGAAAAGGGAGCTTTCCGAGAAATCAGAAAGCTCCCTAAGATTCAGTTTTTCTCCTTACCCGCCCTTATTACATGGTGCGGCGCTATGTATATATACCATAAACAAAAACGTCAATTCGTTGTTCTCCACCACTCGAATCGGTAAACTGAAATTTTATGGGTATAAATAACCTTGCACATATTCCAACGAAACATCCATTCTTTCGGCAACCTGTTCATCAGTCATGCCAGTATTTTTAAATCTTTTTACAACGATTTCCATACTTTCGCCGACTTCGATAATATGATAATCAGGGTTGTAAAATCTTATGACCCGCTGCCCCCAACTATGCTCTATCAAACCATGAACATATACTATATCAAATTTCTTCACATGGTCTAAAATCTTGGTGGGTTATAAAAGCGGAGCTATTTTTATTGAAATTTGGGGTGGTGGTTTTTTCTTTTGTCTGCTATTATTTTCAGACATCAAGATACTTACTCTATATATTTTCATTTCCCAGATACTCTTTCATCAAATTCATAGCCAGCTCCATTTGCGGGCTAATCCACTTATTTTTATGATAGATATAAAAAGAATTATACTTTTTTTCATCAAGTTCCGTTTTGATTGGCATGAGAGAACCGCTTTTCAACTCTTCCCCGATAGAATATGTGGGAACAACCGCAATTCCCAAATTATTTATAACGCACCTTTTTACCGCTTCTATACTCTGTACTTTCATGGGCGCATTGAGAACAATGTCTCTTTCTGCAAGGTATTTATCCATGTCCAACTGATAATAACCGTCCGGCTCATTACAAATCAAACTAAACGGCTTGCATTGGTGCGGTGTGACAAAATCAAGCAGACTTTTATCAGCAAAAGGGGAAGCAACAAGAACCGCCTTATATTTTCCAAGTTGTTTATGTATAACGCTGTCGGGATAACTCTCTTTTTCACAATTTATTCCTATGTCGGCAGTTCCGTCCACAACAGACCGATTGATTTCCCCGGACTGGATAGAATTGATTATAAGCTGTACATTAGGGGATTCATGGGCAAATGCCCGTATAAACGGCTGCATATTATAGATTAAAATAGAATCCGGAATTGCCAGTTTTAAGGAGCCGGATATTTCAGACAGGCTTTTTCCATAGTTTCCAATTTGTTCCGCTCCCTGTAAAATCATATCAATATAAGGCATAATATCCTTTCCTGCCTGTGTAAGTTCCATGCGTCTGCCTATTTTCTCAAACAATTTCAAAGCAAGTTCTTCTTCAAGCTGCTTTATCTGAAATGTTACTGTAGATTGTGTATAGCCCAACTTGTCCGCTGCCTTTTGGAAACTCCCCATTTCAAGAATTGTTTTGAATGTAACCAAATTTTTTGTATTCATACGATTAATCCCCTTTTATGATATATTCAAAATATCGAATTATTAGATCGAAAATATTTAATTTTTTTATATTTTATCCGGTGTTATTATAAACTGGCAGACAGTAAATATCAATCGGTTTAAAAGGAGGTTACGTATGAATTTCAAGTTTAACGAGGACGAGCAGAAAGTAATAGACCTTATTCACGAATTTGGCGTGAATGAGGTTGCGCCGTTGGCAGCAGAGATTGACGAGCAGGAGCGCTTTCCCGAAGAAAATCGGAGAAGATTAGCCGAATTAGGCATGATGGGGATTTGTTACCCAAAAGAATACGGCGGCGCGGGACATTCCTATCTTGCCTACATTGCCGTGATTGAGGAATTGGCAAAACATTGTTCCACTACGTCCGTTATGTTGTCAGACCACCATTCTTTAGGCTCTTTCCCTCTTTCAGAGTTTGGCACAGAAGAACAGAAACAGAAATACCTTGTGCCACTTCTGAAAGGAGAAAAATTAGGCGCGTTTGCAGTAACAGAACCGTCCGCAGGCAGCGACTTAGGAA
This sequence comes from bacterium 1xD8-48, assembly GCA_009917455.1. Classification (GTDB taxonomy): domain Bacteria; phylum Bacillota; class Clostridia; order Lachnospirales; family Lachnospiraceae; genus Suilimivivens. The sequence goes on along the minus strand of QZDS01000002.1, from coordinate 130,922 downwards.
ATCAGCAGACAACCGCCGTTGATATGGGCGACTATTGGCTACTGAATGGTTCAAAAATCTTTATCACAAACGGTTTTTATGCAGATACCTACTTTGTTACTGCTATGACGGATAAGAGCCAACGCAGCAGAGGTATTTCCGGCTTTATTGTTGAAAAAGGCACTACCGGCTTTACTTTTGGAACAAAGGAAAAGAAAATGGGTATCCGTGGTTCTGCGACATACGAATTAGTTTTCACGGATTGTAAGATACCAAAAGAAAACTTATTAGGCGAATTAGGCAAAGGCTTCAAAATGGCACTTATGACTTTAGACGGCGGACGTATCGGTGTAGCAGCGCAGGCATTAGGTATCGCACAGGGAGCGATTGACCATTGTAAAAAATATGTCACAGAGCATATGCAGGGCGAGCAAAGAATTTCACAATATCAGTTTACACAGTTTGAACTTGCCGATATGCAGACAAGAGTTGACGCAGCACGCTTGTTAGTATATCGTGCGGCACAGGCAAAGCAGGAACACGAACCTTTCTCACATCTTGCGGCTATGGGTAAATTATATGCGGCAGAAGCGGCTACAAACGTGACACGCCGTTGTGCGCAGCTTGCAGGCTATGACGGATATTCAAGAACTTATCCATTTGAGCGTTTCATGCGTGACGCAAAAATCACGGAAATATACGAGGGGACAAGTGAGGTTCAGAGAATGGTTATTTCCTCATATATGGGTATAAAATAGACACCCGCTCCAACTCACAGGAGGATAATAACATAGCATTATTTGTATTACCGCTTACTTCTACATATCCGGTCGCTACAAGCATGGTCAAATATCTGTAAGTAGTTGATTTCGATTTTTTAATCACCATTTCAGCAACTTGTAGTGTTATTTTTCCGCTTTTATCTAAATACTTAAAAGAGGTAAAACCTTATCATAATTCTTTTTTGTCAAAACTTCGGTAATTTTTTGGCCGAAGTTTTTATTTTCAAACTCCGGCGTGGCGAACCGTTTCTTTTCAGTTCACGTAAAATTTTTGATATATCCGTAGATTTCTTCTCAGACAGGTCAGTCTCCTTTTTTAATGGTATCATAAAATATCCCCATTTCCTTACATCGTCTCGCCATGATACTTTTCATTTCCAAATGTCATTTCAAGCAGCTCGTTTGCAATTTTCCCATCTGCGATACGCATCAGATTATCTTCCGCATCTTCTTTCCCCAAAAAATTCATACTTCCGTACCAGACCACCTGACGGTCTATAATACAGTAATGCTCGCAGAAATCCTCCACAAGATTCATTTCAAATCCAGCCTTTCTCATCTGTTCCTGCAACTCCAGCCAGTATGCACTATCCCCATATCCATAACTGTCCGGCTTCCATGTGACAATGACAATTTTCATTCCTGCCGCCTGCTTTTCACTCAGTAAATGAATCATCTCATACACTTTCCTGCCGCTGATTGCCGGACTGGAAATAATAATCTCTTTCTCTGCCGTAAGCAAATCATTCCGATACACGTCTGCATAATTATCTATATCAAAAATAGCATTCGCATTTTGTTTTTGCGCACCTGTTCCCGAAAAAATATCATATCCAATCTGTTTATATGCCTTAAGCCTCTTATGGTACATCCTGTCAAACATGGAGATATGGATGTCCACATAATCATAAATAATCACACTTTTCTTTCCGTCATAATCCCTGTTTAACCGTCCGGCATACTGCTCCACAACGCCCTTCCATGCCACGGGTGTTGCCATGATGAGTGTATCAAGCCTCGGATAATCAAATCCCTCTCCTATCAGCTTTCCTGTCGCCACAAGAATCATACTCTCTTTTGGTGCAACCTGATTCATCTGTTTTAAGATTTCTTTATGCTCTTTCTTTGAATTACTGCCGGACAATAAGAAGACTTTGTCCGCATAATTTATCAATTGCTGATACAGACGCTGTGAATGATTCACATATTTGGAAAGGACCACCGGTGTCCTTCCGGCATCAACACATTGCTTTACGTCTCTTATTATCAATTCGTCTCTGTCTTCATTATTGCGGATAATTTCATATGCCTCATTTGGATGCATTTTATCCTGTGAAAATCTCGGGGCAACTGCTCTTGTAAACCGCGGATAGACAAAATGCTCTATCCCCTGCTCCTTTGCCCTGTCCTTTGAGGTATATTGATAACGGATTGGTCCAAGAAGCATGTAATTTATTTTTTCCAGACCATCCCCCCTGAATGGCGTAGCCGTCACTCCATATACATATTTCGCTTTTGCTTCCTGCAAAATATCCACTATGGTATCGGAAGCGGCATGGTGGCACTCGTCCACCAGTATAAGTCCGTATTCCTTTAACCGCCTGTGGTATTCGCCGTTCTTACAGACCGAACCGGCCATCGCAACATCAATAATGCCTGTAGTGGAATCATGGGCTCCCTGCAATTTCCCGATGATACTTTTCCGCTTCTTCTTACGCCCCGTTGGCGTCTCGTACTCCGGCGGCTCCTCATCAATATGTAAAAACTTTTCAAGCGCTCCTTTCCATTGCTCCATCAGTGCCGAAGACTGGATGAGAATCAATGTGCTGACCTTTCTTTGCGCTATCACATTACAGCACACTACTGTTTTTCCAAATGCTGTGGCAGCACTCAAAATTCCATTGTCATTTTGGAGAAGCTTTTCTACCGCTGGTATCTGTGATTCTTTCAATTCTCCAATAAATTCTGCATGGATTGGCTGTCCTTTACTTCGTTTATCTTCTATTTTATATTCTATACCGGCTTTTTCGCACTCTTCGGTTATATTTTCTAAAATACCTCTTGGAACTTTGACGAATCCACCTTCGTCGCTTCCAAGATAGATATATCTGTGATTTTCAAAATTAGACAACCCCATTGCCTGATTTTTGAAAAAAACAGGATTGGAAAACGCGGCCATCCTCCTAATTTGATTCTGTATCAGCGGCTGTAAATTTGCTTTTTTCACATACGCGCCATTTGACAATGTAATCTGTAATACCCCATCAACATCTTCCTTCTGAAAATGCCTTATTCTTTCCCACGGCTTTTCACTATCATTATCAAAAATATCTTTACCACAGATGGCAATGTGAGAATTTTCCTCTGTCCACTCTTTTATCTTATCCTCAACAAACTCTTTTGAAAGTTTTTTCTTACTTAACAACACTTCCCACTGGTCAGGATATGCATTCCAGCATCCATCTATAAATGCGCTGTTCCCTTCTTTTAACGCCTGCCCCTGTAAAGGCAGTGCAATCAGATTGCCCAAACCGCCTGCCGGAAGGTGGTTCTGCATTGGTAGCATACGGTCATAAAAACGAAACGACTTTAAATTTACAGATTCAGCCCCTTTGTTTAACAGTGCATTGCCGAATTTTCTTGCCAATCCAGCCTCTATCGGTTTTTGAAAGAATATCCAGAGATGTGCGCCTCTCCCCGAACGGGAACGCTCTACCAATGCATCAATTCCGTTAATATTACATATTTTTCTCAGGCTGTCTACTTCCTCTTTCCACATATCGTCAGTGTTGGCAAAATCATTTTTTTCCGCATCTTTTTCGTGATTATCAAAATCAAATACAATAAATCTGCAGGTATCATCTGTCAAAAGCGGAAAAATGCCTATGACATCTGCGCCATCCTCTGAATTTCCCCTTAAATGGTCAATAATCTGCTCTTTCTTTAACTCCTTATATGCCTGTCTTTTGCAGTCCTGACATTTTATCTTGCTTCCGGCAACTCTTGGACAGCCGCTTTTCCAAAAATTGTAACACTGGATATAATAATTGACTTCTCCGGTCGATTTCTTTACGGTACGTTTGCTGTATACATCCGTGCGCCCCCAAAACATGCTGAAGAACACTTTTGCATCCGTTTCTGTAATATTTCTTGGTATAATTCTTGCTCCTTGATTTGGAGCATATTCATTAACATCGGCATCTATCTCATTTTCAGAATATGAAATCCCCGCGTCTGCCAGCAGTTTTTTCAGATATTGATTTTCCTTTTCCAGACAGCGTATTCTTTTTTCCAGCCCTGCTATGCTTTTCATCAGGAGCTCCTACTTTCTCTTAATATCTATCCAACCATACTTCCTCATTTCTTCCCGAAATGCGCTTCTTCGCGGATACGCATCCTTATACGATGTCATAAGCCTCTGTTTTGCGCCCGGCTCCCCCATGGATTCCCACACTTCGCCCAAAGCGGCGATATACGCCGCACATTCCCCATAATAATTTCTGCGGTTTGCGTCCATAATTCCTGCCGTCCGCTTTTCAAGCAACGCTGTAATTCTTTTTACCGCACGACCTCTGATATCAGATTCCATTGGCGCCATAGACTTCCATTGCAAAAACAGCCGGCTGAACAAATCATCCTCGTCCATTTCCTCAGGCACACACGCGCCTTTCCGGTATTCTATGGCAGAAAATCTCATTGCATTTTTTGCCATTTCCGCCATAGCAGCGATTCCCTTACCATTCCATCGCCCCTCATGCAGATATATCAGAAACAATGCAATCCCCTGCTTCATGAAAGTTCCCGTCCACCCCAGCGCTTCAGATTTATGCAATCCTTTGTCCAATACTTCCGCAAACTGCCCGTCTAAAAACCTGAGCATCAAAACCATATTGTTGTTTGGTTTATTTTCCTCTCTCTCAAAATACACACTTCCTCCATATTCGCGAAAACTCCCCTCATCCAACAGACAGCCGTTGCTCCTGTGCACCGGAAATGACTCTAACAGCTTTTGAAGTTCTTCCCTTTTCTTTCCGTTTCCATACCCGTTTAACAATGCACGGAGATAGTTTTGTGCGGATGTATCCGATTCACATGCGGCAAAATAACACTTTTCCAATAAAGATTGTTCCCCATCTGCCGCAATAACATACTCCGCTGTTTTCAACGCTGCCTTACTGCGGATTACATATTTCTTCGGTATCGCCTTCATCGCTTTTATTCCTATGGATACCATATCATTTGCCGCCGCATATTTCCCGTTTTCCAATATTTTCAAATATAATCCGGGATGGACATCGGCATATTTTTCTGCATACTGAACCTCCAGAGAAATATCGTTTAATAAACTGACAGCTTCCAAAATAAGGCGCTCCGCATCATGCCCCGTCTTATCACCAAGATATGCAATCCAAAACGAAAGAAATTCTTCAAGCGCAGGTAATTCTTCATCGCCATGCTGCATAATCGCTTCTAATGTGATTGACTCCTCTTTTGCATTTACAATAATGCCATACAATGCCTCCGGACGTTTGACCGGCGGTACTGCATGATATGCACAATATACCGTATCAAGGATAAACTGTTTCAGGCTGCAGTTCAACAGTTCACGATACACCATATCCCCGAGCGAAAATTCTTCACCGCCATACTCATTATCGCACAAAATTTCCATTGTCAACATTTGATTTCCAACTTCAAAGCCTTCGCTATATCTCTCCCTGTCCATACAGATATGTACGAAATCACAGGCTTCCTCAAGCATATCTGAAATACCGCTGTTGTCCTCATAATAAAATTCCTCGCCGCTGTCACCATACCAGTCATCATATTCTTCGTTAAATATTCCGGTAATCGTAATTTCCTGTGAATCAATACTCTTTAAATTGTCTCTGACATGACGATACATTTCATCGAAATCAGTATCTTTTTTCTCATTTTGGTCTGGCGCCTTTCCCGCTTTATTCCCAACAGATTTCAGCATTTCCAGAAACTCTTCCCTGCGATGCTCCGGAAAAACCCTTCCAATCCCATGAATAAAAGCAATGAGCTGCTCTGTTGAATATTGCGCTGTAAGGGTATCCGTCTGTTTTAAAAAATTTGTCAGGTTCATACCGTATCTCCATTCTTATCTTCGCACTCTAAATCTGTACTCTTCCTTTAATTTCTCAAAAATCTCAAAAGCCACCGGACATATTTCTATCGTATCTAATATGCTCAGCAAACTTGACAGTCTTTCCGGCTGGTCAGTATATGGATATTTTTTGCAGCTGTCCGGCTTACAATCACCCAATTTGCAGTTACCGTCCTCCTGCAGAAAATCGCATGGTTTATGCCTGGTTTGATAGTTCAGGCCATACTCTTCTTTTTCCAGGTAATCATCAATAAGCTGTTCCGGTGAGATTCCCAAATATTGCGCATCTGCGTCAATATCTTCCGCCGGAATACTTCCTTTATACATCTTGCAACAATTTCTGCATTTGCTGCAATCATAACCTGCAAACAGCTCTTTATGTAATCGTAAAAATTGCCTGTCTAATTCGTCCTCGTCTGCATGGCATTTCAGGAAAGTACGAAACTTAAAATTTTCGTTTTCTTTTTTTCTGGCTTCTGTACGTATCTTATCTGGCGATATCATATGTAATTATTCCTTTCGTATATATCTTTATTTTCAAATTTTCCTCTACCGATTTATTCTTCACTTTCTGAAAGTGTTCCTAATTCCAGAGCTCAACAATCTATAACAATTATTTACTCAATAATCGCAACCAACACGGCCAGCCCCTATTGTATGTCTGCCCTCACGGTTTTCTGTGGGGGAAATAAGGGTGGTTTTCAGGGCTTTTACGGTGCTCTTTCTTTGATATACACCCTGTATCTGACGCTTTTGCTATCATTGTTTTATCACGAGGCAAGTTGCGTCTCCCGGCATTACACTCTTTTACTTCTTGTTAACCCCAACTGCGAACTCTTTTTCCTAAGTTACTTAACTTCCTTTTTTATAATTTCATTTTATCTATGATACATACTATTGCTTTATTACACAGAACACTAAAGTTTGATTTTTTTGATTATATCACTCCCGCTTTCCATTTTCCACATAAATATGCAGCATTGTAACCGTCATGTCAAACACTTCTTATCGTTACAACAATCTAATCTGTACGCATTTGAATTCCCTCTCCAACCACAATCCCCAGCGTAAGTGATACCCCTAAAGCTGCTCCTTCATTATCATAATTAGGGGATTGCAACCGTTATTCCCGACAGGAACAAAGCAATTGGCAAATATACCGAAGCGCCATTTTCCGATTTTTTACTGTTAAAAATTTTCCTATATGCATCCAACCACTTTTTTTGCTTTCTGACAGGTGAAACACTTTGGGCTTTCCTTCTTCAGGGTATTATTTTCCTTGCCAGCACATTAATCCATTGTTCATTTTCTCTGCCATTGCGAACATCCTGCGTCACAAAAATATCTTCCACCCAAAAACAACTATTTACCGCAATATTTTTTAACGCAATTTCATCATAATCATAAAACAGCCTGCCTTTATCATTTCTCATACCTTTTCCATATTTAAAAGAGGCATAAAACACCCCATTTTCTCTTAAAGCATCCCAAATCCGTTTCATCACTTCATTTATTTCTGTATAAGAAACATGCAGAAGAGAAGCGCACGCCCATATTCCATCAAATTCCTGTCGAAACTCCATGTCCTCAAACTGCATGCAAAAAACCTCCTGTCCTGTCACTTTTCCAGCTTCTTCACATATTTTCTTTGAAGCATCCAGTGCAGTTACCTGATATCCCATATCTAAAAAAGCCTTTGCATCCCGTCCGCTGCCACAGCCCGCATCCAAAATATGAATTTTTAATTTGTCTGTATCTTTTCCTTCAATATAATATCTTTGTTCTAAAAGATATAGAAATTTATCTCTGCAAAAACTCATATCCGCATTTTTCGTTGCCTCGCAGAATTCTTCCGCATTTTTATCATAATATAATATTGTTTGATTCATAATTATCTTCTGTGTCCTTATAAATCCATCCCTTAAAACCGCAATTTCTGGCAGATTGATATACCGGCTGTACTATTTCCTCCAACTCACCGGAAAAACTCAAAAAATCATGCCCTTTATGATAAATCCGTCTGCGCACTGTATCATCATTTAAATGTTCTCTGGCACATTTTTCAAATTCATTATGTACCGTATCATATTTCCATATCAGTTCATAAGACATATATTCCAGTCTTGCCAACTGCGGGAAATAAATATTCCAGTCCGGTAAATTATTACTTTTACTGCTATTTATACTTCGTGTTGTGGGATGCAGATTCCAAAATTCATCATGTGCCACATAAGACCATGGGACGAAATGGTCAATGGAAATCTCTTTATCTGCTAATGGTATATGCCCGTATATCTCATAAATCGGCTGAAGCGTCAATAACAGCTTCCAGTATTTCTTAACCTTCTCCAACTTCCGCTCCTGCGGAGGATATAATTTATCGGCAATTCCCGGGACGCTCGGATTCCGTTTCTGTAAATAAATTATGATATGATATCGAAGCCACCCTTTTATGATTTCCTGATTCCTATGTATATAAGTAAACCACTCTGCGCTTAACCGAATCGTAGTCTGCATACCATTAAGCGCTTCAAAATAATACATTAATCTGCGTTCCTGATTAATCTTTAAAATAAGCGCACTTTCTGACACATCCCATTCTTTCCCTCTGACTTTATCCATAAATGGAGCCTGAATACGATATGGAACATTTTTTGTAAGTATTCTTTTTCGTTTTGCTACTTCTTTATCCTTACAGTTTTCCAAATAATTAATAATGTTTTCTTTCTTCTCTGAGGATTTCATCTGAGAAACTGCTTGTAAATAATGTACTAAGCTTTCCAAGGTATCCCTGGGTCCCAGATTCAGATGATATTCAATCACCATATACCATACATCTGCAATCATCTCATTAATCAGTTCATCATAAGTTATATGCTGTTTTCCTTCCAGCACCTTGGAAACAATTGCCTGAAACCAGAAAAACTTATAACACTCACTTGTATTATCAAATATTCTGCTTAAATTTTGTATTTCTAACATATCAGAATATGGTAACTGCATACGATTCTCCCCTTTTTATTGAATCTAAAATAAATTATATCTAAATTACTCCTTTTTTCAATGAGTTCTTTTTATTATTAAAACAGCATCTCCTGTAAAATGCATATAACTATTGGACTATCCATCCAATGACAAAAAGTATATCTTAATTTATTCTTTTATTATAGTCAAAGAAATTAACGGAAAGAAAAATATTATTTGTATGGCAGTACATAGATACTCATTATTACTCCGGCAATAATTACCCCATCGCCTTATCGAATTATGGAACATTCTTATAGCAAAAAATATCTATTAACCAAAAAGAAATATTAAGGTATGAAAGAAACAAATTATTTTGATGAAATAAAAGCAATAGCAGACAATATAAAAGCTTTAAGCACTCAGGCATTTTTTATATATAAGCCCATTGTAGACGGTTTTTGCTCCAGAAAAACAGTAAATGCCAGAGAACTAGAGTCCATCTTAGATGAACTGCTATCCCTGTGTATAAATGATGAAATATTGGGCCTATTTAAACAGGTCTGCAGGAATTTCTATAATCAATATCCTGAAATAATAACTGATTACGTCATGTTTTATAAAGAAATGTATGAGGAATGATTTATGAGTTATGATATTTATTTAAAGGAACCGGTAACAGGAGAAACAGCAAAAGTTCCGGGACATTTGATGACCGGCGGAACGTATATGGCTGATTATCATCCGGAAACCGGAACATTTACGCCAGCTCTGAATACAGACGCCCATTTGAACATTACTTATAATTATGGATGCTACTATTGTGAAATTTATGAAGAAGAAGGAATCCGAAGTATTTATGGACTGTCAGGTGTTGATAGTATTCCAATACTTGAAAAAATGACTTCCTTCCTAAATGAAAAATATAAGAAAAAGGGTAAGTGGATTACCACCAAGAGAAAAACAACCATCTATTATGACAGAAATGGAAATAAAATAGACGATATACTTGTTTTACTACATAAACCTGCTGATGTAAGAAAAGAAGAAACAGAACTTGAAGTAAACGAAGGGGATACAAGTGACTATTGGCTGGCAACTGCCGCAAATGCCATAAAGCCACTATATCAGTTGATAGCTTTAGCTAAGATGAGACCCGATTGCATTTGGGATGGAGATTAAAATGCATCACCGAAAGCTTAAAATAGTATTTGTTCCTTCTAATAACGGTTCTGTGAGGGGCGGGCATCGTGAGGTGCTGGTCTACTCGACTATTCTTTGAAATTTATTTTATCTATACATAATTTTTCTTCTTCAACATAAAATACGTAAACGGTAGATAGTGCGTACCTCGACTGTGAGGGAAAAATATGTGACAATAGAATATATTTCTATCACGGGTATTAAAAGTTGAGCCTTAACTTTTGATACCGCTATACGGAGGTAAGTCTATGAGTTCAGCAACAACAGCAGTGGCTGTACAATACCGTTTAAAAGAGTGGGCGGAGCAGATCAGGGAGTGCCAGAACCGTCCCGCAGGCATGAGTGTCGTTGATTGGTGTGCCAGCCACGACATTACGAAAGCGAACTACTATTACAGGCTGCGCCGTGTAAGGCAGGTGTGCCTGGAAAACCTTCCGCCGGAGACTCCGGCGCAGCAGATCGTCCCGGTAACCCCCTGCCTCCTGCATCAGGAAATACAGGACGATACCGATACAAGGCCGGGGCTTTTTGTTTCTGTAAACGGTTTTTCCATCCACGTAACGGAATCCACACCCATGCCGCTGCTTGCGGCAGTCCTTAAGGTGGTGCGGGATGCTTAATGACGCCACCTGCTTTAAAGCGGTCTACATTGTCTGCGGCTATACTGATCTGCGCGCCGGCATGGACCGGCTGGCGGCACTCGTGGAAACCCAGACCGGGAACCGGCCATATACAAAGGATACCCTCTATCTTTTCTGCGGGAGACGCACAGACCGCGTAAAGGGGCTTGTATGGGAAGGGGACGGATGGCTCCTGTTATACAAGCGGCTCTCAGAAAGCCGGTTCCAGTGGCCGCGCACCCCGGAGGAAGTGCGTGAATTAACGCCGCAGCAGTTCCGGTGGCTGATGGAAGGGCTGACGATTACCCCGAAGAAATCGGTCAGGCCGGTGGAACCGCCGGAATACATGGGATGACTTTGTGCAAAACGGAGAAATTTCCAGACAGTTCTCCGGCCGGAAAAAATGTCCCACCCCATCCCTGCGGAACCGCGCAGCACACCATAAAAGGGTCCGGAATGGGCGCAGACATGCTTTCCCTTCCCGAAAAGGGTTCTGGAAACAGTATCATACAAAGGCAGCATCCGCTGTTTTAACCATAGGCATTATGACGGGCATCCGGCAGGGCCGGGGTCGCAAAAATCTCGTATCCATGGTATAATAAGGCTATCAGGATACCGGGGGAAAACAGCATGGCCTTAAAATATACGGAAGAACAACTGAACAGCCTTGACAGGGAAACACTTACCAGGCTGTTCCTATCGCAGCAGGAGCAGCTTGAAAATATCGACCATACGCTCCAGCTGGTACTGGAACAGATGGCGGACCTAAAACGCCACCGGTTTGGCCGTTCAACAGAGAAACATGAAACCGAAGACCAAATCTCCTTTATGGAAGTGGATGGGAAGATCGTATTCTTTAACGAGTCCGAAGCTGTTGCCGGAGAGGAAAACGCACAGGAGGAGCCGGAAAGCGTTTCCCGCACAAGCCTGATAAAAGTGAAGTGAAATAAAGACTGGAGCAAATCTGTTTCTATCATACAGGTTTGCTCATGTTTTGTATAGGTACGCACTATCTACCGTTTACTAAAATACTATTACAATTCTTCTTTGGACGTGTGCCAAAGGATTTATTGTAATTAAGCAAAGGGAGTCACGAGCGGACTCCCTATTTTTAATATATTTTAGAGCCATTTTAGAGCCACAAGCCATTTTCCATGAAATTCCGGCAAGTGGCTTTTCCTTTTTGTTCGCTATTATTTTTAGGCATTAAGAAACCGCAACCCCTTGATTTCTCAAAGAATTGCGGTGCTTATTTTACTTATTTGGCTCTAAGCACAAGATTACTCAATGATTGTTGCAACCCTACCAGAACCTACTGTACGACCACCCTCACGAATAGCAAACGTAAGTCCCTGCTCCATAGCAATAGGATGAATCAGTTCAATTGTCATCTCTACGTTATCGCCAGGCATGCACATTTCTGTACCTGCAGGCAAATTGCAAACGCCAGTTACGTCAGTTGTTCTGAAATAGAACTGAGGTCTGTAGTTGTTGAAGAAAGGAGTGTGACGTCCACCTTCATCTTTTGTCAGAACGTAAACCTGAGCTGTAAATTTCTTGTGGCAGGTAACTGAACCGGGTTTGGAAAGAACCTGTCCTCTTTCGATTTCAGTTCTCTGAACGCCACGAAGCAGTGCGCCGATGTTATCGCCGGCCTGAGCCTCGTCAAGCAGCTTACGGAACATTTCGATACCTGTTACAACAGTCTTACGTGTCTCTTCTTTGATACCAACGATTTCAACTTCCTCGTTAAGGTGAAGTGTACCACGCTCTACTCTGCCTGTAGCAACTGTACCACGGCCAGTGATTGTGAATACGTCCTCAACAGGCATAAGGAAAGGCTTGTCTGTCTCTCTCTGAGGGTCAGGAATATACTCGTCAACTGTACTCATGAGTTCCATAATCTTGTCGCCCCATTCGCTGTTCGGGTCTTCAAGAGCTTTAAGAGCGGAACCCTTGATAATCGGGCAGTCTGTGAAGCCGTACTCTTCAAGCTGCTCTGTTACTTCCATCTCAACCAGCTCGATTAACTCTTCGTCGTCAACCATATCGCACTTGTTGAGGAATACGATGATATAAGGAACGCCTACCTGACGGGACAGAAGGATGTGCTCCTTAGTCTGAGCCATAACACCGTCAGTAGCGGCAACAACAAGGATAGCTCCGTCCATCTGAGCAGCACCGGTAATCATGTTCTTAACGTAGTCGGCATGTCCCGGGCAGTCAACGTGCGCATAATGTCTGTTCTCTGTTGAATACTCAACGTGAGCGGTAGAAATTGTGATACCTCTTTCTCTCTCTTCGGGAGCCTTATCGATATTATCGAAATCAGTAGCTGTGTTACCAGCAACTCTCTCGGCAAGTACCTTTGTGATTGCAGCTGTCAAAGTGGTTTTACCATGGTCAACATGACCGATGGTACCAATATTACAATGGGTTTTCGTTCTGTCAAACTTAGCTTTAGCCATTTTTAAAGTCCTCCTTTAATAATTTGAAAAATTATTCGTTACATAATCGGCTATCTTTGATTATATTAAAAATCACTGATATTTTCAAGCACTATTTCCGCAGACACCTCCGCCTGCAGTATAAATCTTACCGCATCTGTGCTTAATCTATCATTATTTTGCTCTGGTAGCCAGAACCTTTTCCTGTACGCTCTTCGGTACGGGCTCGTATTTCTCAAAGAACATGGAATAGTTGCCGCGTCCCTGAGTTCTGGAACGAAGGTCTGTGGCATAACCGAACATTTCGGAAAGGGGTACGAAAGCCTTCACCATCTTGCCGCCTCCGATATCTTCCATACCTTCGATACGTCCGCGTCTCGAGTTCACATCGCCGATAACATCGCCCATGTATTCTTCAGGCATCGTTACCTCAACCTTCATAATGGGCTCAAGCAGAACGGGGTCAGCTTTGTGCATAGCGTCCTTGAAAGCCATGGAACCGGCAATATGGAACGCCATTTCGGATGAATCGACTTCGTGGTAGGAACCGTCAAATACTGTAGCGTGAACGCCCAGTACAGGGAATCCGCCAAGGATACCGCACTTTGAAGCTTCCTCAATACCCTCGCCGACAGCAGGGATATATTCCTTGGGAATAGCGCCGCCCACAACGGTGGATTCGAACTTGAACAGTTCTTCACCATTGGCGTCCATAGGCTCAAATTTAACTTTACAGTGTCCGTACTGACCACGTCCGCCGGACTGTCTTGCGTATTTGGAATCCACTTCGACGGTCTTGGTAAAGGTTTCCTTGTAGGCAACCTGGGGCGCGCCTACATTGGCTTCTACCTTGAACTCGCGCAGAAGTCTGTCCACGATAATCTCCAGATGGAGCTCGCCCATACCGGCAATGATGGTCTGGCCTGTCTCCGGATTGCTGTGAGCGCGGAATGTGGGGTCTTCTTCTGCAAGCTTTGCAAGAGCCTCGCCCATCTTACCCTGTCCCGCCTTTGTCTTGGGCTCAATAGCAAGCTCAATAACGGGCTCCGGAAATTCCATGGACTCCAGAATAACGGGATGACGGTCGTCACAGATAGTATCGCCGGTTGTGGTAAACTTAAACCCTACGGCAGCGGCAATATCGCCGGAATATACTTTATCAAGCTCGGCTCTCTTGTTCGCATGCATCTGCAGGATACGTCCCACACGTTCTTTTTTATCTTTTGTGGCATTCAGTACATAGGAACCGGAGTTCATTGTACCGGAGTAAACTCTGAAGAATGCCAGTTTTCCTACAAAGGGGTCTGCCATAATCTTGAAAGCCAGAGCTGAGAAAGGCTCTTCGTCGGACGCATGTCTCTCAACTTCGTTGCCGTCAAGGTCGGTTCCCGTGATTGCGGGAATGTCTGTAGGAGCGGGCATATACTCAAGAACCGCGTCCAGGAGCTTCTGTACGCCTTTGTTTCTGTATGCGGAACCGCAGCATACAGGGATTGCCGTACATTCGCAGGTTGCTTTTCTGAGCACTGCTTTCATTTCCTCTACAGTAGGCTCCTCACCTTCGAGATATTTCATCATCAGCTCGTCATCTAATTCGCTGATTTTCTCGATAAGTTCGGAACGGTATAACTCGGCGTCATCTGCCATTTCCTCGGGAATGTCAACAATCGAAATGTTTTCGCCCTTATCGTCGTTGTAGATATACGCCTTCATCTCAAATAAATCAATAATGCCTTTAAATTCATCTTCCTTGCCAATAGGCAGTTGAAGAATAATTGCGTTTTTACCAAGTCTGGTCTTAATCTGCTCTACTGCTCCGTAGAAATCGGCACCTAAAATGTCCATTTTGTTAATGAATGCCATTCTCGGTACATTATAAGTGTCAGCCTGACGCCATACATTTTCTGACTGAGGTTCCACGCCGCCCTTGGCACAGAATACGCCTACAGCACCGTCAAGCACACGTAAGGAACGCTCTACCTCAACGGTAAAGTCAACGTGTCCGGGTGTGTCGATGATGTTGATACGATGCTCCAGCGCGCCTTCTTTGGGCTTGCAGTTTTCTTCCAGGGTCCAGTGACAGGTTGTAGCGGCTGACGTAATCGTGATACCTCTCTCCTGCTCCTGCTCCATCCAGTCCATGGTAGCAGTGCCTTCGTGAGTATCGCCAATCTTATAATTAACACCGGTATAGTATAAGATACGCTCTGTCAGAGTTGTCTTACCGGCATCAATATGAGCCATAATACCAATGTTTCTGGTTCTCTCTAACGGATATTCTCTTCCAGCCAAAGATTTTTCCTCCTTATATTAATCTGCAGAATTTCCGGCCTTGCGGCCCGGCGTCTGCCTGGCATTGCGCGTTCGGGGTTTCACGCCGCCCCGGACAAATAAAATTTATGATTCGTCCGATTAGAAACGGTAATGTGAAAACGCCCTGTTTGCTTCCGCCATTTTGTGCATATCTTCTTTTCTCTTAACGGCTGCGCCCGTGTTGTTTGCAGCGTCAAGAATTTCATTGGCAAGTCTGTCCACCATGGTCTTTTCGCCTCTTTTGCGTGAAAACATGGTCATCCAGCGAAGCGCCAGCGCCTGGCGTCTGTCAGGTCTCACCTCAATAGGCACCTGATAGGTAGCGCCGCCGATACGTCTCGCTTTTACTTCCAGAACGGGCATAATGTTGTTCATGGCCTCCTGGAATACCTCGAGAGCCGGCTTGCCTGATTTTTCTTCTACTTTAGCGAACGCCCCGTATACAATCTTCTGTGCGATACTCTTCTTACCGTCTAACATAATGTTATTGATAAGCTTGGTAACCACTTTGTCGTTGTATAAAGGGTCTGCCAATACGTCTCTTTTCTGAATATGTCCTTTACGTGGCACGGTTCTTCCCTCCTTAATTATTCACATTAAATCATCGGTACTCACAGTGTGTCATTCTAATTTCGGCAGCGGAAATATCTGCCGCCTCACAATTTGTGTTCGTGCGGGTAAATCTAATTACAACAACTATCTATCGTAACAGAATTCCAACACTAAATTAGCTTGCATTTGTGGGTCCAATTCATTCCAATATTACTTGGAAGCCTTAGGTCTCTTAGCGCCATATTTGGAACGTGCCTGTCTTCTGTTTGCAACACCTGCGGTATCAAGTGTACCTCTGATGATGTGGTATCTTGTACCGGGTAAGTCCTTTACTCTTCCGCCCCTGATAAGAACAACGCTGTGCTCCTGCAGGTTGTGGCCTTCTCCGGGAATGTAGCTTGTCACTTCAATTCCGTTGGAGAGACGTACTCTGGCAATCTTTCGAAGGGCTGAGTTAGGCTTTTTAGGGGTTGCTGTCTTAACAGCAGTGCAGACACCTCTCTTCTGGGGAGAAGAAGTATTGGTTGCTTTCTTGTGAAGGGAGTTCCATCCTTTCTGGAGAGCGGGTGCAGTTGACTTCTTTACTGATGTCTGACGTCCTTTTCTGACTAACTGGTTAAATGTTGGCATTCTGTTTCACCTCCTGCTTATAAATTGTTACATGCACAGTTACGCACACTAAAATAGTATAAATGCCGAAAATTTCTTTGTCAACATATTTTTTTGCAAAACAACGGGGAAATTAGTTTTCAGGCAAAACAACGCCCGCATACTTCGCAAATTGTCCTTATATTAAATATAATGCTGCGGCCTGACCGCAAGGCCAGACCGCAGCGTCTCATAATTCCGTATCCTTCCGCCACACTGTTTTCAGCATTATGGCAGTTCTTTTATCTTTTATTTCGGGAAGGTCTGTCACAGTGTATCTGTCACAACTGCATCTTCTTCTGAAAATTCATCCTCAGGCACTTCCTCATCCCCATAAGACTCATCCTCAAAGGCTTCCTCCTCGAATGCATCCTCATCATAGGATTCCTCAAAGCCGTCCTCAATGAATTCGTCCTCCGGCAGCCTTTGAGTACCATCGTCGATAAATACGTCTTCTTCATCCACATCAATGGTTTCCATGAGTTCCTTGTCAGTGGAAAGTCTGGTCGTGCGGTAGCGTCTCATACCTGTACCGGCGGGAATCAGCTTACCGATAATTACGTTTTCCTTAAGTCCAATCAACGGGTCGATTTTGCCCTTGATAGCCGCCTCTGTCAGCACTTTGGTGGTTTCCTGGAAAGAAGCCGCAGACAGGAAGGAATTCGTTGCAAGAGCCGCCTTTGTAATTCCCAGCATTACCTGCTTGCCTTCCGCCGGCTCCTTGCCCTCCGCAATAAGCTGTTCGTTGAGGTCCTCATAATCAAGCACGTCAACCAGCGCGCCGGGCAAAAAGTCCGTGTCTCCGTTGTTTTCAATCCTGATTTTTTTAAGCATCTGGCGTACAATCACTTCGATGTGCTTATCGCTGATATCAACGCCCTGCAGACGGTACACTCTCTGTACCTCACGGAGCATATAATCCTGCACCGCGCGGATTCCCTTAATCTTAAGCAGGTCGTGCGGGTTGATGCTTCCTTCCGTCAGCTCGTCTCCGGCCTCAAGTACTGCGCCGTCAAGCACTTTTATTCTGGAGCCGTAAGGAATCAGATAAGCCTTGGACTCCCCGGTCTCATTGTTGGTAATGATAATCTCGCGCTTCTTCTTGGTATCCTTAATCGTTGCAATACCGCCGAATTCAGCGATAATGGCAAGGCCCTTGGGCTTTCTCGCCTCAAAAAGCTCCTCTACACGGGGAAGACCCTGTGTGATGTCATCGCCCGCAACACCGCCGGAGTGGAAGGTACGCATGGTAAGCTGCGTACCGGGCTCGCCGATGGACTGTGCAGCGATAATGCCGACTGCCTCGCCCACCTGCACCGCCTCGCCGGTCGCCATGTTCGCGCCGTAGCACTTGGAGCAGATTCCAATGTGGGAACGGCAGGTGAGAATGGTGCGGATTTTCACCTTTTCAACAGGCTCTCCTTTTTCATCCACGCCCACACTCAATATTTTAGCAGCACGGCTGGGGGTAATCATGTGGTTCTTTTTCACCAGCACATTACCTTCGCCGTCCATGATATCCTCACAGGAGTAACGTCCCGTAATTCTGTCCTTTAAGCTCTCAATGGTTTCCTTTCCGTCCATGAATGCGGAAACCCACATGCCCGGAATCTCCTCGCGGCCTTCCATACAGTCAACCTCACGGATAATCAGCTCCTGTGAAACGTCAACCATTCGTCTGGTCAGATATCCCGAGTCGGCTGTACGCAGCGCGGTATCGGAAAGTCCCTTACGCGCGCCGTGGGCGGACATAAAGTACTCCAGTACGTCAAGTCCCTCACGGAAATTGGATTTAATCGGAAGCTCGATGGTCCGTCCGGTGGTATCCGCCATCAGTCCCCGCATACCGGCCAGCTGTTTAATCTGCTGGTTGGAACCACGGGCGCCCGAGTCCGCCATCATATAAATGTTATTATATTTATCCAGTCCTGCAAGCAGAACGTCTGTCAGCTTTTTATCCGTTTCATTCCAGGTTTCCACAACCGCACGGTATCTTTCCTCCTCCGTGATAAGGCCGCGGCGGTAGTTCTGGGAAATCCTGTCTACCGTTGCCTGCGCCTCGTTGAGCATTTCCGGCTTCTGGGCAGGCACCGTCATATCGGAAATGGAAACGGTCATTGCCGCCCTTGTGGAATACTTATACCCTGTGGATTTAATCAAATCCAGTACCTCGGCTGTCACCGAAGCGCCGTGAATGTTGATTACCTTTTCAAGAATCTGCTTTAACTGCTTTTTACCCACATGGAAATCCACTTCGGGAAGAAGGAAGTTTTCCGGCCTGCTTCTGTCAACATACCCCAAATCCTGAGGAAGAATTTCATTAAAGAGGAAACGGCCCAACGTGGATTCCACAATACCGGATATCTTTTCTCCCTCCGCGTTCTTTTTGGTAATTCTCACTTTAATTCTGGAGTGAAGGGTGCATGCGCCATTTTCGTAGGCCAGTATCGCCTCGTTTACGCTCTTGTAATATCTGCCTTCGCCTGCTGCGCCTTCCCTCTCCTGGGTCATATAGTAAATACCGAGCACCATATCCTGAGAGGGTACGGCAACCGGCCCGCCGTCGGAGGGCTTTAACAGGTTGTTGGGCGACAGGAGCAGGAACCGGCACTCCGCCTGCGCTTCTACGGAAAGCGGAAGATGCACTGCCATCTGGTCGCCGTCAAAGTCCGCGTTGAAAGCGGTACATACAAGAGGATGCAGCTTAATGGCCTTGCCTTCCACCAGAATCGGCTCAAATGCCTGAATACCAAGCCTGTGCAGCGTAGGAGCACGGTTCAGCATAACCGGGTGTTCCTTGATAACCTCCTCAAGCACATCCCACACCTGGGTATCCAGTCTCTCCACCAGCTTTTTGGCGTTCTTAATATTCTGGGAAATTCCTCTTGTCACCAGCTCCTTCATAACAAAGGGCTTGAACAGCTCAATTGCCATCTCCTTGGGAAGACCGCACTGATAAATCTTAAGCTCCGGTCCCACCACGATAACGGAACGTCCCGAATAGTCAACACGCTTGCCCAGCAGGTTCTGACGGAAACGTCCCGATTTGCCCTTAAGCATATCGGACAGGGATTTCAGCGCCCTGTTGCCGGGGCCCGTTACGGGTCTGCCCCGTCTGCCGTTGTCAATCAGCGCGTCAACCGCTTCCTGGAGCATTCTCTTTTCGTTCCTGACAATAATGTCGGGAGCGCCCAGCTCAAGAAGGCGTTTTAATCTGTTGTTACGATTGATAATTCTTCTATATAAATCATTTAAATCCGAGGTTGCAAAACGGCCGCCGTCCAACTGTACCATGGGACGAAGGTCGGGCGGAATTACCGGAATGGCGTCCATAATCATCCAGGCCGGGTCATTTCCCGACTCCCGGAAAGCCTCCACCACTTCAAGTCTCTTGATAATCCTTGCCCGCTTCTGGCCCGTTGATTCTTTCAGGCCGGTTTTAAGCTCATCCGCTTCCGTCTCAAGGTCGATGGCCTCAAGCAGCTCCTTTATGGATTCCGCGCCCATACCCACGCGGAATCTGCTGCCCCATGTTTCTCTTGCGCTCTGGTATTCCTTCTCGGATAAAACCTGCTTGTATTCCAAATCGGTTTCACCCTTATCCAGAACAATATAGGAAGCAAAATATAATACCTTTTCAAGTACCCTGGGAGACAAATCCAGAATCAGCCCCATACGGCTGGGAATCCCTTTAAAATACCAGATGTGGGACACCGGAGCCGCAAGTTCAATATGCCCCATTCGCTCCCTGCGGACGCTTGCTTTTGTCACTTCAACGCCGCAGCGGTCGCAGACAACGCCTTTATATCTGATTTTCTTATATTTACCGCAATGACATTCCCAGTCCTTGCTGGGTCCGAAAATCTTTTCACAGAACAGGCCGTCCTTTTCAGGCTTTAAGGTTCTGTAATTGATGGTTTCGGGCTTTAACACTTCGCCCCGCGACCACTCCCTGACCTTCTCAGGTGACGCCAGACCAATTCTTATGGCGTCAAACGTCATTGGCTGATACACTTCTTGCTTTGTTTCTGACATCGCTATCCATGCTCCTTTCCTGCCTTGCCATACCTGCTTTGCGCTTTGCCGCAATGCCCTTATGGCCTGCGCTTATACTTACTCATCAAACGAATCGGCATCCAAAGCCTCGTCAAACTCCTCGTCAAAGTCGTCTTCCAGCTCTTCTTCCTCCTCGTCTGCGCTTACAAGCTCGCCGCTGTCTTCATCAAACTCCTGCTGCTGATAGCCCATGGAACTGAATGAACTCTTATCGTAATCGTAATTTCTTTCCTCGCCCTCAATCTCGTAGCGGTAATCCGTATCTCCGTAGTCGATAGTCTCCATGATTTCAACCTCGGTATTATCCTCCCGGAGTACCCGCACATCAAGTCCAAGGGACTGCAGCTCTTTGAGAAGAACCTTAAAGGATTCAGGAATACCCGGTTCAGGAATATTATCGCCCTTGATAATTGCTTCGTAGGTCTTCACACGGCCCACAACGTCGTCGGACTTCACGGTGAGGATTTCCTGCAGGGTATAGGACGCGCCGTAAGCTTCCAGCGCCCAAACCTCCATCTCTCCGAAACGCTGTCCGCCGAACTGAGCCTTCCCGCCGAGGGGCTGCTGGGTTACCAGAGAGTAAGGGCCTGTGGAACGGGCATGAATCTTATCGTCCACCAGATGATGGAGCTTCAGATAATGCATGTGCCCTATGGTTACAGGACTGTCAAAATACTCGCCTGTCCTTCCGTCCCGGAGCCTTACCTTTCCGTCCCTGGAAATCGGAACGTTTTTCCACACTTCCCTGTGGTCCCGGTTCTTATATAAATAATCCATCACTTCGGGAAGCAAATCCGCTTTATGCTTTGCCTCGAACTCTTCCCATCCTAAATTTACGTAATCGTTTGCAAGGTCTAAGGTGTCCATGATATCGTCTTCGTTTGCGCCGTCAAATACAGGCGTCGCCACGTTAAAGCCAAGCGCCCTTGCGGCCAGCGACAGATGGATTTCCAGTACCTGTCCAATGTTCATACGGGAAGGCACGCCCAGGGGGTTAAGTACGATATCAAGGGGCCGGCCGTTGGGCAGATAAGGCATATCCTCCACCGGAAGCACACGGGAAACAACACCCTTGTTGCCGTGGCGGCCCGCCATCTTATCGCCAACGGAAATCTTTCTTTTCTGAGCAATATAAATACGTACAGCCTGATTGACGCCCGGCGAAAGCTCGTCGCCGTTTTCCCGGGTAAACACCTTGGCGTCTACAATGATTCCATATTCGCCGTGGGGAACCTTAAGGGAGGTATCTCTCACCTCTCTTGCCTTTTCGCCGAAGATGGCGCGAAGAAGCCTCTCCTCCGCGGTCAGCTCCGTCTCTCCCTTGGGGGTAACCTTACCCACCAGGATATCTCCGGCACGCACCTCTGCGCCGATACGGATAATTCCTCTCTCGTCCAAATCCTTTAAGGCGTCGTCGCCTACGCCGGGAACGTCCCGCGTAATCTCCTCCGGTCCCAGCTTGGTATCTCTGGCTTCCGCCTCATATTCTTCAATGTGCACGGAAGTATAAACGTCCTCCTGCACCAGTCTTTCGCTTAAGAGAACCGCGTCCTCGTAATTATAGCCTTCCCAGGTCATAAATCCAATCAGCGGATTCTTGCCCAGCGCCAGCTCGCCGTTGGCGGTTGACGGGCCGTCCGCAATCACCTGTCCCGCTTCCACATGCTCGCCCTTGTTTACGATGGGCTTCTGGTTGTAGCAGTTGGACTGGTTGCTTCGTGAAAACTTGGTCAGACGGAATTCCGCCTTTTCCCCGTCATCACAGGTCATCTTAATCAGTGCGGAAGACACGTAATCAATGACTCCGCTCTTTCTGGCAACCACACATACGCCCGAGTCAACGGCTGCTTTCGGCTCCATACCTGTGCCCACCACAGGCGCCTCCGTTGTCAGAAGGGGCACTGCCTGACGCTGCATGTTGGAACCCATCAGCGCACGGTTGGCGTCGTCGTTTTCCAGGAAAGGAATGAGCGCTGTCGCCACGGAAAATACCATTTTAGGAGACACGTCCATGTAGTCAAACATGGCCTTGGGATACTCGGAGGTTTCCTCCTTATAACGGCCTGACACCGTGTTGCGGACAAAGTGCCCTTCCTCATCGAGAGCCTCGTTTGCCTGCGCTACGTGATAATTGTCTTCCTCGTCCGCCGTCATGTAAACCACTTCTTCCGTAACTCTGGGGTTGAAGCGGTCGGTCTTGTCTATCTTACGGTAAGGGGCTTCCACAAAACCGTATTCGTTGATTCTTGCATAGGATGCAAGAGAGTTAATCAATCCGATGTTGGGTCCTTCAGGCGTCTCAATGGGGCACATTCTTCCGTAGTGGGAATAATGTACGTCACGAACCTCAAATCCGGCACGATCCCTGGAAAGACCGCCGGGGCCAAGGGCGGAAAGACGTCTCTTGTGCGTCAGCTCGCCTAAAGGATTGTTCTGGTCCATAAACTGCGAAAGCTGGGAAGAACCGAAGAACTCCTTCACCGCAGCCTGAACCGGCTTAATATTAATCAGCACCTGAGGAGATATCTCCTCCGCGTCGTGTGTGGTCATTCTCTCACGGACCACTCTCTCCAGTCTGGAAAGACCGATTCTGTACTGATTCTGTAAAAGCTCACCTACGGAACGGATACGTCTGTTCCCTAAGTGGTCGATATCGTCGTCGTTGCCGATTCCGTACTCAAGATGGATATTGTAGTTAATGGATGCAATGATATCCTCCCTGGTCACATGCTTGGGAATCAGCTCATGGACATTCTTCCGAATGGCCTCCGCAAGCCCTTCCGCATCCTCCCCGAATTCCTCGAGAATCTGCGCGAGAACAGGATAATACACATGCTCTGTAATGCCAAGTTCTCTGGGATTGCAGTCAACGAAGCTGGTAAGCTCCACCATCATATTGGAAAGAATTTTTACATTTCTCTCCTCTGTCTGAATATATACATAAGGAACGGCCGCATTCTGAATTTCATCGGCCAGCTCTGCACTCACCTTTGTCCCTGCTTCCGCAAGCACCTCTCCTGTCAGGGTATCCACCACATCCTCCGCAAGAATATGGTGCCTTATCCTGTTGCGGAACGCCAGCTTTTTGTTGAATTTATATCTTCCCACCTTTGCCAAATCATATCTTCTGGGGTCAAAAAACATGGCGTTAATAAGGCTTTCCGCACTCTCAACGCTGAGGGGCTCACCGGGACGGATTTTTTTGTACAACTCTAAAAGACCTTCCTGGTAATTTGTGGAAACGTCTTTGGAAAAGCTTGCTTCTATCTTGGGTTCATCGCCGAACAGCTCTCTTATTTCATCATTGGTACCTACGCCAAGCGCTCTTATAAGAACAGTAATTGGCACTTTTCTCGTTCTGTCAACACGCACATAAAAAATGTCGTTTGAATCCGTCTCGTACTCCAGCCACGCTCCGCGGTTGGGAATCACCGTAGCCGAGAACAGCCTTTTACCGATTTTATCATGGCTTATTGCATAATAAATACCGGGAGAACGAACAAGCTGACTGACAATAACACGTTCTGCGCCGTTGATGACAAATGTTCCGGTCTCCGTCATCAGAGGAAGGTCGCCCATAAAAATCTCATGTTCGCTGATTTCTTCTTTTTCTTTATTATAAAGACGAACCCTGACCTTTAAAGGAGCTGCATATGTGGCGTCTCTCTCTTTGCATTTTTCGATAGAATACTTCACATCGTCTTCACAAAGCTCAAAATCCACAAACTCCAGGCTTAAATGCCCGCTGTAGTCTGCAATCGGAGAAATGTCGTCAAACACCTCTTTCAGCCCTTCTTCAAGGAACCATTTATAGGAATCCTTCTGGACTTCAATCAGGTTTGGCACTCCCAGAACCTCTTTCTGTCGTGAATAACTCATACGCATGCTCTTGCCCGCAGCAATAGGACGTATTCTGTTCTTTTCCATTGACTATTCACCCCGTTCTTAATATGATTAGACAGTCGTATGGAGGTAGTAAGCCTACCATACCACAATAGTGCATTTTCCAGTCTACCACAAATTTGAAAGTGAGTCAACAAATATTTTCCATATTTTGTCTTACTTTTTTCCGTATAATCTATGTTTTTGTTTTCCGCAAAAAAGGCCGTGTACGTCAATACCGTACACAGCCCTCTTTATCCTTAATATGAACCGGAATTCCCCGATTACTTTAATGTAACCTTAGCGCCTTCAGCTTCCAGTTTAGCCTTAAGGTCGTCAGCCTCTTCCTTGCTTGCAGCTTCTTTTACCATCTTAGGTGCGGAATCAACAAGGTCTTTTGCTTCCTTAAGTCCAAGTCCGGTTACTTCGCGGACAACCTTGATAACCTTAACTTTGTTAGGGCCAACCTCTGTCAGCTCTACGTCAAACTCGGTCTTCTCTTCTGCCGCTGCCGCCTCACCGCCGCCTGCTGCTGCAACTACAACGCCTGCCGCTGCGGATACGCCGAATTCTTCTTCGCAGGCTTTTACAAGGTCATTTAACTCTAATACGGTGAGCTCTTTGATAGCGTCAATAAATTCCTGTGTGGATAACTTTGCCATTTTTATTTCCTCCATTTTAATTTTAATCTGACCGTCCCGGCATCCCTTGCCGGGCTTTTAATTTCACATTTCAGTGTCTGATAATTATACTGCCGTCTTACTCAGCCGCAGGCGCTTCCTCTGCAGGAGCCGCCTCGCATGCATCCGCGCCGCCTTTTTCCGCAATCTGGTTCAATACGCGCGCAAGGTTCGCAACAGGTGACTGCATGCTTCCAAGCAATCTGGACAGCAATTCTTCTCTTGACGGAATCTTTGCAATCTCGGCAATACCGGCAGCGTCGTATACTGCGCCTTCAACAATACCGGCTTTCACTTCCAGCTTGTCTGCTTCCTTTGCAAATTTGCACAGAATTCTCGCAGGAGCTGTCGCGTCTGTCTTGGAAATCGCAATTGCGCTGGGTCCTTCCAGATGAGGGGCAAGGGCTTCGCAATCGGTTCCCTTGAATGCAAAATTCATCATTGTGTTCTTGTACACCTTGTAGGTGATGCCTTCCTCGCGAAGCTGCCTGCGAAGTCTGGTATCCTGCTCTACCGTAAGTCCTCTGTAGTCAACCAGAACCACAGACTGGGCGTCCTTGATATTCGCAGAAATCTCATCAACTATAGGCTGTTTCAATTCCACTTTTGCCACTTTCTTTACCTCCTATTAGATTTTGTGCCGAATAAAAAGCCTCTCCGAAAGACGGAAAGGCAGAATAAGCTTTTAAGACTTTTCTCCTCGGCAGGATTTATGCCATACACCGGCACCTGCTGTCTTCGGCATGGTCATTCAAGACCCTTTTTACAATAGCACACCGCCAGACCCATGTCAACTAAAATATCGCGATTTTGCATTACCGGTTTTTGCGATTGCCGACTGTATAAAGCCCGTCGGCAGGCCGCGCCGTCCACCTCCGCGGCGTCGGCTCCCGGCCGGCACATTCGTCACGGTCGGCTGACAAAGCCTTCTCCGTTAATAATGACATTGGGCGACAGCCCCCGCATGTACTCAAGTATCCGGTCTTTCTCCTCTCCGTTGGCCAAATCCACGCGGCAGTCCGACTGAATCGCCGGCATAAACTGAAAGCTTTTTAAGCCCTCCTGTCCGATTGTCACCCGCACCATGCAGCTGTCCATGGTTTTTGAATTAAACCAGAAATTTCCAAGGCTGTATATCACCGGGGTATCGCCGAAATAGTCAATCCCCTGAAGACAGTGGGGGTGGTCGCCGATAATCAAATCCGCTCCGGCTGCCTCAAGCTTCGGCGCCTGGTCCAGCTGCAGCCAGTCAGGCTCCTCCACATTTTCCGTCCCCCAGTGGATATAAACAATAACAAAATCGCTGTTTTCCTTCGCCTCCGACACCACCTCGCAGAGTTTCGTTGCGTCAAGACACCGGAAAACGCCGGGGCTGTCCGCCGTTGCCCCCTTCGTGTCGGGGTTTTCCAGCCTCTCTATCTGGGTGGCAGCCACAAGGGCAATTTTCATATCATTCACAATAAAGTAAAGGGGAGCCGACGCTTCGTCCAGGTTCCTTCCAGCGCCGACACCCGGAATCCCGGCACTTTCCAGCGTCTCCAGCGTGTCCAGAAGACCTGTCTCCCCGAAGTCATAAATGTGGTTGTTGGCAAGAATCGCCACATCCGCTCCCGTGTCCTGCAAAAGGGAAACCTTATCCGTATCTGCCCGGAAAGTAAACGCCTTTTCCTCTGTGGGGGTTCCCCGGTTTGTATATGGAAATTCATTGTTGATGACCATGACATCCGCCGCCCGCATATGGGCAAGGAGCCCTTCGGAGATACCGTCCTCAATCCTTCCGCCTCTGTTTAGCAGATTCGCCATAATCGCAAACTCATCATCCAGAAGGAAATCCCCTGCAAAGCAAAAGCTCACCTCGTCCTCCCGGTCTGCCTCCCACGGCAGAATCCTGTTTGCTTTCAGGTATTCCCCGTCGGCAAGCTCCCCGTCATACCGTCCTGCCGGTTCCGCCGCCTCTCCCGGTTCCTCGCCGGTGTCAGTGCTTTCCCTGTCTTTATCGTCACGGTCCGGTATTTTTTCCTGAAACAGCTCAAAATCATTTTTCTTTTCAGGAACAGGCGACTCCTCTTTTGCACGGTAAGTCTCCTTAACGTCTCCGTTCAGAACCTTGTATGCGATAAGACCGGCCACACCAATGGAAAGCACAAGACAGAGCGTTATGAGAAAAACAACAAGTATTCCTTTTCCGTAGCTTTCGTTATTTCTTTTTTTTGCCTTTCCTTTTCGTTTCATTCCCCTCGCCTCCGGTTCAAAAAAGCCGCGGCTTGGCCAAGCCGCGGCTTTTATCATTAACATAAGGGTAACTCACAAAGCGTGACAGCGTTTGTCTCCCATCAGAACTTTGCTGTGCTGACTCTCACACCGGGGCCCATTGTGGAAGTAAGCGTAATGCTTCTCAAATACTGCCCTTTCAGTGCTGAAGGTCTTGCCTTAACAATCGCATCCATCAGTGCGCTGAAGTTTTCCTGAAGCTTCTCGTCTGTAAAAGAAGCTTTTCCTATCGGCACATGAATAATGTTGGACCTGTCAAGCCTGTACTCAATCTTACCGGCTTTGATATCGTTAATTGCCTTGGTTACATCCATGGTAACAGTGCCTGCCTTGGGGTTGGGCATGAGTCCTTTGGGTCCTAAAACCTTACCGAGACGTCCCACAACGCCCATCATGTCAGGTGTGGCAACTACCACGTCAAAATCAAGCCAGCCGTCTTTCTGGATTCTGGGAAGCAGCTCCTCGCCGCCCACATAATCGGCGCCGGCTGCCTCAGCCTCGCTCAACTTGTCGCCCTTGGCGAAAACCAGAACCTTAACGGTCTTACCTGTACCATTGGGAAGCACTACTGCGCCACGAATCTGCTGTTCTGCATGACGCCCGTCGCAGCCTGTTCTGATGTGAACCTCAACAGTCTCGTCAAATTTTGCAACTGCTGTCTTTTTCACCAGTCCAATCGCATCAGCGGGCTCATATAACATTGCGCGGTCAACCTGTTTTGCGGCTTCCGTATATCTTTTTCCTCGTTTCATTATTATTCCTCCTATGGTTCCTGCGGCATCGGACGGCCTATGGCCTTACCGTTTAAAAAACCTCGCGGCCTTTTGCGGGGACTGCTCACGCTGTCCCTGTATGCCTCCCACTTTTCAATATTTATTAGTTAATCCACTACTGTAATGCCCATGCTTCTTGCCGTTCCGGCAATCATGCTCATCGCCGCTTCAATGCTTGCCGCATTTAAGTCGGGCATCTTGGTCTCTGCAATTTCCTTTACCTGCGCTTTGGTAATGGTTGCAACCTTTGTCTTGTTAGGTACTGCCGAACCTGATTTGATATTGCATGCCTTTTTAAGAAGCACTGCGGCAGGAGGAGTCTTCGTAATAAAACTGAAGCTTCTGTCTGCATATACCGTGATAACCACAGGTATAATCACATCGCCCTTATCAGCCGTTCTTGCGTTGAACTGTTTTGTAAACTCAACGATGTTTACCCCGTGCTGTCCAAGTGCAGGACCTACCGGGGGAGCTGGCGTAGCTTTACCAGCAGGGATTTGTAACTTGATATATCCTTCTACTTTTTTTGCCATTGATGGCACCTCCTTAATCATGCAAACCTAATTGCATCGTGGTATGGCACGAAAGGTCTTTCCGCAGAAATCTCCTCCGCTCCCACAGCCTGCAAATCATGCAGACCAATTGTAAAGTTTCTATATTTATATGAGGCAGTGCGATACTGTCCCATAATAAATACCTTTGTTCCCTCCGTCCGCAGGCTGAACCGCCGTCTGCGGCAGGGTCTTCAACCGGCTTTCAAGTCTATGGCTTTCAAGCCTATGACATCTTTCTCACTTCCGCAAAGCTGATTTCCACAGGCGTCTCCCTGCCGAACAGCTCCACGTTGATAGTTGCCGTCTGTTTGTTGTAATCCATCTTCTGCACGGCGCCTATGGTATCCTTCCATACGCCCGCTACCACAGCGATGGTATCGCCTTCCGCAAAGTCCACCGAAATATTTTCCGTCTTGATTCCCAGAGGCTTCATTTCCGCCTCCGACAGGGGCACCGGCTTGCTTCCGGGGCCTACGAATCCTGTCACGCCTCTGGTATTACGGACAACATACCATGTGTCGTCATTCATGACCATATTAATCAGAACATAGCCCGGAAACATTTTCTTCTGGACTGTTTTTCTGGCGCCGTTTTTCAGCTCCACCACGTCCTGCATCGGCACGCGAACCTCCAGAATCTCTTCCTCCAGATGTCTGTTCTCAATTGTTTTCTCTATATTGGCCTTTACCTTGTTTTCATATCCGGAATAGGTATGCACTACATACCAGCTTGCCTCTGCCATACATTCACCCTCGCTCTACAGACTGGTTAAGAAATCCACGCCGTACTGCATAAAGAAGTCCAGTACTGCAATAATGACTCCCACCACTACCGAAACACAGGTAACCGCAATCGACTGTTTTATGAGCGAATCCTTGTCCGGCCATGAAATTTTCTTAAATTCAACCTTAACCCCTTTAAAAAAGCCGGGGCCGGCTGCTTTTGCCGTTCTGACCGATTTTTCCTTCTTAGCAGAATCTGCCATCTTTAACTCCTTTCAGACACCTGCAATATTATTTGGTTTCTTTGTGCAATGTATGAGTTCTGCAGAATCTACAATATTTCCTGAATTCCATCCTTTCGGGGTGTGTCTTTTTGTCCTTTGTGGTATTGTAGTTGCGCTGTTTACATTCTGTACATGCCAATGTGATTCTTGTACGCATGATTATTCCTCCAATCTCTTTAGCGGATTTTTGAGCATAAAAAAAAGACCTCAATCTTTGTTTTGTTTGATAACTATACCATATCATTTTCCTCCCGTCAACCGCAATCGCCTGCCTTTTTTATAAATTTTTAATAATTCCCGCATATACTATTGTATTCACTTTTTCATCATGATAAAATTAGCCTATACAGATTGGATGTCTGTGATAACGAAATTCAGAAGGAGGGATGCGTTATGGCTTACAGTGCGGCTCTTGATGTGGCTTACAATCACTATCTGACTGCCTATGTACCAAAAACCACACAGTATGACACTCACAAGAAGAGCGAACTTCGCAGCATCTACAATTCCATTGTAAAGCTGAATAAGGATGCCCCTCTGTATATTCTTGACACCAGCAGCGAATCCCGGCAGTTTGCCGTGGGATTGAAAGAAGGCGCCAGAAATCTCCGCAACACCATTGCGTCCCTTGGCGGACTTGACAAAGAGGATATGTTCGGGAAAAAGGCGGCCTATTCCAGCCGGGAGGATATTGTCACTGCCGCTTACGTGGGCGACAGCAGCGAGAACGGCAATGCGCCTTCCTATAATATAGAAGTAACCGCTCTTGCCTCCAACCAGGTAAACCTGGGAACCTTTCTCCCTTCCGACAGTAAATCGTCACTGGCGCCCGGCGCTTATTCCTTTGATATCACAGTGAATGATTTAAGCTATGAATTCCAGTA
The DNA here is from genome assembly GCA_009917455.1 of bacterium 1xD8-48. Lineage (GTDB taxonomy): Bacteria > Bacillota > Clostridia > Lachnospirales > Lachnospiraceae > Suilimivivens. Next base: position 100,177 of record QZDS01000002.1, on the reverse strand, counting down.
TAACGTCAGGGAGGGCGAGACGAATAAGGAGTTACAGGAACGTCTTGCGCGCCTTATCGCCAACGCCGATATCGGCATAAACGCCGACCTGATGTCTGACGGGAGAGGAAATTCCTCCCTGCGCCTCACTTCCATGAACGTGGGACTGAAAAACAATAAGGATTACATATTTCTTGTCTCCGACGATAAAACCAGCAAACGCTCCGGCACAATTGACTATCTCGGGTTTGACTTCATGTCCAGAATGCCCTCTAACGCCGAGTTTTTGCTGAACGGGGAACCGCATACCGCTTCCTCCAATCATTTTACGATTAATAAAATGTTTGAAATCACCTTAAACGGCGTCAGCAGTTCGGAGGGGGAAACGGCGCAGATTGGCCTGAAAACGGACCTTGATTCCCTCACGGAAAATGTCAATAACCTCATAAGCGGCTATAACTCTTTCATTGATACTGCCGCGGAATATGTAACCCGCCACCCCAGGAGCAACCGTCTCCTGGGCGAAATGGGCCACATCTGCAGGAGCTACCAGCCTGAGCTTGAGGACCTTGGATTTTCTTTTGAGGAAAGCGGCAGGCTTGTGATGAACGAGGATTTGTTCAAGCATTCTATCTTAAGCGACGAAAGCCGCACGCAGTTTTCCACCATAAAGGATTTTACCGATTCCATCCTGCGGAAAACGAATCAGATTTCCTTAGATCCGATGGAGTACGTGGAACGGACCATGGTTGCCTACAAAAATCCCGGACACAATTTTGCAACGCCTTACATGACCAGCAACTACAGCGGGATGCTCTTTAACAGCTACTGCTGATAATCCATCCTGCAAAACGCTGCGGCGTCTGTTCTCTGCAAACAGACGCCGCAGCTGCCTTATGCTTCCTTCTCCGCCATATCAAGAGCCGCCTCAATCACCTTGTCCATATCATAATAGCGATACTGCCCCAGCCTGCCGCCGAACAAAACTCCTTTTTCCTTTTCCGCAAGTTCCTGATAGGCGGCGAACAGGTTATTATTGCGCTCATCGTTAATGGGGTAATAAGGCTCGTCCCCCGGCTTCCAGTCCGCCGGATACTCTCTGGTGATGACAGTGCCCTCTCCTTTTCCAAACTCAAAATGCTTATGCTCGATTATCCGTGTATACGGAATCTCCCGCTCCGTATAATTTATTACGGCATTCCCCTGATAATTTTCGCAGTCCGGCATATCCTCCTTCTCGAAACGCAGGGAACGGTATTCCAGATGCCCCAGACGGTAATCAAAATACTCATCAATCATACCGGTATAAAGCAGCTTCCCGTATGAAACAAAATCCGTGCCATTTTCGGCGGCCGCTTCCTGCCTCCCGATAAAATCCCGGTAATCAGTGTTCAGCAAAACCTCCGCATTATCCAGCATTTTCTCTATAATTGCGGTGTAACCGCCCTCGGGAATCCCCTGGTATCTGTCTGTAAAATAATTATTGTCATAGGTAAAGCGAAGCGGCAGACGTTTGATGATAAATGCCGGCAGTTCCCGGCAGTCCCGCCCCCACTGTTTTTCCGTGTATCCCTTCACCAGCTTTTCATACACATCCCGGCCTGCAAGCGATAACGCCTGTTCTTCCAGATTCCGAGGTTCTTCAATTGATAAATCCTTTATCTGTTCCCGGATAACAGCCCTAGCCTCATCCGGAGTCTTAATCCCCCAGAGCCTGCTGAAAGTATTCATATTAAAAGGCAGATTGTAAATCTCATCCTTATAAACCGCCATAGGGGAATTTACAAAGTGATTGAACTGCGCAAACTGATTGATATACTCCCACACCCTGAGATTGGAGGTATGAAAAATATGTGCGCCATATTCATGCACATGAATGCCCCGCTTTAAGCTGGTATAAATATTTCCGGCAATATGCTCCCTTCTGTCAATCACAAGACAACTCTTGCCGCGCTTATTCATTTCATGCGAAAAGACCGCGCCAAAAAGCCCGGCCCCCACAATCAGGTAATCGAAGTGATTATTCATTTATTTTACAGCTCCCTGTACTTCTCAAGCTGAACATAATCCTCCATCATCTCAAGGATTTTCTTACGCCCCTTCTTATTCAGACGGATATAATACTGCATAACACGGTTTTCCAGAATCTTTTCTCCCAGCACTTCTCCCTTTTCAAGAGAGGAAAAGTCAACCGGGTTTAAGCTCAGCTTGTCACACATGCGAATCACAGTTCCGTAGGCCATACCTTCAATGCCTCTATCCAATGCTGTCACCAGAGTGCTGTAGGGAATTTCCATGTCAATAGCAAACTGTCTCACACTTTTGTACTGCTTTAAAATTTCCTGTTTCAATATTTCTGCTTTTGTCATTGTGATGACCTCCATTATTAATAGCATCTTAAGTCGTTTTCTTTAACTAATTCATAAGTATATCACACCTGTAAACTACAGTCACCCAAAAAAATATAAATTTTATTTTAAGAAATAAATTCCGGGGAATCAAAAAACTCATTTAACGTAATACCGAACCCCTCGCACAGCCTTTCTATCGTGAGCATACCGGGATTTGCTGTGGATTTATCCACAATATGCATAATAGTTCCTATGGGTACAGCGGATACGCAGGACAGCGAGCAATATGTCATCTTCTTTTCCCTACACAAATTATTAATTCTTTCCGCCAGCATATCCTGTTCTTTCATCTTTCATCCTCCCGCATATGGAATTATTGTTCATAATTATACATGAGAATAACCGCCATACCGGGGCTTGCTGCCCGAAAACGATAAAATGAAAAATAAATTGAAAGTTTTGTGGTATTTATTTCCAGTCAGGGGCAATCCGGTGGTTTACAGCGGAATGTTCCCGTGAGCCGTCTTTTTCGCCGCCGCTTTTTTTCCAGGGTACAGCTCCAGAACCTTTATGATGTTCTCTCTGGTCAGGTGCGGGTCGATGACCTCGTCCACATATCCCATATGCGCCGCCTCAAAGGGATTTAAAAACTGCCGGCAATACTCCTTTAAATACTGCTGCCGCTGCTCCCCGTCCGCATTTTTAAACAGCACATCCACCGCGGCCTCCGCGCTCATCACGGCAATCTCGGCTTTCGGCCATGCATAAACCACGTCCGCTCCCAGTTCCTTGCTGCACATGGCAAGATAAGAGCCCCCGTAAGCCTTCCGCAGAATCACGGTGATTTTAAGAACCTCCGCCTCGCTGTAGGCAAAAAGCATTTTTGCCCCATGCCGGATAATCCCTCCCTGCTCCTGCTCCTTGCCCGGATAAAAACCGGACACATCCACCAGATTCAGCAGAGGAAGGTTAAAACTGTCGCAAACCCGAATAAAACCGGCCGCCTTGTCGGCCGCATTGATATCAATGCACCCCGCCATCCGGGAGGACTGATTGGCAATAATCCCCACCGGATAACCGCCCACTCTGGCCAGCATGGTAATAATATTGGAGGCAAATTTTTCCTTGATTTCCAGGCCGCTCCCCTCGTCAATCAGGCAGTCGATGATTTTGTGCATGTCATAGGCATGGCGTTTGGATTCCGGTATCACGGAGGCAATGGTTTTCCCCCTTTCCCCGTTAAAGGTGTACTCCCCTGCCCTGGCCGGGCTTTCATGAAAATTATCCGGCAGATACTGTAAAAGCCGCCTGATGTACCTGATACAATCCTCGTCGTCCTTAGCCACATGGTCCGCCATGCCGCTGATTCTGGCATGGATTTCAGCGCCCCCCAGCTCGTCCATGGTAACCGTCTGGCCAATGGCCGCCTTCACAACCTTCGGCCCCGTGATGAACATGTTGCTGGTCTCGTCCACCATGATAATAAAATCCGTAAGCGCCGGAGAATAGGACGCCCCTCCCGCGCAGCTTCCCATGATTGCCGATATCTGTGGAATTTTCCCGGAGGCTTTCACATTGTTGAAAAAAATATTTCCGTGCCCGGAAAGCCCTAAAATCCCCTCCTGCACCCTTGCGCCGCCTGAATCAAAAAGCCCCACTATGGGCGTCTCCATCTGCAGCGCCTTGTTTTGGATATTGGATATCTTTCTGGCATTCATCTCGCTGATAGAGCCGCCGAACACCGTGAAGTCCTGGGCATACACGCACACCGTCCTGCCCTCCACTTTTCCGTAGCCGGCAATCACGCCGTCCCCCTCCGTTTTGTTTTTATCCATCCCGAAATAAGAGCAGCGGTGCTCCAGATATACATCGGTCTCCACAAAGGTGCCCTTATCCATCAAAAGCTGTATGCGCTCCCAGGCGGAGAGCTTGCCCGACGCATGCTGCCTGGCCACCCGCTCCCTGCCGTGAACCTCACTCTTCCTGACTTCCAGATTTTTTAATTCCTCTTCCAGTGCCATTTTCCGATTCCCCTCCGGTTCTGTCCCTATCTCTGTCGCTCATCTTTTTTCTGTATCCGTATTCACCCGCCGTCCGGCTTCCAGTTCCCGCAGATATTCCTTTATCTTCTCGATGTGCGGCCGCTCGTACCATTTCCCGTCCATCTGCAAAATCCCGTCCGCACTGTTATCAAAGGCCTTCACAACGCTTTGCAGATACCCTGCGTCGCTTTGACGGTGGTACTCCCTCACTGCCATCGCCTGCGCCGGGTGAATCAGGAGCTTTCCCGAAAAGCCCAGCCCTTTGCTCCTTTTGTAATCCTCCATGAATTTATCCATATCCCGGATTTCCATGCTCACAGTATCCAGAGAATATTTGCCGTGATAAAAAGCATACATCACCAGCCGGTTCCTTGCATAAACCGTCGCTTCCTCCCCCGCCTCAAAGCCAAGCTCCCTGCGGAAATCCTCTCCTCCGAAAGCAAGCCCACTTACCAGAGGGTGAGCTGCAATTTTCGGCAGCTCCATAACCCCTTTCACGCTTTCTATGAGGGCAATCAATTCTTTCCCCTTCAGATGTTCCTGATAATCCTCCAGAAGCGCCGTATCCTCAAATTTGGGAAGCATGAAGCCCGCAAATCCAAAGCCGCTCAGCGCTTTTATTTCCCTGTCAAATCGTTCGCCGGAATTTAAACGAACATACAGCTTTCGGCTTCCTCCGTACCTTTGCAGAATATCAGCCGCAATCAAAACCCCCGCTTCTTTCTGCGCCGGGGCAAGGGAATCCTCCAAATCCAGAATAACGGCGTCCGCTTCTATCTGCCCGATACGCCCCGCATATTTTTCCTTTGCCGGTACAAAAAGCCAGGTTTTGCTTATCCCTGCCATTTTACCTCCCCTGCGCTCCCGCGCGGCTTATCGCCATCCTGGTTTCCTTTGGCGGTTTTCTTTTCATACTCCCTGATTTTGTTTACGCAGTCCATCACCTTATTTGCCCTTTTCAGCATAGGAGGACCCACCACCTTGCCCTCTAAGGTGGCAATGCTCCGCCCTTCCTCTCTGGCCTTTTCCGCTGTTTCCAGTACTGCCATGGCATGCTCTGCTTCCTCTTCTGACGGACAAAAGCACCGATTAGCCCACGGAATCTGTACGGGATTTACCAAAAGCGCCCCCGCAAATCCCATAGAATACGCCATCCTCTCCTCCGCCATAAAGCCCGCCTCATTCTTTAAATCCATATAGGGTGTGTCGATGGGGAGAAGATTGTTCATCCTTGCCGCCATCACAATCATTGCCCTTGGAATCTCGAAAGCCTTCGCGGAATATTCATGAGTTCCCCATATACTGTCAAGGTAATCCTCGCCGCCGAACAAAAGCGCGATGATTCTCTTACTGCTGCCCGCAATGCTCTGCACATCTGCAACCGCCCCCGCCGTCTCAATCAAAGGCAGTAATTTGACGGTTCCCTCCTGCAGGCCGTCTCTGTCCTCACATTTTTTCAGAAGATTGGAAAATTCCCGAATTTCAGAAACGCCCTTAATCTTTGGCGTCACCACTCCCAGAATCCGCCTGCCGTCAATCAGCTTCAGGTCCTTAATCAAATCCCCCGAGCCAAGCTCATTTACACGGATAAAAAGCTGCTTTCCCGCAAACGTCCCGTCAGATAAATATTTCCCAAGGGTGTCCCTTGCCTCTTTCCTCTTTGCCGGCGGCACCGCATCCTCCAAATCAAAGATAATGGCGTCCGCTTCGCTTTTCGCCGCCTTGTCCAGAAACTTCTCATTGTATGCGGGAACGAACAGCATACTTCTCAAAAGATAATTCATGGCTTTTCCTTCCTTAATTTAATCGTAAATTTTGACATTTCGTCGTTTACATTTCCAGCGCAGTATAATCCAGAGAAAGCCAGCCAGACTGCTCCGCCATGCCTTCCTGGTTCTTTACCGCAAAAATTACCCCAAACTGCTCTCCGGCTTCCAGAAGCTTTAAGTCCTTTGGCTGGTACACCGGCACTCCCAGGATTCGTGTTAAATACTTTTCCGGCGAATTGTCAGGAAAACCGGCAATCTCCTGGCAGGAGCTTCTTTCATCTTTCCGGAAATCATGAAGAATCCTCTGCCCAATCTTCCGGGCGTCCATTTTTACCGTATTGACATATCGCTTATAATCCCTCCCGTATATTTTAGCACAAATCAGCCTGTGGCAATGCCTTTTTTCTTTATCTTTTAAACAAATTTTTCATTGAAGATGTACTGCACATCCCTCTTTTTATGGCTGACCATATCAAACGATTGATTGGAATCGCATCAGACAAAACATCTTAAGCAAACAGGAGCCTCTATCTGAGGCTCCTGTTTACTTCTCCCGCTTTCATTCTTCAATTTAACATTCCCACAAACTCCTCCACCCTCCTCTCTCCCAAATCCTGTTTCCCTTCTTCCCCGTCACGGCGCCTTACCGTCACCGTGCTATTCTCCTGTTCCTTCTCCCCCACTATCAGCATATAAGGAACCTTCTCGAGACGCGCTTCCCTGATTTTATATCCCAGCTTTTCGTTCCGCCCGTCCATCTCAACCCGCACGTTTCGGCTCTTAAGCTCCGCCATCACCTTTTCCCCATAAGCCAGGTACTTATCCGACACAGGAAGAATTTTTACCTGAACCGGCGAGAGCCACACAGGAAATTTCCCGGCATAATGCTCGATTAAAATGCCAATAAACCGCTCAATAGAGCCAAACACTACCCGGTGAATCATAATCGGGCGATGCTTTTCACCATCCCCACCAATGTATTCAGCCTCAAAACGCCGGGGAAGCTGAAAATCCAGCTGAATAGTTCCGCACTGCCAGGTACGTCCAATGGAATCCTTTAAATGAAAATCCAGCTTCGGCCCGTAAAAAGCGCCGTCCCCTTCATTTATTGTATAAGGAATCCCCATTCCTTTAATTGCATTTTCCAGCGCAGATGTTGCCAGCTCCCACTCCTCATCGCTGCCAATGCTGTTCTCCGGTTTCGTGGAAAGCTCCACATAATAGTCAAAGCCAAATTTCGTATAAAACTCATCAATCAGCCTGGCAACATTCTGTATCTCTCCCATAATCTGTTCTTCTGTCATAAAAATATGGGCGTCATCCTGTGTAAAACACCTCACCCGCATCAGACCGTGAAGCTGCCCTGACTTTTCATGCCTGTGCACCAGTCCCAGTTCCCCCAGCCGCATGGGAAGTTCCCTGTAAGAGCGGGGCTCCATCTTATAAACCAGCATTCCTCCGGGGCAGTTCATGGGCTTGATGGCAAAATCCTCCCCGTCAATCACCGAGGTATACATATTTTCCCGGTAATGCTCCCAATGCCCGGAAGTCTCCCACAGCTCCCTGCTCAACATAACGGGCGTGGAAATTTCCATATAGCCTTCCCTCTCATGGATTTTTCTCCAATAATCAATGAGCAGATTTTTCAGCACCATCCCCTTCGGAAGGAAAAACGGAAATCCCGGCCCCTCTTCCATAAGCGCAAACAGCCCCAGCTCTTTTCCCAGCTTTCTGTGGTCCCTGGCTTTCGCCTCCGCCAACTGCGTAAGGTATTCTTCCAGTTCCGAGGCTTTCGGAAATGATATCCCGTAAATTCTTGTCAGCATTTTGTTGTGTTCGTCTCCCCGCCAGTAAGCCCCGGCAATGGACAGAAGCTTAAACGCCTTAATCAGCGACGTATTCGTGATATGAGGCCCGGCGCAAAACTCCGCATAGTCCCCCTGACGGTAAAAGCTGATGCGTTCCCCCTCCGGAAGTCCTTCTATCAGCTCCAGCTTCCAGTTTTCACCGTTTTCTTTCATATAAGCTATGGCTTCCTCTTCAGAAACCTCGTAAACCTCCAGCGCCAATGATTCCTTTACGATTTTCCGCATTTCCTTCTCCACATCCCCTAAATTTTCTTCCGTAAAAGGAAAACCGAAATCAAAATCATAATAAAACCCGTTTTCAATAGCCGGCCCTATGGCGCACTGCGTATCCGGGTACAGACGCTTTACCGCCTGCGCCAGCACGTGAGCGCTGGTGTGCCAGAACGCCTCCCTGACTTCCTTTTGTTCAAAATTTCCTTCAATTACCTGTCCGTTTCTCTGTAACACTTTCATAAACAATCCCTCCTGATTTTAGTTCCGCTTCGGCTCCCTGCCCGCGCAAAAAAGCACCCCCAGATACACTTAAACGTATATCTAAGGGTGCCTTACGCACGGTTCCACCTTAATTTTTCACTTCAGATTCCGCCTGACGCTCCGCTTTACCTGCGGCAAACATGCCTGCGCAGCCTATCGGCAAATCCTATCCCTGTAACGTGGGCGTACGGCGGCGCTTAACAGCTTTTTATGCTCCGGCTCATGTTTTTGCATGAACCTTTGGCATATGCCTTAGGCGGCGCAGCTACGGAATGGTTTTCACGTATTTTCCGCATAAACGGCTTCCACCAGACGCCGCTCTCTCTGGATGCTTCCCAAACGCTACTTATTTCCGTCACAGCTTTTCTTTTATTTATCTGCATACTAACACTGCTCTGCAAATTTGTCAATTACCAATTTCACACAAATTTACTCGTATTTATTCGACTTTAAAATTACCCGGACCAGTCTCACGATACAGTCTCTCAGCTCTTTCCCGGACAGCGTTCCTTCCGCCAGCTCCTTGCGGATGTTCTCATGGTCAGAAGGCAGACCCGGCATTACCAAATCGTTTCCTGCCCTCATACAGCCTGCTGCCGTACACTGCTCATCATTTATGGTGGTGGTCCAGTCGGTCATAATCGCGCCGTCGAATCCCCACTCTTTTCTTGCCGCTTTCGTGCAGATGTCGTAATTGTTCGCGGCATGAACGCCGTTAATCAGGTTGTAACTTGTCATAATGGAAAGCGGATGGGATTCCTTAATTGCAATTTCAAAGCCTTTTAAATAAATCTCACGCAGCGCGCGCTCGGAAAGGATGCTGTTGCTTCCCTTTCTGTTGTCCTCCTGATTGTTGCAGGCAAAATGCTTGATGGTAGTGCCGCATCCGGCCACGCTCTGGACGCCTCTCGTCATGGCCGCCGCAATCTTTCCGCTTACCAGCGGGTCTTCCGAATAATATTCAAAATTTCTGCCGCAGAGAGGATTTCTGTGGATATTCATTCCCGGCGCCAGCCACAAATCGGTGCTGAAACGAATCATCTCATCGCCGATGATTTTTCCCACTTCCTCGATTAAATTCTCATCCCAGCTCTGTGCCAGCAGGGCTCCCACAGGAATTGCCGTACAGTACTGATAATATTTCTCACCCTCATATTCTTTATCCGGCGCGAAAATTCCATGCTCCACGCTTGCCTCAAAAGGCAGCTTCACAATCTGTCCGTCCTTTACGTAGTAGGTGGAGTTCAGGCGGAGTCCTGCCGGTCCGTCTGTCAGGACAATACTTGCAATGCCCTGCTCTCTTGCGCAGGAACTGGTTTCTCCCGCAGAGCCCGGAACGGAAATACCCGCAGCTCCCAGGTTGCTTCCCTGTCCCTTCCCCGGGTCTCCGGTGGCAAGCAGAATCATCTGTTCCACGGTCAGCTTATCCACTAATTTAACGGCCTCTTCCTCAGCGTCTTCCGGCGCGTCCGCATAATCAATCGCTTCGGTTGTAACCGCCGACAGATTAAGTTCCGTCATGGAAAGCCCTTTTTCTTTTCCTTCCTGTACCCATGCCTCATAGCGGGCTTTGCGCTTCTCCCCGGAAAGAGAAAGTTCTTTCAGTTCGGCCTTCAGTGGGCAGATATTGTCCACCTTCACAAGCGTCTTTCTCTCTGCAAGCTGCAGCATTCCCGAAAGCCTGCTTTCTCCAAGGGAATTGCCCACCCAAACGCCGTAAACGCCTGCTTCCAGTACCCATTCCGCCGTGCTTTCCTCATAAGAAGCCATCTGGTAGACAGGGAAGCTGACCGTCAGCTCTCCACTCTCGCCCGGCGCGAGTTCTTTTGTCTTGGCAAAGCCGCAAAGCCTGCGGTATTCCTTTTCCAGTTTTCCTTCCGGAGCAGACACATAAACCTGAACCACTTCCCGGCCGCTATATTCTTTCCCTGTATTCGTCACTTTAACCAGCACGTTCACTTCCGGCTTTTCCTTGCCTTCCACGGAAACGCTCAATGTTTCCACCTGAAAATCCGTATAGGAAATTCCATAGCCGAAGCCGTAGCGCACCGGCACGTCGAAAGCGTCAAAATAGCGGTATCCTACATAAATGCCTTCCTCGTAATATTCGTCGTCCACATTGCCGTTATTATGGGAAAATGTCCTGGAATTGGGATAATCCTCATAGGAAAAAGCCCAACTGTCCGTAAGCTTTCCGCCCGGACTGACCTTTCCGCTTATCACATCGGCAAACGCGTTTCCGCCCTCCATCCCCGGCTGCACAATATAAAGCAGTCCGCGGATGTTGTCATACTCGTCCATAAAAGATAAATCAACCAGCCCGCCTGTGTTTACCGCAACAATAACTTTTTCATAATTTTCACAGATATCCTTCAGCATTTCCTTTTCTTCATCTGTCAGATAATAATCTCCCGCCTTATTGAAACGGTCGCTGCCTTCTCCGGCAATCCGGCTGATGACATAAATTGCGGTATCCGTATCTGTCTTTTCCGCCTTCGGTCCTGTGGGAGGATAGAAAGGAATGGACGAATAAACGTTGAAAAACTTCATGGCGTTGCCGGCTGCCTTTGCAACTATCTCGTCACGCCATGCAATCCGCGCGTCGTCATAAATTTTGTCATATTCTTTTACCCAGTCCGCCGTGGTAATCTGAAATCCCGCGTTCACCATTCCCTGATAAATGGAAACAGCCTCCCTTTCGTTCACATCGCCGGAACCGGTGCCGCCCTTCATGGTCTTTCCCGCGCCTGCCCCAAACAGAGCCACCTTGCTCCCTTCCTTTAAGGGAAGCACATGGCCTTCATTTTTCAAAAGAACAATTCCCTCCCGGGCGGCCTTTCTTGCCAGTTCTCTGTGAGGCGCCTCGTAGGGCTGAGGCTCCGGACTCTTTGTTCCCGTAAAGCTTCTCTCTTTTATTACTCTGCTCATTGCTTTTTCCTCCATTTATAACCATGTTTCTTTCTCAAAAGACAACCTTCTCCTGTGTCTTTATAAAATAGCATGTGCTGTGATATTCTTCTTTCTCATAAAGAGCCGCCGCAATCTCCCGCATACGCCCGTTCAGCCTGTGGTAGCAGACTCTTTGCCCCTGAAAAAGCCCGTAAATATAATCTCTTGCTCTCTCGTCAAGAACCTGCATGGTCCTTTCAAACACGGCCGGCTCCTTTTCCATCTTTAACCCGAAGTCGCAGAAAACAAAGGACTTCTCCTCCCCGTTTTCCCCGCACTTTTCCGCAAGATACCCGGCCAGCCTCCCGTCTTTTTTATCATCAAAAATCCGCTCCCGCCAGAGTATCTTTTCCGGCGCTTCCTCCGATGCCCTTGCCCGCCGGAAGCTGGTTCTGCCGTATTTGTCGTAATCCACCACGTAAACCGGAGACGGGGCATTTCCCCTGCCGCTTCCCGGCTCCTCTAAAAGCAGAACGCCGGTTTCAAGGAGCCGCTCCCGGACCGCTTTCTGCACTCGCTGGCAAGGCGTTGGGAACGAGAGCTGCTCCGTAATCTGTTTTACCGTATATCCCAAATCCGCCAGATGGCGAATGGCGCCGCCGCTGGCCGCCTCAAAGGTGAAATCGGCCAGCGCGCTTTTAAAAAAATCCTGTTCAGACATGTGCTTGCTCTTTCACAAAATTCCTGTCTGTTTCAGACATCCGCAGACATTCTCAGTCTATTTTCAGAATCAGATTGATAATCCTCTTTGCGCAGGCGTGCATTTCCTCTCTGGTAAGGCAGCCCTTCTCAAGAGCCATGAGCAGACGCTCGGGATAACCGCACCCCATCTTCACGTCGTTTCCGGCCTTTACTTCCTTGTAATGCTCGCCGCAGGTCCACCAGTCCGTGGTCACGCAGCCTTCATATCCCCATTCCTTTCGAAGAATCCCTTCCAGCAGGTCCACGCTTTCGGAAGCCCTGTGGCCGTTGATAATGTTGTAGGAAGTCATAATCGACCAGGGGTCGGATTCCTTCACAATAATCTCAAAGGCTTTCAGGTAAATCTCCCTTGCCGCGCGTTCCGATACTCTGGAATCGCTGTTTTTACGGTTGGTCTCTTTATTGTTGAAAGCAAAATGCTTTACGGTTGCGCCCACATGGTTGGACTGAATGCCCTTTACCATTGCGCTTGCCAGTTTTCCGGCAAGATAAGGGTCTTCCGAATAGTATTCAAAGTTTCTGCCGCACAGAGGGCTTCTGTGGATATTGACCGCCGGAGTCAGCCACATGGCAATGTTGTTTTCCTTCACTTCCGCTCCGCCTGCCGCGCCTACGGCTTCAATCACTTCCGCATTCCAACTGCACGCGAGAAGAGTAGAGCAGGGCCAGCATGTAGTATTCACGCCGCACTGGGGCGCGATACGAAGTCCTGCGGGGCCGTCGGCCGTCATAATGGAGGGCACCCCGTACTCGGGCAGATTGCCGTATCCGAAAGTGTTGGCAACTCCCATATTGGGCTGGCCGCCCAGAATATGCGCCATTTCCTCGTCCGTTAACTGAGCCAGGAATTCGTCCACGGACAGCTTTCCTTCCGCAACCTCCATCAAAGTATGTACCCCGGCTTTATAGGGTTCTTTCCAGAGCTGGAAGCGTTCTCTTCCCCTGACAGCCGGCGCATAGCCTTCCAGCAAATCCTTGGGCATTCTTTCCAGTTCCCCCGAATCGGGGTCGTTTGCCTCAGTCACAGGAAGTTCCTCATAGCTTCCGTCGGAAAGCATTCTCTTTTCCAGCGACGAAGGAATCAGCCTGCTTTCAAGCTGCTTCACCACAACGTCCTCGTCAACTGTATATACCAAATCCAGCTCCTTTGTATCCCGGACCGAGGTTCCCACATGGAAAAGATACTCCCCCTTTTCCAGTACAAAGGCGGCCTTCTGCACCTTACCCAGGTCGTCGTAGGAGGCCATTTCCTCCACAGGGAAGCTTAAATAAACTCTCTGCGTCTCTCCCGGCACAAGAAGTCTTGTCTTTGCAAAAGCAATGAGCTGCTTTTTGGGCTTTCCGAGTTTTCCCTGAGGCGCTTCAAAATAAGCCTGTACCACTTCCTTGCCTGCCCGGCTTCCTGTGTTGGTAACATGCACTTCTATATTAACATTACCCTTCTTTACCTTTGCGTCTTTGGCTTTTACTTTAAATGTGGTGTAGGACAAGCCGAAGCCGAAAGGATAGTTTACCTTTTCCGCAGCTCCCGGTATGGTTTCAAAATAACGGTAGCCCACATAAATATCGTCCGTGCAATCCACATAATCTCTGGATTCATGGAAATTATAAGTGGAGGGATAGTCCTCCAGCGTCTTTGCAAAGGTATCGGAAAGCTTTCCTGAAGGATTTCCTTTCCCCACAAGCAGCTCCGCAGCGGCCAGACCGCCTTCCATGCCGCCCTGCCATGCCATCAGAACCGCGCCGATATCGTCCTCGTCCACGAACCAGGAGGTGTCCACCATGCCGCCCACGTTCATTACCACAATTACGCGGGAAAAATTCTTCTTCACGGCGTCAACCATAGCCGCTTCCTCCCTTGAAAGGCAGAAATCGCCGTCGGCAAAAATCCTGGCGGAAAGCTCCGTCATCCGCCGTTCGTCGTCCCACATGTTCTTGTTTTCCGTATCGATAACGCTCTTTCTGTCCCAGCCTTCTCCCGAAAAACGGCAGATGGAAATGATTGCCGTGTCCGTGTAAGCCTTTGCAAGGGCAAGCAAATCCTCCGGCACTTCCGGCTCTACGGTCATGCCCGGAACGTTCCCTTCGGCATACTGCCTCTCCACATCCTTTCTGTAATAATCGCATAACGGCTCAAATATGCTGATATTATCTTTTTGCAGCTTCAATCCCTCATATAAATTGCGGATATAAGCCACCGTCACGTCGCCGCTTCCGCCGCCGCCCTTTACATAGTCAAAGGTACCTTTTCCAAAAAGCGCAACCTTCGCCCCTTTCGGCAGCGGCAAAATGTTTTTCCTGTTTTTCAGAAGTACCATGCCTTCCTTGGCAGCTTCCTTTGAAAGCTCGATATGCCGCTTTGAGCCTGTAAGCCTTTCTCCGTTTTCCCCTAATGGAAGCCCCGGCTGATATAAGGCGCGTGTCCATTTGTCCATAACTAAACCCTCCTGTTTCTTCACGTTTTCAGTTATTTTTATTGTAACTGTTTCCGCTTATGAGGGCAATCCTGTTTTTGACTTTCTTATATGTCGATTTTGACTTCTTTATTTGGCCCTATGGTTCTCTATCCGGCCCGCTTACTTTCCCCGGGCCCTCCGAAAATCTATTGCTGCGATTACGCAGTTGTCTCCGTTTCTGATTTCACAGTCAAATCCGTGCAAATCCATAATTTCCTTTACAATGGTAAGTCCGATTCCCGTTCCGCCGGTCCCGGTTCTCGCATTTTCTCCCTTCACAAAAGGCTCCCAGATATGAGGCAGTTTATCCTCTGAAATCATAACGCCCGTATTCTTTATTTCAAGGCATTCCATATTTAATGTTATGGTAATTTCATTTTTCTCCGGCGTATACCTTACGGCATTTCCAATCAGGTTTTCCAGCGCCCGTTTTATCAAAGCCTTGTCCGCGCTTACCACCGACTCCCCCGCCTGTCCTTTAAGCAGAACATTAAGCTCCTTTGACCTTATTTCAACCTGGAACTGCTCCAGAACAGTGCCGGCAAGCTCCCATAAATCAGTGTCCTCCTTTGCCGGAATCATCCGCGGATTTTCCAGCCTGGCCAGCTCCAGTACATTTTCTATGATGGCGTTCATCACGGCGACATTTTTTAAAATCCCTTCCGCATAATAATTCCTCTTTTCAGGATACGCATTTTCCCGCATGATTTCCGCATATCCCGATATTGCCATCAGCGGCGTCTTCAAATCATGAGCCAGCGCGTTCGATGTATTTCTGTAATATTCCTCCGCCTGAATGCGCTCCCTGTAACTCCTGTAATAATGTCTTGCAATGAGAAAGGTAAGCAAAAGCACGCTGAATATTACCGTAAGGTCCGTCATTACCATACTGCGGCTATACCTGCTCCACGGACTGACTAACGCGCCGTAGCGCAGCTGATAGACCTTATCATCGGCTGTAAAGTACTTCCTTCCATATAAACAGGTAACTCCGTATAAATTCACCTTTTCAGCGCCCGCTCTCTCCCGCTGGCTGTTCATGGGAATCTCCTTCAGCCTTTCCAGTAAAATATGGTAATCCTCCTTCGTAATCAGTCGCCATTCGTCATATTTCTCCGGCTTCGACTCGCACAAAAGATTTCCTTCCTCATCATACAAAGCCGCCACCATACGGTTTTTTCCCAGATTTAATATCTCTTCATATTCCCCTTGCACCGATAAATCCTTTTCCTTCAAACACAGCGTAGCTTCATACGCAATTTCAGATGCCCGAAGTTCATCCCGCATGTAAAGTCCTATGAAAAGTACAGCCGTTATCATCACCAGCGCAAATATTGTCAGCGCAATCACCGGAAGCGCAATCCATGCCCAGGTCCTGCCAAAGCTTATCCTCTTTTTCCTGTTTGACGTTTTTATTCTGTTCATTTTTACTCTCCGTCCATTCTGTATCCCTTTTTAATCACCGTCTTTATCTGCTTTCCGTATTTTCCAAGCTTTTTCCTCAGCTTCCTGATATGATTATCCACCACTCTGTCGCTCCCTTCAAAATCATATCCCCATACGGATATGAGAATCCTCTCCCGGCTTATTGTCCGCCCCCGATTCTCCAAAAGATACCTTAAAAGCGCAAATTCCTTTGGCGTAAGCGCAAGTTCTTCCCCGCCCGCATACGCAATTCCTCTATCGGGCAACAGCCTGACGCCGCCCAGCTCCATGACATTTTCAAGCACCATCCCCTTTGCCCTTTTCACTAAAGCCCTGACCCTGGCATATAAAACCGCCAGCGAAAAGGGCTTCACCACGTAATCATCGCAGCCCAGCAGATAGCCCTTAAGCCTGTCCTCCTCCTGTCCCCTTGCCGTGAGAAAAATCACCGGAACAGCACTGTCTTTCCGCAGCTTTCTGCACAGTGAAAAGCCGTCCATCCCCGGCAGCATAATGTCGAGAATCACAATATCAAATCCGCCCTCCGCTATCAGCGCAAGCCCCTCTTCCCCGTCCCCTGCGCTGATAACGGTAATTTCATCCTCCTCCTGTTTATTTCCGGCGCCCGGAATACTTTTGCGGGACGAAAAATAATCCTCTATCACTTCCCGAATTCCGGCGTCATCCTCCACTAATAACATCTGCAATTTCACTTCCTGCCGTCTCCTTCTTATAAATCCTGTGGTTAAAGGTTTGACTTTAGTATAACAATTTTGTGTATCCTTTTTATGTCCTTATAAAAAATCATTGAGAAAAAGTATAATAATGGTATAATTGTAGTATAATTAACCCATAAAGGAGGGCTAAGCAATGCCGCAAATTATTCCTATTAAGGATTTGAAAAATACATCTGAAATTTCCGATATGTGCCATAAGGCAGACGGTCCCATTTATATTACAAAAAACGGATATGGAGACATGGTAATCATGAGTATGGAAATATACGAAAATACCATGAGACAGCTTTCTATGTACAGAGATATTGAGATATCTGAAAAGCAGCTGGAAACCGGGCAGACAAAAGACGCCAGAACTGCTTTGGCAGAAATGAGGGCAAAATATGGCTTATAAGTTGACTATTACAGAACATGCGGACGAATTGCTTGATAATCTTCTATATCACCTGTTATTCAGATTGAAAAATGAACAGGCTGCCCAGCATCTGCTGAGTGGAATTGAAAATGTATATGGACGTCTGGAAAAAAATCCTTTGCAATTTCCACTCAGCAGAAATACATATCTGGCAAGTAAAGGTTACCATGAGGCAATTGTACCTCAAATGGATTATATCGTTGTTTTCAATGTCAAAGAGCATTTTGTAAATGTGACCGGCGTGTTCCATCAATTGGAGAATTATCATGATAAGGTGTAAGCAACGGTCAACACGCTTCTCAAACTGACCTTATGTTAAATAAAATCTGCTCTCCATTCCGGCTACTCCACAGCAGTAACAAACGCTACCCGCGGAATCTCCACTTCATCCGCTTTCCCGCAAAGCTCCCCGGTATCCGCATTTCTCCTGCACAAAACAACATTCCCGCTCTCCTGATTGGCAATCAGCAGATAATTGTTATCCGGCGTGATGCAAAAATTCCTCGGACATTTCCCGAATGCCCCATAGTATCCCTTTGTTTCAATAAGCCCGGTGGACGCGTCCGCTTCATATAACACAAGGCTGTCCATTCCCCTGTTGGAGGCATACAGATATCTCCCGTCCCTGGAAAAATGAATATCCGCCGCAGTATTTACTCCCTCATACCCGTCCGGCAGAGTGCTCACCGTTTGAATATTTTCATAAGTCTCTCCGCCGTCTTTTGTCTCATACACAAACACCTTATTTCCAAGCTCCGCCGTCAGATATAAAAATCTTCCCTGATTTCTGAAAACCAGATGCCGGGGTCCTTCCCCCGCCGGAAGATGAATCTGCGCGCTCTCTTTTACCGGCATCAATGAGGCGTCTTTCCCGATATCGTAGCAAAATACCCGGTCAAGCCCAAGGTCCGCCACATAAAGCCGTCTGCCGTCCTCTGACAACTGCGTGCAATGCACGTGAGGCCCGTCCTGTCTGACAGGATTCGCCCCCGCTCCTGTGCTCTCATGCTGGCAAAAAGCGCATACTCTGTCAAGGGAACCGTCCTCCCGAATCCTTCCTGTGAAAACGCTTCCGCTCATATAGTTTGCCGCTGAAAAGTGTTTGCCGTCCGGCCACACATTGATATGACACATGGCAGTCCCCCGGGTAACAATAGAATTGATAAAATGCAGTTCCCCGTTTTCCCGGTTTCTCCGGTAGGCGCTGACCATTCCCTCATTACTGTCCTCACGTTCGCTGACTGCATACAGATAATCCGGCGTTACCGCCAGAAATGACGGACTGTCGCTTTCCCGGTAAGAACGGACAACCCGAAGCCTCTCTTTTTCCGTATCCAGCTCCAAATGATAAATGCCCTCAGTATTTTCCTTATCTGTATATGCGCCTGCATAAACCTGATATAACATCCTTATCCTCCTTTTCCGAAAGCAGAAAGTCCCTGCACATAACTATATTTTCTACTTTATAACGCCCTTCTTCGCCTTTATTGTTTGTCAGCCTTCTGTCTGATTTCCGGTGCCGTCATTCTCCGCTGTACGCTCACAGCTCAGCTTATATCCATCCCTTGCCCACTTATAAATGCATCCAAATGCCACCACAAAATAGATAACGCACGCTATTTTTGTACTGCTGTACCATGACGGATAAATACCTGCCATATCCAGCAGCCATCCGATTACAAACACCGGCGCCCCCGCCGTTGCTCCCCAGTAAACGGCATAGCTCACAGACGCAAACATTGGCCGGAACCGCTTACAGAATTTAAACCAGAACCATGAGGGCTTGTAGTTCTCTCCATAGAACAGCTTCATATAATAATCGAAAACGCTTTTCGAGGGAATAACCGGATATTCATATCTGTTAAAGTTCCACGCCGTCAGCACAATCACCAGAAAGCCCAGCAGATTTGCCGTAAACAGCGCGCCCCATCCAAATCCGAATCTGCTCACCAGAATATTTCCCTCTCTTGCCAAATCCGGCGTATTTACAAAGGTCACAAGTCCGTCCATAAGGTGAATCAGCAGATTCCCGGCTGAAAGCCTGATAAAGCGGTATTTTGTTTTCACTCCCGGCTTCCACAGTACCATTACTGCCGCCAGAAGGAGCATTGCTATAACGAAAATCACGATTCCTGTCTTAAAGCCGTCTCCCAGCTTTCCCGCCAGAAAAATTGCAGTAGGGCCGTCCGCCCCGCCTATGATGGAATTGGACGCTGTGTTACCGTTCATTTTAATCCTCCGGTTTGTTTTTTTATATCTTATCACAGGTGTATTTTAAAATCTATCAGCTTCTTTCAGAATGAAGATTCACAGCTTCCTCTCCCCCATTGCCATTATCAGAAACACAAAGGGCAAATTCAGCACCTGTGCAAAGCTCACCATATTATGAGCCAGATAACAAAGAATACATACGATTGCCATACGTGAATAGAAATCCCCTTTTTTCACATGTCTTATAATAAATGACACAAAAATCCCCATATATAAAGCAACACCCGCTATCCCTGTGTTTATAAGACCTGTAAAAAGCTCGTTGTGGGCGTTAGTCAGCCTGTCACTGCCAAAATTCTCCCGAAGGCTCCCGGCAACCTCCGGCAGGGAATACGCATAGGCAGAAAAACAGTCCGGCCCTACGCCAAACAGCTTTTTTTCAAAGGACATCCCGGCATACATCCTGGCTCCGGCTTTCAATGCCGCTCCTCTTCCGTTTCCCCAATTCTCGTCAAATAAAAACGGGCTGCTCCCGGTGACGTCCGTGGTATCGGAAACGCTTTTCCAGGTATGAAAGCCTGTCAGAAAAAGCCAGAATAAAATCCCTGCTGCCAATACGAGAGTCATAACCCTGCGCACCTCTTTTGCCTTTCTCCCCGCACCGGCTTCCTTTTCTGCTTCCTGCTCTTTGACAAATTCATGATTTTTCTTCTTTAACCATAAAAATATGCCAAAGGCCGCCGCTCCAATTACCAGAGTCACGTTTGAATCCGTCAGATATCCGCATAAATTATCCGTTTCATAGTTATATCTGTCCGGCAGCAAATACCGCATTGCTCTCACCAGCTGCGCCGCCAGTCCCCACAGGCAGACGAGAAGGCTCCAGTCTGCCAGCCACTCCCTTTTGTCCACTGCTATCCAGAGCAGAATAAAAAACAGCGCTCCATAAAAAAGAAAAATGCTGCTGCCGCCCTGGCAAAAACCTGCCATAAATACAATTACCGCATAGGTTGCTGAAAAACACTTTTTAATTTCTTCTTTTTCCGAAAATAAAAATATGAATATGCCGACAGGCGCCAGAACCGTCAAATATCCGCAGAACCAGTTGATATTTCCTAACGTGGATATAAATGCCGGTTGTCTGATTTCCAATGGAATTATGTATATCGAAAACCGGTCCAGAATCCCCAGCAGAAATACCGCCGCGGATGCCGCCATGCTCACATACCAGATAAACGCTTTCCCGTCCCAGAGCCGTGATATAAAAAAGTACAGGCTGCACAGGGTAAGCAAGGGGACAAGTCCGATATGCCACCCTTCCGTTCCCCAAAGCGCCTCCTGCCGGTAATCCGACAGTACATAGGAGATAAAAATCTCTGTGGCATACAGCGCTACAAACAAATCTGTCGCTGAAAAGTTCTCCCAACGAATCAGATAAGGCTCTCTTTCTCTTATTCTCCGGCGCAATACCTGGATATAGCGGCACAGGCAAATCGCCCCGAGAATTGCAGCGGCAGCCAGCGAACAGTATATAAAAAAACGGTACTTTGCCTCACCGATATCCACATATCCGTTTTCCATATAAAAAGGATATATCCCGAACATCAGCAGCAGATAGGCCGAGCAAAACAGCTCTCCTGCCGCCTTAAGCACCGTCTTTTTGCCAGATAATTTATTTAAAAATCCATTGTCCGCCTGATTGCCCGTCACCAGCTTACCCTCTTTAAAATCCGCTAACGCCTCACATGATAATCACTTTTACAGTATAACAGGGATTCCACTTACCTGCAAATCCTCTGATTATATTATCAGAAACTGCAATGATAACAACCGTCGAATTTCCGAACGAAGATTATAAGATAATCGTACACCGTTATTCTTCTTTTTTCCCCCACCAATACTTACAAATCTCACAGATAATCACCAGCGACAGGGGCCCCTTGATGATTCCCCAGACGCCAAACAGATGAATCCCCGCAAATACCGCAAACAGAATTCCTACCGGCCATACGCCAATCTTCTCCCCTATGAGTTTTGGCTCTAAAAACTCCCGAATCAGCGCGCAGACAGCGTAAAGGCACAGACACAGAACCGCCTGCAGATAGCTCCCGTTTATCAGACGGAATATTGCCAGAGGAACCAGCATAATGCCTGTCCCGATAAAAGGAAGCATATCCATGAATCCCGTCAGAACTCCGTAAAAAATGCCGCCCTTCATGCCCATAAGCGCCAGTACAAGCGCGCATACCGTACTGATAACGCACAGGATAATCAACTGCGCCTTTATGAATGTTTTGACATAAAGAATCACCTTTTGTCCGACTTCCCTTATTCCCTGAAACTCCTCATCCTCCCGAAGCTTTGCCATTACCTTGTCAAAATCCTTCATGATAAGCAAGACTGCAATAAACATTACCACGAAGAAGCTGACAAAGCTTACAATATTCCTTGCATAGTCCATAGACTTTCCCATGATGGCGGGTAAAACCTTTACTTCAAGATTTTCTATAAAGATGTTAACCTGCTCCAGCACAAACTTTTCTATTTGAACGCCGTCCACACCAAACTGCCGCTCCATCATATTGCAGCAGTCCCCCAGCAGATTTCCAAACTCCTCCTGATAATCCGGCAGCTCTCCGGCAATCTTTCCTCCGTTTGCAAAGAGCGCCGCCATCAACGCCCATATCAGTACGATAATCAGTACGCTGGCGCTAAATAAAATGATACCGGCCAAAACCGGCTTGCGGATTTTTATTCTTTTGTGAAGCGCCTGAACCAGCGGATTTAAGGTTCCCGCCACCAAAAAGGCCAAAATAAAAGGCGATGCGATGGGGCTTATATACTTCATAGCCAAATAGACCAATAAGCTTACCACCGCCGCCACAAGATATTTCTTTCCGACATTTGTTAAATTTAGTTTTAACATAAAAATCACCCACACTTTGCCGCTCTCGTTGAAACACTATAGCTAGTATGGGTAATTTCATATGAAATATGAATTGATTTTTTCTAAATTTATCTGGTAAAGAAAGGTAAAAATATTTCCTCCTCCGGCCGGCTTTCAAATGTAAGTACTTTTTTGGTTACAGGGTGCTCAAAGCTCAGCTTATATGCGCACAGAGCAACACTTTTGCATCCCGCCCTCTGGCTGAGCTCCTTCGAATACGTGCTTCCATACTTGCCGTCACCGAGAATCGGCATTCCCTCATGAGACAATTGCGCCCTGATTTGATGATGTCTCCCTGTAAGCAGAGAAATATCCACCAGAGAAACCTCCGCTTCATGCTCCATGCCTTCTCCGAGCACCATCAGGGTTTTCACCCTTTGATAATCTAAAACCGCTTTTTTGGCTCCCGGAGTATCTTCATCGACCACAAAAGAATGATTGGTTTTGCTGTCCTTATAAAGATAGTTTTCCAGTCTGCCGGATTCCTTTACCGGTCTTCCGCAAACTACTGCATAATAATTCTTCTTTATCCTATCCTTCTGGAGCTGCCTTCCAAGCTCCGAAGCCGCCTGTTTTGTTCTGGCAAACACCAACAGCCCTGATACCGGCTGGTCCAGTCTGTGCACCACGCCAAGATAGGGTTCCCCCCGTTCTGTGCGCTCGGATTTTTGAAACAGATAATTTTTCAGCTCGCTAACCATATCCTGCTGACCGCATCTGGCTGTCTGAGTCGCAATTCCGGCCGGTTTAAAAATCACTATAAGATGCTCGTCCTCGTAAACAATGTTTTTTAACACAAAATGTCCCATCCTTAATTTTCTTAATTTAAATGATAACGGGTAATATTCCTCCAATTATGTGGAAAGCCCATTTGTTCCAAAAGTTCCGTTTTGCTTATATGTATAACAGAATCGCTTATGTGTTCAATCTGCCAGGTTAACTTTTTCTTAAATGTCATAAAATCCTTTGGTAGCAAAAGATATCTAAACGCTATAACAACGGCAAATAAATCCCTTTTTCCAAAAACATATTGTCCTCCCTTCAGGGAAATACTCATTTTTCTATGAATCGGTAAATCCGCAATAGCGTCTATCGTTCTATAAGTAAACAACCTCTCCCCATGAGCACAGACATTTCTGAACTTTGTCAAAACAGACAAGAACTGCTCCATCTGTCTGCGATTAACAGTACCTATATTTTTACAAATTCTGGATTGCAAAGATTGAGAAGAAACCTGATACATTTTTGATAAATTCCCAAAGGTCAGAACATTAGATAACACCCATAGCGGAATATTGTCGTATGTTTTTCGGTAATAATTGATATAATCATAATCTGTGGTTTTAACTGCCCGCGTCAACGTGGATATAAGCCGCAAAATTGTCTTGTGATTACGACCATTATCATTAAAATTATCAATATTTAAATATGCAGACTGTGACTCTCCATATAACTCAGAGAAATAATAGGATATAAGAGAACGCAGATGCCTTTCAATCTGTAGCAGATATTTAAAAAACAGCTCCCTCAGTTCTCCGTCAAACAGATACAGGGAATAAATTTCCTCAAAAGATGTATTTTCTTTATATTTTTTCGTCAGAGGAACACGAAACAGGTATTTATATCCACCTATAAGAGAAAAGTAGCCAATTCTCTGTAATATGTCCTCCGCACGCTTCTTATCGTCAATCACCAGTTTCTTTTCACTTTGAAGCCATTCTACCTGTTCTGAAAAAGTAGAAAACTTTTTTTGTGAAGCCATTACATTTCTCCTTAAAGTAAAAAGAGGGAGAGACCCGCAGGTTCTCCCCCGGCTGCGGGCTTCTCAAGTTTCCGCAGCACGATCACTAAATATACTATAGCAAAACCTCCTGAAAATGTCAATAAACAACACTCCTCAAGGTCATTGCACATTTAGCGGTTCCCCATTATTAT
This sequence comes from bacterium 1xD8-48, assembly GCA_009917455.1. Classification (GTDB taxonomy): domain Bacteria; phylum Bacillota; class Clostridia; order Lachnospirales; family Lachnospiraceae; genus Suilimivivens. The sequence continues at coordinate 75,917 of QZDS01000002.1, read as the reverse complement.
ATGAATTTACTCATAAAAAATTCGGGCTTATACCTTAAACCGGTATCCCACTCCCCAAATCGTCTCAATGTACTGAGGCTTTGCGGAATCATATTCAATCTTTTCCCGTATCTTTTTGATATGCACCGTCACAGTGGCAATGTCGCCAATCGAATCCATATCCCAGATTTCCCGGAACAGCTCTTCTTTTGTGTATACATGGTTCGGATGCTCCGCTAAAAATGTCAGAAGGTCAAATTCCTTGCCTGTGAAAGCCTTCTCCACCCCGTCCACAATGACCCGCCTTGCCGTCTTGTCTATACGGATACCGCGGATTTCAATAATGTCATTGTTCTTTTGGTTAGAGCCCACCAGTCTGTCATATCGTGCCATGTGCGCCTTGACCCTGGCGACCAGCTCGCTGGGGCTGAAAGGCTTGGTCATGTAGTCGTCCGCCCCAAGGCCAAGTCCCCTTATTTTGTCAATATCGTCCTTTTTCGCCGACACCATGATAATCGGAATATTTTTATCCTCGCGGATTCTCTTGCAGATTTCAAATCCGTCCATCCCCGGCAGCATCAAATCAAGCACAATCAAATCAAACTTTTCGGACAGGGCGGCTTTCAGCCCCTCGTCTCCCTGATGCTGAATCTGAACTTCAAACCCGCTGAGCTCCAGATAGTCCTTCTCCAGGTCCGCAATTGCTTCTTCGTCTTCGATAATTAAAATTCTGCTCATTATTCTTTCCTCCATTCCAGTTCCGCTCCGGCTCTTTCGGTACACCTTTCTCTGGAACAATTTTCGGCCGTATTCACGTCCGCAAATCGTTCCGTGCACCTCCAAGCCTCCGCTGTTTTTCTTGAGCAGGCACATTCCATGCGAAGTTCCTTCGCCGGCGCCTGCCTGGTGATAAGGCATCCTCCCGCTTTGCGGGTCCCTCCTTTTCACAATTATTCCGCTTCCTGATATTTTCTTATTACGAAGTGCATACAGGTGCCTTCGCCCTCTTTGCTGGTGGCCCAGATATAGCCTCCGTGGTCCTCCACTATTTTTTTCACAATGGAAAGTCCGATTCCGCTCCCGCCCTGTGAGGAATTCCGGGAGGCGTCCGTCCGGTAAAAGCGCTCGAATATCTTCGGCAAATCCTTCGCCGCAATTCCTTTTCCGTTATCCTCAATTTCAACGCGTATGGAATCCACCTCGTCCAACAGCCGGATATCTATTTCGCCTTTCGGCTTGTCCAGATACTTGACGCTGTTGCTGATGATATTGTTTATCACCCGCTTTAACTGCTCGGGGTCTGCGATAATCACTGTGCCCGGCGCAACCAGATTGGAATAGTCAAGTGAAATATTTTTCGACTCCAAATCAAGCCCCACTTCCTCAATACAGTCGCCAAAATAATCAGAAACATTGATTCTGTGAAAGTGATAGGGAATCCTGTTGGAATCAATTCCCGAATACACTGTCAGCTCATTGATAAGGCGGTCCATATCATTGGCTTTATTATAGATGGTTCTGATATATTTGTCCATTTTTTCAGGCGTATCCGCCACGCCGTCCATAATCCCTTCCACATAGCCTTTGATGGCCGTGATGGGCGTCTTCAAATCATGGGAAATGTTGCTGACAAGCTCTTTATTCTGTTTCTCTGCAAAAATCTTTTCATCGGTGGACTCCTTCAGACGCAGCCGCATATCTTCATAATTCCGGTAAAGCTCTCCAATCTCCCCGTCCTCCTTTTCAGGAAGCATATATTCCAGATTGCCCTCCGCAATATTCTGCATGGCGATATTAAGCTGGTTAATCGGAATAAAAACGCCTCTGCTAATCCAGTTTGTCAGGAACATACTTGTAAAGATAAGGATTACCATAATGGCAATCGCCATATCCACAAACAGCCTCCTCGACAGGATGGAATTCATTCTGCTAATCACAAAAAAGCTTCCCTCGGCGCCGTCGGAAAAGTAAAAATCCATCTGCCTTACCAGCTTTTTCATATCGTCAAAATAAACGCTTTCCTGCAATTCCTGATTAAATATCTTTCCCTGGAATTCCGGCAGTCTGTCAAAAATCTGTTTTGCCGCCAATTCGTTTCCCGTATAATAAATCTGATTATTTTTGCGCACAATAATATAGGAAGATTTATTTTCAATTTTTTCATTAATATCCGAAAGTACGTCAATATCTTCCAGCCCCGCTTCATCTTCCCTCAATATTTCTTCTGCCTGCTGAAATATTTCACTGGAAATGAGCCGAGAGGCATGCGTCGGGTCAATGAGCATGTTGTAGTCCTCATTGCGGAACCCGTATTCCTCCTGCTCATGGATAAGCGCGCCGCCGATGCATAAAAACGCCGTGCAGGCAAGCACTAACGGAAGTAAAATAATTGTCAGAAATGTAATAATAAGTCGTGTCTTGAATTTCATGATAAACCTCCGGCAGGAACCCAAAGGCTTCGCCTGTCCCGCCTTTTACAGATATTATACCATATACCGTAAACACTGGCTTATTAAAGAATATCTGAAACTATAAAAAATTTATAAATTACCTTGACTTTATTTCCAAAAGAGATATAATATCAGTAACAATTACTATTATTTAACTAAGGAACAGGCATGAATTTAAAGCATAGCAAACAGCGGGAAACTATAAAAGAATTTTTGTCCACCAGAAAGGACCATCCTACTGCGGATGTCGTCTATACGAATGTGCGCAAATCCTTTCCCAATATCAGCCTGGGAACCGTTTACCGGAATCTGACTCTGCTTGCCGATATCGGGGAAATCACAAGACTGAGAGTAGGCGACGGCGCAGACCGTTTTGATTTCGATACCTCGCCTCATTATCACTTTGTCTGCTCTGATTGCGGACGCGTTTCTGATTTTGATTTTCCGTTTATGGAGCGTATGACACAGGCCGCCCGTGAAAGCTTTAAGGGCGAAATTGATGGGCATATAACTTATTTTTATGGCCGCTGTGAAAACTGTAGTAAACAGCAAATGCCGGTCTGCAATGCTAATTGCAGCATATAGCTGATTGCAGAATGTAATCAGGACAATTTGCAAAACAAACCGCATTTGATGAAATTTTTTATAAAGAAAAGGAGAAAAGAATTATGAAATTTGTATGTCAGGTATGTGGCTATGTTCACGAAGGCGACGCAGCACCGGAGAAGTGCCCCGTTTGTAACGCACCCGCTGAGAAGTTTACCGCTCAGGGGGATGAAATGACATGGGCTGCCGAGCATGTGGTAGGCGTTGCCAGGGGTGTCAGCGAGGATATCATGGCTGACCTTCGCGCAAACTTCAACGGCGAATGCACAGAGGTTGGTATGTATCTTGCAATGGCAAGAGTTGCACACAGAGAAGGTTATCCTGAAATCGGACTCTACTGGGAAAAAGCCGCTTACGAAGAGGCAGAGCATGCCGCTAAATTTGCAGAGCTGCTTGGCGAAGTAGTTACGGATTCCACAAAGAAGAACCTTGAGATGAGAGTTGAAGCTGAGAATGGTGCAACAGCCGGCAAATTTGACCTTGCAAAGAGAGCCAAAGCCGCTAATCTGGATGCAATCCATGATACCGTTCATGAGATGGCCCGCGACGAAGCGAGACACGGAAAAGCATTCGAAGGCCTTCTTAAGAGATATTTCAGCTAAAAACAAACTCTCCCCACCCGGAGAAAGCTTTTAAAAAATGTTTTAGATTTATACTGAAAGGAGATACTCAAAATGAAAAAATATTTTTGTAATCCCTGCGGATATACCTATGACCCTGAAAAAGGCGACCCTGAACACGGAATCGCTCCGGGAACAGCTTTCGAAGACCTTCCGGCTGACTGGTGCTGCCCGCTATGCGGCGTAAGCAAGGATATGTTCCAGCCTTGCATTGATAATTATAACTAAATTTAATTTTCAATTTAAAGATAGAGCGGCCCACCAGGTTAAAGCGGGCCGCTCTTATTTTTTCAACACCAACCTTCAAATTTGCTGCAAGATTTGTAGCAAATTCTAAAGAATAGTCTGCTCTGCAGACTATTCTTGCCACATTTCAAATTCCTCGTCCGTACATTTTACAAAATGAGTCCCCTCCACCAGATGATTCTTCCCCAGATTATAATCGATTCCCGAGGTTTTATAATCATAGCCAAGCGCGGAGCGCTTTTTTTCCACCACAGGATTCGGCGTGGGAATTGCCGAAAGAAGGCTCTTTGTGTAGGGATGAATGGGGCGTGAAAAAATCTCCTCCGTTGTCCCTGTTTCCAGAAGATGCCCCAGGTGCAGTACGCCAATACGGTCCGAAATATATTTTACCATGGAAAGGTCATGAGCAATAAAAAGATATGCTGTCCTCGTCTCCTGCTGAATGTCCTTCATCAGATTTACCACCTGAGCCTGAATGGACACGTCCAGAGCGGAAATGCATTCGTCGGCAATGATTAGGCGGGGATTCATAATCAGCGCACGGGCAATCCCCACACGCTGCCTCTGGCCGCCGGAAAACTGGTGAGGGTAACGGGCGGCATGCTCCGGGGCAAGTCCTACCTTCTGAAGAATCGCCTTTATTTTTTCTTCCCGCTCCCCGCTGTTTTTGCACATATGATGGATATCCAGACCTTCCCCAATGATATCCCCTATCTTTTTCCGGGGATTTAAGGAAGCCATGGGGTCCTGAAAAATCATCTGCATTTGCACTCTCAAATCCTGCCGTATGGATTTGTCCAGCTTCCCGCTGATATCCATACCCCCAAAAGTGATTTTACCGTCTGTGGGATTATATAACCGGATGATACTTCTGCCTATGGTGGATTTTCCCGAACCGGACTCCCCCACCAGACCGTATGTCTCGCCGGGATATATCTCAAAGGATATATTTTCAACGGCGTGTACCGTATAATTACTGCTTATTTTGAAATATTGCTTTAATCCCTCCACTTTAAGAAGGGGCTCTCTGTTTTCATTTACTGTCATATTCTTCAGCCTCCTTCTTCATACGTTCCAGTCTGGCTTTAAGCTCCGCCGGCATCTCCACCTTGGGCGCTCTCTCATCAAGCAGCCAGGTTGCCGCATAGTGAGTTTCTGAAATCTGAAACATCGGCGGCTCCACCTTGTCATCTATCTCCAGCGCGTAACGGTTTCTCGGCGCAAAGGCGTCTCCTGCTTTCTCATGCAGCAGATTTGGAGGTGAACCGGGTATGGTATAGAGCCTTGCGTCGTCCGTATTCAGGTCGGGCATTGCGGAAAGGAGCCCCCATGTATAGGGGTGTCTGGGGTCGTAAAAAATTTCATTGATGGTTCCCTTTTCCACTATTTTCCCGGCATACATGACGTTGGCATAATCGGCCACCTTGGCCACGACTCCCAAATCGTGGGTGATATAAATAACGGAAATCCCTCTTTCTTTCTGCACCCTGTGAATCAGCTCAATAATTTTCGCCTGAATCGTCACGTCGAGAGCTGTTGTGGGCTCATCGCAGATGAGCAGGTCGGGATTACAGGAAAGCGCAATTGCAATAACCACTCTCTGGCGCATACCTCCGGAAAGCTGATGCGGATAATTTTTCATTCTCTTTTCCGCATCCTCAATGCCTACCTCCTTAAGAAGCTCCACCGCCTTATCCCACGCCTCTTTTTTCGGTGTCCTGAAATGATAAATCATTCCCTCCATAATCTGCTTTCCTATAGTCATTGTAGGGTCAAGGCTGGTCATGGGATCCTGAAAAACCATTGCCATTCTCTTTCCGTTGATGTGGCTGCGAATCCATTTTTTATCTTTCTTAAGAATATCCACTGTCTCAGGAGTACCGTCGGCGTGATGATAGGAAAATAAAATGGTTCCGCCGCTCACCGTTGCATTTCCGGCGAGGATTCCCATAGCTGCTTTCATGGTAACAGATTTTCCGGAACCGGATTCTCCCACAATCGCCACCGTTTCCCCCTTATGCAAATCAATGTTGACCCCTCTGATTGCATGTACAGGCCCGGCAGTGGTCCGAAAGGTAATATCAAGATTTTCTATTTGAAGAATTTTCTCTTTTGCTTCTGCCATCTTTACCTCCCTTTGAGCTGTTTTTATTTTTACATTTCCTTCATTTTAGGGTCAAGCGCTTCCCGAAGTCCGTCTGCCACAAGGTTGAAGCTCAGCATGAGGAGCGCCATCACAACAATCGGCGGAATAATCTGATAGGGATGTGTGGTAAAGCTGTTAAAACCCTCTGAAATCAGCGAGCCCAATGAACACTGTGGAACCGGAATGCCAAGTCCTACAAAGCTTAAGAATGCCTCCGTGAAAATTGCTGTAGGGATGGAAAACATCACCTGGGTGATGATTGGCCCGATAATATTGGGGAGTATTTCCCTGAAAATAATAAACATGCTGCCTGCCCCCAACGTTCTTGAGGCAAGAACAAATTCCTGCTCTTTCAGCTTTAATATCTCCGCCCGGGCGATACGGCTCATGCCCACCCATTCTGTCAGCATCAGCGCAAAGATAATCGTAATCATACCGGGCTGCAAAACCAGAAGAAGCAAGGTCACAATAACCAGACGCGGAATCCCGTTTGCAATCTCCAGAATTCTCTGCATCACCATATCCACTCTGCCGCCGAAATAGCCGGAAATCAGGCCGTAGCTCATGCCGATTACCATGTCAATTACGGCTGCCGCAACGGCAATGATTAACGATACCCGTGCGCCGGACCATGTTCTTGTCCAGATATCCCGTCCGAAATTATCGCTTCCAAACCAGTATTCCAAATCCGTCAGGCCTTTTTCCTCATAATAGTTAATCGTTTTGGAGCCCGTAGTTGTCCTGATTGTCTCTCCCCCGTCAAAAATACCGAATTTCTCCAGTGCAATTACTCTTGGGGCAAAATTTTTCTGGCTAAGCTCCTGTCCCGAATAGGTGTATTCATTCATACCGGGACCTGCCGCCGCCATCACGGCAATCACGATAATCAGGATTAACCCGATAACTGCGCTTATTTTGCGAAAATAAAGGATGAATACATCCTTCCAGAAATTCTGGGCGGCAAAATTCTCGTCAATTTCAATGGCGTCCTTATTATTTTTCAGCTTAAAATCCGCCGCTGCGGGAACATAGGCGGCTGTCTCTGCAAAAGCAGCTGTTTTTGTCTTCGCCATTTATTCAGCCCTCCCCTTTCTTTGCCAGCCGGATTCTGGGGTCTATAATGCCGTACAGAATATCCACAACCAGCATAATTCCAATATACATAGCGGAGTATATAAAGCTTAGGGAAATCACCACATTGTAGTCATTGGACTGAATTGCATTTACAAGGAGACTTCCCACACCCGGTATGGAGAAAATTTTCTCCACCACCAGGGAGCCTGTCATTAAATCCACAATCAGCGGAGCAAGCACCGTAATAATCGGAATCAGCGCATTGCGCAGCGCGTGCCGGAAAATCAGAAGAAATCCGGATATCCCTTTGCTCTCCGCAAGAAGCATATAGTCGCTTCCCAATACCTCAAGCATTTCGCTTCGGGTAAATCTTGCAATGGAAGCCATTGTAAACATGGACAGGGAAATGCTCGGCAGCACGCTTGAGCCAAAAATATCCTGCTGGGAAAACAGCATGGGAAACCACCCCAGCTTAAAACCAAAATTGTAGCTCAGCGCCAGTGCAAATACATAAGAGGGTACTGATACTCCGATTACCGAAATAACCGTAGCCAGCGAATCTATGATTGTATCATGCTTTAACGCCGCTATCAATCCCAGAAGCAATCCCATAACCGCGCCTAAGGACACGGCACAACCGCCGATTCTGATGGAAATCGGGAGCCTCGTCTCTATAAGCTGCGAGATGGGGGTGTTTTTGGAAATATTGTAGCTGACGCCCCAGTCGCCTTTCAGCATATTTCCAACATATTTAAAAAACTGTACGACTATCGGCTGGTCTAATCCGTATTTCACGTAGAGCGCCATTTTCTGGTCCTCATTTAACTTTTCATCATTAAACGGGGAACCGGGCATGAGCTGCATCAAAATAAATAAAACCAGAAGAATCGCTAAAAGTGTAAAGACGGATGTGAGTATTCGCTTGAATATGTATTTCTGCACTTATTAAGCCCTCCATTCCAATACCGCTAAAATACAGCCGCACCAGATGAACCTTAGCGCGGCTGCAACGTTGGTTTTTACTTTATCAGTCTGCTTTCACAGCATTTTTGTAAACCCGGTTAAGGGCAACAGGGTGGAATTCCACGCCGGTAACCTTAGAGGACATCATCTCGGCATTGCACTGTGTATAGAGAGGATAAATAACCGCCTCGTCCATAACAATCTTTTCCGCATCATACAGCGCCGCCCAGCGTCCTTCGATATCGGTACAAAGCTCTCCGGTGGTGCAGTTTTCAATAATCGCATCATAATCAGCGCTGCTCCAGAGGCCGTAATTGTTATTGTTGCCCGTCACCCACATGCCAAGGTAGGTCATGGGGTCCGCATAGTCGGGTCCCCAGCGGGTAAGACCAAGCTGGAAATTGCCGTTCTGCATATCTTCAATTCTCTGCTTTTTGGGTTCCACAGAAAGCTCTACCGTCAGACCCGGCAGCGTGGTTTCCCACTGCTCCTTAAGTACCTGCGCAACCTTCTGGGGCGCATCATCGGCATCCACTACCATGGTCAGGGAAACTTCCGTTACACCCAGTTCGCTCAGGGCCGTCTCCCAGTAAGATACGGCCTTGTCTGCGTCATAGGCGCATACATCGGAAAATCTGCTCTGGTCAGCCGAAAAGTCCGTGCCGTCAGGGCCTGCCGCAAGGTCGATGGGAACCGCCGTGTAGGTAGGCATGGAGCCGTCTTTAAGCACATCCTCCGTAATCGCGTCACGATTGATGGCAAAGGTCATGGCAAGGCGAAGATTTAAGTTTGCAAGCTCTGGAACGTTATCCACGTTAGGAACGACATACCACAGATATCCGGCGCCGATGGTCTGGAACTCAGGGTCGTCCTTCACCTGGTCAACCTGCTCTCCGTTTACAAGGGTTGTATCCAACGCGCCTGTCTGATAGCTCATAAGCGCCTGCTGGGAATCCTGAATCACCTGATAGCTGATACCTGGCAGTTTCACTTTGTCGGTATCATAGTAATCAGGATTCTTCGTAAAGTGAAAAGCCGTAGCCGCGGGCTGGTAATCGTCCAGTATAAACGCGCCGTTTGAAAGAACCGTTTCCGGGCTGGTCGCAAAGGTATCTCCGCAGGAATTAAAGAACTCCTCGTTTACCGGATAATAGGTAGGGAAATACATCAGTGACAGAAAATAGCTTACGGGCACATTCAATTCAACCTGGAGTGTCTTTTCGTCCACAGCCGTAGCGCCCAACTCGCTCTTATCCTTTTCACCGGCAATAATTTCCGCCGCATTCTTTACCTGTCCGATATCGCTCAGCATATATGAATACTCGGAAGCTACCGCAGGGTCAACCGCTCTGCGCCATGCAAAAACAAAATCGTTTGCCGTAACAGGCGTTCCGTTGCTCCAGTTTGCATCCTCACGAATATGGAAGGTGTAAGTCAGTCCGTCATCCGAAATCTCATAGCTTTCAGCCAGAGCGTTGATGGTCTGGCCGTCGGCATCCATCTGAGTAAGACCGTCTGTAAAGTTTGCAATCACCTCAAGGGAAGTTCCGTCCTGTGCCACCTGAGGGTCAAGCGACTCTACCGGGGTTTCAATCATTACATTCAAATCAGAAGAACCGGCCGTTTCCGCCGATGTTCCTTCCGTTCCGGCATCGGACGCTTCCTCCGTACCGACTTCTGCATTGCCATCAGTACTGGAAGCTGCAGGGGCATCGCCGCTGCTTCCACACCCCGCAAAACCGGCTACCATTACCGATGCCAAAGCAATTGCTACAACTGCTTTGAATTTTCTCATAATCCTCTCCTCCTGTCTATTGTATTATTGTATACAATTTCTTTAAGCCTTTATTAGTTTATCACATTGCTATGTTAAATTCAACGGGCAATTTGCATTTTTATGTCATTTTAGAAATCTTTATGCAATTTTACATGTATATTCCTCCATATATACAAACTATTTTTATTTATATACAAAAACCCCGCACTTTCATGCGGGGTAAATGGCTTTTTTATTAAACTAACTCAAGAACTACTTCCAGTGCTCCGTCGCCTTTGCGCTGTCCAATCTTGATAATTCTTGTGTAACCGCCGTTGCGGTTTGCATATTTCGGTCCGTACTCGTCAAAAAGTTTGGCAACCAAGTCTACTTTCTTTGTGCCTCTCTTTCTTCCGGCATTTGTAGCGGGAACTTCCGTCACCGGATATAAAACCTTGAGAAGCTGATGTCTTGCATGAAGTCTGGAAGGCAAATCCTTCTTGATTTCTTTCTCAACAATCTCGTATTTGGTAACTTTCTTTCCGTCTACTACTTCTTTTACTCTCTTTCCGTCCTTATCCTTTAAAGGAACCTTGGCGGAAACCTTAACCATCTCGTAGTTATCTCTTTCCTTTACGGCAAGGGCGATAAGTCCGTCGGCAATCTTCTGAACTTCCTTTGCTCTGGCCTGTGTGGTAACGATTTTGCCTTTATAAATAAGAGCGGTTACCTGATTTCTGAGTAATGCTTTTCTTTGGGAAGACGTCTTCCCAAGTTTTCTGTATTTTGCCATTTTCGGCTCCTTTCTCAACGGTGCGGATTTACCCGCCCTTCATGGCACATTCGGCTACGCTCTTTGGACTTACTTACCGAATGCTCATATAAACCATTCATGAGAACGCAGGACATACTCTTTGGCTTTACTGCCATGCGCTGCACAATGGATTACGCTTCCTCGCTGGGATTTAACTGTAGTCCCAGTTCTTTCAGTTTCGCCAAAACCTCCTCCAGTGACTTGCGTCCCAGGTTGCGGACTTTCATCATATCCTCAGAGGTCTTATTTGTCAATTCTTCAACTGTATTAATACCAGCTCTCTTTAAGCAATTATATGAACGGACTGACAATTCCAACTCGTCAATGCTCATTTCCAGTACCTTTTCTTTTTCATCCTCTTCCTTTTCCACCATAACTTCTGCAGTCTTGGCATTTTCGGACAAATCAATGAAAAGGCTTAAATGTTCGCTAAGTACTTTTGCAGCCAGACTGACCGCCTCGTCAGGAACCAGCGTTCCGTTTGTAAAGACATCCAGCGTCAGTTTGTCAAAGTCTGTAATCTGACCGACACGCGTGTTTTCGACAGTGACATTCACTCTCTCAACAGGCGTGTAGATGGAGTCTACCGCTATAACACCGATAGGTAAATCTTCACCTTTATTCTTATCAGCGCTCACATAGCCTCTGCCTTTGGTGATGGTCAGTTCCATGTAAAGCTTGGTATTTTTGCCATTTAAGGTCGCAATTGTAAGGTCAGGATTAAGGATTTCAATATCCTGGTCGTACTGAATGTCAGATGCCTTGATGACACCTTCCCCTTCATACTCTATATATGCAGTCTTCGGCTCGTTTGTATCACTGTTGTTTTTGATGGCAAGGCTCTTAATGTTCATAATAATCTCAGCCACATCTTCCTTAACGCCTTCAATGGAGCTGAATTCATGAAGTACGCCCTCAATCTTAACCTGGCTAACAGCGGCGCCGGGCAGTGACGAGAGCATGATTCTTCTAAGAGAGTTGCCAAGGGTGATACCATAGCCTCTTTCCAGAGGTTCTACGACAAATCTGCCATATTTTTTATCCTCAGATATCTCTGCCACCTCAATATTTGGTCTTTCAAAATCAAACACTGCAAATACCCTCCTTTACAAACAACGAAACTAATTCCTGTGATAGAACGCCGCCAAGCGGCATTTAATGTTTACTTGGAATATAACTCAACGATAAGCATCTCATTTACAGGAACATCAATCATTTCTCTCGTAGGAAGGTTCTTAACTGTTCCCTTTAATGCTTCCTGGTCTACCTCAAGCCACTCAGGAACCAGTCTTCCCCCTGTTACTTCAAGGATATCCTTGTATCTCTGTAAAGACTTGGATTTTTCTCTGACTTCAATCACATCCCCGGCCTTAATCAAATAAGAGGGAATCTGAACTCTCTTGCCGTTTACAAGAATATGCTGATGGCCGACAATCTGCCTTGCTTCTCTTCTTGTTCTGGCAAAGCCCATACGGAAAATAACACTGTCAAGTCTGCTCTCAAGCATAACCATCAAATTCTCACCGGTCATGCCTTTCATTCTGTCAGCTTTCTCGTAGTAATTTCTGAAGGGTTTCTCCAGTACGCCGTAAATGAATTTGGCTTTCTGCTTTTCTTTGAGCTGAAGACCGTATTCACTTACCTTTTTGCCTGCCCTTGCGTTTGTTCTGTTGGACTTTTTGTCATATCCCAAAAACACAGGATCAAGTCCAAGTGCTCTACATCTTTTTAATACAGGTACTCTGTTTACTGCCACTATTTTTACCTCCATAATGACCGGACAGGAAAGAAAGCAACACATTTTTCTTTCCCCGTGATATTGTTTACAGCGCGTTGCGCCTTCCTCCAACTGTTAATATTGCTTTGATATTTCGCGACTATACGCGGCGGCGCTTCGGCGGACGGCATCCGTTATGAGGAACAGGCGTCACATCCCTGATACTGGTCACTTCCAGTCCGCACGCGGAAAGAGCACGGATTGCCGCTTCACGTCCTGAACCGGGGCCCTTAACCATAACGTCAACTGTCTTTAAACCATGTACCATAGCCGCTTTAGCTGCTGATTCCGCTGCCATCTGCGCTGCATAGGGAGTAGATTTCCTTGAACCTCTAAAACCAAGACCACCGGCACTTGCCCAGCTTAAGGCGTTTCCTTCTGTGTCTGTCAATGTAACAATTGTGTTGTTAAATGAAGACTGGATATGTGCCTGTCCACGTTCAACGTTTTTCTTGACACGTCTTTTTGTCACTTTTTTCGTAACTTTTTTTGCTGCCATTTAAACTAACCTACTTTCTTTAAACTTAATGAATTGTTTTCTGCACTTTGTCCCGGACTATTTCTTCTTGTTAGCAACAGTACGCTTGGGACCTTTTCTTGTTCTTGCGTTTGTCTTTGTGTTCTGTCCACGTACAGGCAGACCCTTCCTGTGCCGGATTCCTCTGTAACATCCGATTTCCTGAAGTCTCTTGATGTTCATGGCAACTTCTCTCCGAAGGTCGCCTTCCACCATGTAATCAGCCTCAATAACCTCGCTGATTCGCTTAACTTCATCATCTGTCAGCTCTCTGACACGGGTATCGGGATTAACCTTTGCCTTTTCCAGGATTTTGTTGGAACTGGTTCTTCCAATCCCGTAAACATAGGTAAGCCCAATTTCCACACGTTTTTCTCTCGGTAAATCAACACCTGCAATACGAGCCATTTACGTTTCCTCCATTTTCTTTTACGCATTTTTATGCGTCGATACTAATTGATTGGGGCAGTTTGTGCCCAATCGGATTTTCCGATTTTACGCGAAATTCTTCACGAACCAAGAAGTAATCACTAAGGCTCTTTCATACAATTATATTGGCTAAACACAATTGGACAAGAACCTCCTGCTTTATTCTGTCCGGCGGCAGTTCCGCCAGACTATGCCCTCAGGCAATTTGCAGTGGATTATCCTTGTCTCTGTTTGTGCTTGGGATTCTCACAGATTACTCTGATACGTCCTTTTCTTTTAATAATTTTGCACTTTTCGCAAATCGGTTTTACTGATGATCTAACTTTCATGTTAAACCTCCTTTCAAAAAAGACCGTTTTTCATTATAGCATGAAATAACGTTTATTGCAAGAAAATTATTTATCTCTCCAGATAATTCTTCCCTTGCTCAAATCATAGGGCGAAAGCTCCAAGGTAACCTTGTCGCCGGGGAGAATACGGATAAAATTCTGTCTTAATTTTCCGCTAATATGTGCCAGCACCCTGTGTCCGTTTTCCAGTTCTACCTGAAACATGGTATTGGGGAGCTTCTCCACCACAGTTCCTTCAATTTCAATCACATCAGCCTTTGACATTGCAACCTCCTGTCCTTAATTTTACAGCGCGTTTTATTTCTTCATTATATATAATCTGTCCGTTCCTGATCTTTTCCAGAAGGACTTTATCCGTGTCTGTTTTTACTATTTGAAGATGCTTCCTGTTCTTTTTCTTAGGGTTTTCCAGCTTTCTGGTTTTACCGTCTGAAAGATATGCAAAATCCCCGTCTTCCTTTATTACAATATACATCTGCCCTTTGTCATGTCCCGCCCTGGATATGGCAAACAATCCTGTCATAATCTGCACCTTCCATCATACCGCCGTGGGCGGCGTAGCTATCGGATTTCAACTTCCGCAGATTTTTTAATCCTCATGCCCTGCCCGGCAAAAGTGTAAGAATCTCCGGCTTTCCGTCCGTTATCAGTACTGTGTTTTCATAATGTGCAGAGAGAGAGCCGTCGCATGTAACCACCGTCCAGCCGTCCTCAAGCCATTCAACCTTATAGCTTCCCATATTTACCATAGGCTCTATGGCAAGAGTCATCCCCGGCCGCAGCCGGATTCCTCTGCGCCATTGCCGGAAATTGGGTATCTGCGGCTCTTCGTGGAGGCTGGTTCCAATACCATGGCCTACCAGATCCCTCACCACTCCATAACCGTATCCCCTGCAGCAGGAGTCAATTGCATTGGAAATGCTGTAAAGATAATTGCCGGCCAGGGCATATCTTATTCCCTCAAAAAAGCTCTGCCTTGTCACCCTAATCAATTCCGCCGCCGCCTTGCTTATTCTGCCTACCGGATATGTGCGGGCAGCGTCGGAATGATATCCTTCATAAATAAGACCGGCATCCAGACTTACGATATCCCCTTCCTTCAAAATCCTCTTTGCAGAAGGAATTCCATGTACTACCTCATCGTTTACGGAAACGCATATGGAAGCCGGATAATCATTATAATTTAAAAAATTCGGCACACATCCGTAGCTGCGAATCATCGCTTCCCCGAGAGTATCGATATCCAGGGTGGACATTCCAGGCTCTATGGCCTTTCCCAGCCTTGAATGAACCTCCGCCAGAATCCTGCCGGCTTCGCGCATCAACGTTATTTCCCGTTTTGATTTAACCGTTACCGCCATTTCAAAGCTCCCTGCCTTTCCTGTAACAGTTACCTGTCAAGAATATCACAGATTGCCGCAAACACATTCTTCATGTCAATGGTTCCGTCCACTGTCCTTAAAATCCCTTTGGCCTGATAGAAGTCAATAAGGGGCTGCGTCTGCTCATGATACACATCCAGCCGTTTGCCCACGGTTTCCGGTCTGTCATCATCCCGCAAAACAATCTCCGCTCCGCAGTCGTCGCAAATTCCTTCTTTCTTCGGAGGAATATTTTCCATATGATAGGTAGCTCCGCAGTTGATGCAGGCGCGTCTCCCGCTCATCCTCTTTATGATATTTTCATCCGGAACGTCAACGTCAATGGCGAAATCAATTTTATCGTCAATCTCACCCAGCGCATTATCTAAAACCTGAGCCTGCGGGATGTTTCTTGGAAAGCCGTCCAGGACATATCCGCCTTTGCAGTCATCCTTTGCAACTCTGTCAAGAAGAATCTTCACGGTCAGTTCGTCCGGCACAAGGAGTCCCTGGTCCATGTATTTTTTTGCTTCCATTCCCAGTTCGGTTCCGTTTTTAATATTGAACCGGAAAATATCGCCTGTGGATATATGAGGAATATTATATTTTTCCGAAATCATTTTTGCCTGCGTGCCTTTTCCGGCGCCAGGCGCACCTAACATAATTATTTTCACTTTTTCCCTCATTTCTGCGCCGCTTCCCTGTTAACCAAATACCCCGCAGCCAAACTGCGGGGCATCTGTTCCCCTCACCGGAAAAGCGCATGCTCACTGTATCTTATATGCATCCGCCTTGCGGAAAGTATTTACAGGCTACAGCCTTGCCAAAGTCTTAATCGTTCAAAAATCCTTTATAGTTGCGCACCAGCATCTGTGACTCAATCTGCTTAATCGTCTCGAGAACCACGCTGACAATAATGATAAGGCTGGTTCCGCCAAAGGATACCTGCGCGCCGAACACTCCGTTGAAAACAAAAGGAATTACGCACACTATGGTAAGGCCAACGGCTCCAATGAATACAATATAGTTAAGAATCTTTGTCAGATACTCGCTGGTGGGACGGCCGGGTCTGATACCCGGAATAAATCCACCCTGTTTTTTCATGTTCTCCGCAATCTCAATCGGGTTAAAAGTAATGGAGGTATAAAAATATGCAAAGAATATAACCAGAGCGATATATACCACCAGCCCAATCGAGTAGACAGGCTCCCTGGGATTGCACCAGTTGCTGGAGCTCAAACCTCTTAAAACATGAGCCCAGAAACCGGTTCCCTTATATCCGGCAAAACCGCATACGATTACGGGAAGCTGCATCAGCGAAGATGCAAAGATAATCGGAATAACGCCCGAGGTATTCACCTTCATGGGAATGGAGGAAGTCTGTCCTCCCACCATTTTCCTCCCCTGAACCTTTTTAGCATACTGAACGGGAATCTTACGTGTGGCATCGTTTAAGATGATAACCAGTACCACCATCGCCAGAATAATCGCCAGAATAATAAGCGCCGCAACCGCTCCTACCGCAATGGCTTTTCCAAATACAAACTGCTCAAAGAGCTGTGTGATATCCTGAGGAATCCTTGAAATAATGTTAATTACAAGGACAATGGAAATACCGTTTCCAACACCGTTTTCCGTGATTCTCTCACCAAGCCACATAAGAAAGGCGCTGCCTGCGGTAAGTGCTGCAATAACTGTAATTACGTTAAGAAAATTGTAATTCTCTAAAAGCCCGCCTCTGCCAAAGGTAACCGCCATTGCAGTTGACTCAATCAGCGCCAGGGCTATCGTCACATAACGGGTGATGGAAGCAATCTTCTTTCTTCCGTCTTCCCCTTCTTTCTGCATTTCCTCAAGCTTTGGAATGGCAATCGTCAGAAGCTGCATAATAATTGATGATGTGATATACGGCGTAATGTTCAATGCCAGAATCGACATGTTTAAAAAGGAACCGCCTGTAAACGCGTCAAAGAAATTAAACGCATCCCCTGTCTGCTGTGCGAACCAGTTGGAAAAATAATGTCTGTCCACGCCCGGAACCGGGAGCTGTGACCCCAGACGAATCACAACAAGCATTCCCAGCGTAAATAATAATTTTTTTCTTATTTCTTTAATTTTAAATGCATTTTTTAGGGTTGTAAACATTAAACCACCTCTGCAGTTCCACCAACAGCTTCAATTTTTTCTTTTGCGGATGCACTGAAAGCATTTACTTTTACTGTAAGCTTTTTGGTAATTTCTCCGTTTCCAAGGATTTTTACGCCATCCTTAGGATTTTTAATAACACGGGACTCAATTAATGCGTTAACATCAACTACTGCACCATCTTCAAACTTATCGTTCAATACCCCTAAATTAATTGCCACAATTTCTTTATGATTCGGGCAGGTGAATCCTTTCTTGGGAATTCTCCTGTATAACGGCATCTGACCGCCTTCAAAGCCAGGCCTGGTTCTTCCTGAACGTGCCTTCTGGCCCTTATGTCCCTTGCCGGCAGTCTTGCCGTTTCCTGAACCGTGACCGCGGCCCCTTCTAAAATCATGATGCGTAGACCCTTCTGCCGGGCTTAAGCTTGATAATTCAATACCCATTGCTGACACCTCCTTATCCTTTATTCTTCAACCTCTTCAACCTTGACTAAATGTCTGATTTGCTGAATCTGACCTCTTGTAGCTGCATTGTCAGGCAGTACGATTGTCTTATTCAGCTTTCTAAGTCCCATGGCTTCTACGGTAGCCCTGTGCTTGGGAACTGCCCCGATAGGAGATTTTACCAATGTGATTTTCAACTTCTTTTGCTCTGCCATTATCTTCCCTCCTATGCCATTATCTCTTCCACAGATTTACCGCGCTTTCTTGCCACCTCTTCAGGCGTCTTAAGCGCATTTAATCCTGCAATCGTAGCAAGCACTACGTTCTGCTTATTATTGGAGCCCAGCGATTTTGTACGGATATTCTTGATTCCGGCAAGCTCGCAGACAATACGCGCGGGACCGCCGGCAATAATACCTGTACCTTCGGGTGCTTTCTTTAATAAAACGGAAGCGGAACCAAATCTGCCTGTAAAATCATGTGTAATACTCTTATGCTCGTCAATTGCAACAGCAACAAGATGCTTGATTGCATCCTCTTTTCCCTTGCGGATTGCTTCGGGAATTTCCGTTGCCTTTCCAAGGCCGGCGCCAACATGGCCATTCATATCTCCAACTACCACCAGAGCGGTAAAACGCATATTACGTCCACCCTTAACAACCTTGGTTACACGCTTGATGGCAACTACTTTTTCAGTTAATTCCATGCCGCTGACATCGATGATTGTACGTCTCATGTGTTGTGTTTCTCCCTTCCTAGAATTTCAGCCCGGCTTCTCTGGCCGCATCGGCTAAAGCTGCGATTTTTCCGTGATATAAATAACCGCCTCTGTCAAAAACCACGGTTTCGATACCCTTTTCCATGGCTCTCTTGCCGATTACCGTTCCCAGATAAGCTGCCGCATCCACGTTATTAGTCTTTTCAAGCTGCTCCTTCACCTCTTTTTCAAGGGTGCAGGCCGCAACCAGAGTGCTGCCAGCCACATCATCAATAATTTGAGCATACATATGATTATTACTTCTATATACTGCAAGACGAGGTCTTTCAGCTGTACCGCTAATACGGTTACGTATTCTCATGTGTTTTTTAACACGAACTTCTTGTCTTGACTTTTTATTAACCATCTTTACACTCTCCTTATCTATTTCTTACCAGTTTTACCAACTTTACGTCTGATTACCTCATCAGCATACTTGATGCCCTTGCCCTTATAAGGCTCAGGTCTTCTCTTGTCTCTGATTTCAGCTGCAAACTGGCCAACTTTTTCTTTGTCAATTCCCTTGACGATAATAACGTTCTGACCTTCCACTGTCGTTTCAACGCCTTCGGGGTCAACCATTTCTACCGGATGTGAATATCCCAGGGATAAGGTTAATTTGCTGCCTGACTTTGCAGCCCTGTAGCCAACGCCGTTAACCTCAAGTTTCTTCTGATAGCCTTCAGTAACACCGATAACCATGTTGTTGATAAGTGTTCTTGTAAGGCCGTGCAAAGATTTCATTTTCTTCAAATCATTCGGTCTTGCAACGGTAACCTCCGCTCCTTCAACCTTGATTTCCATCTCACCGGGGAGCACTCTCTCCAGTGTTCCTTTAGGACCTTTTACAGTCACTTTATTATTTTCTGCAACCTCCACGGTAACTCCCGCGGGAATCGCGATTGGCATTCTTCCTATACGTGACATGCCCGTACCTCCTGTTATATTTGCTGTAACAATCTGCTTCATTTTTGAAAACTGTATCTGCCCTGCGCCTGGGCGGTTTTCATGCTTTCACGGGTTCCCCTGACCGGGTAAAGCCCGACGTCGTTACCATACGTATGCAAGCACCTCGCCGCCTACCTGCAGCTCTCTTGCCTTCTTGTCGGTAATCACTCCCTTGTTGGTGGAAAGGATTGCGATTCCAAGTCCGCCAAGAACCCTGGGAAGCTCTTCCTTGCCGGCGTACACGCGAAGTCCCGGTTTGGAAATTCTCTTTAAGCCGCTGATAATCCTGTCGTTTCTGTCCACGCCGTACTTAAGCGCGATGCGGATAGTCTTAAAGCTGCCTTCATCAATTACGTCAAATTTCTTTATATAGCCTTCTTCCAGAAGAATTTCAGCGATAGCCAGCTTCATTTTGGAAGAGGGAACGTCTACTGTATCATGTTTTGCAGTATTTGCATTACGGATTCTTGTAAGCATATCTGCAATAGGGTCGCTCATTGTCATTTTCTTTCCTCCTTAAATATATAAATGCCGCTTCGGCCTTTACCACATGAAATTTGCAAAGCAAATTTCTAAACGGCTTCGTGCCTGCACGAAGCTGTTACCAGCTGGCTTTCTTAACGCCGGGAATCTGGCCCTTGTAAGCTAATTCACGGAAGCAAATTCTGCAGATACCGTATTTTCTAAGAACAGCATGCGGACGACCACAAATATTACAGCGAGTATACGCCCTTGTGGAAAATTTAGGTTTACGCTGTTGTTTAATCTTCATTGATGTCTTAGCCATGAACTTACCTCCTTTTACTTAGCAAATGGCATATTGAATAATCTTAACAATTCACGTGCTTCTTCGTCTGTCTTCGCTGTTGTGACAAAAATGACATCCATTCCTCTTACTTTATCAATCTTATCGTACTCGATTTCAGGGAAAATGAGCTGTTCCTTAATGCCCAGCGAGTAGTTTCCTCTGCCATCAAAGGAATTTGGATTCACGCCGCGGAAGTCGCGCACACGGGGGAGCGCCAGGTTTACCAGGCGGTCAAGGAAATTATACATCTTTTCCCCGCGCAGGGTAACCTTACATCCGATGGACATCCCTTCCCTGATTTTGAAGTTTGCAATGGACTTTTTCGCTTTTGTAATTACCGCCTTCTGACCGGAAATAATCTCAAGGTCCTTAACTGCGGATTCCAGCACCTTGGCATTTTCCTTTGCTTCGCCAACGCCTATGTTGATTACAATCTTGTCAAGCTTCGGCACTTCCATAATATTCTTATATCCGAACTTTTTAATCATAGCATCTACGATTTCTTCATTATATATCGTTTTAAGTCTGCTCACGCTTTGGGTTCTCCTTTCCAAGAATTAATCAATCACTTCACCCGTTGACTTTGCAAAACGCACCTTCTTGTCGTTCTCAAATTTGAAGCCTACTCTTGTAGGTTTTCCCTTGTGAACATACATCACGTTTGAAATATCAATAGGCGCTTCTTTTTGAATAATTCCACCGTTCTGGTTCGCTGCTGAAGGTTTTGTATGCCTGGTAATCATACCTGCGCCTTCCACAACGACTTTATGCTTCTTAGCATCAACGGAAACCACTTTTCCCTCTGTTCCTTTATCCTTGCCGGCAATTACCTGAACGGTATCGCCCTTTTTAATCTTTAAAGTTGCCATGCCAAGCACCTCCTATAATACTTCGGGAGCCAGAGAAACAATTTTCATAAACTGTTTATCACGAAGCTCTCTTGCCACCGGTCCAAAAATACGCGTTCCTCTGGGGGTCTTATCATCTTTTATGATAACGGCAGCATTCTCATCGAATTTAATATAAGAACCATCTTTACGGCGGGCGCCCTTAACGGTACGGACAACTACTGCTTTAACCACGTCGCCTTTTTTTACAACGCCGCCTGGTGTTGCATCTTTAACCGTAGCAACAATCACATCACCGATACTTGCATATCTTCTTGTGGAACCGCCCATAACTCTGATGCAAAGAATTTCTTTCGCACCTGTATTGTCAGCGACCTTCAGTCTGCTTTCCTGTTGAATCATGCTAATTCTCCTTCCGAATTATTTTGAACAATCTTATTTTGCTCTCTCAATGATTTCCACAAGTCTCCATCTCTTCTCTTTGGATAAGGGTCTTGTCTCCATCACTTTAACCGTGTCACCGATATTGCAGTCATTGTTCGCATCATGCGCTTTCAGCTTATATGTTCTCTTTACGAACTTTTTGTAAAGAGGATGCTTTACACGCTCTTCGATTGCGACAACAATTGTCTTATCCATTTTATCACTGACCACCTTACCGGTACGTGTTTTCCTCAAATTTCTATCTTCCACGACGTCTCGTCTCCTTTCTTTGACAATCCAGCAACATAACGGCTTTCCGCCTTAAATCCGTCCCCGGAAACCGCGTCCTTACGCTTCCTTCTGCTTCTGGGTGATGACTGTCTGAATTCTTGCGATATTCTTTCTCACTTCTTTAATTCTTGCGGTATTATTAAGCTGGTTAGTTGCATTCTGGAATCTCAAATTGAAAAGTTCCTTTTTTGCGGCCACCAAATCCTCTGACAGTGCCGCAACAGATTTTGCCTGAAGCTCTTCTACATATTTTTTAGTTTTCATTAGATGCACCACCTTCCAAGTCCGCCTTAGAAACAACCTTACATTTGCAAGGGAGCTTATGTGTTGCAAGACGCAACGCTTCTTTTGCCAGTTCTTCGGAAACTCCTCCGATTTCAAACATTACGCGTCCGGGCTTAACAACCGCTACCCAATATTCCACAGCACCTTTACCGGAACCCATACGTGTTTCAGCGGGCTTTGCCGTTACCGGTTTGTCAGGGAAAATCTTAATCCATACTTTACCGCCACGCTTGATATAACGAGTCATAGCAATACGGGCCGCCTCAATCTGGTTAGACCTTACCCAGCACGGCTCTAATGCAACAATACCGAAGTCTCCATAATTAATCTTATTGCCGCGGGTTGCATTTCCTCTTATGGAGCCACGAAACTGCTTACGACGTTTAACTCTTTTAGGCATTAACATTATTTATCGCTCCCTTCCTGCACTGTCTTTTCTTCGTTCTTTTTGGCAGGCAATACCTCGCCCTTGTAAATCCAAACCTTAACTCCTACCTTGCCGTAGGTTGTGTCTGCTTCTGCAAATCCATAATCAATATCGGCACGCAGTGTCTGAAGGGGAATTGTACCCTCGCTGTAAAACTCTGTACGGGCCATATCAGCGCCGCCAAGACGTCCGGAAACGGAAGTTTTGATACCGAGAGCGCCGCTCTTCATGGTTCTTCCCATACAGGACTTCATAGCACGTCTGAAAGAAATACGGTTTTCAAGCTGCTGGGCAATGTTCTCAGCAACAAGCTGCGCATCCTTGTCAGGTCTTTTCACTTCCTTGATATCAACCAGAACCTTCTTCCCGGTCATTTTGGAAAGCTCTTTCTTGGTCACTTCGATTTCAGCGCCGCCCTTGCCGATGACCACGCCGGGCTTTGCCGTATAAATAACAACCTTTACCCTGTCCGAAGCTCTCTCAATTTCGATTCTGGAAATCCCGGCACTGTATAATTTCTTTTTAAGGAATTTTCTGATTTCATAATCTTCCGCAAGAAAATCAGAAAAGTCCGCTTCTGCATACCATTTAGAATCCCAATCCTTAATGATGCCGACCCTTAAGCCGTGAGGATTAACTTTCTGTCCCATAAAATTATTTTTCTCCTTTCCGATTATCTCGCATCCAGTACAATTGTAATATGGCTCATTCTCTTTTCAATTCTGTAAGCCCTGCCCTGTGCCCTGGGTTTAATTCTCTTCATTGTAGGCCCCTTATTTGCATAGCATTCCGCAATATAAAGGTTTTCCGGATTCGGATACTTAGTAGGGTCCTGGCTGTACAAATACTCGGCATTTGCACGCGCAGACTCTAATAATTTTTTGATAACGCCGGAAGCATATCTGGGATTGTATTCCAAAATACTCTGAGCGGTTTCCACGTTCTTGCCCCTGATAGCATCTAATACGAAACATGCTTTCTGAACAGACACTCTTGCGTAAGATAGCTTAGCTGAAGGTCTTGTATCTTTCTGCGCGTTTCTCTCTCTCTTAATTTGAGTTCTATGTCCCTTTGCCATGATAAAACCTCCTGTCTTACTTTACTCTGGACTTCTTCTCGTCCTTGCCGTGTCCTCTATAGGTTCTGGTTGCCACAAACTCGCCCAGCTTATGTCCAACCATATCTTCCGTTACATATACCGGTACATGTTTTCTTCCATCGTGCACCGCAAATGTGTGTCCCACAAAAGAAGGGAAGATTGTAGAACGACGGGACCAGGTCTTGATAACCTGCTTCTGTCCTGACGCATTTAACGCATCCACTTTTTTAAGCAGACTTTCATCTGCAAAAGGTCCTTTTTTCAGTGATCTAGCCATTTTCTTCTCTCCTCCTTAACTATTTGATAGCCTTGCCGTCTCTTCTTCTTACAATTAACTTATCAGAAGCTTTTCTCTTCTTACGGGTCTTAAGTCCAAGAGCAGGCTTGCCCCAAGGTGTAGAAGGACCCGGACGTCCGATTCCCGTCTTGCCTTCACCACCGCCGTGAGGATGGTCGTTAGGGTTCATAGCCGAACCGCGTACCGTAGGGCGGATGCCCATGTGACGCTTGCGTCCCGCCTTACCGACCTTAATCAGGTTATGGTCGCCGTTGCCTACAACTCCAACCGTTGCGCGGCATACGATAGGCACCATTCTCATTTCGCCTGAAGGAAGACGAAGAGTAGCATACTTTCCTTCTTTCGCCATTAACTGTGCGCTGTTTCCTGCAGAACGAACCATCTGGCCGCCCTTTCCGGGATATAATTCAACGTTGTGTACCTGAGTACCGACAGGAATAGCGGATAAGGGAAGGCAGTTGCCGATTCTCACTTCCGCATCGGCGCCGTTCATAACCTTCATTCCGTCTGTCAGCCCTTCAGGAGCAATGATATAAGACTTCTCGCCGTCCTCATAACGGATAAGAGCGATGTTTGCCGAACGGTTAGGGTCGTACTCAATGCCAACTACCGTTGCGGGCATTCCGTCTTTATTTCTCTTAAAATCAACAAGTCTGTATTTTCTTCTGGCGCCGCCGCCGCGATGTCTGGTGGTAATTTTTCCCTGATTATTACGACCGGCATTTTTCTTTAAAGACACTACCAGTGATTTTTCGGGTTTTGACTTTGTAATCTCGGCAAAGTCGGAACCGGTCATATTTCTTCTGGAAGGTGTATATGGGTTATATGTCTTGATTCCCATGACTTTATCTCCTTTCAAGCTCTCATTTCATATCGCACTTATGTGTGCATATCCTTTTCTTTTATAAACCGGCAAAAATTTCAATTTCCTTGCTGTCTTCCGTCAGCCATACCATTGCTTTCTTTGTCTTTGCCGTTCTGCCTTCTACGATGCCGCGCCTTTTTTTCTTCCCCTGGATGTTCATGGTATTGACCTTGCGCACCTTTGCGCCTTCGAACATCTTTTCCACGGCTTCCTTAATCATCGTCTTGTTTGCTTCGGGATGAACAAGGAAGGTATATTTCTTATCCGCCATGCCGGCCATACTTTTTTCGGTGATAACCGGTTTAAGGATTACGTCATAATATTGAATTGCTGCCATTATGCAAACACCTCCTCAATCTTGGCTACCGCGCCCTTTGTAAGAACCAGCGTGTCGCCTTTCAGGATATCGTAAACATTCATCGTCTGAACTATTGTCGTGTCAATGGAGGGAAGGTTTCTTGCGGACAGAACCACTTTTTCGTCAACCTCGGGGAGAACAACCAGCGCCTTGCTTACTTTCAGGTTATCCATAACCGCTTTGAACCTTTTGGTCTTAATCTCGTCCATCTTAAGCTCATCGACAACAATCAGCTTGCCGCCCGCTACTCTGCTTGTGAGTACGGACTTAAGGGCCGCTCTCTTTTCCTTTTTATTTATTCTGAAAGAATAATCTCTCGGCACGGGTGCAAACACCACGCCGCCGCCCTTCCACTGAGGCGCTCTGATGGAACCCTGTCTTGCATGACCGGTCCCTTTCTGCCTCCAGGGCTTTCTTCCGCCGCCGGAAACCTCAGAACGGGTTTTCGCTTTCTGCGTTCCCTGACGCTTATTGGCAAGATGCTGCACAACCGCCATGTGTACCAGGTGTTCATTTACTTCCACACCGAATATCGCATCGTTTAATTCCATCGTGCCGACTTCTTTGCCTTCCATATTATAAACAGATACGTTTGCCATCTCTTTATGGTCCTCCTTTCATCTGACTGCTTAATTTGCAGCCTTCACAGCTTCTTTGATTGTAATAAGCCCCTTCTTCGGCCCAGGCACGGAGCCTTTGATGAGAAGCAGATTCTTCTCGGCATCCACCCTTACAACCTCAAGGTTCTGTACTGTCACCTTTACGCATCCCATGTGTCCGGGCATCCCTTTTCCCTTGAATACACGGCTCGGTGAGGAGCAGGCGCCGTTGGAACCCTGATGACGATGGAACTTGGAACCATGGGTCATGGGACCTCTGTGCTGTCCATGTCTCTTTATTGCGCCCTGGAACCCTTTACCTTTGGAAATGGCGGACGCGTCAACCATATCGCCGACTGCAAACATATCAGCCTTGATTTCGCTTCCAAGCGTATACTCTTCCGCATTGTCAAACTTGAACTCGCGAAGGAATCTCCTGCAGGAAACGCCGGCCTTGTCATAGTGGCCTTTCAGAGCCTTGCCAACGCCATGCCTGTGAACGATTTCCTTTCTTCCGCCCTTGTCCTTATTGACAATTCTTTCTTTCTTGTCGGCATATCCGACCTGTACTGCACTGTAGCCGTCGTTCTCAACGGTCTTAATCTGTGTCACAACACAGGGACCGGCCGAAAGCACGGTTACAGGAATCAGACTTCCGTCTTCGTTGAAGATTTGAGTCATTCCGACTTTGGTAGCTAAAATAGCTTTTTTCATTTCTTTACCTCCAATTAATTTCTACAGCGGGCCCATATCGGGCCATTCTAGTGTCAGGGGTTGCACGCGCACGTTACGCGTTTTGAGAAGAACTTATTTTGTCTTCATCTTAATATCAATATACACACCGGCAGGCATCTCCAGTCTCTGCAGGGCATCAACTGTCTTGGGTGTAGGTGTGATGATATCAATCAGCCTCTTGTGGGTTCTCTGCTCGAACTGTTCTCTGGAATCCTTATACTTGTGAACCGCCCTTAAAATAGTAACAACCTCTTTCTTTGTAGGAAGGGGTACCGGTCCGCTCACCTGAGAGCCATTCTTCTTAACAGTTTCGATGATTTTTCTGGCAGACGCATCAACCAGCTGATGGTCATAAGCCTTGAGTGTGATTCTCATTACTTGACTTGCCATAAAAAAAGTCGCCTCCTTTTCGCACTTTTTAAAATTTAAGTACGACAAGCGGTGACTGTACACTCTGCCGTGCGTGTCATGCCTTCCCGTAAACCAAATGCGGTTTCCCGCATACTTACCCGGCACGCTTAACGCCCGCGTTTCTGCTTATCAGGCACTGCGTTTCTGCAGCCCTGCGCAGACAATATGTTTGTACAGTGACTTGCCGTCAGGTTCTTTGGCTCAGCCCATACGGCTGTGCCTCTTGACATTCGCTCCACGGAAAACCTGCAGCGCCTTTCGGCATTGCAGCAACCTCTCGCTTCTTCGCTATCATGCCACAGCAGTTGTTAGTATACACGATGTTTGGGGAAGATGCAAGGGGTTTTTATAAAAGTTTTTGATTTACCGGAAAATCCCTGGAATTCAACATGCGGAGGGAATCCTCATGAATTGCTTTCTTTTCTTTGGTATTACGGCTTAAATACTCATAATAGAGAATATCCACCATAACAAGGACAGGAAACTGCGGCGAAATCGTGTTGCCGGCTTCCAGATGCATTGTAGAGGCAATTAAAATAACTTCATCACATGCTTCCTTAAAAGCCGCTTTGTTATTGGCCGTAATAAGCACTGTTCCGGCGCCTTTAGACCGGGCAACCTGCAATAAAAACAGAACAGACTCCGAGGTTCCGCTCACACTGATGCCAAGTATCATATCGGTTTCGTCAATTGATGCGGCCTTCATACGGATTCTGTCGTATTCCTGCAGAGAGTCAATGTCCACGCCAATCCGCATGAACCGGTTCTCCATTTCCTGAGCCGCCAGGCCGGAGCTTCCCACGCCGCAGACCACAATTCTCTTCTTTTTATAAACCGCTTCCACCACCCGGTTAATCTGAGCCTCATCCACAAGGCTGTAGGTCTTGGAAATCAATTCCTGATACACATTAAGTACAGGCAGAACATTTGCCTTTCTGGTTTCCGGCCTGCCCGCAATGGAACGCTCATATAAGTATTTGAATTCCCTGTAGCCGCTGTAGCCGCATTTCCGGGCGAAACGCGACAAAGCGGCTTCCGAAGTGAAAATAATTTTTGAAATATTACTTGCAGAAAAATCAATTTGTTCCGTATTGTGTATAAAAAAATCCGCCACCGTCTTTTCCGTATTGGTAAAGCTGTCATATTTTGATTCTATAATAGGGATAATTGACTTATTTTCCACTGTTTCTTCCCACCTTCTCGCGTCGCTTCCTGAAATGATAAAAAGCCCCCAGCATTCCGGCGTCGTTGCGGTGCACCGCCATTTTCAACTCTGTCTGCCGTGCGATAATCGGGATTAAATGACTGTCCATTGCCGTTCTTATTCTGGGATAGAGCAAATCCTCATACTCTTTTCCCATGATTCCTCCCCCCAGCACGACGATTTCCGGATTGACGACATAGCATACGTTGGCGATTCCCGCTCCTAATACCTCTGTCATATATTCTAACACATACATGCAGTCCCTGTCTCCCCGTTTTGCTTCACCAAGCACACGTTTTCCATTCCACGCAAAAGGCGGCTCTCCTTTTCTGCGGGCTGCCTCTGCAACGAGCATGCTTACCGTACCTTCCGGTTCAAAGCTCCCTTTCCCTGACTGCATATATCCCACCTCGCAGGCGCAGTTGCTTCCCCCGTGAAAAATATTTCCGTCCACCACAAGGCACCCTCCAATCCCTGTTCCCACAGTAAGGCAAAACGCAATTCTTTTTCCTGCCGCCGCCCCGGAAACACTCTCCGCCAACCCCGCACAGTTTACATCGTTTTCCACCTCGCACGGAACACCATATTTATCCTCAAAATATCCTTTCAGATTTGTCCCTGCATAATTTGGAATATTGGCATTGGCATGAATTATGGTTCCTTCATCAGCATTCACAATTCCGGCAGTGGACAGACAGATGCCTTCTATCTCCCTGCCCGGTAAATAATTCTGAATAATCCTGTCTACTTTTTCCAATATCGCCGAAGCCCCTTTTTTACTTTCCGTTTCTACAGCGCCCCTGTGAAGGAAATCCCCTGTCCGACTGACAAGTCCATGTTTGATGAAGGTTCCGCCAATGTCCACACATATATACTGCTTCTCCATAAAATCCTCCAAATCTTATTTAAAACCTGACAATTTCACGGAATTGACAAGCTGCTTCTGACAGCACAGATAGGGAATAATAATGATAAAGTTGAATATTGCGGACGCTGCCATAAGCGCTCCCCATTTTACTTCGTGCTCGCTCAGGAACATTGTCATTCCAAGTGACAGCGTCCTTTTTTCCACGGAATTGATATAAAGCAAGGGCCCCATGAAGTCCGACCATGTATATACAAACACGAAGATT
Organism: bacterium 1xD8-48; assembly: GCA_009917455.1. GTDB lineage: Bacteria > Bacillota > Clostridia > Lachnospirales > Lachnospiraceae > Suilimivivens. Next base: position 46,749 of record QZDS01000002.1, on the reverse strand, counting down.
CCCACTGTAGCCATAATCCCTTTTGACAGCGGAATCATAATATCCCACCAGATTCGAAAATCGGCAGCCCCGTCAATTTTTGACGCGTCCATCAGGGAATCGGGAATTGTAAGGAAAAACTGCCGAAGAAGGAATACGTACAGAGACGGTGCAAAAAAACAGGGCAGAATTAACGGCACATAGGTATCCACCAGCCCGATCCGGTTCCAGGCCATATAAATCGGAATCATGGTAACCTGATATGGAATCATCATACTGGCAATCACCAGCGTAAAGACCAGTCCTCTCCCCCGCCATTTCAATTTGGATACGGAAAAGGCAACCATAGAGCCGGAAAGCAGCACGCCTATAATAGACAGTACGCAAATATACACGGTATTCATTGTAAAACGCATAAAGGGAATCTGAGTGACCGCATCCCTGTAATTCTCAAACCTCAGCGTTTCCGGCCAGAATACAACCGGTGTGGTGAACAGTTCCCGTTCCGTTTTAAAGGAGCATAATATCATCCAGATAAAGGGAAGAAGGAAAGCAAGACTTACTGCAAAAATTACAAGATACCGGGCTATCATTCCTGTGTTCCATTTTTTCTTTCTCATGACATCAATCTCCTTCCCCACCATAGACCACCCATTTTGCGGAAGTCTTAAACAACAGCGACGTTATCACGGCAGCGACCACAAACAAAAGCCATGCCATTGCGCTTGCACCGCCCATGTCGAAAAAGTAAAAGGCCTTGTAAAAAATCTGCATACCATAAAACAGCATGGAATCTGCCGGCCCCGTGGGCGTGTTTGCCAGATAGCCGGACATAAGGATATATGCCTGAGTAAAATATTGCAGTGCCGCGATGATACCCATAACAATCTGATAAAAAATCACATTGGTGATGCTTGGAAGCGTGATATATTTAAACCTCTGCCAGGAATTTGCCCCGTCGATTCTTGACGCGTCATAGTACATTTGCGGAACATCCTTCATTGCCGCCAGGAAAATAATAAACACATTCCCGCTCCCCCACAGACCCATAATGGTCAGAGCCGGCTTCGTCCACTGAGGATCCTGCATCCACAGCACAGAAGGCAGATGGAGCATATTTAAAAGGTTGTTGACAAGGCCGTATTCATAATTGTAAATCCATCTCCATAAAATAGTGGCCGCCACCACAGGAAGGATGGAAGGCACATAAAACACCGTCCTGAAAAACCATTGTCCTTTTATATTAAAATTCAGCAGTGCTGCGACACAGATGCTGAGAAGAATCTGCATCGGCACAAACATCAGGGTAAAAATCAGCGTATTGTAAACGCTTTTCCAGAACAGGCGGTCAGAAAACAGGCTCTTATAATTTACCAGCCCCACAAATACCGGTTCCGTAAACAAATTATAGGAGCACAGGCTGTAATACATTGACAGGATAATCGGAACCATGCTGAACGCAATAAAACCAATCAGCCACGGAGCCGCAAACAATAATCCTGACATTTCTCTGCGAAGTTGCCGTTTCAAGCTTTTCTTATTTTGTTTTTCCATTCCCTATTCTCCAAATCCATTTTTAAAGAGCGGGCGGTAAATCCCATATATTTGCATAGCCGCCTCAAATGGATGCGCCTGCAAAAAAGTGTGCTCTACCGCCCGCCGGAAATCATCTTCAGCTGCTTACTTTAACAGGGGGTCTATTTTCGCTTTTAGCTGCTTCATCCCGTCTTCCGGCGTCACCGTTCCTCTGAATATAGCATCCGTTACGGAACTCAGCTCCTGCATATACATGTCGGAGTTTTTCACCGAAGGGAAAATCGATACCGGATTCTTTGCATCATTTTCAACAAACTGTTCATACAAAGGATTCACCGCCTTCAGCTCATCATTTCCAAGAAGAGTGGTTCTGGACGCCTCGTTCTGGAATCTGGAACAGATGAATGTCATACCCTCGTCAGAGTGAACCCATTTCATGAAATCCCATGCGCCCTCTTTGTTCTTTGCGTTCTTCGGCATAATGAAAATACTGGATGTAATACTTGCAACACCTTTCAGTTCCGGATTTTCCTGCCAGTAGGGCAGAGGGAACACGCCGAAGTCATCTATACTATATCCGCTTTTGGTAATAATATTGGTCAGATACATGCCGTCCATTCGAAGCGCCTGCTTACCGGTAAAAAGCGGATCCTCCGAGGTTGCCTTGGCTGAATCATAAGAGTCACTGAATTTCAGAATTTTATCCGCTCCCCCTACCGCGTCCACATATTCCAACATAAAATGATATGCCGCAATCATAGCTTCCTCGTCGCAAGTGGCGCTGGTTTTATCCTCGCTTATCCATGTCGCTCCAAAATGATTTGCCATATGTGCAAATATAACGCCAGAAGTCATATCTAGCGGCCAGCCCATCTGTGTGATATTTCCCTCTGCATCAAACTTCGTCAGTTTTATAGCCACATCCATCAGCTCGTCCATTGTCTCGGGCAGTACGGTAATTCCCGCTTCCTCCAGAGCAGCCTTATTGTAATAAACCATATTGGACATTGCATTCAGCGGAAGCCCATAGGTACTTCCCTCATAATCACAGAGACGCATTGCGGCACTGTTAAATGCAGAAAGGTCAAAGCCGTCTCTTTCAATGTAAGGCGTCAAATCCTCCAATGCCCCCTTGGAGGCCAGACCCGAAACGCTGAGGTCAATGATATCCGTGACATCCGGGCCCGAAGAACCTGCCATGCCCGCCGCCTGCTTTTGCATATCGCACATAGTTCCCTTCACAAAATATTTGTCCTGGGAGGCATTATATAAATCAATTGCTTCCAGCAGAGCCTTTTCCTCATCTCCGCCCCAGAGATACCAGAATTCAACTGTCTCCTTTTCACCGGAGTCATTTGCAGCGCCTTCCTCCGCCTGCGTGTTGCCCGCCTCTTCTGTAGCGTTTGCCGTTTCTGTTCCGCTCCCCTCGTCAGCTTTTGGCGCCTTGTCTTCCGGCTTGCTCCCGCATCCGGCCAGCCCGCATAACATACACAGAATCAATCCGGCTGCTATCATTTTTGTTCCTTTTCTCATAGTCTTTCCTCCTTTTGCCGCCCTAAACGGCCTTTCTGTGTTTCCTCTTTATTCTGTCTCCAACAGCATGGCCAATCCCTGCATAATGGGAATCGTACACCAGCCCGTATAGGCAGAGTATTTGCCGCCCTCGTCAATGGGATTATTCTGGTTCGACCTACCGTCCCATTCCTTAGTTTTTACATTATAGGAGCCTCTCCATGAGCCGTCTAAAACCGGCTCTTCATCGGTGCACTGAACCGACACCAGAAAATCCGCCAGTTTCTCTGCCGCCCCCCGAAATCTGTCTTCTTCAAACGCCCGGGCGGCTTCTGTCAGAGCCATCAACGCAAAGCCCTGAGTGTAAACCATATCGCAAAGCTCCGGTGTGGTCTGGAGGTCCGAGCCCTTCCCCACCTCCTCCGGCAGACAGTTCACAATCGCGCCGCCCTCATCCTGCAGTTTAAGCACATAGGATGCCACCTTCTGCGCCGCTTCCTTATAAGAGGTATCTCCAGTTTCCCTGTAGGCAAGGCTGAAAACATACAGCGCAATTGCGCTTTCCGAAGATGCAGGACGCCAGTCTTCCGTTTTGTCCAGCTCGTAGGAGGTTATCATACGGTTTCTTTCATTAATTAATCCCATTGCATAAGCAAGCCCGCGTTTTGCGGCTTCCGTATAACGGCTCTCGCTGGTGCGTCTCCCGAGCAGCAACAGCCCAACAGCGGGCCAGAGTACAAAACAGGGACCCTTATAAAATCTGCAGGTCTTACCGTCCTCACGGAAAAAGCACCCTTCCTCCAATTGAATAGCTGTCCAGTAATCTGCAAGTTTTTTCGCCATTTCCAGCATTCTCTCATCTTTGTTCCTGTCATAAATCTGTACCATGTACAGGAGTATTTTCCCGTTATCATTCTGAAAACGCACCTGGCTACTCTCATGACGGTCGTCATAGCCGTCTATAAGGAAGAATGGAAAGGAACCGTACCACGCTGACCTTACGTTATTGTCCTGGGCTCTCTGCAGCCAGCGCACTGTAGTCTCATATCTTTCGGCAGCCTTCTTTTCATTTCCAAAATACTCTGCAAAGGTAAGGAGCTTTGCCAGTTCGGTGTTTCCATCGGGACGCACCCAGTTCGTCCTGATTTTTTTATCAATACGTATCCGCTCATACATACCGTTATAACCGTCATAAATCGTCAGCATATTTTTCTCTATCCATTCCAGACCTTTTTGAATGGAATTCCGGTACAATTCATTGTTCATAAATTATTTTTCCTTTCTATCTCTTCCACGAAAGTTTTTGTTATAAACTGGGGACGTGTAATCACTGAGCCTACCACAACGCTGAACGCCCCCATTTCTATCACTCTTCTCGCTTTTTTGGGAGTATTAATTTTTCCCTCCGCAATCACCCGGTGACGCACACTTTTTAGTATTTTCCTCAAAATGGCAAAATCATCCTTACTTAAATCATCCCCCCTGCTCTGTCTGGTATATCCCACCAGAGTCGTTCCGATAAAGTCAAAGCCGATTTCGTCCGCATGGATTGCCTCCTCCACAGTGGAGCAATCTGCCATCAGCAGTTGCCCGGGATATTTTTCCCTTATCTGCGCCACAAAGTTCTCCAGCGTTATCCCAGATGGGCGGGGACTCTTTGTGGCGTCAACTGCAATGATTTCGGGCCTTACCTCCCTCAGTCTGTCCACCTCCGCCATCGTTGGCGTGATATAAACGTCGCTCCCTTCATAGCATTGCTTGATAATCCCTATAATCGGCAAACCAACCCTTGACCTGATTTCTCTGATATCCTCCGGCGTATTCGCCCGGATTCCCGCCGCACCCCCTTCCTGCGCCGCCTGCGCCATCCGCCCCATAATATAGGAAGAATACAGCGGTTCATGGGGAAGTGCCTGGCACGAAACAATTAATTTACCTCTAAGGCATTCAATGTCTTTCATCCGTATACCTCTTATCCGATTTCAACGGATACCAATCCAATAGTTTGAAAGCTTTCAACTGTAATCATTATAAAATTTTTGTATTCTATTTTCAATAAATGTCTAGTTTATAGAATGTACTTTCAGTATATTTTACAAACTTGCTGTAATTATTCGAACTTTACTATAATTATTTATTTATTATGCACAATTTTCACAGTGATACCCCATAACGCTGCAATCATTTACACATGGCCAGCCAGAGACAGCGCGGCGACGAAGAATGCCCCCTACCCTTGTGCGTCCCTTGCGCCCCTATCCCCCATACAACACATTCTAAAAATCTGATTCATCTTGTAATATCAATCCCTTCCATATATAATGAAGAAAATCCGCCTGAAAAAGGCAATAATGAAAAACGGAGAAACTGAAAAATGAAGAAACGCCTCAATATTTTTACCATATTCCTTTTATCCTTCTTACTTGCCGGCTGCGCGCCTTCCCGTAATACTGCTTTGCAGACACAGGCAACAACAAACGAAGCTTCCGCAGACAACTCGATTATCGATGTGGAAAGTACCGTGGATGAAGATGACAAAGGAAGTCCTCCCTCCGAATCCTCAGAGGCCCCGGCAGTGCCTCAGGCAGAAAATGCGGAAACCGGCGTAACGCCGGCCCCGGAAAAACCTGAAACGGAATCACCGGCAGAGGAGCCGGCGGCGCCAGACGAAAACGGCGCCTACACCTCCAGGGACGACGTCGCCCGTTATATTCACCTCTACGGCCATCTGCCTTCCAATTTTATAACCAAAAAGGAAGCGGAAAAACTGGGATGGCAGGGCGGCTCTCTGGAGCCCTATGCGCCGGGCATGTGTATCGGGGGAAGCCGTTTCGGCAATTATGAAGGACTGCTGCCGGAAAAAGAAGGGCGGTTCTATACGGAATGCGATATCGACACCCTGGGCGCTGATAAACGGGGAGCCAAACGCATTGTCTTTTCCAACGACGGCCTTATTTACTATACGGAGGACCACTATGAATCCTTTGAGCTTTTATACGGAGAAGACATTGACGGTTAAAAACACATAGAATTGTAAAAATACTGCGGCGGGACAAAGCCGATACAGACAGGTGGAAGTATGCGAATTTGTGTATTAGATGGGAACAAAATTACAGACCGGGAAACGCTCCATAAAACTCTGGCGGAAAATCTGAATTTTCCCGGCTGGTACGGCGGCAATCTGGACGCTTTGTACGACTGCCTGACCGATTTTCATGAGGATGCGGAAATCAGACTTGTGAATGAGGCCGCTTTAAGAGAGCATCTCGGGAATTATGCTCTGCTTCTGGAAAAAGTGATTCAGAGGGCAGCCAATGACAATGCCCTGATAGGATGGGCAGCGGAATAACCCGTCTCTTCTCATCACGCGGCGCCTTTAGCTCCCGCAATACAGCCCCGAAAAAAATATGTGGAGAATCAAAAATGAATGTAAATTATAATACAGCCATGCCGGCAAAAGGCGGGCGCAATTACGGCATAGACGCTTTGCGGATGCTGGCAATGCTTTTGGTGGTCATCGCCCATATTTTAGGGCCGGGCGGCATTCTGGAAACGGTGGAATTCATGTCCCCGCAGTATAAAGCCGCGTGGCTTCTGGAAATTGTCGGCTACTGCTCCGTAAACTGCTATGCCCTCATCTCCGGCTATGTGGGAATCCATTCAAAATACCGGTATCATAATATTATCCTGCTGTGGCTTCGGGTTATTTTCTACACGGCAGGCATCACCCTGATTTTTGCTGTTTTTGTTCCCGGCTCGGTGACACTCCGGGACTGGGTAAGGGCTTTTCTGCCCACACTCAGCGGCTACTACTGGTATTTTACGGCTTATTTTGCCCTGTTTATGTTTCTCCCCCTGCTGAATTCCGCCATAAACAAATTAAGCCAAAAACAGCTTGGCGCCGTTGTAATCAGCCTTTTTGTTACCTTTACCGTTTTGCAGACCCTCCCCGGAAAAGATGTTTTCGGCGTGTCCTCAAACGCATGGTGGCTGATGATATTATATATTATCGGCGGTTATATCGGAAAGTACGGCCTGTTTAAAGCATCCGGCCTCGCGAAGCTATTCCTCGGATATTCAGTGATGATTCTTATCATGTGGCTGTCCAGGCTTGCGGCGGAAACCGGATTTGTTCCCGTGCTGTCAGCCTTTGGCGGAAATTATCTCATTTACCACACCTCGCCTTTTATGCTGGCCGCCGGGATTTTTCTTCTGCTGTTGTTTGAAAGGCTCCGCACTCCCCAGAGCGTCAACAAAATTATCAGGCTTTTTGCGCCGGCAGCTTTCAGCGTCTATATCATTCACGGTCAGCCGCAGATATGGAATTATCTTTTAGAGCAGAGCTTTTCCCATTATGCGTCCTTCCCCGTCCCTCTGGAAACGGCTCTCATAGTGCTCACCGCTGCTGCAATATATATCGTCTGTTCCCTTATAGACCTGCTTCGGGAAAATATCTTCAAAGTTCTTAAGGTAAAGCAGCGCCTTGCCGGGATAGAGGATAAATATCTTGGTAATTTGTGGGATTAACAAACCAGTCTTTGCATAATATTTATTCTTTATCATATAATATAATTGCAAGAATTATCATTCAAATTCTTGCAATTTGCTTCATTTTAAAGTACGATGTGATTAGAAAGGAAGTGATAGAATGACTACAGTAAGCCTTCGCTTTGATGATGAAATGAAAAAACAACTGGATGAAATGTGCGATGAAATGGGAATGAATCTGACCACCTTTTTCATGATTTATGCAAAAAAGGCGTTACGGGACCGCCGGATTCCTTTTGAGGTAACTGCTCCTTTAGACCCCTTTTACTCGGATTTCAACATGAAACAATTAAGGAAAGCCAGCCGACAGATAAAAAACGGACAGGTAATCGTAAAGACGATGGAAGAACTGGAGGCTATGGAAAATGAGTAAAATCACCTTTGCCGAAGATGCATGGGAGGAATACCTCTACTGGCAGTTACAGGATAAAAGGACCCTGAAAAAAATAAACAGCCTCCTGAAGTCCATCCAACGGGAGCCATTTACCGGCGAAGGAAAACCAGAACCCCTGAAGGACAGTCCTGACGGCGCATGGAGCAGACGGATTAACGGAAAAGACAGGCTTGTTTATACCGTCAGCAATGAAAGCATTATTGTACCCCAGTGCAAAGGGCACTACAATGACAAATAAAGCATAAACCAACTAAACGGAGGAACCCTCATGCCAAAAGTCACCCCATTTCAAAGTATACGCCCCGTGCCGGAACTGGCGGGACGGATTGCCGCCCTTCCCTATGACGTCTACAGCAGGAAGGAGGCTCTCATGGAAGTGCAAAAAGAGCCCCTGTCCTTCCTTAAAATCGACCGGGCGGAAACTCAGTTCCCTGCCGACACGGACATGTACGCCCCTGAAGTTTACGCGAAGGCCAGAGAAATTTTAGATAATATGATTTTGGACGGTTCCTTTATTATGGAGGATATTCCCTGCTATTATATCTATGAGCTCACTATGGACGGCCGCTCCCAGACCGGAATCGCGGCCTGTTCTTCTGTGGAGGATTATCAGAATAATCTGATTAAAAAGCACGAGAATACCCGGGAAGATAAAGAGCTTGACCGTATCCGCCACGTGGATGTCACGGGCGCCCATACAGGCCCTGTCTTTCTGGCGTACCGCTCCTGTCGGGAAATTAATGAAATTGTAAATATGGCAAAATCACAGCCCTTATTATATGACTTTGTTTCTGCCGACGGCATCTCCCACAGGGTATGGCGCATATCGGACGCTTCCGTGATTTCCCGGCTGGAAGCGCTCTTTGCGCAAATCCCGTGTACCTACATAGCAGACGGCCATCACCGCTGCGCCTCCGCGGTTAAGATAGGGCAAAAACGCCGCGCGGAGGCTTCGGACTTTACAGGCAGGGAAGAGTATAACCGTTTTCTGTCGGTGCTTTTTCCCGATGACCAGCTCTGCATCATGCCCTATAACAGGGTGGTAAAGGATTTAAACGGCCTTTCGCCTGAGAGTTTCATCGACGCTGTCAGGAAAGCCGGTTTTTCTGTTGAATGTAAGGGAAAAGAGCAGGTTGCCCCGGCAAAAAAGGGCACTTTCGGCATGTACCTTGCCGGAAACTGGTATCTGCTTACTGCCGGGAATGCTTTGCGCTCCGCCCACCCGGTAGAAGGGCTGGATGTTTCCATTTTACAGGATTATCTGCTCTCTCCCATACTGAACATTGAGGACCCGAGAACCGACAGGCGAATCGACTTCGTGGGCGGTATCCGGGGGCTTGACGAGCTGGAACGCCGGGTGGCGCATGATATGGAAATCGCCTTCTCTATGTACGCCACCTCCATAGAGGAGCTCCTTTCCGTTGCCGACGCCGGACTCCTTATGCCTCCCAAATCCACCTGGTTTGAGCCGAAGCTGCGCAGCGGGCTTTTTATTCACCGGTTATCTTAAGAATGCCGGCGTCAGGCTGCCCTTACGCTTTAAACAGCGTGCCGACCTCTTTTCCTTCCAGAATCCGGCTGATATTTACCACATCGTCGCCATTGGCGATAACCATATCCACGCCGGATTCCCCGGCAATCTGAGCAGCCGCAATTTTTGTAGTCATTCCTCCCGTGCCAAAGGGCGTGTCCGCTCCCTTGGCATAGGAGGATAATTTTTCGTCGATTTTTTCCACACAGCTGATAAATCCGGCGTCCGCATTTTTTCTGGGGTCGTCTGTGTAAAGGCCGTCAATGTCCGACAAAAGTATCAGCATATCCGCCGAGACCATCCGGGCCACCAGTGCGGAGAGCGTATCGTTATCGCCAAAATTTTCATCCTGAATCTGGTCTGTGGAAACCGTATCGTTTTCATTTACAATGGGAATCACCCCAAGGCTTAAAAGCTCGCGAAAGGTATTTTCCGCGTTGCATCTGCTGATTTCATTAGTCATAGTTCTTTTGGTTATCAGAATCTGCGCAATGGTCTGATTGTACTCCGCAAAAAGCTTCTGATAAATCATCATAAGCCTTGCCTGTCCCACCGCCGCGCAGGCCTGCTTTTCCGCAAGACTGCGGGGCCTGTGCTGCATTCCAAGCGCTTTTCTACCCGCGCCGATTGCCCCGGAGGATACAATGACGATTTCCTTGTTCTGATTTCTGATATCCGTCAGAACCCTCGCCAGCTTTTCCATTTTAATCAGGTTCAAATGCCCTGTATCCACATGGGTAATTGTCGTGGTTCCGATTTTTACCACAATTCTTTTTTTATCCTTCAAAAAACTCCTGTCCATTTCTATCCCTTCTCTCTGTATTTTTATCTGATTATCCAAAGCATCACGATATTGCCGGAAAATATTATCAGCAGTTAAAATTCAGGTGCTTTAAAAATTGTTCCTTAAATTCCTCTTCCTCCGCCAGCTCCACATGCTCAAGCATTCCGCATTCCTGCTCCATCCGCTCAAGCGCCGGCCTTGAAAGCAGCGCCATGGCGCTTCCCACACCGGCAAGGTTTCCGGCCTGAACCACCTTTTCCTCCGGAACCTTTGGCAATAGACCTGCCAGGAGTGCGCTTTCCTTTCTGATATAACACCCGAAAGCTCCCGCCAGATAAATTCTGTCAATCTCCTTAGCCCGAAGGCCGGCTTTTTTTAATAAAATCTCCATTCCCGAGCGCAGCGCGCTGACCGCCAGCTGCAGCTGACGCACATCCTCCGCCGTCAGATAAACCGGATGTGCTTCCTCTGTCAGGAGAAACTTCCATACGGCTCCGTCTTGCCTGATTCTCCGGCAAATCCTCCCCGGAGCGCCTGCAAGCCTTGCCTCGTCGGGACTCCGCATATATCCCGTATCGTCCAGAACGCCTGTCTTTAAGAGCACCGCCAGCGCGTCCACCAGACCGGAACCGCAAATACCGGCCGGAGAAATCTCCCCCAGCACATGACATATGATGTCCTGCATGGGAAAACTGCCGCTTGTGGAAACCCTGTCTATGGCGCCCGCCGCCGCCCGCATTCCCTGACTGACGGCTCCGCCCTCAAGAGCCGGTCCTGCCGCCGCCGAGCAGGCGTACCCGATGCGGTTCCCGTTTTCCCCGACGCACTGCAGGAGAATCTCCCCGTTGGTTCCGATATCCACCGCCAGAACGCGCCCTCCCGGCTCCTGTCTGCTCACACAGCCATAAACCGCCAATGCGTCGGAGCCCACATAACCGCCTATGGGCGGCAGCACAATGATATCTGTATTTTCCAGGAAACGAAACCCCAGCCTGCTCCCTTTTATCGCCACTGTCTTTTCATAATCAGGGACAAAGGGCGCGCCCGAGAGTCCATCCGGCTTTATTCCCAGCAGGATTTCGCACATGGCGGTATTTCCTGCAAAGACCGCCTTGCGAATGGCTGTCGCACCATAAGGCCGTTCCGCCTTTTCCAAAGCCTCCGCCATCCCGTCCAGCTTTTCCACCAGAAGACTCTGCATTTTTTTCAGAGCCGCCTCCTCGCCCGCCGCCCTGATTCTGCTGATAACATCTGCGCCGAAAACAGCCTGCGGATTGGCCGCCGTTTCCGCGCCGAGAAGAATTCCCCCCTTTAAATCCCAGAGCATCCCTGCCAGGGTGGTTGTCCCCACGTCAAAGGAAATTCCAATGCCTTCCCCCGGCTCCATCTCAAAGCCCTCGGGAAATTCCTCCCTTATCTGCTTATTCGTATTCAGTTTATTTAAATATATTTCCCCGCTGCCGGGGGCTGTCTTTTTCTGATAAATGCCGCAGCCGTCACAGCTAACCCGCCTGCACCCCGGACACCGGTTTCTGACAGTTTCCATAAATATTTCCTTTACATCCTTACGACCTGCCTGCGCATCGGCGCAATTCATTGTATCACAAAAGCCTTGCTTTTTTAACCGTCTTTCTCTATTATTTATTACAATGGCAAACGCAGCACGGAAAGGAATTGTTATGTGGACAGCAAATCATTGGAAAGATTATGAAGTGATAGATACCTCCGGCGGGGAAAAGCTGGAGCGTTGGGGCAAATACATTCTCCTGCGTCCCGACCCCCAGGTTATCTGGAACACCCCGAAGGAGGCAAAAGAATGGAAAGCCTTAAACGGCCACTACCACCGCAGCTCAAGAGGCGGCGGCGAATGGGAATTCCATAATCTCCCCGAGGAATGGAGTATTCAGTATAAAAACCTTACCTTCCGTTTAAAGCCTTTCAGCTTTAAACACACCGGCCTTTTTCCCGAACAGGCGGTAAACTGGGACTGGATTACCGAAATCATTCAAAAGGCCGGCCGGCCCGTGAAAGTTTTGAACTTATTTGCCTATACCGGCGGCGCTACCCTGGCTGCCGCAAAGGCAGGCGCTGGCGTTACCCATGTGGATGCGTCAAAAGGCATGGTTGCCTGGGCAAAGGAAAACGCCTCCATCTCCGGACTTTCAGGCGCGCCCATCCGTTATCTGGTGGACGACTGCACAAAATTCGTGGAACGGGAAATCCGCCGGGGCAACACATATGACGGCATTATCATGGACCCGCCCTCCTATGGGAGGGGGCCTAAAGGAGAAATCTGGAAAATCGAGGACAATATTTATCCCCTGCTTACTCTGACCGCAAAGCTGCTCGATAAAAATGCTCTGTTTTTCCTCATTAACTCTTACACCACAGGCCTGCAGCCTGCCGTGCTTACCTACCTTTTAAACGCCACCGTCGGAAAACGGCTTGGCGGAACCGCCGTCTCGTCAGAAATCGGCCTTCCCGTTAAAAGAAACGGCTGGGTGCTTCCCTGCGGCGCTTCGGGACGATGGACGCCCTGAATGCAAGATGCATTGACATCCCTACACCGGCAATTTATAATATAAAAAACAACAAAAGGAGCAATAATATCATGCCTAAAATTATCCTCACCGGCGACAGGCCTACCGGCCCCCTTCATGTGGGACATTATGTCGGTTCCCTGAAACGCAGGGTAGAATTGCAAAATTCCGGCGAATACGATAAAATTTTTATTATGATTGCAGACGCCCAGGCGCTGACGGATAATGCCGAGCAGCCGGAAAAGGTGCGTCAGAACATTATTGAAGTGGCTCTGGACTATCTTTCCTGTGGGCTTGACCCGTCCAAATCCACCCTCTTTATCCAGTCACAGGTTCCTGAGCTTTGCGAGCTTTCCTTCTATTATATGAATCTGGTGACGGTTTCAAGATTACAGCGGAATCCCACCGTAAAATCAGAAATTCAGATGCGGAACTTTGAGGCAAGCATTCCGGTAGGCTTTTTTACCTATCCCATCAGTCAGGCAGCGGATATCACCGCTTTTATGGCGACCACCGTTCCCGTGGGAGAGGACCAGCTTCCCATGGTAGAGCAGACAAGGGAAATCGTGCGGAAGTTCAACTCTGTCTATGGGGAAACATTGGTTGAACCCGACGTGCTTCTTCCCGACAATAAAGCCTGCATGCGCCTTCCAGGCATCGACGGGCAGGCCAAAATGAGCAAGTCCCTGCACAACTGCATTTATCTCTCCGCCAGCGAGGAGGACGTCCGTAAAAAGGTAATGTCCATGTTCACCGACCCTAACCATTTACAGGTTTCCGACCCCGGTCGTGTGGAGGGCAATCCCGTCTTTATTTATCTGGACGCTTTCTGCAGGGATGAAATGTTTGCGGAATACCTTCCCGAGTACGCCTCTCTGGAAGAACTGAAAGCCCACTATACCAGAGGCGGCCTGGGTGACGTTAAGGTAAAGAAGTTCTTAAATAAAGTCCTTCAGGAAGAGCTCTCACCTATCCGGGCAAGAAGAAAGGAATGGGAAAAGGATATTCCCGCCGTCTATGAGATTTTGCATAAAGCCAGCATGGAAGCTGAGGAAGCTGCGGCAAAAACACTGGACAGCGTCAAGAAGGCTATGAAAATCAACTATTTTGACGACCATGCCCTGATTGCAGAGCAGGCGCAGAAATATGCCGGGAAGTAAGGTCAGCATGAAAGCATATCGAATAAAAGAAGTGAAAAATTTTATGGGAAGACTCCTCGGCACGGAGGCGTTTGACGCCTTTCTGCTGGCGGAGGCTTCCATCACCACCTATAACACCTTCATCATTGACGGCCATATGGAAAAAGCGTTTTTCACCGGGGACGTCAATGATGAATCTGTTCTCCCTCCCTATGAATTCTCCGAATGGAAAAATATCCGTACCCTTTGCTTTGATTTGATTAAGGGAAAACGTACGCCTGTGAGCTTCAAATTCATTCTTCATTTAAAGCCGGAGCTTATAGAACAAATTTTGACAGAAGGCAATGCGGATGTCACGCTTTCCGATATCAAAGCCTTTGTACTGAATATAAAATACGATGGCAGTACGCTCACCTGCGTCACTGCCACCGCTTTTCATTCTTTCCTGCCTGACAAAACGCCCGACAGGCTATGGGATAATTTTGTAACACATTTTCTCACGGAAAGAGAAATTATATTTGAGGAAGGCTGATTACATGGAGGCGTCCACCGTCGCTCCCTTGAGGTCTTCCTCAAGCAGCTTCATTTCTTCTATTACCTTCTGGATTTCCTTCTGAACCTCGTCCATGGTATCGTCGGCTTCCACCACCAGCTCGGTTGATTCCGCCACATTCTCCGCGAACTCCTCTTTTTCTTCCTTCTCTTCTTTGATTTTTTCCAGCTTTTCCTTCTCTTCTTCTTCCTTCTCTGCTTTCTTTTCGGCGGCCTCCTTCTTTTCCTCCATCTCCTCGTCCATATGCTCCCTTGCTTCCTGTATCAGCATTCCGACAATCTCTTTGCTGGCCGCCTCCATCACCTTATCCGCGCTCGCCGACGCCTGCACCATAGGGTCGCTCTTAAGCTTCTCCAGCCTTGTTTCGCGAACCAGCGCGTTTTCTCCCCGAATCCCTTCCTGAGCGGATTCAATGGCGGCCTCAATCCTCTTTAATTCTTCTGCCTCCGGCGTTCCAGGCTCCGGTTCCTCGCTAAGCCCCATTGCCAGCCTGTTTTCTTTAAATTCCTTCAGCTCCTCGTTTGCATCGTTTCGCGCTTTTTTATATTCTGCAATCCTTCCCTTGCTCTCCTCAATGCCCTCTTCCACCTTGCGGTCTCCGTTCCAGGCGTCTCTTACTATCTCCATCGCCTGTTTTTGCGCCACCTGCTTTTTCTGTGCAATTAAATCGGGCTTTTTTGTCAGATTTCCGGCAAAAATGCTTTTGCGGTTTTTGTTGTCCTGTGCCTGGCCGATGCCGTTTTGTCTTTCCCTTCTGCTGTCGTCACCCATAAAAATTGACATATTACGAACTTTCATCATTTACCTCTTTTCTGCGCTCTCCCTGCGCCTTAAGCAAGTCTACAGATGCTTTGCGGATACCTGCGTATCCCGCGGACCGTCCTTTGTCCGCCCTTATTCCCTCCGGCAGCCGGTAAAAATCATGCCTGCTGCCGATCTGTTAATTTATTTATCGGCGCAGGGCAAATCTCATGTTAGCCTTAAAGAGGTAAATGTAATGAATCGTGGGGATTCGGGTGTGAAGCAATTTAAAACCCCCAATTCTTCTACAATATTTCTCCTACTGCTCCGCCAGTTCCCTCTGTTTATGCACAAATACCGTGGCGGCTGTAACGCCGATGCCTGCCAGAGCAAATGTCAGCCCTATATCGGAATAATCCAGCAAAATTCCAAACAATATCATAGCGCAGGGTATAGTGGCGGTTGAAAGTGTCTTTCTGAACGCCATAACCCGCCCCATATATTTTTGTTCAATATTACAGGCATATATAATATTGGTAGAAATCTGAATGACAGCCAGCACAAGACCGAAAAGGAATGCCCCCATAACAAATATCCCGTGAAAGAACACCACGTTGATGTTTCTAACGGCAAAAAGCATATAGCATACAAACATACCGGAAAATATGGCTGAAACCACGGAGAATCCTTTTATTATCTTTTTCCCCTTATCTTTAATCTCCGTCTTTGTCAGCCGTGCCGCCATCAGAATGCTCCCCGCAGACATGGCAATTTCGATAGTCGCAAGGTATACCGCCGGCAATCCCATTGCGGTATTATACAAATACGGCAGGGTTGTCGAAAAAATTCCGCTCATAAAAAAATTGATGACAACCGCACAGGACAAAATTTGTAACAGCACTTTTTGATTCTTAAGATAACCAAAGCCTTCCTTTAAATCCTGTATGTAACGGGGTTTCTCTCCTTCCGCCCCATTGAAGCCAATATTTTCATTTACGACGATGAAATGTTCAAACACCGCCGATATCCCTATCAGACATCCGTTTATCACGAGTATCCATTGATATGGAAACAGGGAAAACAGAACCGCCGCAAACAGTGTTGCAAAAATATTGGCAAAACTGCCTACCATGGAAAATAGAGAATATGCTTTCGTTAATTTTTCCTGCTCCACAATCATCGGCATCAACGCTGCAGAGGCAGGTTC
Source organism: bacterium 1xD8-48 (assembly GCA_009917455.1). GTDB lineage: Bacteria > Bacillota > Clostridia > Lachnospirales > Lachnospiraceae > Suilimivivens. Next base: position 30,285 of record QZDS01000002.1, on the reverse strand, counting down.
AAATAATGCATTCATGATTGTATTAACCGTCGCATTCATGTACAACCCGGCCATAATGATATGACTTACATGGGTTGAAAAAAGCAAACCCGCCAGCAAAAAATCGGTGAGGGCAAAAATACCGTCCGTGATATACATAATCTTCACCTTTTCCCGCCTCTCAATAAAAACCCCGGCCAACGGCTGAACTACCAATCCTAAAACCGTCGAATATCCCATAAAGACCGACATGGCAAGGGCGCTCCCGGTTATATCAAGAATAAACAGCCCGGTGCAAAAATTATATAATACCCCGGCCATGGTCGATGCAATATTTCCTGCCAGATTGAACTTGAAATTTCTATTCATGATGACTCCTGATTTACTCAATACTTTACAGCAATTATACCAGGTTACACAAAAAAACGGAACAGAAACCTGCAAATTCCTGTTCCTTAACATTTCTGTAATTTTATAAGTTTATCCTGACGACAGTCCATATGACTGCAGATTTTTGCTCCCTGCCTTATCCGTCAATTCAGCACACCGGACATCATTCTGAACTTCATATTGCTTTCCCAGATTCCTTTTATCGCTTCAAAATTTTCATCCGGTTTCAGCATCAACTCCGCCAGAGAGTCCAACTCCCGGTATTCCTCCTCCGACAGTTCAAACTCCTTATCGCACAGATAGCGCGGCATATGAAGAAAAATAATTTCGTCGTTCATCAGGCAGTGAAAATCATAAAACAGTCCCCGCATGGCAGCTTTCAGCCCAAGGGTCGGCGGCGCCGAGGCAAACTGCACATTTTCATCCCTGAACCGTCCCTCCCGCATTCCCAGAAACGCGCCGGCCCCAAACAAAAAATTATCACAGGGAATGTCGTTTAAATCAAAGGGGATTTCATGGTCTGGACAATGCAAATCCGCGTCCGCCAGCTTCCATCTGTCTTCTTTTTCATCAAAATATTCCGTAATCCAATGGTCGCGGTAAATGCCGTCGGAACCGATATACTCCGCAAAACCGCTTCTGGCCCTTGCCGGAATCCCCTTTGCTTTCAGGGTTCCGGCCAGAAGAATCGCCTGCCCTCTGCACGTTACATGCACCTTGTCCTTTGCCTCACGGCCGGCAAAATATCGGGAGTCCCTGCGCAGCAATTCGGCAAGAATTCCCTGTGCCGTCGGGAAAATATCGTCCTCAAAATCCAGCATCGCTGCGGGCACCTTTGTCATATCCCCCCAGAAGCTCTCCTTTTTCAGCCGGATTTCTTTATCCTTTTTAAAAACCACAGGATGTATGATTTGCATTCTCTGCAAATAACACAGCTCTTCCATATCGTCGGGCAGATTTTTTGCAAAATCCTTATAATACCCCAAATCTGTGTAGGGGCTTGTTTTCCTGTAAAAATCAAGAATTTCCTGTTTCATATAAACCTCCTGCTCCTTTGCGCAGACGCCCTTTCAGGCTTCGCGCCTTCTTTTCACCGGAATCCAGACAGCGCTTTCATAGTCGCTGCTTTCCGGCTCGCCTTTTGAATACCATTCCATATCAATGTTTGCCGCAATCTCATATTCGGGATTGCCAGGCAGCCATTCCTTATAAATGCGGGTATTTACCGCCTGTATGGCCTCCGGCATGGGGCCGGTACACTTAAACTTCGCCCACGTGCAGGCCGGAATTTCAAAAACCTTCATTCCCTCCGGCACACCACCGCCCCTGTAGCGCCCGGCAATGGCATAGCGGAAATACCCGCTCCCCGCGCCGTCGTCAAAGCAGATTCCGAATTCCCCCACCTGATTTTCCTGCACTGCTTCTCTTATCTCTGCTTCCCTCCGCCCTGTTTCTTTTTCCTTATCAGGCCGCAGGCTCAGATACCGCATCTGAAACTCCTCCCAGAATTCAGGCGTATCCCGGAATCCATTGTCACAGGACACCTCCCTCTCAAAACCAATCATTTTCATGGCATCCATTTTTTCCACCGTATATTCCATCTGCTCCCCTCCTCTGATTGCAATTTCTACGGTCAGCGGCAGAAACGCCCTTATCCGGAAGGGCTGAGCCTTAAGCTGCATTGGCGATATCCTGTGAAATCTTGTAAAGGCTCTTGTAAAGCTCTCGGGCGTGTCATAGCCATACAGACAGGAGATATCAATGACTCTCTCATCTCCCTTAATCACGTCAAGGCCCGCCAGATAAAGCCTGCGGTTCCGCAGATACTCCCCCACTGTATAGCCTGTGACGATTTTAAAGCCCCTCTGGAAATAAAAGGATGACATATGGACGGCTCCGGCCACATCGGCAGCCGTAATATCCTCCAGAAGGTGCGCCTCCATGTAACTGATTGCATTTTTTAAAGCTGATAACCACTCCATATTTTCCCTGCCTCGATACTTTCATGTGCTGCCGCCGCTCTGTGCCCGGACACAGACATTTTTCTCAAAGAGTTACTCTCTGCTTATAGTTTAACTGAAATCAAAATTATAATCCTGACTTTTTGTGCCTGAAATTGTCATTGCCGCCCTTCCTGCAGTCTCTTATTTTTCCTCCGTCATTATCATATCCTCCACATGCCTTTTCTCCATCTGGCGCCGTATTTTTCGGTTCGTTACCGTGTCAAATATGATGGAAAAATCATAGTCCGCCGGATACAGCTTTTCCGCGGCCACATACAGCTTTACCCTTTTGTGGTTAATATAAATCTTCTTATCAGGCATCTGCACCCGGAGGACACCCTTTTCATTTACCGTTTCGCATACAATGCCAATCTTCCTGTCAGGGTAAATCATGACGCTGTCTCCCCTCTTGAATTTTTTGGACAGATTCTGCCTGCGGGAGCTCTCCTTCTGCCGCCGGATGGGAGCATTTTTCTCCTTTTCCCATACGGTTTCCGGTTCGCCGCCTGTTCCGGCATCCGTTACCTGCCTTTCGTACATATGCGCCTCGCCTGTCCGGTTTTCCCCGGCAGTCTTTCTTTCGGAATCCGCAAGTCCTGCCCTGCCGCGCATAACGTCGTCGCCATACGCCGCCTGCCGGGCCTCTTCCAACATATGCTCCGGCATCCCCAGCTTTCCTGCGATATAAAAGGCACAGCTCTCGCCTGCTTCTCCAATCACAAGCTGATACAGCGGCCTTAAGCTTTCCCTGTCAAAGGTCATCCTCGCGTTGACCACGCCTTCTTCTCTTTCGGCATAGATCTTAATCTCAGGATAATGAGTGGTCACAAGATACAGAGCGCCGCTTCTTTTCAGCTCCCGCAGAATCGCTATGGCGATTCCCATTCCCTCCGCCGGGTCGGTTCCCGAACCCAGCTCGTCCATAATCACCAGGCTCTCATTGTCAGCCTTCCGCAGAATATTCAGCACGTTGGTGATATGTGCGGAAAAGGTGGAGAGATTTTCCGCCAGGTTCTGTCCGTCTCCGATATCACAGAGTATCAGGTTGTTCATGCAGATTTCCGCGCTCCTTGCCGCCGTATGCAGCCCGCATTGCGCCATCAGGCAGCTTAAAGCCACCGTTTTAATGGCGACGGTTTTTCCTCCTGTGTTGGGGCCTGTGATAATCACGCCGTTTGTTCCTTTCCCCATCTCAAAATCTAGAGGAATATTTATGCTTTTATCCATCAGTGGGTGCCGCCCCTTTACCAGCTGGATACGGCGCTCCACATTGATTTCCGGCTCTGTTCCCCCACAGTCCACACTCAGCTTTCCCTTTGCAAAAATAAAATCCAGCTTTTCTATGGTCCGGTTATTCCTGAAAATCACCTCCGCCTTATCGGACAGCATAACGGTAAGGGTGTAGAGGATTCTCCTTTCCTCGTTCTCCTCGTCAACCCTCATATCCTGCAGCTCCCCGTACAGCCTTGCCACGGATTCCGGCTCGATAAAAAGCGTGTTTCCTGTGGCGGACTTGTCAATCACGCTGCCGCTTATCCTGAATTTATATTCCTTTTTTACAGGCACACAGATATGTCCGTTTCTCACAGTGCTGAAACTGTCCGACATGCATTCCTTCCCGGAGCGCAGAATACTGTCCGCCTTTTCACGCATCTTTGCCTCCGTCCGCTCTATTCCCTCCCGAAGGGACTTCAAAAGTCCCGAGGCATAGTCGTCCACCCTGCCGTTTCTGATTTTTTCATATAATTCTTCCCGAATCTCCTCCAGCGAATCCAGATTTTCCTCATAGTATGGCAGACTTATGTCGTAAGCCTTTCCCCGGCATAAATAATCCTTCAGTCTTTTCACGGCGGTAAGCGTTGACGCGATTTTTTCAAGCTGCTCTGCGGTCAGGCAGATTCCCTTTCCTGCCATTTCCAGCAGCTCCGTAATACCCTCCAGGGCCGTAATCGGCGGCATTCCGCAGTTTTCCAGCATCGTTCTTGCCTCGGTTGTGTTTTTAAGCTGCGCTTTCACCTCCGCCTCCGAGAGACCGGGTGCAAGCTCCCTTATCATCCCTTTCGCTTTTTCCGTATAAGCCATTTCTTCCAGGCGGCCGATTATCCGGTCAAATTCCAGCATTCTTGCCGACGGCGTATTGTAAAAATATTGTTTTTCCATTTTTCTTCCCTTTCTTTGCTAATTTACCGCCTGCAAAAGCCTGTCAAAAAACCGCAGAAACTGCGGCACTGATAAAGCACACACGGTTTCTGCGGTCAGAATCTATGGATAGTCAATTGTACAGTGCAGATCCCTGTGCATGAAATCCATGCTTTACAGGTCCGCTTTCTCCACACAGTCAACATCCCGCAATAAGCGGGGTATTGACCCTTCGCAAAATAAAGGCACAGCCAGCCGGCTATGCCCTCAAATCCATTTTCTTTATTCTCCAGAAGAGATATTAATGTGTATGATAAGCTTTTACAGCAAGGCGGATTATGGGTATAACTGTCCCTCCAGTTATCCCCGCAACTGTTCAGTTGTGTGATTTCTCCACTTTTACCACGCTTAACATACATTCCCTCTCTTTCACTCTTTTTATCACAGGCAGGACAACCGCATCCGCAGGATACTCAGCCTGCAATGAAGCAAGTATAATCCATCTGTAAGACGATGTCAATCACTTTTTAATTATTTTTCGTTTCCTCATAGTTCAAAATGATTTTCGCAAGGGCGTTGGCATACTCCTGCCGTCCGAACGCCGTCAGATGCACGCCGTCCTCCAGATACTCCTCCGCCGTGTAATTGTTAACTCCCAAATCCTGATAGGCATTGAAGTACAATGTCTGCTGCTCCCGCGCCACATAGTTACAGGTTCCCGCATAATCCGCCAGAGTTCCGTACCCGCTGTTTAAGGTATTGCCGTCGCCGACCATCCATGTACCGTTAAAAAACTGCGCGTAGGTAGGACCGCACAATATAATCGTTGCGTCCGGCGCCCAGTCCCGAAGGTCGCTTACTGCACACCGCAAAGCTCCGCCGTAAGTCCTGATGTCCACATCACTGTCGGAATTGGTGAGGGGTACTGCCCGGAAGAAATCGTTCAATCCGTATTCAATGATAAAGTAATCTGTCTTTGAAAAATCGATATTGGGGTTATCCAGAATTTCCTTCGCCCTTGTTCCCGCAAAGATATCGGTGGGGATTTCCTTTCTGATTGCATGGACAATGCCCAGAAGGCTTCTGGAAGTCCACTTGTCATAAGAGCCCTGCTCATCATACTCTATGGAGGCGCTGGTTCCGCCAATCGCAAGATTGTACACGTCCGCCTCACATTGCACAGAGGTAAGATATGGCACCCCGCTTCCGTCCCGGCTGTTATCAAAAATACTGTCTCCTAAGAATACAAGCTGCAGCTCGTTTCCGGCCGGCTCTATCTGATCCTCCTCCGTGATAATCTGCTCCTGCTCCGGCTCCGTCAAATCAATGGCAGGCGTCTGATGCGCGCTGGCAGGCTGCGGCGTTGCTTCCTCCTGCTCAGGCTGGGGCGTTGGCGTGGGCTGTATGTCCTTTTCCTCAGGCTCTGTTTCCGTTACAGGTTCTTTTTCTATAACCTCACCTGTTTCCGTTATAATGATATTATCAGATAAAACTTTGTCATCCTGCAAATCCTTACCGCTTTTCTGTCCACATCCGGCCAGCAGGGATGCCGCCAGCGCAATTGCAATTGTAAGCTTTACCGTTCCTTTTTTCACTCGTCTCATCGTCTGCGCTCCCTTCAGATATTTCCTGTTAAAATCCTCTTAATTTTTTCATTCATAAGCATACCACATTTTTCCGAAAAAGGAAGAACCTCTGTTCCATTTTAAGAATTCTTTCCGCAACCTTAAATAATTCTTAATAACTGACCGTTTCTGTTTATATTTTATTCAATTTTGCCGTGTATTATGAATTATTTTGCAAACTGCCCGGTTATGGTCTATAATGATAAAAAAATTATCACAAGGAGCCCCCATGGTACTGCAAGAAAACAATAAACTGCTTTCAATAATTATTCCCGCCTATAATGAGCAGGATAATATTCACAGAACCTTCAATACCATCAGCCAGATTTTAAATGAATCGCATATTCCCTTTGAAATTCTGTTTGTGGACGACGGCTCCAGGGATATGACCTGGCCCCGCATCTGTGAATTGTCGGCCGGATTATCCGAAGCGAAGGGAATCTCCTTCTCAAGAAATTTTGGAAAGGAATCCGCCATCTTTGCCGGTCTGGAAAGCGCTTCCGGCGCCTGCTGCGTAATCATGGACTGCGATTTGCAGCACCCGCCCGCAGTTATCCCCGAAATGTACCGCCTGTGGCAGGAGGGCTTTGAGGTGGTGGAGGGCGTAAAAGCCTCCCGGGGGCAGGAAAACCCTTTTCATACCTTTTGCGCCAAAGGCTTTTACAAAATTATCAGCAGGGTGACGAAAGTAAATATGTCCGACGCTTCCGATTTCAAGCTGTTAGACCGCAAGGCCGTGGACGCCCTTCTTTTGCTCCCGGAGAGAGCGCCCTTTTTCCGCGCGCTGTCCTCCTGGGTGGGCTTTCGGACCGCTTCCGTTCCTTTTGAAGTACAGGAGCGTGCCATCGGCTCCTCCAAATGGTCCATGTGGAGCCTTGTAAAATATGCCATCCGAAATATTACTTCCTTTTCGGGTGCACCCATGCAGGTAGTCACCTTCCTCGGCTGGCTCATGCTGCTTGCCTCACTGGCGCTCGGCGTACAGTCCCTTTACCGCTATTTCTCCGGCACCGCCTTAGAAGGCTTTACCACCGTGATTCTGCTGCAGCTCATTATCGGCAGCGTCCTCATGATCAGCCTCGGCATTATCGGACATTATATTTCCAGAATCTATGATGAAATCAAGGCAAGGCCGCGATATATCATAAGTAAAAGATGCGGTTTGTAGCCGCATCTTTTCTATAAATTCCGTCAGCGTCCGATACTGTAGTATTCCACCCCAGCCGCTTTCATTTTCTCAGGCGAATAGAGGTTACGCCCGTCATAAACCAGCGGCGTATGCATCCTTTCCTTAAATTCCTCCGGCTTGACCTCCTTAATCTCGGGCCATTCCGTAAATACAAAGCAAATATTGGCGCCGTCCAGAGCCTTTTCAATGGAATCCGTATAATTCATGGTTCCGGCTTCCAGACCGCCTTCCGGGAAAAGCTGCCTTGCCCGCTCCTCCCCTTCCGGGTCGTAGGCATACACATCAGCTCCCGCCGCCAGAAGCAGCTTTAAATTGTCAATAGACGGCGCCTCCCGCAAATCATCGGTTCCCGCCTTGAAAGTAAGCCCAAGCACCGCCACCTTTAAACCGCTGAAGGTAATCATTCTGTCCTTCGCCTTCTCGAACAGCCTGGTTTTCTGTTTCAGGTTCACATCCACACAGGCCTCCACCGTTTTCAGCTGATAGCCGTGTTCTCTGGCCAGAAACTTAAGAGCCTTTGTATCCTTGGGAAAACAGCTTCCCCCGAAGCCGATTCCCGCATTCAGAAACCTTGCGCCAATCCTCTCGTCATAGCTCATTCCTCTGGCGACGTCGGTGATATCCGCGCCCACCAGCTCGCAGAGGTTCGCAATATCGTTCATATAGGAAATTTTAAGGGCAAGGAAATCATTGCAGGCATACTTAATCATCTCCGCCGAACGCCGCTTTACGGAAACAATAGGTAGTCCGAAGGGCTCGTAGATTTTCTTAAGGAGCGCCTCCGCCTCCCCGCTTTCCGTCCCTATGATAATTCTCGCCGCATGCAGGGTATCCCGTACCGCCGTTCCCTGAGCAAGAAACTCGGGGTTGGAAGCCACCTCCACCTTCACGTCGTGGACGAGAAAATCCTTGATAAACTGCTCCACTTTGTCGTTTGTCCCCACCGGCACCGTGGATTTTACCACCACAAGGCAGTCCTTCTCAATGGTTTCCGCTATCTGACGGGAAACCGTGGCTATATAGCTTAAATTGGCGCTTCCGTCAGGCATTTCCGGCGTTCCCACACCGATAAAAATCGCGTCGGCGTCCTTGTAAGCCTTTGTATAATCCGTGGTAAAATGAAGCGTTCCCGCGGCATTGTTTTTCTGCATCAGCTCCTCGAGTCCGTCCTCGTAAATGGGTGAAATCCCCTTCCGCATCAGCTCCACTTTCTTTTCGTCCACGTCCACGCAGGTCACGTCGTATCCTTTCTCTGCAAAGCATACGCCCGCTACCAGACCTACATATCCCGTTCCGGCTACTGCTATTTTCACTTTATCTCCTCCATTTCAGTTCCGTAGACGCCCCTCCAGTACACGGAACAATTTCCGGTCACATCTGTGCCCGTTAATCGTTCCGTGTACTGTCCGGGCATCTTCTGTTTTCTCCATTTCTGTAATATTCCAAAAACCAGTCCGCAAATTTTTTCAGGCCTTCCTCAATCGTTGTGGAGGGCTTGAATCCGAAATCCTCCATCAAGTCACGGACATCCGCATAGGTTTCATACACATCCCCCGGCTGCATCGGCAGAAATTCCTTTCGTGCTTTTCTTCCAAGGCAGCTCTCGAGGACGGCGATAAAATCCATGAGCTTTTCCGGTTTATTGTTTCCTATGTTGTAAATCTTATATGCCGCGCCGTTTTTGTCCTTCCCCGGCGGATTGCCGAGAATATTTTCCACACCGGTTACAATATCGTCGATGTAGGTGAAATCCCTCATCATATCGCCGTTGTTATATATCTGAATCGGCTCGCCTGCGATGATTTTTTTTGCGAACTTAAAATATGCCATGTCCGGCCTGCCCATCGGCCCGTATACCGTAAAAAAACGCAGCCCCGTCAAAGGAATCCGGTAGAGCTTGCTGTAAGCATAGGCCATCAGCTCGTTGGATTTTTTTGTCGCCGCATACAGGCTCACCGGCCTGTCCACCTGGTCCTCCACCTGAAAGGGCACTTTCTCGTTTCCGCCGTATACGGAGCTGGAGGAAGCAAAAACCAGATGCTCCACCGGATAATGCCGGCATGCCTCCAGAATGTGAAAAAATCCCACAATATTTGACTGAATGTAAGCGTCCGGGTTATCAATGCTGTAGCGCACTCCTGCCTGTGCCGCCAGATTTACTACTATATCAGGTTTTTCCTCCGAAAAAAGCCGGAAAACCGCATCCTTATCCGCCAGATCCCCCTTCATAAACCGGAACCCCGGATATTTCTGTAAAATTGACAGGCGTTCTTCTTTCAGCGATACTTCGTAATAATCATTTAAGTTATCGATTACCGCTACCCGGTTTCCTTTTTCCAGCAATGCCTTCGAGAGATAAAAACCGATAAATCCGGCTCCGCCGGTGACGATATATTTTTTTGAGTCTGCCATATATGCCTTTCCTCTATCCCTGTAAATCTTCTTTTAAGTCTTTTAATAATTCTTCAATTTTTTTATCAGTATCTTCTTTTGTGCTTTCTCCCTTCGCACCCTCGAGTCCTCTGATAATCTGTTTCAACCAACTTTTAAACTGTAAATCAGTCATTCCCATCTCCTGCATACCTCCATTTATTCTCCTTTCCGTTAAAGCCTTCTCCTGATATCTTATTATAATTTTTTGTAGCTCAAAGAACAAGACTTTATTCAGAAATTTACCGGGGAAAAGGAATTCCCGCTCCTTTTCCCCGGCGTAGACATTTCAGATATTATATTATTTCAGCCGCTTTTCCTTATAAGAACACTTCCTCTCCTGCAAATAACATATGTAAATAGCGGAAACCGCAGTATCCGTTTTCATCTGCAAGACCAGCCGCGTCTGTTCCGGCCGGAATCGTCACTGTAAACTGTTTTCCGCAATACATATAATGAATAGTGACTGCCACCTCCGGACGAGCCGAAATCGCATCAAGAACCTCCTGATTAAAGCTCATCCATCTGTCTGTGGCAAGGAGGATTTCATCTCCCTTTACGTTTAAAACCGCTCTGGCACAATCTTTCAAAAATGCCGCATAGGCGGAATTGGGCACATAAGCATAAGAAAAGACCTCTCCGCATTTTACACACTTTTCTTCCATAAGGGCGTCACGGGTTGCGTCGGCTTCCCGGACAATCTCAAAATCCTTCTCATGGTCGCAGGCACGATATTCCTTATTATCCTCTGCAAATACCGCATCCCTGTCCGGTACATGAAGCCCTTTATCCGGCTTCCCACCGCTTTCAGGCTCCTTCTCATAAGGTGTGACTGTATAGGAATCCTTATCCTTTACCACCTTATACAAGACGGAATGGGTAAACGCCGTGTCCGCCAGATTTCCTCCCTCATACCTTTTTATGGCCGCAGAAGCCTTGTAAATACCCGTTTCCACCTTTTCCGCAGACGTTTGCCCAGAGCCTTTTCCGTCTGCGGTGGTATCCAGCTCCAGGCTGGCCGCTTCCGATACCGAGCCGTCCTCATCCACCCGATTTAAAAACAGCTGGATGACGTACTCGCTTTTGTCCGTGTAGCCGTTAAAAGTACATCCGGCACTAATGCCGTCCTTCAAAGCAAGGACACTGATATCCGAGACAGCAGGCGGCTGCGCCGCAAGAAGACTCACATCCGGGTCCGGCAGGCTCCGCGCGGCAGATTCGCCCGCCGCCACGGCAGAAGGCAGCTGCGCCGCTCTCGCTTCAATCGTAAAATCCTGTTCTAAATTACCCCCCCCCCAAGAAAAATTCCCAGGGCTGCGGCAAAAATAATTTTGCCGAATTTCCTTTTCGTCATAAAGACCTCCTTTGTAAATGCTTTTCTGTATCATCAGGCCTGATGTACTTCTATTATGCCTGATTTTTGAGGTCTTTTCACATTCATGTAACAAATAGCACCCCTGCATGTAATAAATAACACGACAACCTTCAGGATTCCTTCAAAGCCTTCAGAAATTTCTTCTTGAAAGTAATCCCCAACTCTATCTGCCCGTAATCCCCCCGCAGCGTGATATACCTGTTGACCGTATCAACCGCCTCCACAAAATCCCTGTTTACAATCATGTACCGGCTGCACTGCAGAAACTTTTCGGAGTCCAGCTCCTCCAGAATCGTTTTGCAGGGTTTATAAGATAACCGCAGGTTCCCGTCCGTAAAATGAACCGTCTGCCCGCCTTTCACATTTTCAATATAAATTACTTCTGAAATATTTTTTTTGTAAAGAATGCCATCCTTGCGAAAAAATACATCGTGAGGGATATTTTTCTTCTGGGGAACCTCCAGCGCCTCTTTGATTACCTTTCGGGCCTTGTCCGCGTCATAGGGCTTTTCCAGATAATAATAGCAGTGCAAATCGCTGTAGGCATACATTCTCGCATCCTCCAGCGCAGTAATGAAAATCATGGGGGCGTATTTGTATTTCTCCACCATCCGAATCCGGTTTGCAAAGGTCACCCCGGAAACGTCTCCCGGATTTTTGGTATCCAGAATAATATCAACCAGAAAAAGGTCCATGGTTACTTTCATGGCGGCGGCATATGCCTCATTTTGATTTACGGCCCTGTGGACCGTTATCTCCGAGTCCACCTCGTTTACAATTCTTGCCAGCATTTCCATACTGGTAGGGTTGTCCTCAATGATTAAGACAGCTTTCATAAATTTTTCCTTCCTTTCGTCTCTGTAATATTGAATTTCTGTAATACATTTTAATATATACAGGAACGATTGCGGGAAAAAAATGAGAGCGGAACTGCCAATAGTTCCGCTCTCTGTGGTTCTTTATGATTCAAAATTCAATTTCCTTTAAATATCGGGCAAGGGCGTCCTGCCAGGTGGGGAGAGGAAGGAAACCGTTTTGGATAAGCTTCTCCCTGGCAAGGCGGGAATTAAAGGGACGTTTTGCTTTGGATATGCCATATTCTTCGGTTGTTACCGGCGTCACGGTTAGACGCTCCGGGCTGTATTCAGGATGCCCCATTTCTTCCGCCTGCCGGAAAATTTCTCTGGTAAAATCGTACCAGCTGATGTAACCGCCCTCGTTGGTGGCGTGATAGTATCCGTATTTGTCGGTTTCAATCATATCCACCAGAAGCCTTGCCAAATCATAGGTGTAGGTGGGCGTTCCAATCTGGTCGCTGACCACCTTAATCTGGTCGTGAGTCTTGCCCAGGTTCAGCATGGTTTTGATAAAATTTTTCCCGTTGACGCCGAACACCCAGGCAATGCGGACGATAAAATACTTTTCCAGATTGCCGGCAACCGCCAGCTCCCCCTCCAGCTTTGTCTGCCCATAAACGCTAAGGGGCCTGTAATCCTTGCAGTCCGGCTCCCACGGCTCGGTTCCCTGTCCGTCGAACACATAGTCCGTGGAGAGGTAAACCATCTTACAGTCCGCCTTTTTACAGGCCAGCGCCACATTTTCCGTGCCCGTGGCATTGACCATGTGAACCTTTTCCCTCTTATCCTCGTCCTCCGCCAAATCCACCGCCGTCCATGCGGCGCAGTGAACCACCGCGTCCGGCTTTTCTGCGGCAATTACCGTTTCCACACAGTTGCTGTCCGTGATATCCATCTGCACATAAGGCATTCCGGTAACTTCCGTTCCATCCGAAATACCGCTGTACTGCGGCGCAAGGTCGCTTCCTACGCCTTCATAGCCTCTCTTTGCAAGCTCGTTCATCACATCATGGCCAAGCTGGCCGCCTACGCCTGTCACTAAAACTTTCATTTTATTTTTTACCCTTTCCTTTACTTTGTCTTTACAAACTGCCACAGCACACGGCATGTCCGCAGAACATCAATCAGCGCCGCGCCTTTTACGCCATTGTCCTTAAGCGCCTTATGCCCTTCCTTTAAGGATAACAGATAGCTTCCGGTGCTTGAGGTGCTGGCGCCGCCGTAATACATGCGGATAATCGTTTCCGGCAGATATGCCAGCCGGTTTTCCTTATCCTTTAAGAATCGTACCATAAACTCATAATCCGCCGCAATCCTGTATTCGGGATTGTAGAGCCCGTATTTTTCGTAAATCTCCCTTTTCAGAAAAAGTGTGGGGTGCCCCGGCATCCAGCCAAGGTGAAGGCTTTTCTGCGGCCCCATTTTCCAGTACCTCACAACCTTTTCATCCGTGGCATAGACCAGGTCCGCGTGGGCTCCTATACATTCAGGATTTGCGTTAAGGCAGTTTACCATTTTGGATATGGCGTCTTTTTGCAAAAATAAATCGTTAAAAAATACGATGATATCGCCGGTACAAAGCTGATAGCCCTGATTCATGGCGTCGTAAATTCCGTTGTCGCTGCTGCTTGTCCAGTTGACTGTGTTATGGCTGGCGCTTTTGTACTCTTTTATGATTTTCAGCGTGCCGTCTGTGGAACCGCCGTCTTTGATATTTACTTCTATTTGGGGGTAATCCTGCCGCTCAATGCCCTCAAGCGTGCGGGCAAGCAGCGCGGAGCTGTTGTAGGTGGTGAGGATTAGGGATACTGTTTTCATCCGATTATCTTCGCTTTCTGTTTTTGCCGCTGGAAATCAATTGCTCTGCAGCAGATTTTCTATCCGGGACACCATGGTTTCCCATGAAAACTCTCCGGCTGCGTTTCTAATATTTTGCTCCCAGTCAATCTCCGACTGATTTTCATAGAACTTCACCACTGCATCTGCTATTGCCGCTTCATTTTGGCTTTCCACGACATAACCTGTCTTTCCGTCCTCCACCACGTCCGGCAGTCCGCCTACGTCCGTAACGATTACCGGCTTTTCAAAGCCGTAGGCAATCTGCGCAATTCCGCTCTGAGTAGCGGAAATATAAGGGAGCACCACCAAATCTGCTGCCGCAAAATATTGTTCCACATCCCTGTCCGGTATATACCCCTCTACCAGCCTGACATTTTCCCCGATTCCTTCTCCTTCGATTATCTCCATATATTCTTCCCTGTCGCCGCCAAAGTCCCCCACTACCCATAATTGCAGATGGGGAAATCTTTTTTTAATCGAAGGCATCGCCCTTAAAAGATACTTCAATCCCTTGTATTCCCTCACAAATCCGAAAAACAAAACAGCCTGGCCAGACGCGGCGATTCCCAGCTGTTCCCTGGCCTTTTCCATGCTTAAGTTCTGCATCTTAAAGGCATTGTAAGTGGGATGAGGCGTCACAACATATTTTGCATCCTTTTTGATACTCAGCAGGTCTTTTTCATCCAGATGGGACTGGACCACAAAGTAATTTCCCTGCTTCATTACCATTTTACATAATATTCTGTCAAAAGGAAAGCGTTCATGAGGAAATACATTGTGGCAGAGAAACAGAATTTTCGTCTTTTTCAGTAATTTGCACATTACATAATAGCAGGGTGCAAAATAAGGATGCCACCACTCGATAATAATGACATCCGCATTCATTTTTTTCAGTTTAAAGGCAGAGTTCAGCCAGTTAAAGGGGTTGGCTGTGTGGATGAGGTATTGTGTTTCTTCTATGCAAAAGCTTTTGTTGCTGTAGTCCTTCTGCTCCTTTTTAAAGAGGAATTTCGGGTACTGCAGCTTGTAGGAAACCATGGTTACCTCATGTCGCGCTTTTAATGCGCGGTACATGAGGGTGGTGTAATGGGCGATGCCGCCTTTGTAGGGGTATGTGGGGCCGATGAGGGTTATTTTCATTTTGGGGATCCTTATTTATTGTAAAATTTCAGTGAGTGTTGATAATTTTTATATTACCATGGGGCGGGGGAATTATCCAGAGGGAAACTTATTTTAAAAGCTTCCCTTTACTGTTATAATAAAGCCTCTTTGTACAATTGCCCGATGCATCATATACATATTCTATTTTTGCATAGGCCTTATCTCCATTCATCACATCAATTAACTTCCCTTTTGCATCATGATATTCCTTCCTTTTAAGAAGCCCACAATTATTATACTCCTGTTTTAAGATGGCATACCCGTCTTCCGGACTAACAGTATAATTACTCTTAACATTTTTATATGCTTTCTCAATAAGCTTCGAATTTTCATAACTGTAACTGATTCCAAAGTACCCCAAATTCTTAAAATCCTTACGTTGATATTCATTTCCATCATAGACAAAATAGGCATCCCATATCAAATTGTCAAATTCATCAAAAATCCTATATTGTATTTCGCCGCCTTTGCCCCCTTGCCGCACGCTCGCTCCATTCGTATCCAAACGCCAGATATAAGTTTGGTTCCCCCGCTCGTCATAATTATACCAGTACCCTGCGCATTGCTCTTTTCCTTCAATGTACTGCCCATCTAAACCATAATAATAGCGCGCCTGCTCCTGTAGCAAATCATTATATTGATACCTGACCATTGCATATCCCTCATCTTTTCTCAGTACTGGTTCCCCATTGGTATCGTAATAGCGTTCCTCCATACAATTTCCATTTTTATACTTTTTCTCCCGGGAAGCATAACCTCCTTTTATATATACTGCCGGTTTTTCTTCCTCATCAAAATAGGAAGTTCTTATTTCCATCCCTCTTTCGTCATAATCAGAATGTATGTGCGCATACCCATAGTCATCATCCACAAGTAATTTCCCGTCCAGCCCTACATACCAGGTATCCGTCTGATTTCCTTTTTTGTCATAAGCATACCGGAATCCGGCGCAATTGTACTTATTGCTGATAACCGGATGTTCACCCGTAGCATCATAATAAAAACTTAAAATACATTGCCCGAATGCATTATATTTCTTTTTTATAACAGCATAGCCCAAATCGGTTCTTTGAACAAGATTATCGCCTTCATCATAATACCTCCCCTCCACCCAGTTTCCATTTTCATAAACATCTATGTAATAAGCATAGCCTGTGTCATTTCTGCGCATAAGTTTTCCGCTTTTGTCATAATATCGCTGAGCAACTACTTTTCCATTCAAATATGTTTTCAAGGAATAGCTGTAGCCCCCGTCTTTTACAACCGCCGGAAAGTCATCCTTATCCAGGTAAGATACCTTAACTTCCTGCCCCATCTCATCATATTCAGATTTGATATGCGCATACCCTACATCAGTGCGGACCATAGGCCGTCCATTCAGACCTAAATACCATGTGTCTGTCTGCTCTCCTTTCTCATTAAAATTATATTTGAATCCGGCACAGGATTCATTTGAAAGAACCGGCTGCCTGCCTGTTCCTTTATAATATATTGCCTTTAATTGCCCAAACTCATCATATTCCTTTACCTCTATTGCGTAGCCCTTTTCCTGGCTCAACACGAAATTGTCTTTAACTTTATAGTGAGTTTCTATACATTTCCCGCTTATAGCATCGTATTGATTCGTAAAAGATGAATACCCTTTTCCCTTCCAGACTGCCGGTTTCCACTGATTATCTTCTTTTCCAGCGGCCTCTTCGTCCACAATAAAGTAATCTTCTCCTTCCAGATTACCGAAAGAATCATATCTCTTATGTACACGGGCAACTCCGCAATCGCTTCTAATCATCGGTTTTTCCCATGCATCCAAGTATATCATTTCAGTCCAGTTTCCTTTTTTATCATACTTATATTCGAATCCATAACAATGATATTTGGTGCTGATAACTGGTTCTTTCCATATGCCATAATATTGCTCCTTAATACACCGGCCAAGTGCATCATATTTGAGGCTTACTAATGCATATCCTGTATCTTTCCTCAATACCGGATACCCGCTTGTATCATAATAGCGTTTCTCACTGCAATCGCCCTCCTCATTATAATCGTATTGGCAAGATGCATATCCGCCCTCTAAACATGCAGTCCGTTCCCCTGCTATGTCATAATAAGCTTCTTCCGTCATTCTCCCTTCATCATCATAAACATATTCTACATGCGCATATCCTAAATCCTGACGAAGCATGATACCGCCATCTGCTCCTATATACCATGTATCGGTCTGATTTCCTCTTTCATCATATGCATAGCGAATCCCTGCACAATTATACTCTGTACGAAAAACAGGTTTCTCGTCAGAACCGTAATATAATCTGGCTATACAACGTCCGCTTTCATCATATTCTGCTTTTTCTATTGCATAGCCTGTATCTTTTCTCTGCACCAGATTATGCTGAATATCATAAAACCTTGTTTCTACGCTATTTCCATTTTCAAGCGTATACTCAAACGACGCATACCCCTTCCCCCTCCATATTGCCGGATTGCCATCCTTATCATAATATGCCTCTCCTAAAAGCCTTCCGGCGTCATCATATCTTTTACAAACCTGCGCATTTCCGTAATCCCTTCGAACCATCATCTTTTCTTTTAAGCCAATATAAATAACCCGTTTTTCATTCCCTCTTTCATCGTACTCATAATCAAAACCCGCACAATGATACATAGTACTGATAATCAGCTGTTCTTTTGTAGCATCATAATACCTGCTTGCCGTGCGGAAACCTCTGTCATCATATTCATACTCTACAAGTGCAAATCCCCTGTCTCCACGTATAAACGTTTTCCCATCTTCGCCCACATATTCGATAGATATCTGTCTTCCTTTTTCGTCATAATCATATAAAAATCCGGCGCACTTATACTCAGGACTGATTGTAAGCTTTTCATCTCCATCTGTACCATAAAACAGTTCGGAGATACATTGTCCAAATTCGTTATACTCATATTCAATTCTCGCATAACCTTTATCTTTTATTAATACCAACTCATCCTCTGTGTCATAATAGCGTCTTTCCCTGCACTTCCCGTTTTCATAAAACTCTTCAAACCAGGCATACCCATAATCCTTCCGCAATACAGGTTCTTCCTCATTAATAAAATACCTCCCTGTCCTCTTCTCATTTTCTTTATCATATTCATATGTATATAATGCAAAGCCTCCCTCTTTCCAGAGCGCAGGCTCCTCATCAGCATCCAGGTAAGCCTCACTTTTTATATTTCCATCACTATCATATTCATAGTGTACATGAGCATATCCCAAATCCTGGCGAACCATTACATTGCCGTCTGTGCCTATATACCATATATCAGCTTCGTTTCCGCTTACTTCATCATAATTATAATGAAAACCGGCACATTTATATTTTGTGCTAATCACAGGCAGCTCGTCTATGCCATAGTATTGAGTAAAGGTATTTCTTCCGGCATCATCATATTCATATTGGATTATTGCAACCCCCAGGTCTTTTCGCAAAGTCAGATTATCTGACTCGTCATAAAAGCTTTGCCTGCAGACTTTTCCATTTGCATATTCATATTTACGCTTTGCACATCCCAAATCGCTTCGCAGCACCGGTCTTCGGTTTATGTCATAATAAGATTCTTCAACCATCTGACCATTATTATAATTATATTCTATGACAGCCGCCCCTGTCTGTTTGTCTGAGACAGCACAGAGCATATTCTCCTGACAGCCTTCATAATATTCTTTCTTCTTTTGCCCCATTTTAAATTCACGATAAATACGCGCATATCCTGTATCTATACGATTAACAGGTGCCCCGGTTTTGTCAAAATACTGGTCACAAACTCTGTTTCCGATTTCCGAATATTCATACAGTATTTTGGCCACTCCATAATCTGTACGATAGGTTGGTTCTCCTTTCTTATCATAATATGCTTCTCCAATAAGAAATCCATTTTCATTATAAAGACGTTTTACTCCGGCATATCCCTCCTCATATGACAAAACAGGATTTTCATCTTTATCAAGATAATATTCGGCAATACACCTTTCTTTTTCGGCATACTGGTTCTGCCCCGTCTTTTCACGCCATAGCGCACTAATCACAGAATTACCGGTTTCTTCCCACATTGACCGGCCGCCATACTTGTATCTGATAATTGCATATCCTGTTTTCTTCTTATTAACTGGTTCTCCATTGGCATCCAGGTATTTTACATATTTTATCTGCTCGCCTTCACCGTCCATATAGGCAGTTTCGATTGCAGTATATCCTTCGTCAACTATACATTCATTCCCTTCCGCATTAAAAAATTCTTCTCTGATTATGCGCTGTTTACAATCATATGCAAATTTTCTCATTGAACATCCCTGCTCATTATCCGTAAAGTTCCCGTCCTTATCACGATAACTCATCTCCTCAATACATCCGTTTACAACTTTATAATAAATAGATGTATAATTGGTTTTCACATTTACTACTTCTTCCGCTCCGTGTAAATCCAGATAAAATTCAGCATCCTCCTGGAATTTCACCTTATCCGGCTTATTATTTGCATCTGTATTAACATCAGGCTCTGTCTTCAATTCATAAACATTATATGCTCTGCTATCGTTAGTTTTTTCTTTCTTTTCGGGGGTTTCGGTTTTTGAATCCTCCTGAGCCTTCTCCTTAGTATCAGATATCTCACTCTTTTCAGTGTCTTCACTGTTTTGAGCTTCAATGCTTTCTCCCGGCAAATCCTGATTTGTTCTTAAAGCAAATAAAACAGAAATCATAGGACTTCCATTCTCAATAAATCTTCCAAACTTGACGGAGCTGCTCTGAAGCTGTTGCATTTTCATATAAACCGGCGAATTATTACGTCCATAAAAGGCTTCTTCTCTTAATTCACCGGCGTCGTAAGTATACTTATACTTGCACACCTTATTACTATCGTAACACGGGCTTCCCTCTCGCCCTAATTGTCTGCGCTCTACAAGATTTCCATCATCACTATATAAAAATTTTTCATGGAAAACTTTGTAAAATCCTTCTGTCTTTTCCGTTTTTTCTTCATCACTGTAATAGCAAATGCTCTGCAAATTCCCATCTTCACTATATTTGAAATCAATTGTCATAATGCCAAGGTTATTGCAGGCGGGAATTCCATCGCTATTGAGAAAATGCAATGTACTCAACCGATGATTTTCATCATAAATGTATTTCTCTCCACTCACGCCATATAAATTCACACGGGATTTTAATTTACGTATCTCCGGCAAACCGGCGGAATTATATGTGACTTCAATTTGCTGAAAAGTCATATCATTTTCAGACTGCTGTCCGGCAGGAATGCGAAGCAAAGTAGAATTCAATAACTGCGGCTTATCTTTAGAAGAATAGGTGGTAATTTCAAATACGTCTTCATTATTCTTTTCAAGCTCCAGCAATAACTTATCACTATTACTATAATAGCCCACTCTTACGGGTTCCCGAAAATCATTCTTACGGGCGGCTTCAAAAGACTCCTCACCATAAGAGCGATATTTATCTTTATTTTTACTTCTCTCATAATCTATTTCTACACGAACAGGATACTGAAACAGTGACATATTATAAAGAGTAGAATGTTCCTGCATAATTTCAGCCTGATTGTAAGCATCTACATAAGTTAACGTCATATGATTTTTGTATTTCCTGTCATTTATTTCCCAGTATCCAGCCCGTTTGCTCAGGTCGTTTTTAGATAAACGTGTATCTTCTATCCCTGCAGGAATTCCATAAACCTCCGTTACCGCCGCATAATACCGGGTATCGGGAAGATTTTGAATAAAAATATTTAGAAGTATCACAGTTCCTATTGTGAATGCTGATATTACACATGTACGCCCGGCCCACTTCCTGATTGCTTTGCTTCCCACACAGCAGACAAACTCCCAGCAAAGAATAAGGAGCAAAATGCCTTCAATAAAAAAAGTAGCAAGATAAATTGCCACTTCATCTTTATAATCAGCAGAAACAATGCCTACGGATAAATAAATAGACAGTGTTAAAAGACTTGTCAAGGGTGCCGTAATATTAATCCAACTACTCTTGCTGTGGTATTTATCTATCACTTCACCTACATCCGAAAATATTTTGCATAATTTAGCTTTTAAATTCTTTATCATCTGTCATCTTCCTCAACATGCTTATTGTTTAACAGCCCATTCCTGTGATTAGGAATTTTATGTAATAAATTTTACCATTATTTTACATTTTTCGATATATACCCATTATACTTATTTCATTAACCTATAGTACTGTTTCTGAATATTTGCCATAGGAAAAAATAACTATTGTAAATCGATAACCAATCAAATATAATTTTAAATAAATATTTTCATTACTGTCAGTGGGAGAAATTAATAATGAATTGGCTTGACTTTTATAAAGGTAAAAAAATACTTGTTACCGGACATACCGGTTTTAAAGGTTCATGGATGTCGCAAATGCTTTTACTGGCCGGTGCGGAGGTAAGCGGGTATGCCCTTTCCGCTCCTACCTCCCCCAGCCTTTTTGAATTATGCGGTTTGGCTGACGAAATGAACTCCGTAGAAGGCGATATCAGAGATTTGGAAAAAATGAAAAAAGTATTTTTGGAGGTAAGACCGGAAATTGTCATCCATATGGCAGCACAACCGATTGTCAGGGAATCCTATCGGACACCGGTATACACATATGAAACAAACGTTATGGGTACGGTTAATTTATTGGAATGTGTCCGCCTTTCGGATAGTGTCCGCTCCGTGATAAATGTTACTACCGATAAAGTATATAAAAACAGGGAATGGTATTGGGGATATCGTGAAAATGAAGAATTAAACGGACATGACCCCTATTCCAATTCCAAGTCCTGCTCAGAGTTGGTTACTTCAAGCTATAAAGAATGCTTTTTGAATGAAGCAGATATTGCCGTATCTACCGTCAGAGCTGGAAATGTAATAGGCGGAGGAGATTTCGCAGCAGACAGAATTATTCCGGATTGTGTAAGAGCCGTGGAAAACGGAAATAATATTGTGGTCAGGAATCCCTATTCTGTACGTCCTTACGAACATGTATTAGAGCCGATAGCTGTATATCTTATGCTTGCCTCCAAACAGTATAAAGATTTAAAATATGCAGGCAGTTACAATGTTGGGCCAGAAGAAGCTGACTGCTTGACCACAGGTAAATTAGTCGATTTATTTTGCAAATCCTGGAAAGCTGAAACGGGCTTTGAACCAAAATGGATAGATAAATACGATGGCGGCCCTTATGAAGCTGGATACTTAAAACTGGATTGCTCCAAATTGAAGAATACCTTTAACTGGAAAGCTACATGGAATATAGAAAAAGCCATGGAAATGCTTGTTGAATGGTATCATGTTTATTTAAGCCATGGAGCAATAAATGAATGCATGACGAGACAAATCAACAATTTCTTAGGTTTATGATATAGAAAAAGGAAATAGCTGTAAATATCCTACAAGATATTACAGCTATATTATTCCACGCGTATATGGGTTCTTCTTTCCTAAAACGTCACTTCCCCGTCATGTGACACCAGCGACACCGAATGCACATGCTCCATAGCAGCCACCTCGTTCACAAACTCCTCTTCTTCAGAAATCCGCACCTCAACCACCATATCCAACTGTCCGTTAGAAACGTTCCTTGACTTCACTTTATAAAACCGGCTGTATTTTTTTACCACATCCAGTATTGCCTTCCCCTGTCCTGCGCTGCTGTCTGCATTGACCACAAAAATCATGGGGGCCTTTGCCACAGGAATTTTATCCAGTACAAAAATAACCACTGTCAAAAGCAGCGACGCCAGCACCCCTATCTCCAAAAGCCCGGCCCCGCAGATAATCCCCACGCTGATAGACCAGAACAAAAACACCAAATCCATCGGGTCCTTAATTGCAGTCCTGAAACGCACAATGGAAAGGGCGCCCACCATACCAAGAGAAACCACAATGCTCGACTGAATCGTCAAAATAACCGCTGCCGTAATGATTGCCAGCGCTACCAGGCTGATATTAAAGGTTTTGGAGTAGAAAGTTTTTCTGGTGGTAATACGATAAATAAAGAAAATATAAAACCCAAGAATACACGTCATTGCAAGTGCAATCACTATCCTTACTGTCCCTATTTCACCGCCGCTGTATCCTTCCAGAAAAGATTGTTTAAAAATGTCCGCAAAGTTCATGTCTGTTCTCCTTTTTCTTCATCTAATTTCCATTTTGCCACATAAACCGCATCTTCCAGAACCGGTTCCGATATGTCAAGCTCCCTGGACGTATCTCTGTGAAACCAGCCTTCAAATATTGCCGTTGAAGACTCGCTTGCCGGAATTTCTCCGAGGCTTTCACCTTTTATCACACCAATCCGGTTTGTACTTTGCTGATATTCATCAATGAACTCAATATTACATATTTCGGTGTCCTTAAGCCACACTTCATCCAGAAATCGCTTTCTTTCCTGCAAAAACTCCCTGACACTTTCTATATTTACTATATAATCAGGATGAATTGATTCCCGGTTTTCATATGTCTCTTTCCACCTGATTTGGTCCATTTCCGCCGACTTACTGATTTCTTCAGCATATTCATCTATTTTTCCATTAACCAGTTCTTCCAGATAATCAGAAAAAAATGCTTTATATTCTGTTCTTACCTTTTCCCGGAATTCAGGATGCTTATACAAATGCCAGTATAGCTGTGTACTTGCCGCTTTCATGGTCAGGTAACACAGATTTCTGGGATTGTTGTTGATATAAACATCTCTGGCATAAGCTTTATCGTAATCCCAGACCGGTCCTGCAAATACCTTTTTACTTATGCTGTCCTCCGGCTTGTAATAAAAGGCGCTGGACATGCCTCCGCCCTCGTTCTTGGATAGTTCTTCCACTATATACTTATCCGCAAAGGATTTCAAATCAATATAGTCCAGATAACTTTTGCCTGTATCGGGATTAATACCGTCCTCTGCCGCAATTGACACTTCCATATTCTCAAACAAATCGCTGATATATTGCAATTCCTCCACGGACGCCAGCTCCGGATTGATAATAGAATAGCAGTCATGGAGCGTACGGGTCTGGAAACCGCTGACAGTTTCCGCCCACTTTACCCCATAATCCCTTTCAATAAGATATCCGCCTGTAATATCATCAGGGATACCGGGAAGATACACTGCCTTAGACCTGTCCGTGTAGGCGGGTTCCAACTTCTCCACAGCATAATTTGCCCGATTTACCGCCTCATTCCTTTTATTCAAATCAGCAATATCAATGCGTTCCTTATCAATCTCAACCTTTTCCGTAAGCTGATACAAACCATGATACTTTCCGTTTACGTACAAGTCCATATAGCGGGACTCAGGAGAAGCTACCATGCCGGCTGCTATTGCCATATCATAAGTTATTTTATTTCGTATATACGCATCGTCAAACACATTGCAGAGCAATATCCAGTCTTTCGCCTGCCCCATGCCCAGAAGATTCGCTTTATTCTCAAGCTTGATAGAATAAGACCTCTTATCAAACTTCCATGTTTCATTGCCGCGTCCGGTCATATGAACCAGCCCGTCTGACCACTCAAGTTCTCCGGTCTCCGTATACAACGACATCTCTCCCGGCTCTCTGTTGGCTTTATTTTCGTTGAGGTAATCCAGGCTCCCGGATTTGGTTTCCACGAACATTGCCGGAAGATTTTCAGACTTCATCAGCTTTATTTTGCCGTTCTCCACAGCCTGTCCGTTTTTTAAAAAATCCGCTTCGTATACTATATCCGCTTTCAGCCAGTCTCTCCAAAGCCAGGTTCCTGCGTTCACGCTAAAATCTCCTGCCGGGTTCGAATTTTCCTGATGAAATTTCACTTCATCCGCACCGGAAAAATCAATTCTAAGCTCTGATAAATTGGCATATGAGGGGAGAAAAATATAAAATATTCCGTTTTCGTCTTCCGCTCGGCTATAATAACAACTGATTTTCTGGTTTCCTGAATTGCTGTCAATTGTTATGGTCATATTTTCAAAACAACCCGAAGCCTTCGTAGAGTTTGCCACAAATCCGGGTCTTATAGAAACCAGCAGTAAAAGCGGAAGCACTGAAAAAACTGTTACTATAGCCCATCTCCATCGCTTTGTCATGGACGCCTCTCCTCAAATGCCTTTCCAAACAGCATTTAATTTCATATTACTCTTAATTTAAATCAGTATACACCCCCATAAGTATTATGTCTAACATTTTTATTCTATTAAGATAATTAAAAGAATTCTATATTGCGCTTCTTGTAAAACTGCGTTATTATTTATTAAGTTTCCTGCGCATTTTCTCTACTATTTTAGATACAGGGAATGATATGTTGAAAATAATTATAATTCGTGAAAGGGAATTAAAATGAAAAAGCTTTTAGCAATTACAAAATTTATGTATTTCTTCACATGCTGGTGGATTGTTCTTTCTATAAACGCGCATGCATATATTGACCCGTCAGCAGTGACCTACATTATACAGGCTGTTGCCGCTGTATTTATTGCCTTAGGCGCAATTGTTACTGTGTTCCGTCATAAAATATTTTCATTTTTCAAGAAGAAATCGAAGAAAAATGAAAAAAGAGAAATTCATCTGAAAGATTCTGAGGAAAACTTATGAAAATTTTAGGCGGTTTATTTGGCCTGCTTCTGCGCTTCTGCTATAAATTAACAGCCAATTATGGTCTGTCTATTATATTGTTTACTCTGATAACAAAAATTATTTTATTACCCATATCTGTCATGGTACAAAAAAATTCAATAAAAATGGTAAAAATGTACCCTGAAATGAATCATATTAAAGCAAAATATTTTGGCAATAAAGATATGGCATCGGAAGAAGAATATCAGTTATATAAACGTGAAAAGTATCATCCTATGTTGGATTTAATCCCGGTAATCTTACAATTGATTATTCTAATGGGAGTTGTTGATGGTATCCATCAGTTGAATGTAACAAATAAATTTTTTCTGATATTGGATTTAGGGGTTACTCCGGTTAAAACCGGGGGCATCTCCATTCTTATTCCCATTTTAGCCGCTATTTCCTCCTGGCTAATGTGCTTTACGCAAAATAAAGCAAATGTTCTTCAGTCCGAGCAAAGCAAGGCCAATCAGACCATTACCCTGTTGTTATCAGTGGGTTTATCGCTTTATTTAGGCTTTTTCGTACCGGGGGGCGTTGGATTTTACTGGGTAATCAGTAATTTGATGTCCATTATTTTAATGTATTTACTCAATTACTTTATTGACCCCAAAAAATATATTGATTACAGGGCATTGGAAGAAAGTAAAAACGAACTGGCACGGGTAACTCAATATGCCGCCAAGGCAAATAAGAAGCGGAGCTCTGAGTTAATTTCTTTAGAAAAACGCGATTATAAAAAATTTTTAAAATATGAGAATAAGCAAATTGTTTTTTATTCTGAAGGAAATGGCTTTTATAAGTATTTTCAGAATGTAATTGAACTGATATTAAAGAAAACTGATATTATTATTCATTATATTACAAGCGACGCAGGCGACGAGGTATTTAAGCTTCAGAATGATAACTTCAGAGTATATTATATTACTGAAAATAAGCTGATTGTTCTCATGATGAAAATGGATGCCGATATCGTAGTCATGACTATGCCGGATTTGCAAAAGTATCATATTAAGCGTTCTATGATGAGAAATGATATCGAATATGTTTATATGGACCATGGTATTGGAAGCGTTAATTTAATGCTTCGCAAACATGCTCTGGATTATTTTGATACAATTTTTGCCTCAAACGAAATTTCTTATGCAGAAATCAGGGAACAGGAAAAGAAATATAGCTTAAAAGAAAAAACTGTTTTAAAATATGGATTTGCTTTAATCGATAATATGATTGAAAACTATAACAGGCAACCTGTTCACCACAACAGCCCTAAAATCATTCTGATAGCTCCCTCCTGGCAGGATGATAATCTGCTTGATTTATGTATCGACGAGATTTTGCAGGCTCTTACAGGGCATGGCTACCAGATTATTCTGCGTCCTCATCCACAGTATGTCAGACATTTTAAAGAAAAACTAAAAATTTTAGAAAATAAGTATGCCTTCTGTACAGATTTTTCTATAGAAAATAGTTTTTCCTCTAATGACACCGTATTTAATGCGGATATTCTTATAACTGACTGGTCAGGAATTGCCTATGAATATTCGTTTACAACATTAAAACCGTCATTATTTATTAATACACCTATGAAAATAATGAATCCTGATTACCAGGAGATTCCTGTAGTTCCTTTTGACATTGAAATCAGAAATCAAATCGGTATATCAGTCGAATTAAGCGAATTGCATACTCTTCCTGATATAATAAATCAGCTTCTTTCAGAAATCAAATATTCTAATGAAAAGTTGAAGGAAATGCGCGACAAGTATTTGTATAATATTTCAGGCAGTGCGGAAGTTGGCGCAAGATACCTTATTAACCGGCTGATTGAAAAATCAAAAGAATAAATAACAGAGTTGACAGCTCTGTTATTTATTGTTATCATGTTCACGATATTTATTTTGAGGGAAGTCATGAACAGAACTGAATGTGATATTTTAAAATTATTAGCAGAAAAAACTTATACCAGCCAGCGCGAAATATCCGAAGCCACTAACTACTCACTGGGTATTGTTAATCGTTCGCTGCGTTTCTTAATAAACAATAATTATATTGACAGGGAATATAGACCTCTTTTTAGTGCCATACAAAGACTAAAAGATAGCTCCCCCCAAAATGCCGTCATCCTGGCTGCCG
The DNA here is from genome assembly GCA_009917455.1 of bacterium 1xD8-48. Lineage (GTDB taxonomy): Bacteria > Bacillota > Clostridia > Lachnospirales > Lachnospiraceae > Suilimivivens. The sequence continues at coordinate 2,509 of QZDS01000002.1, read as the reverse complement.
GCTATGGCATGCGCATGGCGCCCATTAACCTGGAAACTCCAAAAGGATTACTGGAAATTAAAGGCGAAGCATTAATTGAGCGGATTATCTGTCAGCTTCACGATGCTGGCATCCAGGAAATTTATATAGTCGCAGGTTTTATGAAAGAGCATTATGAATATCTGATAGATAAATATCAGGTCGAATTAATCGTTAACCCTGACTATTCTTCCAAAAACAACCTGTATTCTCTGGAAAAGGCTCTGCCCCATTTGTCAAACACCTATATCATCCCATGTGATATCTGGTGTCGGCAGAATCCTTTCAGCAAATACGAGTTATATTCCTGGTACATGGTCAGCGATGCCAGAACATCTTCCAGTCCGGTACGTATAAACAGAAATCACGAGCTTGTATTGGTCGAAAAAGGCTGCCCCGGAAATGCCATGATAGGTATTTCCTATCTTGAAAAGACACAAACATCACTTTTATACAGGAAAATAAGAGAGCTCTGTGAATCCGGTGTTTACCATAATTCCTTCTGGGAAGAGGCTCTTTATCAAAATAACCGCATGATTGTGCAGGCAAAAATTGTTTCTTCTTCTGATGTTATCGAAATCAATACCTATGAACAGCTTCGTGATTTGGATAGTAATTCTAATCAGCTTCAATCCGCTGCAATTGAAATGATTGTCAATGTTTTGAACATAAATCCGGCTGATATTACGGAAATAACCATATCCAAAAAGGGAATGACTAACCGGTCTTTTTTGTTTAAATGTTTGGGGAAACGATATATCATGCGGATTCCCGGCGAAGGAACCGGTCAGTTAATTAATCGAGCTGAAGAGGCCGAAGTTTATTATACGATTAGAGACAAATGTATATGTGACAATTTCCTTTCTATTGATGTTAAGACCGGTTATAAACTCACAGAATTTATTGAGCATTCACGTACCTGTGACCCGCTAAATATAGAAGATGTATCAAAGTGCATGGCAAGATTAAGAAATTTTCATGAGATGAATTTGCAGGTAAATCATGAGTTTAATCTTTTTGATAAAATTGATTTTTATGAATCACTATGGGTTCCCGGCCATTCTGTATACAAGGATTATACCATTACCAAGGAGAATGTACTTTCTCTAAAACATTATATTGATACACATGTATTTTGCAAAACATTGACCCATATTGACGCTGTTCCCGACAATTTTCTTTTCACCCAAAACGCCGATGGAGATGAAAAAATTTACTTAATCGACTGGGAGTACGCCGGAATGCAGGACCCCCATGTTGATATTGCAATGTTTGGCATTTACTCCCTTTATAATAAAGAGCAGATTGATAAACTGATTCAAACTTATTTTAAAGGAAATTGCGATAATGACGTAAAAATTAAAATTTATTGTTATATTTCAGTTTGCGGTCTTTTGTGGAGTAACTGGTGCGAATATAAAAGGAATCTCGGTGTAGATTTTGGTGAATATGCGTTACGTCAATACCGCTATGCAAAAGAATATTATCGAATTGTATGTAACGAACTTGGAGAGGAAAGGAAGAAATGGGGTATCAGGTAGATAATGCAATTATTATGGCTGCCGGTCTGTCCAGCCGTTTCGCACCAATTTCATATGAAAAGCCCAAGGCACTGATAGAAGTCAGAGGGGAAGTGTTAATTGAACGGCAAATCCGTCAATTGCTGGAAGCCGGAATTAATAAAATTATTCTCATTGTCGGATATAAAAAAGAACAGTTTTATTATTTAACTCAAAAATATGGTGTATCTATAATAGAAAATAAAGACTATCTTACCAGAAATAATCACTCTTCTATTTATGCTGCACGAAACCATCTGGGAAATTCCTATATTTGCTCTGCTGATAATTATTTTACTGCCAATCCCTTTGAAAAGGAAGTAGAGGATACCTATTATTCCGCGCAGTTTACCTCAGGCAGTACCGATGAATGGTGTCTTCAGACAGATAAACATGGTTGGATTACCGACATAAAAATCGGCGGCTGTCACCAGTGGTTTATGATAGGTCATGCCTTTTGGAATGAATTTTTCAGCCGAAAATTTGTTCAAATTTTGGAAGATATATATGAAGATAACACTACAAAAGGGAAGTTATGGGAGACTGTCTACAAGGAACATATTACACAACTGAAAATGAAAATCAGGTGTTATGAGAGTAATGACATATATGAGTTTGACTCCCTTGACGAGCTGCGGTTATTTGACCATAAATATCTGAATAATTCCGGCTCGCTAATTATGCAGGAGCTTTCCCGAAAATTAAATTGTTCAGAGTCTGAAATGACCAACATGAAGCCATTGTTGTCAGACAAAGGAAAAATAATTGGCGTTTTATTTCAATGTAAAAAAAATAATTACTGCTACAATTATGAAACAAAAGAACTAGTACAGCATTGCTTAAATATCAGTGATTAAATCGCTAATGGTATACCGGCATATGTCCACTTAAATGGATGTGCCGTAAGATTGTATTGTTCAATAAAGCGCAGG
>QZDS01000029.1 GCA_009917455.1 bacterium 1xD8-48 | reverse complement strand
TTTGGCTCTTCAAAACCACATAATCACAGACTTTGCAGGTATTTAATAAATCTGAGTTTCACGGATTAAGGTATATTTTATTTGATAGCAATCCACATATGATGTGTTGATTACTTTTAAATCATCAAATTTATCATTTGGAAATGACTTGCGGTCAATCACAAATGAAGCTTCTCTATGATTTAATAATTCATCAAAAATTATTGCAACAGTTAAATAATCCTGATATTCATAGCCTTCATGTGCATCTTGTAACATCTCTACATCCTTTCACTCAAAAAACCCATCCGTTTCAAAGATATGGTCAATCTCATCCGTATTTATCGCTTTTAATACCTTCTTCCTGATACTCCCATGTGACATATCAAGGCGTTTAAATTTATCTTTCCCAGAAGCAGCTTTCTCAAGCCGGATCAGTTGAACCCGTCCTATCTTGGGTTCCTCTTTTGCATACTGCGCTAATGCCTTAGCTTTTCCAAGGTTATCTTTAAAATTAGGATTATGTGGCTCCAATATGTCTATTACATAACCAAGGACAGAATCTTTTCTGACAATGATAAAATCCGGATATGCAGGCTTTTTCACTCCCTCCATTTCATAGGGCATACACATTGACCATTTTTCTCTGGGCGGATTCCGTAACCAGCAGACAAAATCAGAACGTTTCGACTCCTCATCTATCAATCCGCTTTCCCAACCATTTAATTTTATTTGTGCCATTCCGTCCGCATATGCAAATAAATGATTATCATATTTTTTACCAGTTGGCTCTATTTTCACGCTGACTGTTTCTGGCAGCGTGAAATTGTGTTTGCTGACAATATCGCTGTTTGCTACGATATCATCATACTGTTTTCTGCATTTTTCAGACTTCCCGACAACATAACGACGATACTTATCATTCAATTCATGAAATTTCTTTTCTGCATACCTGTTCAAATTTGCAATACAGTTATCATCTGCGGCAAATAAGATACAGTCAATTTTATACGCATTCACATCCATGATATCCAGATAACGCCGACCATATAAGTTACAAAAACCATAATTACCGATTCGCGCATCAGCTGCCCTTAATTGACGGTCAATATCCGAATCAGAAATTGCCGTAAAATTTAGCTGGCCATAATTTCTAATAGACTGCCCGAAAACATCAAACACCTCTACAAGCAGCTTAAATTCAAGCACTTTGGCGGAAAGTGCTTCATATTCTCCCGACTGGTGCAGTTTATCTACATATTCCCGCATCATATTAAGAATATCTTCCTCAACCTCGTCCTTTGCGCCTTGATATATCATGTTATATGTCAGCAAGCCTGCGAGATCGAGTAAAGATTTTAAATAGCTATGAATCTTAGTTGTTTTTACAACATAGGTCAAAAACCCTTGATCATTAATAAATTTTGTGATTCCCTCGCGGTCAATTTCAGGCAAAAGCGAAAGCTGTTCACCCTCTACAATCTGCCCCTCTGCCTCCATATTTGTATTCACTGGAACAGAAATAACCGGAAGTGGTTCGCTTTGCGGATATGGTTGCTGCAATGGAAACCAATTATCATTCTCCGTTCCTCGTTCCACACTATCTATATCTTCTAATTTATTTTTCTGCTGATTATCAGGCTCTATTTTGCTCTGACCTAAAACTGCGGTATCAGGCATAAATTCTTCCAATCCAATCTGTCCCGGAATGGGTGCATTTTCTTTTCTATGCTGTGTCGTATGAATCGTCCAAGGTACATATACAGCCTCCTCAAGCGATTCACTATCAACAACTGTTGGAATATCTTCACCCTCTGAATTTTGCAATTCTTTTACAACATTTTCTACTGTATGTGCATTGAAATATGGCAGATACAGCCGAACATCATTTAAGTAGTCATCTACAAGGATATGGCTCTGCAAAGGAGTTCTGACCATTCTCCCTAATAACTGGGCAATATATGTAGCATCCTCTGCATGGCGAAATGACATCATTGTTTCAGCCCTCGGGCAATCCCAGCCTGTAGAAAGATTTTCTTTAAACAATACTACTTTTATCCGTCTGTCATCTGTAATTTCAGACGGTTCAATATGTGGAACATTCAACCCATTGACCAAAAGCGTGGCTGTCGAACCAAATGTATGTACCACCTCATTTTCCTTGAAAGCCACTCCGATACGTTCCTCAATTTTAGCAATTATGTCATCAAGATTTGTGTTGGAAATCAATTTTCCACTACCAGCCTGAACCTGTATTACGAAAACCGGATTGACCTGCGCATAATGCTGTTCGTAACAATATTGGCGCCAATGATCGCATTTGCTTTTCCATTCATCAGTAGCAGCTTGCAACACTGCCATATCATTATTTTTCGCCGGAACATCAGGATATGTAATCAAAATACGGTCTTTCAGTAATCCTGATGCCCGAACGTCATTTGGTGTAATAATAACCCTCTGCAAGGTTGAATTGGTATCTCCTACAAGCTGGTTAAATCTTGCAGAAGTTGCACTCATCCCTATAACTAATGGTATTGGAGAAAGTTTATGCGGAACACTTCCCTTGATAAATCTTTGCATAATTGATGTTGCAGTTCCTGCCGCTGTTCCCTGCATTCCTCTATGCGCCTCATCAATGATAAAATACAGTCTGTCTGCTTTTTTCTTCGCCGTATTCTCCAAAGTTTCCCAAATGGTATACTGGCGGTTATCCGAATGTTTGCCAAGATTCCCTGCTTTCCCCAATTTCTGTGTATTCAAAAAATAGATATGCCCACCCTGCAATTCTTCCATATCAAAAGAGTCATCCTCAATGACAACGCATTGCCCGAATTTAATGCGATCTGCTTTTAAATCTATCTTCTGCTTGGACTGCTCATTTAAAGCTGGAGAATCTGAAAGCCAGACAAATATTGCCTCCGGCTGATCCGCATAGTTTTCCGTTCCAAAATAAATATCCTCTATCAAAGCAGCCATAATAATCGTCTTACCTGCACCTGTTGGAGCCTGTAAAGAAATCACTTGGGGAATATGCGTGTTTTGATACATCCCAAGCGCTGCCGCAGTCCTTGTCCTAAGTTCATAGACAGCCTTCTTTTGAAATGGGAATAATTCTACTTTCATGCCTGCTTCCTCCCCTGGTTAATTCTGAAATTGTCAAGATAATCCCGATATAGCTGATAAGTATTTTCTACAGCAAGATTTTGTATCATAGTACGATATCCTGCTTCATAATCCGTTACAATAAAAACGGTTTCAATGTTGGAATCCTGATTTACTTTTTCTTCAAATTCCGAAAAATAATTTTCATCTAACAAAACCGCAAACTTATTTTCTGATAAAATCATCATAGTTGGGAGCTGTTCAGTATTAAGTGACGGACAAGGCCCTATTGCACCTGCTTTCATCCAAATTACCGGCAAAAGTTCCCGAAACTGCCTGCCCAAAGAAACTGTCGTTTTATCTAAAAATCCAAGCTTGAAAAATACTGCGTTCGCTTTAAATCCTTCTGACATTGGCTGATTACTTCCAATGTAGTTCCCTTTTAGGGGACTTCCATTAATGTCATGGCCTTCTATGCTGCATATAGTCCGCGGCCATGTAACATATCGGGCTATTCCAAGTTTGTCCCATCCATCATCGCCAGGATGTAAGCCTTTTTCTGAAAGAATTTTAGCTTCGTCTACCGACACTTCATTATTTGTCACCATAATACAGCGACGCTGTCCATTATCTTCTGCATTTAGTAGGTTGACAGCGTGTAAAGTCGTACCAGAGCCAGCAAAAAAGTCAATGATAAGGGCATTAGGCTTTTTCGCTACAAAAAAACGTATTGTATCATGAACTGCATAAATAGATTTAGGATAGTTAAATCTTTTTCCTATCATCATATTAATTGTATTTGTTCCATAGGTTTCTGCGTTGTGTGCCTTCATATTCCATACTCGTTTGGGAGGTGTCCTGCCTTCCTCTGTATATTGAGCAATTACTGAACCATCCTGATTTCTTCCAAGAACAACTGCCTTACCAGTTTCAATATCTTGAATGGTTCCAGATGGCAAATAATAAACCGTTCCGCTTTTTTCTTCAGCATTCCAATTATTGATCTTTAAAAAGCCTTTGTTTAGATTAAGTTGTGCCTGCTCAGGAACTAAACTCCAAAGCCGTTCATCACCATCTTTGCTTAGTGGCCATAAAGCAGTACAACCATCAGGAATTGGGATAGTATTTCTATCAATTCCCGCCTTGACCACATCTCCTATAGAATGAATTGTTCCATCACAGTTCCGAACAAATATAGGATAAAATTGATTTGGTCTTGATTCTCTTTTGGCTTGAGGGGCTCTGCGGCGAAAGCCCAACCATTCAATACTTCTATTGGACACCTTTTTTACTTCATTATCAAGCATATTATACATACTTGGAACAAGAGAAGACGATCCAAATTCAATTATAAATATATATTCCTCAACTCTAGAAAACTGACCTGTGCGAACAACACCTTTTGCACTGATTACGCTCGTTATCATCTGCATTCTTGCCTCTGGAAACAGTTCCTCCAACAAACATCCCAAATGCAGATATTCCTTTTCATCAATCGTCACAATCAGTACAGAGTCTTTTGGATTCAAAAGCCGTTTCGCTAATTTCAACCGTTTCTGCATCATACTCAACCACTTACTATGGCGATAACTGTCATTTCCATCCACATAATCATTGTTGTACTTCCAATCTTTTGCACCTGTATTATATGGCGGATCAATATAAATACAATCTACCTTTCCTGCATAAAGATATTCGAGCAGTTGCAGCGCATGATAATTGTCCGCTTCAATCAATGTATGCCATAAATCACTGTCCGGCGCATTGCACACGCAATCTATCTGTTTCAAATATGGATAGATTGGCTCTCCAAATTTTGCGACTACCACGAGGTCAGCAATGTTCCATTCTGCCTGCTCATCGTCCTTAATGCATAATGCCTTTTCATTATTTATGGCAATTACTCTATAAATGTCATTGATATTTCCGGATTTTAATGCAACATTGCTTCCGCAATTCACGGGCATTTCATATAATGGTGTACACTCTGGCAAGTGTTCTTCAAAAACAAGACCAAATTTCTTCTGTTTGTTCATTCGATTTACTTCTTGTTCTATCTTATTTCTAAGCTCAGCATCCTGTATCTGAGCTATCAAATCATTAATTGCTGCCATAAATCGGTTGTTCTCCTTTAAATTTTTATCTCTGATTACAGTTCAGCATAGTTGAACTGTAACTATCTCGATTCCTTATAACACATTCCAATATCCTGCTTTTTTTGATCCTACTCTCTCTATATAGCCATTTTCACGCAGAAATGAAATATTGTTATCTACAGCCGTTTTGCTAATTCCTAAGATTTTGCGAAGTTCTTCAGCTGTTATGTTGGGATTATCCCTCATTTCTGTCAAAATTTTCCTTCTCCTTCCATTTAAAGACTTCTTATCCCCAGGTTTATTTCCAACTTTCTTAATTTTTTTCAATGGTATTGTTACAACGATTGAATTTTCTCGAAATGCAAATGCCTCTTTACCATAAATTTCCGTTATTTTAGGAACTCCCCGTCCTGATTTCTCACTGATATGCAATTGCAGAAATATTTCTGACAGTTTTTCATTCACAGGAACAGATTCCCCCATATAAAAGCCTTCCATTGTCTGCGCTGGCGGTAGAGAGCCTCTTGATAAGATTTCTATTCTGTCAGAAAAAACGGAAATCATCGGCTCATTTCCCTCCGTCCATTTGTTATGCAGGACAGCATTGATGATTGCTTCCCGAAATGCCTTGTTATCAAACAGCGGCACTTCTTTCCTTTCCACAACCCTGTCTGTTTCATCTGCCTGTATGATATTGAGCACGTCGCCATACCGCAATAATTCATCCAAACTGTATAAAAGGCAGTTATTCCCAAACTCCCTGACTGAAAACAGATTTGTTCCTTTCGTTTTCCCCTCAAATATAGATACTCTGAGAGGAAAATGAGAATCGTCCGAAAGCAGTTGTGCCAATAAATTGAATTGTCCTTCTTCATTTCGCAGACCTAAATTTTTTATAAAAGTCTTATCACTCAGAACAATTCCCTTTGAACCATAATATCCAAACAACTTTTGAAAAGTAAGTTCCTGATATTTTGCCGGAATTGTTTCTATGGTTTCTGTTCTCCCATCAAGCATCTTAAAAAGTTCAATCTCTCTCCTAGGATAGTCCTTGATATTGCATTTCGATGATCCAATCCTTATATACCGCTTTTCCTTAAATGCAGTAGGTATCTCAAAAGCCGCAGGTATGACCAATACGACAACTCTTTTTTGCTGAATCTCAACTTCCTCAAAAGAAAAATTCAGGCTCGGAGAAAGATTTCGTGCAAGATAATTCTGATAAGGTTCTTTATTATAGTCACAATATTGGTTGAATGTCGTCCCAACTATTTTATGATTCTCATCCTCAACTCCCCATATAAAATAAGCATATTTCTTATAATGGAACGCCGCAGCGTTTGATAACGCGGAAACATACTCTCCTAATGTTTCCGGTTGAAACCAATTCTCTTTAAATTCAAACCATTCCTGTTCATCATTCATGGCACATAAATCTAATACAATCTGTTTTATATCCATTGACATTCTCCTCGATACGGATTTATTCCCAACTTTATTCCCAACTTTATTCCCAATTTTTTATATTATAACACATTGGGAATAACGTTGGAATAAGAATTTATATTACCTTGCTCTTTTTTACAAATGCAGGTACTTCTTGAAACATTTCAATTTTGAATTTAAGCCTGCTATTTTTTATTTTGCCAACTTTGACACTTATGATTTTGACTCATCCCTACACCCATGAGCTGCACTTGCTTTTCAACAGCCTCCACATTCTGCGCCAACTGCTCTATTGTGCCTGTGCGGTTTTCCGGCTTGATTTCCGGCTGTATCAGTTCCTTTGGGTATTCCTGCCTTGTATGGATATCCATATAAGATTTCAACCGGTAGTAATAGCCTTCATTCCTGTTATCTTCAAACACAGGGGAAACTTCGCCTTTTGAGGTCTGCCACCGCATAAGGCGTGGGAACCAGCATAACCCGTCTTTTATGATCTCCTTGAAAGAATTGAGCAGCTCCCCAAGTGCGGTAAACAATCCCCGAAAGCTGTTTCCTGCCTCAATATCCGAACCACGCTCCACATGGTTCGCAAATTCCTCAATCAGCGGCGCAAAGGGAAGATATGACTGTATAAACTGCTTTATCTTTTGGAGCGCTTTCAGAAAGATATTGGAACTTTCAATCTCCCCGTCCAATTCGTCCAATACCCTCTGCGTAGTGGACTTTTTATGGTTCAGAACGAGAATGTCAGCCTCCAGTCCTATTTTATCCGTTGATAGTTTTTCAATCTTTTCTTCCTCTTTTGCAACTTTGTATTCCGCAACCGTCAGGTCATGGTTTTTTCCCTTTTTCTTTTCCTTTATTTCCTGTTGGAAGATAGCTTTCATATAGTGGTTGGCGTCTGCCCGCATTTTATCCTGCAAAACTTCTGACAGGACTTGGGGCGTGAATACGGACCGTTTTGACACTTTTGTTGACAAGCCACGCTTAAACCCTCTCCCTACCGGAACGCCTACAACGTGCATGTGCGGGCTTGCCTCATCAAAATGAATTACCGCATTGGCAATCTTAAAATCTGGCAGATACTCCTGCAGCTTTAAAAGGAGCTGCTTATAGACCTGTTTCATAAATATTTTGTCACCGCTGTTCTGTTCCCAGAATTTTTTATCCCCGCATTGTATGATGACTTCCACCGCCATGTCCTGTTCCGTTTCAGATTCGCCTTATGCACCTCAGCATAGGCCCTGTAGTATTTATTAGTCCCCTTATTCTGATACAGTTCAGAAAAATCCATCAAAATGATTTTCGGCTGCCTTCTCAGGATTTTCTCAAACCACCTGATGTCGTTTTTCGTTCCCATCAATCGAATTTTCAGCATTTCTTTCCCTCCCCATTTCCGCAAGGATTTCATCCAAATACTTCTGCCTGCCGCAGTACTCCGGATAGCGCAGCTTTATGCCTTCCCAGAAATACCGCGCGTAACCGCAGCAAAAATATCGCTTACAGAATACTCAAGGGTATTTCGCTGAAATGCCTTGCACTCTCTTACCTGCTCGTCCTTGCGCTTATATTCATCAACGCCTGGCGTTCTGTCTGTGTAAAGGTTAAAGGCAAGCCTTACCACCCTGACACTACCGCTTGTCTGCCAGCCCTGATACCTTACCTGTCCCAATTTCTCATAATAAAATTTTTCGTACTTATCATCTTTAAAAACCATGTGTGTAATGTCATAAGGGTGAGCACCATAGGTGACGGATTCTTTATGACTTGTGGCGCTCTGCGACTCTGCTCTTAACGCTGTGTCGTTCATACCTGAACCTCCTTCTCATAAAATAAAATGACTATTACCAAATGTGTTGTTTGCAGTATCATCCTGGTTTTAAGCTTCTATAGAACTCATATCTGGATTGACAGGCACAAAAAAGGAGCGTTTCGATTATTTACTGAACGCTCCTTAGATATCTGTGGATTAACACTGATTTTTGTTGGACTTTACCATTTCCAACTTTTCAAACCCCATATTACACTCAATATTTCATACTGAATTCTGCATTATAAATCACGGAATAATGCACACTTCCTCTCAATCATCTCATCGATTCTCTCGATATACTGCGCCACTTCCTTGACATTCTCGCACCGCTCAATCCTCCCGCCCGGGAAGAGCCGTTTGCTGATGCTGCCTGCGCCGAGAGCCACAATGTTCTGTTTCTCTTCCATAATCAAAATATTATAAATCCCGAACTTCCCTTCCCTTGCATACCCCACGTTCTCAAAGTTGCCGGACATATTTTTCTGGCGGTAAAGATAATAGGGAACCATTCCCATCAGGGCGGCGCCCTGCGCGGTAATCTCCATGGTCTCCTCCGTGTTATTCAGGGTGGAAATTCCGTTTTCCACAATCCACTGGCTGAGCTTCGAGGCCCGCTTGATTGCCAGAGAGTGGACGGTCAGGCTGTCCGGGTTCAGCTTTCTTATTTCTTCCATTGTATGGCGCACGTCCTGCGCATTTTCCCCCGGAAGCCCCAGGATAATATCCATATTGATATTGGAAAAACCTGCGCTTCTCGCCATTGCAAAGGCTTCCTTCACCTGTTCCACCGTATGCCTTCTGCCAATCAAATCAAGGGTTTCCTGCTTCATGGTCTGAGGATTCACGGAAATTCTGGTGACGCCGCCTTTCCTTAAAACCTCAAGCTTTTCCGGCGTAATGCTGTCCGCGCGCCCGGCTTCCACGGTAAACTCTTTCAGATGGGACAAATCAAGGCTCCCCCTTATTTTGTCAAGAAGCCGCTTCATCTGCGGCGGCTCTAAGGTGGTTGGCGTCCCGCCTCCGATATAAATGGTATCCAGCACCTTTCCTCTGTGGCTTTCCACCACGTAATCGATTTCCTTTTCCAGCGCGTTCAGATACTCGCCCACCCTCTTTTTCCACGAGACGAGGGGGTAGGAGGTAAAGGAGCAGTACAGGCAGGTGGTGGGACAGAACGGAATTCCGATATACAGGCTGTAACCGTTCTCATAATGGAGCGTCTCCAGAATGGCCTTTTCCCTTTCGGCAATCCTTACCGCCAAATCTGCCTTCTCATCGCTGATAAGATAGGTTTTCTTCATATAATCCATGATTTCATTCTCTGCTTTTCCTTCCTCCAGCAAACTCATGGAAATTTTCACAGGCCGTATCCCGGTCAGCGTCCCCCAGGGAAGCTGTTTTCCGGTTTCCCTGGAAAGCGCGTCATAGATAAGCCGTTTTATTCTGTTTTTCACCTCCGGGCGGGGCGGCTCGTCCGACAAATCCGCAGACAATTTCACAATCCTCTCCGGCGGCGTTTCCGGCTCCTTAACCATGTCTTCTTTTTCCGCAGCAAAAGAAGCCGCTTTGCTCTCCTCTTTTCTTAAGAAAAGCAAAACAGCTTCCTTTGTAAATTGAAAAGCCATATCCGCATTGGATAAATCGGGCTCTTTTTCCCGTACATCGGGACAGACGGACACCTTTACATTGTATGCAGGGTAAAAAGCCTTTATCAGCGAATGAATATCGTACTCAAACCCTGCTTCGTTTACGGTGATTTCAATTGTATCTTCTTTTCTCATCTCTGTCATTGTTTCCTTACTTTCGTTTATTTTTATGGCTGTCAGTCCTTATACGCTTTCAGATTCTTCCTACTGCGCTTTCCGGGCCTTCGCACCACGCCTTCCTGTCCTGTCAGCCGCTCTGCCCGTCTCCTACTCTACCGTGACAACCTTCGCCAGATTTCTCGGCTTATCCACATCCAGTCCTTTATCCAGAGACACATAGTAGGCAATCAGCTGCAGCACAATGGAAGCCGGCATTACCATAAAAGGGTCCGCCATCTTCGGAAGCCGGTAGACGCAGCTCCACTGCCCGCCCTCGTCCAGGGTTTCGTTTTCCTTGATTAAAAGTACCACTCTGGCTCCTCTGGACTGAACCTCCCGGATATTGGACAGCTCCTTGCTCTTTAATTTATCCTGGGTCACCACCGCAATCACAGGGGTGTCCTCGGTAATCAGCGCAATTGTTCCATGCTTCAGCTCGCCGGAGGCATAGGCCTCGGAATGGATATAAGAAACCTCTTTCAGCTTCAAAGAGCCTTCCAGCAAAATCGAATAATCCAGCCCTCTGCCAATCATGAACACGTCCCTGGCATTCAATATGCAGCCTGCCAGGCGGTGAATTTCTTCCTTTGTGTCCAGAATCCGTTTCATTACTGCGGGGACTCTCTCAAGCTCCTTCATATAAGAAAGAATCTCCTCCTCGCTCCAGAGTCCTCTGGCCATAGCCATTCTGGCCGTGAGCAGATAAAGCACCGCCAGCTGGGTCGTATACGCCTTTGTGCTGGCAACCGCAATCTCCGGCCCGGCATTGGTATAAATCACATATTCGCTGGCGCGGGCAATAGACGCTCCCTTTACGTTTACAATGGAAATGCTGGGTGAGCCGCATTTTCTTGCGAATTTAAGCGCCTCAAGGGTATCGATGGTTTCTCCCGACTGGGAAATGGCAATCACCAGTGTGTTTTTATCCACCACGGGGTCGTTGTACATAAACTCGGAAGCCATCACCACATCCACGTGAATCCCAATCATGGCCTGAATCAGGCTCTTTCCCACAAGCCCCGCATGCATGGCGGTTCCGCAGGCAATCACGCAAATCCGCTTACAGTCCGCAAGCATGGCGTCCGGGATTTTCTCTGCGGAAAAATCCGGCTTTCCGTCCCTGATTCTGGGCATAATGGTTTCTCCGATAACCTCGGGCTGCTCCATGATTTCCTTTTCCATATAAAAGGGATAGCCCTCCTTGCCGCTGCGGCTCACGTCCCAGTCCACCTTCAGCCAGTCGATGGGCGCCTTATCTCCCGATAAATCGAACATCTCGGCGCTGCCCGGCTTTAAGCAAACCACATGAAATTCAGGCAGCACAAAATAATCCGTTGTATAAGGCACAATCGCCGCCACGTCGGAGGACAAAATCGCTCCATCCTTTGTAATCGCCGCAACAATGGGGCTTACATTCCGTACTGCAAAAATCTGGTCGGGCTGGTCGTCAAACATAATGGCAAGGGCAAAGGTTCCCTTGAGCTTCAACACGGTTCTTCTGATTGCCGAATAAGGGTCTCCTGAATAAAAATGCTCTAAAACCGCAGCCACCACTTCGCTGTCCGTCTCGGATTTGAGCTGACCCTCCAGGGAATACTTTTCAATGAGTTCCCTGTAATTTTCGATGATACCGTTATGTATCAGTGTGACATTGCCGAATCTGTGAGGATGGGCGTTCTCATCGCACACGCCCCCGTGAGTCGCCCACCTCGTATGGCCGATGCCGCACTGGCCCTCCGGCTTTTTTTCCTCGCACAGACGCCGCAAGTCCTTTACTCTCCCCGCCGCCTTTACAATCTGCGTCACGCCCCGGCTTAAAAGCGCAATGCCTGCGCTGTCATAGCCTCTGTATTCCAGAAGCTCAAGGGCGTCCAGCATAATCTTAGCCGCCTTTCCCTTTCCTGTATATCCAATGATTCCACACATAATTGTTTCCCTCATCTTTCTTTTTTATAAGAACTTTAATTTATATTATAATCGTTTCCGCTTTCTGACACAGCTTTTTCCGCGTCATTTGCGCACCCTGGAAGAACGGTTCCTATGAGACGTTCTTCTTCGAGATGAAGTTTCACTTAGGCTGCGTCCTGTGCTGCCTTAGTGGAACTTCATCTCGTATCTCCTGTTATACCGTATTTGTTTTGCAGTTACCCGCATATTTGCCGGTATATCTCGCACCGGAGCCGTACGAAAGAGCATCCGCCGAATTTTCGATAACTCTTTCCCTCGTCAGCCTTTTCCCCGCCGCAAGGCTGCCGGAGGCTTTCTGCAAATTATCCGCTCACAGCAGAGAATTCCGAAAGCATCCCGCCTTCCGTTTCTGTAAAAAGGCCATGGCGCTAGATGGGGAACAATGACAGTTTTATCACCGTTTATTCAATTATCAAGGTGCCACGAACACCATTATACACAAAACACCCGCAGTTGTAAACTGCGGGGTTCTAATCATCGTTTAATTGTATTCCACATGCTTTCCATATTCGTCCCAAATATTGCAAATCCATGTTTTTCCTGTGTTGAATATAATTTCATTTCCATCCTTGTCAAGGAATTTCGCCGGAGTGGAATCGCCGCCATATCTCTCCCATGTGCCCTCAATGGCTTTTCCGCCGGTAAAGACGATTGCCTTTCCATCGCCGTGAACACCGAAAGCAAGATAATCGTGTGCGTCTCTCACCTCGCCATGACAGTATTGTAATATGACGTTGGAAACCTTAAGCTGGCTGCCGTCCAGCTCGTCAACCTGCGCGCTTCCGTCCTGATATCTGTAGTAAACTCCTTCGTCCTCATGATATTCAAAATAAGGATTGTAAGAGCCGTACCCGCTCTGGTTACCGGACTGTCCGCCGGGATAAATCATGGTGGCATCCGGTTCACCCGCATAATTGTCCTGCGCCTTTGTTCCCTCAGGGGCAAAGGTGAAGGGCGCAACATGGTCGTCATCATATTCCCAGTCGTAGCCAAGCCGCTCCGCCGCCTTTTTCATTCCATCGATAAAAAGATATCCGGTGAACTCCTTGGCCTTTCCCGGGCGGCTGACCCTGCCAAAGGCTTCGTCGGCGGGATTATGGATTCCCTGCACAGCGGCGCTGATGTTCTGAACCGTATCCCTGTTAATCAGTTCCTCCACATAAGGGACAGCAAGTCCCCAGTTACAGTAAATAGCCTCGTAGCCCATTGCGATATAGATATAGTAATCACGGCTGCTTCTGACCGGCCCGATTCTCTCCAAATCGTCAAAATCCTCAAACACAGGCATTAACCTGGTGATTCTTCCCTCCACGGGCGCTTCATAAATAATGCTTGCCCTGGAAATACCGTACTGCGGAAGCGCAGGCGCATTGTTGGGAACCATAACGGCAATAGGTCGTCTGTTCACCACCGCTTCATCCTTCCACTCTCCGGTTAAATAGCTCTGCATTTTCCCGTCCACTACTTCTCTCTCTGTGGACGCCGGCTCCTCCTCCGGTTCTTCTTCCTGCTCAGGTATGGGCTCCGCCGTCGGAATGGGTTCCACAGTCACCTGAGGCTGTGTGTCCTCCTCCTCTTTTCCGCATCCTGTTACCGCCAAACCAATTGACAGACCAATTACTGCCAAAAGCCATTTTCTTCCTGAAGTCATTTTCTTCCTCCCTTTCTACTGTCGTATTTTCAAATGAATGCTTATCATATAAAAGCGTTATATTTCTTTTCATGTCCGATGGTCGTGGAATCTCCGTGTCCCGGATAAACCTTAACGCTCTCCGGAAGCGGCAGCAGCTTTTCCTTCACGGAACGCACCAGCGTGCTCATGCTGCCTGTGGGCAAGTCCGTCCTTCCCACCGATTCCTGAAATAAAGTATCCCCACTGATTAATATTTTATCACTTTCAAAATAATAGCAGCAGCTTCCTTTCGTGTGGCCGGGCGTGGCAATCAGCCGGCAGGTAACGCCCGCAATGGTAATTTCTTCCTCATCCTTTACATAAAAGTCTGCCGCCACGGTGCAGGCTCTGCCCACATTCCCCGAAACGTTTAAAACCGCATCCTCGCAGACCTCTTTCTCCGCCTCATATGCGTACACCGGCGCGCCGGAAAGGGCTTTCAGCTCCTCCACGCCCCAGATATGATCGAAGTGGCCGTGGGTTAGAAGAATGGCCGCCACCGAAAAGCCGTTGTCCTTTAATCTGTTATAAATGTAATCGCCTTTGTCCGCCGGGTCAAAAACAAGAACCTCCTTCTTTCCGGCCTCATACACAAAATAGCAATTTGTCTGGCAAACGCCAAGGGTTATTCTTCCGATTTTTAATTCCGCCATAATATTCCTTTCTGTTCCAGTTCAGGCATCTGCTGTGTTATCCCGTAGTTCTCTCGATATCCACCACGCTCTCGATACCTGCAATTTTATCGATAATCCGGTTCAGCTCCTCCCGGTTGCTGATTTCAAAAGATGTCGCCAGTGTGGCAACTCCCTGCTTGTTCACCCTGGTACTCATGGACAAAATGTCAATATCCTTTTCGGTGAGGGCTCTGGAAATATCCGCCAGAAGGCCGTTTCTGTTGTTGGCATAAATCATAATCTCCGCCAGATATTTCTCTCCGCTTGCCTCGTCAGGAGACCCCTGCCATTCCGCGTCAATCAGCCGCACCCTCTCCGGCTCGGGCAGATTAATAACATTGACACAGTCCGTCCTGTGAATGGAAACGCCGCGGCCTCTGGTGACGAATCCCACAATCTCATCTCCCGGCACAGGAGAACAGCATTTGGAAAAGCGGACCGCCACGTCATGAATCCCCTTGACCGTGATACCGCTTTTGGAGCGCATCTGCGCCGGTTCCCGGGCAAA
This sequence comes from bacterium 1xD8-48, assembly GCA_009917455.1. Classification (GTDB taxonomy): domain Bacteria; phylum Bacillota; class Clostridia; order Lachnospirales; family Lachnospiraceae; genus Suilimivivens. The sequence goes on along the minus strand of QZDS01000029.1, from coordinate 48,138 downwards.
ATCATTTCCCGCTACCGCCGCAAGAACCTCCTCATTGGTCATCTCCTTCTTGTGGTTTTTCTCGTAAACCTCAAGCATCTTATTGATAATCTGGCCTTCCTTTAAGCCGCCGTGCCCTACGGCCGCCAGCACGGAGTCCCAGTCCCGGAAGCCGTATTTTCGCATGATGACTTCCATGTATTCGGACTTCATAATTTCGGAAGCGTTAATGCCCTTTGCCTTGCAGTAAGCGCCTAAAAGCTCCTTGCCCTTAACAATATTTTCTTCCTTAAACTCATTTTTAAACCACTGGTTAATTTTGTTTTTGGCCTGAGTGCTCTTTACCACATTCAGCCAGTCCCGGCTTGGTCCCTTGGAATTCTGGGAAGTCAGAATCTCCAGCTGGTCACCGTTTTTAATTTCATAGTCAATAGTCACCAGCTTCCCGTTCACCCTCGCGCCAATCATCCGATTGCCTACCGCGCTATGAATACTGTAGGCAAAATCAATGGGGGTGGAGCCTGCGGGAAGGTTTTTCACCTCGCCTGTGGGAGTAAAGCAGTAAACGCTGTCGGAAAACAAATCCAAATCGCTTTTGAGCAGGCGCATGAACTCCCTGTTATCCGACATATCCTGCTGCCATTCCAGAATCTGGCGCAGCCAGGAAAGCTTTTCCTCCTCGGAATCCTCTATCTTCTTTCCGTCCGAAGCCACCTTATATTTCCAATGGGCAGCAATGCCATACTCCGCCGCCTTGTGCATCTCATAAGTACGAATCTGAATTTCAAAGGGCTGGCCGTTGTTGCCAATCAGCGTTGTGTGAAGGGACTGATACATATTCGCCTTGGGCATGGCGATGTAATCCTTAAACCGCCCCGGTATGGGCTTATACATCTCATGAATCACCCCCAGCGCCGCATAGCAGTCCTTCACCGAAGATACAATAATACGAACTGCAAACAAATCGTAAATCTGGTCGATCGTCTTGCTCTGGTTCTTCATCTTTTTATATATACTGAAAAAATGCTTCACCCGACCGTCGATTTTGGCGCTGATGCCCGCCTTTGCAATATGTGAGCTGACCTCGTCCACGATGGTCTGGATATAAGCTTCCCTCTCGCTTTTGCGGATGGCAATTTTCTCTACCAAATCATAGTAAGCTTCCGGCTCCAGATATTTTAAGGATAAATCGTCAAGCTCCACTTTAATCTTTGAAATACCCAGCCGCTGGGCAATGGGCGCATAGATTTCCATGGTTTCCCTTGCGATTCTCTGCTGGCTTTCGGGACTTTTGTATTTCAGGGTACGCATATTGTGCAGTCTGTCCGCCAGTTTGATGATAATCACCCGGATATCCTTCGCCATAGCCAGAAACATTTTGCGCAGGTTTTCCGCCTGCATTTCCAGACGGTCAAAGGTCTTATCTCCTTCCCCGCTGGTAAACTGAAGCTGTTCCAGCTTGGTAACGCCGTCTACTAAAAGCGCCACATCGCTGCCGAACTGCACGCGGATTTCATCCTCCGTCATAATGGTGTCCTCTATCACGTCATGAAGGAGCCCCGCCGCTATGGTTTCCTTATCCATCTCCAAATCCGCCAGCACGATTGCCACACATAAAGGATGGATGATATAAGGTTCCCCGGATTTGCGCACCTGATTCTGGTGCGCCTTGGCCGCCAGCGAATAGGCCTTTTCAATCAGAGAAATATCATCGGAGGGATGATATTTCTGGACACGCAAAATAAGATCCCTGTAGAGCTGCTCGGGACTTTGAAATTCCCGGATGGCTTCAATCCGTCCGTCATCTATCACGATTTCACTTTTTGACTGATTTGTATATTTTTCTTCCGTCATATAAAACCTTCATTCTAATTTGAGCAGCAGATTTTTGTTTGAACCCGTCAGATATGTTTATCATATGCATATCATACCCAATTGAAGCTATTATATATTTTTTTGTAAAATTCGTCAATGCCCGCTTGCGCGTTCAAAAAAGCAGATATGCATCCCAAAGACACATACCTGCTTCCCTTATCGTATTCCCGAAAACCGCCTTCTGTGCATTCCACAGTCAGCCTGTTTCCTCTTATATACCCACGGTCTGCTTACATCATACCGCCCATTCCGCCGCCTGCGGGCATTGCGGGAGCATCCTCCTTGATGTTTGCAACAACGGATTCCGTTGTAAGGAGTGTGGACGCAACGCTGGTTGCGTTCTGCAGAGCGCTTCTTGTCACCTTGGCGGGGTCAAGAATACCGGCGTCAATCATGTTTACATACTCCTCTTTCAGAACGTCAAAGCCTACGCCGACCTCGGACTCTCTTACCTTGTTGACAATAACGCTGCCCTCAAGCCCTGCGTTTGCCGCAATGTGGAACAGAGGAGCCTCCAGAGCTTTCAGTACAAGCTGAGCGCCTGTCTTCTCGTCGCCTGCAAGAGTGTCAGCCAGTTTGGCAACATCCTTGGCTGCGTGGATATAGGCGGAACCGCCGCCGCAGATGATTCCTTCTTCCACAGCCGCCCTTGTAGCTGCAAGAGCGTCTTCCATACGAAGCTTCGCTTCCTTCATCTCTGTCTCTGTAGCAGCACCTACGCGGATAACGGCTACGCCGCCTGCCAGCTTGGCAAGTCTTTCCTGTAATTTTTCTCTGTCGAAATCAGAGGTAGTCTCCTCAATCTGACCCTTAATCTGGTTGATTCTTGCGGAAATTGCAGCCTTTTCGCCTTCGCCGTCAACAATCACTGTATTTTCCTTCTGAACCTTAACGGATTTTGCATGGCCTAACTGGTCTAATGTGGTCTCTTTGAGGTCAAGGCCAAGCTCCTCGCTGATTACCTGGCCGCCTGTCAGGATTGCGATATCCTCAAGCATGGCTTTTCTTCTGTCGCCATAGCCGGGAGCCTTGACTGCAACAACGTTAAAGGTTCCGCGCAGTTTATTTACAATCAGGGTTGTAAGAGCTTCGCCCTCAACATCCTCTGCAATAATTAACAGCTTGGCGCCGGACTGAACCACCTGCTCAAGCAGCGGAAGGATTTCCTGAATGTTTGAGATTTTCCTGTCTGTAATCAAAATATAGGGATTCTCAAGAACCGCTTCCATCTTGTCCATATCGGTAGCCATGTATGCGGAAATGTATCCTCTGTCAAACTGCATACCTTCTACCAGGTCAAGCTCTGTGAGCATGGTCTTGCTCTCTTCAATGGTGATTACACCGTCGCCTGAAACCTTTTCCATGGCGTCAGCTACCAGCTGTCCAACCTCGTCGTCGCTTGCGGAAATGGCCGCTACTCTTGCGATATGCTCCTTGCCGTTCACCTTGGAGCTCATCTTTTCGATAGCCTCGACTGCACAGTCAGTTGCCTTCTTCATACCCTTTCTTAAAATCATGGGGTTAGCGCCTGCTGCCAGGTTCTTCATTCCTGCGTTTACCATTGCCTGCGCAAGAACGGTTGCTGTTGTGGTTCCGTCGCCTGCCACGTCGTTGGTCTTTGTGGCAACTTCCTTGACAAGCTGAGCGCCCATGTTCTCAAAAGCGTCCTCCAGCTCAATTTCCTTTGCGATTGTAACACCGTCGTTTGTGATAAGGGGAGCGCCGTAGGATTTATCCAGAACTACGTTCCTTCCTTTAGGTCCAAGAGTTACTCTGACTGTATCCGCCAGCTGATTTACGCCTGATTCAAGCGCTGCGCGCGCTTCTGCACCATATTTAAGTTCCTTTGCCATTTTATTATGCCTCCTGATATTTGTTATTTAATACAAGCCTTTGACTATTGATAAAACCGGATTACTCGGCGATTACCGCTAAGATATCGCTCTGCTTTACAATAATGTACTCTTCGTCATCAATCTTTACATCTGTTCCCGCATATTTGGAATAAATAACCTGGTCACCGGCCTTCACTTCCATTTTTACTTCCTTACCGTCAATGATACCGCCGGGACCTACTGCAATAACCTCCGCCTGCTGGGGTTTCTCTTTATTCTGTCCGGGTAAAACAATACCTGACTTTGTAGTTTCCTCTGCCACCAACTGCTTTAATACAACTCTGTCTGCTAATGGTACTAATTTCATTTTTGCTGCCTCCTTTATTATAGTTGCTTTGCTTTCTGCAGATGTACTTCCTATTTGTTAGCACTCATCAAACTCGAGTGCTAATCACTAAACCATATATTAATTCTATCCCCTTTTCTTTGCAATCGGTATTATACCCGTATTTTTTGAAATATATTCCATTTTTTCTCATTTTCTTCTGTTTTCTCCTGTTTTCTTAATTTCTTAACAAAAGAAGGATTTAATAAATAGTTTAGATTTTAATTTTTTCTTTATTTTTTCAGCCCCTTTTCCAGTCTTTCCCGATATCCCGGGGCGTTCTTTACTTCAAACTTATTGTTGAACATCTCATATTCCGCGTCGGAAAGGCGTTCTTCCAGCGTTTCTTCTATATTCGTTTTATATACAATGCCAATCGCCACGGAAGGAGCCAGAATATCATCTTCATATGTATCGCAGCGTCTGCTCACTTTCTTTGCATATTCCCCGGCCTCGCCGTCCTCCGCCATGGGAATCAGCACACCGAACACGTCGCCGTCGATTCTTCCCACCACATAGCCGGACCCGGCTTCTTCCTTAAGAATGCCCGCCACTGTCTGTATCAGCCTGTCGCTCTCCTCATCGCCATAATGGTCGTTGACAAATTTCCAGTCGTTGATATTCACATTGATAACCGCAACCGGGATAACCTCGGAGCGGTCTATCAGCTTCATCTTTTCATCAAAATACAGCTTGTTATATACGCCGGTCAGCACATCCTCCCTCTCGTTCCGGGAAATTTTGCGCTGGCGCTCCTCCAGACGGTTTTCAAGCTCCTCGAGATAAATACTGCTCTCCCTGTGAAGATAAACCTCCTCCCCGTACCTTGAAAGGAATTCTACGGTGCCCTCCACCATATCGTCCACAAGCCTCTCATCCTTTGGCGGCGTGAGCGCTTTCACATAGAGATGCCCGATGGTACGGTTTTGAATGCGGAGCTTCCTTCCCGGCTCATTCACCACGTCCGGGTGAAAGCCCACAAAGCTGTCTCCTATCACGATTTCCTTTTCTCCATGGCGGTCGGTAAGAAGCAGACTGATTCCCAAAACCTCCGCCAGACTGCCAAGATATCTCTTTACAACCTCCATATCGTAAAGGTTGGACAGTGCATAATTTCTGATGTTTTCTTTCACTCTTTTGTCGTAAGGTATTGCGTCGTAACCCATGGTAATCTCTCCTGAATTTTTTATTTTATTTTTGCTTTTTCTTACAAAGGCATATCCCTGCGCCGCTTCCCGGCAAGCGCTTTTCGCTTTAGAAAGCTTCTTCTTCCTCTTCTCTTCCGTCCTGATTCTTCTGGTAAATCATATTTTCATTCAGGCGGCAGTACCGCCCGCTTTTGCTGTAAGAATCCATCAGGTAGGAATCGGAAACGGTCGCCGTGATAATCTCCCGGTCGGCCTGTCTGGTTCCCCTCTCCTGCTTCCCGGGAAGAGCGTCCTTTCCCCTTCGTTTTCCTTCAAAATAGCTTCCCGGATTTGAAAGCGTCCCCAAATCGTCCTCGCGCTTTCCAAATCCCTTTAAAGCCGTGCCGATTCCCGCCTTTAACCGCTCTCTGACATTCCCAATCCGTGTAATGGCAGCCGCCGGTATCAGTTGTCCAAGCGCTGCCGATACCGCGCTGATTCCGGCAATGGACGTTTCGGAATCCTTTTTCCCTCCGTCCCGCGCAGCGTAGATGCTTTCCTTACTCTTCCCGTCCTCTTTTTCCTCTCCCAGGGACTCCCAGAAACCTCTGATAAGCCCCGGCCTGCCGCCTTTTGCCCCACTGCGCCTGCGGACGCTTCCATATCCGGTAAAGCTCTCCCCGCCCGCACTTTCCTCCGACGCCGGAGAGGATATGGCCCTGCTTTTTATTCCCGCAGCCCCGGTCTGGTTCTTTGTATGCTCCTCCTCATGGAGGCATTTGGTGATATAGTGGGTATGCGGCGGTTCATAACCGTGCCCTGAATGCGGATGATAATCGCCCTGTATCTGCATCACATCACTCCTTTTCCTGCGACCTGCTCGCTTTTTCCTGACTCATTGTCTGCAGGAATGAAACGCGGTTTCATTCTGCTGCCATAAGGTAACTGCTGACCGCGTACACCGTCTGGCCGTTATACTCAAGCTGCGACCAGCCATTATCCCCGACTGCCGTTCTGGTAAGCACCTCCCCGTTGTGAAGAAGCCCTACCACCGTATCGTCGCCGGCCGTACTCGGCTCCAGGCGGAGATTGGTTTCTATCTTGGCCGTCACCCGCTCGTTTACCGGGGTGTAAACCGGCCCCTGGGGCGGCGCCTGCTGCCCGGTATCCTCCATATTCGTGGTCAGGTAACTGGTCACCGCGTACAATGTCTGGCCGTTATAAACAAGCCGTGACCAGCCGTTATGCCCGATTCCCGTTCTGGTGGCCGTATCTCCGTGCACCAGCTTTCCTACGACGGAATCGTCGTTTAATGTACCTGGCTCTGAGCGGAGGTTCGTCTCCTGCTTGGCAGTCACAGTCTCGTTTACCTCCGTAAAAATGATTCCCACCTCCGGGTTGGCAGTCACGGTCTCGGCAGGCGTTTCATCCTTTGCCTCGGCCTCCTTCACATAACCGAAATAAGCCACGTTGACGTCCGTCTTTCTGGAAATTCCCGCAACCGTTCCCTGACTGGTGTACTGCCACATGGCATGGGCCCCCGAATAACTTGACGCAGCCGTCTGCGGATAGGGCTGCTCCGGGTACTGGGCTACCCATATTTTATATTTTCCGGCAAGGACATCCGTGTTCCACTGTGCGTTTCCTTCCAGCTCCCCTTTGGAGGCATAGAACATGGGCGTGTAGCCTGCGGAGGCAATTTCATCCAGGAAAGCGCAGGCAAGCGCGGTCCGCGCAGCCGCGTCAAGCCCGTACTGCCTGCTGTCCGGAGACTGGAAGTCCTCACAGTTATAGGCAATGGGGTAGGTGATTTTATATCTGGCCACAATATCTCTGGTAAAAGCCGCCTCCGCCCTCGCCTCCTCCTCCGTCACCGCGGAGGAAAAGAAATAAGCTCCCAGCCTGATGCCTGCCGCCTGGGCTTCCTGCATGTTGTATCTGGCGGTGGGGTCCTCAAAAATCTCGCCGGTGGATTTCGCCCGGTAGCCTACGCGGACCATGGCAAACTCCACCCCGGATTCCTTCACCTTTTTCCAGTCGATGGTTCCCTGATACTTGGAAACGTCGATTCCCATGGTGAGTCCTTCCGTTTCCCCTTCCGGCCGGGGCGCAACCGTCACCTCCGCCCCGCTTTTTTCATTGCCCGCAGCCTCGGAGTCCTGAGGGTCCTGTGCGTCGTCGAGGGCTCCTACGGTGATTTCCGTCTGGATGTCCGCTGCCGGCGGTTCTGAGGCTTCTGGCAAAGCGGCTTCGTCCGGTATTTCTTCCGTGAGATTCTCCAGATTCATCTGAGCCTCCACAGCCTTTCTCTCGTTTGTGCTGTTTCGCAGATATATGGCAAAGACGACAATAACAGCAACAATAATCAGTATAAGGACTGCTGCGCCGCCGATGATAAGCTTTCTGTTTTCAGGGTCAAAACGGCCGCTCCAGGTCTCGCTCCAGTCATCTTCTTCCGCCCATTCATCGTCCCCATCCTCAAATTCACCATCGTCAGAATCCCTTTCCCCGTCCAGTTCTTCATCCAAATCCAGTTCATCCTCAAATTCAGGCTCCCGCCAGGAAGGATGTCTGTCTTTATTTCTCCTCATATGCTTCGTTTCTTCCTCTGTTCTTTCATTTGCGTTCTGTTTTCACAGACAGATTATTTACATTTATTATAGGGAAACATTGCGAAATAAGCAATAAAATTCCCATCAGCAATACCTCCCATAACCTCCCCCACGCTCCATGAAACCGCCGAACGCAGGCTCTAACAGTTTTCCCTCATCACCCGGCAGGGATTCCCGAAAGCGATAACGTTATCCGGGATATCTCTTGTGACAACACTCCCGGCGCCGATTACCACGTTATTGCCGACCTTCACCCCCGGCATGATAATAACGCCTCCCCCAATCCACACATTATCCCCGATAATTACCGGAGCCGTCCGGGTTTTGCAGAATTCAAAGGAACCGTCTTGTTTCGGCTCCCCGAACCTGTCAACGGCATTCGTGGGGTGAAAAGCGGTATATATCTGTACATTCGGGGCAATCAACGCGTTATCGCCGATAACAATTTTGTTGTCGTCCAGAAAAGTACAGTTCATATTCACTTCGCAGTTATTTCCGAAATAAATATTGTTGCCGTAATCTGCAAAAAAGGGAGCCGTAATCCACAGATTTTTCCCCTGCCCGCCAAGCAGTTCTCTCAAAATGCGTCCCTTTTCCTCCGTGTCTTTTGAATCCGTTCTGTTGTAATCTCTTATTAAATCCTTTGCTTTGTACCATTGCTCAAGCAGCTCCCCGTCCCCGCAGTCGTAAAGCTCTCCCGCGAGCATTTTTTCTCTTTCGGTCATATTATCGGTTTCCCCTTTCAATTACACATTCGTGTTCCTTTGTCTTTTTATCGTAATTAATTCCCACCAGAAGAATATTTCCCTTATATTCTTCAAGGCTCTTGCAGTATTTTCTTCTTTTTATCTGTTCCAGCGCGCCTTTGGCGCTTTTGTCCCATTTCAGCTCAATTACCAGCGCCGGTATTTCCGGGAAACGCTTCTTCGGAATAAATACCATATCTGCAAATCCTTTTCCCCTGCCAGATGGCATTTAACGTATCGGCGGAATCCTTTAGTGCTTTTGATACCTCCCCCCAGTCTGACACTGATACTGTATTTACAAACTCGCTGCGCACCTCGCTATTGGGAATAAAAGCGCGTCCTGTAACGGCGTCGTAGGCCAGATATCCCAGATGTATAAGGAGCGTAAGGACATCATCCTCCGTTCGGAAAGTGGTCATATCATTGGCAAAGCTTCCTGTATTTACCGGGATTTTCTCCCCTGCAATCATACTCAGTATATCATCCTTCAAATTGTCAAAGTTCATATCAATATAAACCTGAAGCGCTTCAAAGGTTTCCGTCTGGTTCCAGTAGTTTCCAATTTTTCCAAACCGCATACAGCTCACCACAGAACGGGGGTTATACACGTGTTTTTCCGTTTCAAAGAAGTAACCGTCATATCAGCTTTTCACTTCTTCCATTTCCATCCCGTACCTGACGCAGAGCTTCTCCACTTCTCTTTCCGTAAAACCCACGCAGGAGGCTAAAGGTCCCGGGTCAAGCATTGAAAACTCATCAAACATATTAAGCGCGGAATGAGTCCCGTACTTCTTAATCGGAAGTAATGATAACGAACGGCCTTTTGCTTCCGGCATAGATATCCCGCATGGTTCGCGTCAGATTTGTCTTGTCAAAGTATCTGAAATCGGGATATTTTTCAAGGAGTTCCCACAGAACACTTCTGCGAAGCAAATCCAGCATTCCGTCCATGTCCCTGCTCTGGCTCAAAAACTCCTGCATATTCAAAAAAACAGTATCGTATTGATTCAGATATTTTTCAAAGCTTTCGTCCTTTGCGATTTCAAAGGGAGAAAACAGCCCGCCCGAATTGCCTTCACAGCTGTAATAGGCAGCCAGCATCGCGGCAGCCATGGATTTTCCGAAACGGCGCGGACGGCTGACGCACAGATAATTCTGCATTGTATTCAGCACCCTGTTCGTATATTTTAAAATGCCTGTTTTATCTATATAAATATCGGAGTTTACCATTTTGCGGAATCCTTCGCTTCCGGGATTCAAATAATGCCCCATTTATACTTCTCCCGTTTCCCACGCTTTCAGGTGCTTTCTCTATTATACGCCACCTGCCGGATATGGGCAACCTTGAAAAATCCAAGGCCGGCGCCCCACACGCAATAGAAAAAATATTTTTTAACGCTTCCTTAACGCCCCTTTTCCCTTAAAAATTTGCTCCTGCTCTTTCGAAAGGGTATAATAAAGGAAAAAAGGACAACATAAACAGCATGCGTTTCACATCATCTATCAAGCATAAAACACCGGAAACCTTTATGGGCAACGCGCTGCTTACGGCGTTTATCCTTGTGGCGTCAACCGTTATTGCCTTCTGGTTTTTTCATATCGTTCCCGAGAACCCGGCCAACATTGCGCTGATTTATATCACCGCGCTTGTTCTCACCGCCCGTTTTACCAGCGGCTATATCTACGGCATAGCCGCCTCTTTAGTCAGCGTGGTTGGAATCAATTACCTGTTCACCTACCCTTATTTCCAGGTGAATTTCACGCTTACCGGATATCCCGTAACCTTCGTGTTTACCCTGATGATTTCCCTGATAGTAAGCACCATGACCACCCGGATTAAGGAACAGGCCGACGCCCTTGTGGAGCATGAAAAGCTTCTGATGGACGCGGAAAAGGAAAAAATGCGGGCCAATCTGCTCCGCTCCGTTTCCCATGATTTGCGCACGCCCCTCACCGGCATTATCGGCAACAGCTCCACTTATATCGACAACCACACGGAGCTTGACGAGGCGGAAAAGCTGGAGCTGGTCAGCCATATCCGCGAGGATTCCAACTGGCTTCTCAATATGGTGGAAAATCTTTTGTCCGTCACCAGAATCAATCAGCATTCCATGAAAATCGCAACCTCCATGGAATCCGTGGAGGAGGTTGTCGCGGAGGCAATCACCCGCTTTTACAAAAGATTTCCCGATGCGAACGTGAAGGTACAGGTGCCGGAGGAATTCCTGATGATACCCATGGACGCCATGCTCATTGAGCAGGTTATCATCAATCTGCTGGAAAACGCCATTGTCCATTCCGGCAGTAAGCTTCCGGTGGAGCTCACCGTCGTCTGCGGTGAAAAGCAGGTCGCCTTTCACGTGCGGGATTACGGCGTGGGTATTTTGCCCGACAGGCTGGAAACGATTTTTGACGGCTCCAGCTATCGTCCCGAAAGCAGCACGGACGGCCACAAGGGCATGGGAATCGGGCTTTCCATCTGCAAAACGATTATCACCGCCCACAGCGGCACAATTATTGCCAGAAACCACAGCAGCGGCTGCCAGTTTACTTTTACGCTGCCCGTATCCGACATTTCGCCGCAATCAACAGGACATTAAATTTCCGCGGCGGACAAGAACCTGCGATACGCGCCTTACTGCCGGCTGTCTATATGAAAGGGGAAAATCAAATGACCAAAGACTCTTTTGCAAACAGTATTCTGTTAATCGAGGACGAGGAAAATATCCGCTCCTTTATTTTTACCACATTAAAAAATCAAAACTATAAAGTCACCACCTCCTCAAGCGGAGCCGAGGGCTTACATCTTGCCGCCTCCCTCTGTCCCGACATTATACTGCTTGATTTGGGGCTTCCCGATATGGACGGAATGGAGGTTATAAGCAAGCTCCGCTCCTGGACGGCAATCCCCATCATTGTGATTTCCGCCCGCACCAACGAACACGAAAAGGCCAGAGCTCTTGACCAGGGCGCCGACGATTACATTACCAAGCCTTTTGGCGCCGTGGAGCTGCTTGCACGCATCCGCACCTCCCTTCGTCACAGCAGGCAGATGCAGGACATGTCCTCCATTCACCAGAAGCCCTACCACTATAAAAACCTGACCGTCAATTTTGAAAACCATGTGGTAACCCTAAACGGCGAAATCATTCATCTGACACAGATTGAGTACAAGCTCCTGACCCTTCTTGCAAGGAATTCCGGCAAGGTTCTGACCTATACCTTTATTATGGAAAAAATCTGGGGTCCCTATACCGACAGTAACAATCAGATTCTCCGGGTAAATATGGCGAATATCCGGCGGAAAATAGAAAAAAATCCGGCCACGCCGGAATATGTTTTTACGGAAATCGGAATCGGGTACCGAATGGCTGAGGGGGACTGAAACAGTCCCCCTCCTTACATTGTCGTATCTTTCCGGGCAATAACACCTCTACGGGAATAAAATTTATTTCTCAGGAACCACAATATACTTTCCCTGCGCCCGAAGCCCTGCGTCGCCAAGAACATCCGCAAGCTCCGAAAGGCCAATGGTTCTGCACACCATGCTTTCCACATCAAGGCGGCCGGAATCAATCAGTTTAAGGGCTCTTGCCTGCGTCAGCGGGTTGATATAAGAAGCCTTAAGAGTAAGCTCCTTCCTGAAAATATCGTAAGGTTTTACCAGAATCTTCTCCTCCAGCTTTGTAAGCCCGAACATCATAACCGTACCTTTATTTCCCGCCAAATCTATAGCCTGCTCCATGGTTGCCGGAAGTCCTGCACATTCGATTACCGTCTGAATCCATGTCATGCCGGCCTCTTTCAGCCTTTCTTTCACATCCTCGTGCAGAGGGTCGATACAGATATCCGCCCCCAGCCTTCTCCCCATATCACGCTTCTTTTCCACCGGCTCTAAGAGAGCCACCTGAGCTGCGCCGGCCAGCTTCGCCAGCTGAAGCATCAAAAGCCCTATCATGCCGCCGCCGATAACCACCACCTGATGGCCCGGCCTGATATTGCACATATCAATTCCGTGGAGACAGCAGGCGACAGGCTCCGCCATGGCGCCCTGCTCAAAGCTGGTATTTTCCCCCAGACGGTATACCTGGCTTGCCCTGACCACGCAGTATTCCGCAAAACCGCCGTTTACCGTGGTTCCGTACCCGAGCATGTGTTCGCAGAAATGCACTTCTCCGCTTCTGCAATAATCGCAGGCCCCGCAGTAGCAGTTAGGGTCTATGCATACCCTGTCGCCCTCTTTAAAGTCCTTTACCCCGCTTCCGGTCTTTGCAATCACACCGGAAAACTCGTGCCCTAAAATCGTGGGCGGCGTCACCTCCGCCGCGCCTTTATCCCCTTCGTAAATATGTACGTCGGTGCCGCAGATGCCGCAGGCCTTTACCTGTATCAGTACTTCCCCCGGGCCGGGCTCCGGCGTTTTCGCCTCCTCCACCCGTATGTCGTGTTTGCCGTAAAAATATGCGCTTTTCATTTTGTCCTCCATCTTAAGTTCCGTGCACTGTCCGGGCACTTGCTGTTTCCAGTTCCTTGAGCAGACGCATTCCATGCGAACTGCGTTCGCCGGCGTCTGCCGGGGGCGACAAGGCATCCTCCCGCTTCGCGGGTCCCTCCTTGCCACAGTTAATAAACAAAGTATAGCATTCCCGTATCGGGTTTTCAATATTATCACCGGTACAGCACAAACTTTCCCACTTCTCTCATAAAACCGCTTTCCGTAAGGGCGCTCTCCGCTTCCTTCGGGTAATCCGTTACTGCAATCCGCTTTTTGCCGGGAAAAATCCTCCCCTGTCTGTAGCTTTCCGAAAAACGGCACAGGGTCTCTTTCAGGTTCGTCTCATCGAAAACCCGCAGCGCCTTTCCCTGACGCTCAAAAAGAGCCACAAGGCGGCCTTTGTAAAAGGCGGCGGCGGTTCCCGGCACGTTTAAAAAGGCTTTCTCCTTATCGTGGGCCAGTATCTTCCCGAAGGGTTGCAAAGGCTCCGCAGCGTTTACCCATAAAAGCTCCTCTTTCGGGTGAAGAAGCATCGCTGTCACGCTTTCAAAATCTTTTTTTCTGATGAACTGCGCGCCGGAAAGCCCTTCCACAAAATAGCCTCTGCGCACCTGTCCCGTGTATTCCTGGACGCGAAGGAGGGATAAAGCCTCCTGCCAGGACAAAGCGCAGGCGGCGGCGGTTTCCCGGCATAAAATCAGATAACGGTCAAAGCACCGGTCCATTTCCTCCTGCAATCCGATTTTTTGAAGGGGTCTTATCAAATCATACCGCCCGGCATGAATCGCCTTTACTCTCGCCCCTGCTCTTTGCCTTGCCGCCGCTCTCTCCGTTTTCTTTCTTTCGAGCCACTGACGCACCGGAACAAAACTGTCCGCGCTGATAAGTCCCTTTTCCATCAGGGCAATCAATGTCCCGTAAGGCGATTCCCCGCAAAAGACACCGTTCAGGGACTGCATAAAACTGGCTCCCCGCCTTAAAAGCGCCTCTGCCAGAATCCGCTCCTTTTCGGAGAGCCCCTCCCATGGAATTTCCGGCTCTGCTTCCCATTCTATCCGCTCCGAAGCCTCAAAGCAAATCTTCCCGCCCTCCTCCATGCGCCAGAAGTATTCCCCGGAGGACAGCAGCTTATCCAGATAGATTTCCCTGTAATTTCTGACTCTGGCAGGAAAAATCACCTCCTCCCACAGCGCCGCCGGAAAGGCCGTCCCCGTAAAGGAAGCAACACTCTCCCGTAAATCCTCCTCGGGCAGGGTCATGCGATAAAGGCGTGAAAATAAAAGAGCCGCATAAGATTCCCGCGGACAGGTGGAAATTTCTTCCCGCCGTCTTTTTACAGTGCGCGTTCTGGCGCGGTTATAGACTGCCGCATGGTAATAATAAAGCTCCGCCTCCCCGTCTGCCGCCTCCTTCCGCCCGCGCAAAGTTTCAAGCGCGGCGGCGACCGCCTCTTTCCTCTCGCACAGCGTTTCAAGCAAAACGGCGGCCTCCTCCTCCTGCCAGCCGTAACGCAGCGCCGTCTCTTTTGCCGTAAATGCGCCGCGGTAACGCAACATGCGCCGCACTATCCGAAGCGCTTCCTCCGAAATCTGCGCCGCTGTTTTTTCGCTGCCTCCCAGCGCCGCCCCATATTCTTCCTCCTGCTCCGCCGCAATCCAAAGCCCCTGCTCAAGGTAAACGGCCCGTCCCTGCCTTGCCAGCGACTCCAGCCATTCCACGGGAACATCCAGCTCTCCCGCCGCCAAATCCCCTTCCGCCATCAGGAGGGAATGAAGCTGCTTTTCGTCCTCCGGCAGCTTTTCCCTTACCAGAATGTCCGAAAGTTCCTTTTCCCCCGGACGCTGGAGTTCCTTTTCCTGCTGCAAAGCCTCCTCCACCGCCACATGGATTTCCCGGGAAGTGGGCGCATAGTCGTACATCACCGCCGCCTCCTGGGCCCATTGCAGGGGCAGCGACATAGGCGAAGGGATTTCCGAATAAATCTCCCGCACCACAATCTCTCCTGCGCGGATTTTGCCCAGTATCTCCCGCACACCCGCCGTGTCCCAGAGCTGCTCCATACATTCTCTCCTGGTCTCGCGCATCAGAGGGTGATTTGCCTCCCGCACCACCTGTTCCAACATCTCCGCGCCCCGAAGCCGCTGCATCCAGAGGGGCTGTCTGTTCCTTCCCCGGACGCCCATCATCAGTGCCCTGCCGCAGTTGTATCGAAAGGCAATATTAAAAAGAGGCGTTGAGGGAAGAATTGCGCTTAAAATCTCCTCCGCCGTCTCCGGGCTTATCCTTTCCAGAATCCCCTCCGGCAGTGTTTCCTGTCCGTACACATAGAGCAGAAAGCCGTCCTCCTCGTCCACGCTCCCCACATTTTCGGAGAGCTCTTTTTTTGCCAAATGAGCCGCCAACAGGGAAAGAGGGGCGTTAATCCGCCTGCCAAATACGGAATGGAACATAATCTGACTGCCTCCCGCCGCATCCCGGAAATGCTCCGCCAAAATCACCCCATCATCCGGCAGCATCCCCGTCGCTGCAATCTGACGCTTTAAATACCCTTCGGCAAGGGAAACCGCTGACATATCCAGTCCCAGCTCCTCTAACGCTTTCGCAAGTCCTCCGGCATCCGCCGCCTCCTGCAGTCCGTGCATGATGCGTCCGAAAGCGATTCCGGTTGACAAATCCCTTCCTTTGAGCTCTCCCTTCCAGAAAGGCAGCCTTGCCCCTTCCGCCGGGGCCGGTGTCACCGTCACCGTATCTCTTCCGATGTCCAACACCCGCCAGGCAAACGCGCCCAGGATAAACCGGTCGCCTTTCCGGGTCTCATAGACGAACTCTTCGTCCGCCTCCCCGACCCTGACTCCTCCTTCCGTCCTTACGGTGTAAAGTCCCTTGTCAGGGATTGTCCCTCCGGCGGAAACGGCAAGCATCCGGCTGTAGCCGTCCCCCTCCACCTTTTCATGGATTCTGTCATAGAGGATTCGCGGACGTACCGGAACGTCTCTTTTGTGCTCATAATCTCCCGCCAGCATCTCGAGCACGGATTTCACGTCCTCCTTTGTCAGGTTTCGGAAAGGCCATGCCCTTGGAAGAATTTCTACTGCCTCATCCACCTGATAGCTCTTAAAAGCCGCCATGGAAACCAGATGCTGGGCCAGTATGTCAAGGCACCCTTCCGGCGGGTTAACCGGCTCCACATAGCTCTCGGAGGCAAGCCTTGCGGTCATTCCGCAGAGAACGCTTTCTGCGGCCGTCCTTGGAAAAAGATACATGACGCTGGTGCGGAAAGGATTGTGGCCCGCCCGTCCCAGCCTCTGCCTTGTGCTGGATATGGTGCGGGGACATCCCACCTGCAATACCCGGTCGATTTCCCCCACATCGATTCCAAGCTCCATAGATGAGGTTGCGCACAAAAGCCGCAGTCTTCCCTCCCTCAGCGCCTTCTCCGTCTCCTCCCTCTGCCCTCTCGAAAGACTTCCGTGATGAACCCTTGCAAAATCCTCTCCCCCCAGGAGATTCACATAATACGCCAGCTTTTCCGCATATCTCCTGCCCTCCACAAAGGCAATGACGCTCTGCTTTCCCTGACAGTACTCATATACCAGACGGGAAAGCTCCTCCCAGAGAGGGTCTTTTTTTCTTTTACTGACGTCCACATAGGAGCCAAGGATTTCAAGACGGACCTTTTTTTCCATAAAAGGAGCAATTACGCTTACCGGCTCCGGCGCCAGATAACGGGCCGCCGCAGACAGAGGAGCGATGGTGGCGGACAGGCCTATACGCTGCAAGGGCTGCCCGCACAGAGCGTCAAGCCTGGCCAGGGACAGCATCAGATGGGCTCCTCTCTTGGTGTCGATAAGAGAGTGCAGCTCGTCGATAATCACCGCTTTTGCTCTCTGGAGGATGGACTGCCCCGACTTTGAGGTGAGCATCAGATACAGGGATTCCGGCGTAATTATAAGGATATGAGGCGGTTTTCTCACCATCCGCGCTCTCTCGCTCTGAGGCGTATCACCGGTACGCATCTGCGCGTTGATAATCCCCTCGCCTCTGATTCCCGCAAGGGGTCTTCTCAAATTTTCGCGGATATCCGCCGCCAGAGATTTTAAAGGAGAAACGTAAATCAGGTAAAGCTCCTGCCCAAGTTTCCCCTCCAGCGCCGATTTTTTCATCCTGTCCAGAAAAACCAGAAAGGCGGACAGGGTTTTCCCCGCGCCGGTGGGGGCTGACACCAGCACATGACCGCCGGCGGCAATGACCGGCCAGGCTTCCTTCTGCACAGGCGTAGGCTCCCCCAGCGCCCCCGCAAACCAGTCTGCGGTTTCCTCTGCAAACAACTCTCTGTAATCTTTTCCTGTCTCCCTGCCTGCCATATCCCTTCCCCTGTTCTGAAAGAGGCTGCCGCACCGCCGGTGCCACAGCCCCTTATCTGTTTTTGTCTGTTTTTAATCTGTTTTTAGCAGCTCCGCAAATCCGGCTCCCGCACAGTCTCCGCGGCTGTCTGCCAAAACCGGCTCTCCCGTTTTACGCGTCCAGCTTCTCTGACGCTTCTTTCATCAGCTCGATAATGGGCAGATGCTGAGGACATACGCCCTCGCACTGGCCGCAGGCAATACAGTCGCCGGCCTTTCCCGAATCGGCGGTGAGGCCCTGATAGAACATTTTCGGTCTTCCGTCCTCCGGGTACAGGCGGACGGTATTTAACGCCCGGAACACATCGGGAATTTTGATTTTCGCCGGACATCCGTCGCAGCAGTAGCGGCAGGAGGTACAGGAAATCAGCGGCATATCCAGCCGTTTTTTTACAACTTCGCTGATAACCTTCTTTTCCTCCTCCGTAAGCGGCTCAAAATTCTCAAAGGTGTTCAGATTATCCTCCATCTGCTCCTTTGTAGACATTCCGCTTAAAATCGTCACCACTCCGTCCAGGGAGCCTGCAAATCTCAGCGCCCATGAGGCTGCGGAAGCGTCGGGGCGCGCCGCCTTGAACATGTCAAGAAGCTCCGGCTCCAGATTCGCCAGCGTTCCGCCCTTTACAGGCTCCATAACGATAACCGGTATCTGGCGTCTGCTTAAAATTTCGTACAGCTTTCCCGACTGGACAAGCTGATTATTCCAGTCCAGATAATTTAACTGAATCTGTACAAACTCAACCTCGGGATGGGCGTCTAACACTTTCTCCAAAAGCTCCGGCGTTCCGTGGAAGGAAAAGCCAAAGTGCTTAATTTTTCCTTCTGCCCGCTTCTGCACACCCCAGTTAAAACAGTCGTATTTCTCATAAGTATCGTAATTATTTCCGTCTTCAATACTGTGAAGAAGGTAAAAATCAAAATAGTCAACGCCGCAGCGGGAAAGTTGCTCCTCAAAAATCCTGTCCCTGTCCTCCGATCCCGACATTTCCCATGCGGGAAGCTTCGTTGCCACATAGAAAGATTCTCTGGGGTAGCGCCGGGTAATCGCTTCCTTTACCACTGTTTCCGATTTTCCGCCGTGGTAAACATAAGCGGTGTCAAAATAGTTAAAGCCCTTTTTCATGTACGCATCAACCATTTCGCATACCTGCGCCATATCAATGACTCCGTCGTTTTCAGGCAGACGCATCAGTCCAAAACCAAGCTTTGGCATGTTTTTTGAATCAATCATCTTAATCCTCCATTCTTTTTGCAGACAGCTGCGGACTGTTCATATACGTCCGCGCATTCATCTTTATTCTGTTTTCTGTTCGACAGGTAAAAATAAATTATCTGTCTCTTTCCGCAAAGCGGAGCAGGGAAATTATCGGCACAATCAGTATCCCACAGAAAAAATTGCTTACGCCGTGCAGAAAATCCCAGGGAAGCCCTGCGGCAATCCAGGCAAGCATTCCCTTAAAGCTCATTCCGTACAAAATCGCCTGTGCCGGCGCGTAAAAGACGCCAAACAAAAAACCGTGCATCGCGCACACTCCCATATAAACGACCGGACAAAGCTTTGCCGGCATTTCCTTCGGAAGCAGCATGACGGCCCCCCAAAGAATTGTCCAAAGATAAAGATAAGGCACCCACCAGGTTGCAAAACCGCTGAAAATCCCGTTTAGAATCACATAAGTGTAAATCGGGTACAGAGCTTTCTTTCTGTAAACCACTGTAAAGGCAATGGTAAACACTCCAAGAAGATGGACATTAGGAATGACTTCCATTATCATCTTCGAAGCGTACATAATGGCTCCAAGCATTGCAAAAACTGTAATTTCCCGGGTAGTAAGCTTCATTTTATCCCTTTTCCACCTTAAAGGAATAGCTTTCTCCCTCGGCTATCGGCGTGCTGTCAACGCCGGACACCGCATATTCGCCGTTCACATAGAAAGCCCAGTACACGCCGTCCGCATCATAATCGGCGGTGATGCCGTTTACAGTCTTTACATAGAGACCGTACTCGCCCTCATCCCCGGAAATGAGCCCCAGCTCCTCCAACGCTTCCCCCACGATTTCCTTATCCGTGTGAACTTCAAATTTTGTTTCGTTCCCATCCTTGTCCACTACTGTGAACGGAAATACCGTGTTTCCTTCTCCAATTGCGCCTGCTCCCTGCGCCTGACTGCCTTCCTCTGCAACCGCATCTTCTGTCAAATCACCTTCTGCCTTTTTATCCGCGCCGTTTCCGCAGCCTGCGGCAAAAAGGACCGTTGCCAGGGTAAGCGCCATGCAGATAATATATGTCAGCCTTTTACTTACAGATATTCTTTTCATAAATTTCTCCTCTTACTGCAACAAACGCTGTCACGCTCCGCGAACCAGCTTATTGTAACAAACGCCGTCACGCTCTGCGGAACGGCGTTTACAAAAAGGCACAGGATGCAAATCCTGTGCCCCATAAAAGCCATGCTTTTTAGTATTTGCCAAATCCGTCTCCAAGGGAGATTACCTGTTCATTATCCATACTGGAAGAGGAAGCCGAACTTCTGGAAGAGGAAGCTGAATGTCCGTTTCCTAAGTTGTAAATAGAAAGCATATCTCTCATTCTTGAAGCCTGGTTTGAAAGCTCTTCACTGGCTGCCGCACATTCCTCGCTGGTAGCGGAGTTTGTCTGTACAACCTGAGATACCTGTGAAATTGCCTGCTCAATCTGAGAAACTGCCGTTGCCTGATAGTTGGAGGATTCCGCGATACCGTTGATGATGATTTCGCTTTCCTGTACCACCTTGGTGATTTCTTCCATAGCCGCTGCTGTATCGTCCACAATCTTGGAACCGGAATTTACCTGCTCAATGGAATCCTGGATAAGTTCCGCCGTTTCCTTTGCAGCTTCCGCACTCTTGGCCGCAAGGCTTCTAACCTCTTCTGCAACAACCGCAAAGCCCTTACCAGCCTCGCCGGCTCTTGCCGCCTCAACTGCCGCGTTCAGAGCAAGGATGTTGGTCTGGAATGCAATATCGTCAATGGTCTTGATAATATTGGAGATACTTGAAGAGGACTTGTTAATTCCCTGCATTGCAACCGTCATCTGCTTCATCTGGGAATTTCCGTTCTTAACATCGTTGATTGCCGTAACTACAAGCTGTGCAGCGTCGTTTGCCTGCTGTGCGTTCTGTCTGGTCTTTTCAGCGATTTCGTCAATAGATGCCGTAATCTGCTGAATTGCGCTTGCCTGCTCTGTAGAGCCCTGTGCCAGCGCCTGGCTTGCGCTTGCAACCTGTGAAGCGCTGATGGTAACCTGTGAACCTGCGTCGCTGATATTTGAAAGTGTATGTAAGTTATCCTCTACCAGTTTCTTTAAGGAGTTTCCAAGAACGTCCTCAGTAGATGCGGGCGTTACGGAGATTGTCAGATTACCGTTGGAAACTTCCTCTGCAACTTCTGCCTGCTGTTTGATATTGTCAATAACCTTGGTATACTCGTCTACCAAATCGCCAAATTCATCGTTGTTATATTTTGTCATTTCAATGTTATTTACACGACCCAGAGCAATTTCCTTTGCCGCTGCGGACAACTGACGCACGGAGCGCATAATCGCCTTGATTAAAGCCAGGCCTACCAGAATTGTAATGACAACCGATATTGCAAGAATTCCAAAGCTAATCCAGTTGGAAATCTGCATGATGCTTCTCATTCTTTCCACACGGTTGTCTTTTCCTTCATTAACCACTTCCATAAGCTCTTCGGTAACAGTATCGGTAATTTCTTCATGAGCCGTAAAATGGTCATGCAGCTCCTGAGCTCCCGCTTCGTTCATTTCTGCCACTATATTTACACATTCAGTTGTAATGAACATGCTCACCACTACGGTAAGAATCGTAAGCAGAACAGGAATACTAAATCCTAATATTAATTTTGTTCTCATCTTCATGTTTTTCATTTTTCACACACCTCTCATTCATCTTCCATATTCATTTCATTTGCGCCTTCAACTACCGATAAATCCTCGTCGTTGAGAAGTTTATCCGGGTCTAACAAAAGTTTCACCGACTCTCCGACCTTGCCGATACCGTAGACATATTTGTTGTGTCCCTTGTCTACGCGGCCAATGCTCGGCGGCGGAAGGATATTTTCATCTTTAATCTCAACCACTTCTGCAATCTTTTCTACAATCAGTCCCACTATCATTGATTTTACATTAATTACAATGATACAGGTTCTGTCATTGTACTCCAGAGGGGGCTGTTTAAATCTCAGTCTCACGTCTATTACCGGTATAACCTTTCCACGAAGATTAATCAGACCTTTGATATAATCCTCCGTCTCGGGAATAGCGGTAACCGACTGAAATTTAATAATTTCATTTACATACTGGATTTCCAGGCCAAAGTATTCGTTTCCGGACTTGAAGGTCATATACTTGCCTTTCTGCTCGTCATGTCCGTCCGAACCGCCCTGGGTTCTTACTTCATTTGCTTCACTCATATATTTGCCGCTCCTTTCTTCATGCTATTCTATTAATCCGGTCGCATCCAAAATTAAAGCAATGCTTCCATCACCAAGCTGCGTACAGCCGGATAAGCCTTTTACTTTTCCAATGTAAGAAGGAATCGGCTTAACCACGATTTCTCTCTCTCCAACCAGTTTATCCACTAACAGGCAGATTTTCTTGTCTTCCACTTCAAGAATCAGCATGATTCCTTTTTCAACCGACTCCTCATACTGCTCTAAACCGTACCATTTGCCCAGGCGCAGCACAGGGTAGCATTCGCCGCGAATCATTATGTATTCGTCGCCGTTGGGCTCGTGAATCATCATTTCCTCTTTTACGCGGATAAACTCTTTAATCACGCCTGTTTCCATTACAAAGGAGGAATTACCTGTCTCCATTACAATTCCGTCGATAATGGCGAGGGTGAGAGGAATCTTAAGGCTCATGGTACTGCCAAGGCCCGCCGTGCTTTCAATTTCCAGCGTACCGCCGATTGCCTGGATATTCTGGATAACCACGTCCATACCGACGCCTCTTCCCGAAATCTCGGTAACCTGCTCGTTGGTTGAAAATCCCGGAAGCGTGATAAACTGATATACTTCCTTGTCGGAATAAGCGGAATCCGGCTTCGTATCGTCCAAAAGCCCCTGCTTTCTCGCCTTTGCAATAATTTTATCCCGATCAAGACCGGCGCCGTCGTCCGAGACGCTAATCCATACCTTGCCCGCTTCCGTCTTCGCGGATAAGGTAACCTTTCCTTTTTCAGGCTTGCCGCTCTCGATACGCTCTTCTTTTGTTTCAATTCCGTGGTCAACGGAATTTCTCACGATATGCATCAGCGGGTCGGAAATATGCTCGATGATATTCTTATCCACCTCAGTCTGGTCGCCCACCATAACGAACTCAATGTCTTTTCCGAGCTTTCTGGAAGTATCGAACACGATACGGTTCATCTTCTGGAAAGTATTGGTAAGGGGCACCATTCGCATGGACATAATCACGTCCTGCAGGTCTGTGGAAACCTTGGAAAGCTGTGCCGCCGCCTTGTGGAAATTATCCAGGTACAATCCGGGCACATTGAGGTCCGGACTCTGCAGCACTACCGACTCGGAGATAACCAGCTCTCCGATAAGTTCCATCAGCTGGTCCATCTTGCTGACATTTACGCTGATAAATGACGCCTTATCGGATTTCTTATCCTTCGCAAGGGTTTTCCTCTTGCCCGGTTCCTTGGATTTAATGACAAAGTCGCCCGGCGCCATCTTGGATTTTGCAGGCGCTTCTGCCTCCTTCTTCTCCTCGCCGGCTCCTGCCTCCGCCTTGCTTTCTATTTCTTCCACACTGGCGTTTAAGTCAATCACCGGCGCGGCTGCGGGTTCGTCCTCGCCGAAGTCAAAGCCCTGAAGGAACTCTTCGGCTTTACACTCGTAAACATCCACTTCCTTGATATCATAGCCCACGCCGATAATCTGACGGATATCCTCCTCGGTACACTGTGCCTGCAGGAGAATACGGAAACCTTCTTTTAAGATTGTCTCCGCGCTGCTCTCGTCGGAAATAATGTCTTCCGGGGAATACAGCAAATCTTCCGCAATTTCTTTCAACGCGTATACGGTTTTATACGCATGGACGTTGGCCATTTCCGTAGTCGGATAAAAGGTAAGATATATCTTATAAAACCGACTGTCAGTTGTCGCCACCGGTGCGATATAAAAATGCCTGGGCTCCTCATGCACATTTTCGGGAGGCTCCTCCTGCCCTGCGGCAGCTCCTCCGTTTTTGAGCATATTCAAAAATTTGTCCAAATCCGCCACCAGAGCAGTAGCGTCCCCGTCTGCCGGGTCTCCGCTGCGAATCTTTTCCAACTCGCCGGAAATAAAGTCCTCCACCTCCAGCACATGCTCAACCAGCTGCAGATGAGGTACGTTATCAGGATGGGATTCTCTTAAATAATAGAAAACATCCTCCAGCTTATGCGACACAGCCGTTATATTATCAAACATCATGATACCGGAAGAACCCTTAATGGTATGCATGGTTCTGAATATTTCATTTATGCTGTCTTCGTCAAAGCATTCCGCATCCTTCTGTTCCAGAACTCTTTCCTGAAGCTGCTCAAGCAACTGCTCGTTTTCAAACAGATAAATATCAAGCATGCCGTCTGTGCTAAATTCTTCAGCCATATATTTCTCCTTTCCTGTATATTTTCAGTAATATATTTTTATATCAGTCCCAGCTTTCTCATAGCCTCCTCGAATCTTCCCTGGTCGATAGGCTTTCCGGAATATACGGTGCATCCCAGTTCAAACGCCATTTTCACGTTGCTTTCGTCATTCAGCGCCGTGGTCATAATCACTTTCACTGCCTGCTCCGCCGGAATATTTCTCTCCCTTTCCAGATTGCGGATGCCTACAAGCGCCTGATAGCCGTCCATAACCGGCATCATAATATCAAGACAAATCAGGTCGTAAGGCTCTCCGTCCTCCAAAGCCATCATAAATGCATCCACCGCTTCCATTCCGTCCACGGTTACGTCGCACTCACCATACTTTGACAGAAAGTTTACCATAAATTTTCTTGTTGCAAAATCGTCTTCTGCCAATAGAATTTTCATGTCGTCTCTCCTTTGTTTATTTTCGCATTTTATTTAGTAAAGCATAGGTTCTGCCCGGAATATCCGAAAGCTTCTCCTGAAACTCAACCGCTCCTATATCATAAGCAACCTTGGGCATCCCGTATACCACGCAGGTGGATTCATCCTGCCCGATTGTCCTTGCCCCGGCCTTTCTCATTGCAAGCAGACCCTTGGCGCCGTCGCCGCCCATACCGGTCAAAATAATTCCCACCGCGTTGGCTCCCGCCACCTTTGCAACGGAGTCGAACAGCACTTCCACGGAAGGACAGTGTCCGTTCACCCTGGGCCCCTGCTTACATTCCACCTGATAATTCCCGTTTACCTTAACCAGCCGCATGTGCCTGTCGCCGCCAGGGGCTATCAGCATATGGCCCGGCAGTACCCGGTCTCCGGTTTCCGCTTCCTTTACCTGTATACGGCAGATATCGTTCACACGCTTTGCGTACATTGCCGTAAATCCCGGCGGCATATGCTGCACCACCACGATTCCCGGAATATCCGTGCCGTACCCTTTCACCACCTCAAGAATTGCTTCCGTGCCGCCTGTTGACGCGCCGATTGCAACGATATGGTTATTATTCTGAACGGAAAGACGGTGTTCCGGCTGGGTCAGCGATTTCATTCTGACATTGCCAAGCTGCGCAGCAGCAGCAATCTTAATTTTTACCAGAAACTCGTTCTTTACCCAGTCCTCATACTGACGCGGACTTGTAATTGCCGGTTTTGCCACAAAATCCACGGCTCCCGCCTGCATGGCGTCGAATACCTTATCGCTCAGAGAACTGATTACCACCACCCGGAGCGGATACTGGGGCATCAGTTTGCGAAGGAACTCGATTCCGTTCATCCGCGGAAGTTCCACGTCAAGCGTCATTACATCCGGCTTGCATTCGATAATTTTATCTCTCGCCTCAAAAGCGTCCTTCGCCTCCCCCACTATCTGTATGGAGGGGTCCTTGCGCAAATTCTGGATAAGCAGCCCTCTGAAAACAGCCGAATCATCCACTACCAAAACCCTGATTGGATTCATACCTCCCCTACCTTTCATTCTTTCTGAATATTGACGGCTGGATAATCTGGAACGGCGTATTGCTCCTGTCCAACGTCTCCGTTGTTCCTATAAACAGATACCCGCCCGGCTCCAATGCGTCATATACCTTCTGAACCAGCCCCGCTTTAGTCTTCTCATCAAAATATATCATAACATTGCGTAAAAATATAGTATGCATTTTTTTTCTGAAAGGGAAAGGGTCCATCAGATTGAACTGGCGGTAAATCACCTCTTCTTTCAATTCCTGCTTTACCTGATACTGACTGCCGCCCGCAACTTCCTTGAAAAACTTCTTTTTCCAGGCATCGGGAACCTTCTGGAGCTGCTCCGCGGCGTAAACCCCCGCCATGGCCTGCCGGAGTACCTTGGTCGAAATATCCGTAGCCAGTATTTTGGTGTCCCATTTATTATATTCTATTCCGAAGAAATCTGCAAGAACCATAGCAATCATATACGGCTCTTCTCCCGTGGAAGCGGCGCCGCACCAGATACGCAGCTCTTTTTTTGCATTTTCCTTCATTTTCAGCCAGGGAAGCACCGTACTTTTAAAATAATTAAAATGCTCAAACTCCCGCATAAAATACGTGTGGTTTGTGGTCAGCAGGTTCACCAGCATTTTTTCCTCAACGCCCGAGCGGTCCCTCTCCACGGCGTCCATAAACTCGTTTACGGTTTTCCAGCCGCCTGTTTTCATGTGCTTCTGCAGCCGTCCGTTGACAATCACCTTTTTTTGTGTAAGGTCAATGCCGTAATTTTGTTTCATGTAAGTTGATATTCTTCTAAACTCCTCATCAGTTATCAAAAATCTCATCCCCCTTCACTTCAAAATGTATTTAGTCCAATAACTGACGCGATATCCTGCAGCATATTTCAAAAATGTCAGGGCCAAAAATTTTACCCGCCTCCTGCCTCATAACGGCAAGGGCTTCTTCCCTGTTTTGTTTTTCTCTTCCTGTCAGTGCGCAAAATCTGCTCATTATATGTACAATCTGCGCGGCGAGAGGAATTTCCTCTCCTTTAAGTCCCTCCGGATATCCGCTTCCGTCCCAGTTTTCATGGTGGTAATGCGCAATATCCATGGATATTCTGATAAAATCGTTATAATCGCTGCTGCCGTGAATATCCTTGAGCAGCTTTGCGCCTATGTTTGTATGATTTCTGGCCACAGCCGCCTCTTCCTTTGTCAAATCCCCCTCTTTTGATAAAATCTCCCCAGGGATTCCGATATTTCCGATATCGCAAAGAGGAGCCGCCAGTTCTATAGTATCTATGTAAGTATCTGAAATTTTTTCTTCAAATAAAGGTGAAAACTGCATCCCCTGCGCAAGCGTCCGGCAGTTTTTCTGCAGCCGTTCCATATCCTTCTTATTATATGAGGTATTCTGCGCCGCCACATCCGCCAGGGCATACAGGAAATTTTTCTTTTCCTGCTCCATCTGCAAAAGCTGTTCGTTTACGGAAATCTGGAGCCGCCTGTTCATTCCCCGAAGCTGCCTGGCCATCTCATAGAGACGCAAATGCACGCCCACCCTGGCCTCCACCTCCTCGGGAATAAAGGGTTTGGTAATATAATCCTCCCCGCCAATCGAAAAGCCCTGCACAATGTTCTGCGTCTCATCAAAAGCCGAGATAAAAATAATCGGAATATCTCTGGTTTCCTCACTGTCCTTCAAAATCCGGCACAGTTCGTATCCGTCAATTCCAGGCATTGAAATATCCGTCAGAACCAGCATCGGAAGCCGTTCCCTGACCCTCAAAAGAGCCTCCTCGCCGCTCTTTGCCAACACGAAGTCGCAGCCCATGTTTTTGATGATTTCTCCAAGGATAATCCTGTTGATTTCCACATCATCCACGATAAGGACTGTCGCCTTACCCGCGCGCTTTTCCCCATATCCCATAACGAGTCCTCTTTGCCGCCGAAGGCCGGTCTTAAAATTAGCTTTGAAGGAAAGCCTCAAGCTCCTCAATTCCGGCGGCCGCCTTGTCATAATTTTCTTTCTGAACAGCCATCTTGAGCCGCAGAACCGCTCTTGCCGCCTCCCGTGGAGCGCCCTCCGAAAGCTGCCTGATGGTTTCCATAAACATCTCCGCCTTTTCCCAGTTGTCCATTTCCACACACAAAACCAGTTTTGACAGATTTTTTGTAAGAGCCTCCTTATTTTCAGGAGTACCGAAAATTTTTATGGCGTCTCTGCCCTCTTCCTCCTGCCATTCGGAAAAAGAAAGCGGCGTATCCGAAGCAGCGGCGCTGTTGCCGGCTCCCTGGGCGTCTTTTGTTTCATCTTCACAATGACCGACCCATACGGAGAAAGAAAAAGCGCTTCCCCTGCCCTTTTCGCTCTCCACCCCTATGCTTCCGCCCATCAACTCCGCAAGCTGCCTGCAAATATTAAGCCCAAGCCCTGTGCCGCCGTATTTCCGGGAAATAGAAGCGTCCACCTGTGAAAAGCTCTGAAACAGCTTATCTTTGTCCTGCGGTTCAATGCCGATACCGGAATCGATTACAAGGAAAAAAAGCTCCTCTCTGTCATTGACCTGCGCTGTCTTAAGTACCTGGACGGTAATCTTGCCCACAGAGGTGAATTTGAGGGCGTTTGATAACAGATTGTTTAGTATCTGTGCAATGCGGAGTTCATCTCCGATAATATATTCAGGCACCTTCGGCGAAACCGTCATAAAAAATTCCAGTCCCTTTTCCGTGATTTTGCCGATATGATTGCCCTTCACATAGTCCAACATATCCCTGACGCAGAACCTGCGCTCCTCTAACGCAAACTTCCCGGCCTCCAGCTTGGAAAAATCCAGAATGTTGTTAATCAGCTTGTTCATGTCGTCGCAGCAGTGTTCAATCACCCTTAAGGTTTTCAGCTTTGCGTCGTCCGTTTCCATGCCAATCAGATCCTTTACATGACCTGCTATCCCGTTTACCGGCGTCCGCAGTTCATGAGTCACATTTGCAACAAACTCGGATTTTACCTTAAGCGCTTTCTCCGCTTCCTGCTTTACCTGGGTGTTTTTCCGGCTTAAATATTCCTTTTCCAGCGTCACATTCGCCATACACACATAGGAACCTGGCCGGGCGGCATTTTCAACGACCCTGGCCTCCGCCGGAAAACACGTAAAATTTTTGCGGTATGCCACAAGCTTATGAGTCTTTCTGTCAAAGATATGATTCTCCTCAAGCTTTCCGCCTGAAAATGTAAAAGTATCAGGAAAAATCTCGCTGATATTTTTTCCTGGCAAGCCATCCCCGTATTCCAGGTTTTTCCTCGCCTCGGCATTGGCACAGGTAATCCGCCCCGTTTCATCAAACATGAGAATCATTTCCAATGCGTCTTCCACAAAAAACATACCGCAACTGCTCTGTTCCATATAACCTCCATGCCGCACAGTCGGCACACCGCATCAGCGGCTTACAGACTGCCAGAAACGATCGTCCGGGCGCTTCAGGGGCTGCCACGCAGGGATTTTGCCTTCTGCGGATACGAAAGAAAAGCAGCCAAAAGAGCACATACTTCTACTTTCTGCTGCTTTCTGAAATATGTATATCCTTCCCTTGCTGTTCTTCCATGGCTTTCTTCGTTACCCCTTTATCCAACTGGCAATTCTCCACAGCTAAAGGTAGCATTTTTTTGTAAAAATGTCAATATTTTTGCACGATTCCTGCCAAATCAATTTCTGGAAATTATGGTTTTCTCCCTCCCGCTTGCATGCCCCGGCCCGTCATTGTATAATAAGCGGCAACAGACAGATTCACGTGCCATGGCGCAGGAGGCAGCTTTATGAAAAAACCGTTAATCGTAAAGGACAGCATAATTATTCTCATTATCAGCATTCTCTGCACCCTTTTCTTTGCGGCCTGCCTCGTTTTATCCGTCGCCTCTTATCTCGGGAAAAACGATATGGAATCCCTTATCCTCTGCGCGCTGATTTTCGGCGGCTTTACCTTACCTGGCCTTTTGCTGACCGTTTACTGTATCCGGCGGCAGCTGGTTTTTTACGACAATTATGCCACTTACACGCCGCCTTTCGGGCGGACACGGCGCTTTTCCTACTCCGAAATCCGGTCTGTTGTCCAGAAAAGGGAAAAATTCATTATATACGGCTACGACGACAGAAAGCTGGCCGTTTTTGAAAACAATATGCCTGCTTTTTACGAAGCCCTCTGCCTTCTGGATGAAAAATACGTAAAAATTATCCCCGCCCGTTCTGCTTACGGAGAGCGCGCGGACATCCCTTACGCCTCCTCTCCCGACGCCGCTTCCGGCATGTCCGCCCGGCCCGCTGCCCGCAAAAATAAGCGTCTGAATCTCACGGACAAGGATGCTTATCTTCGCGCCAGATACTCCGCCGAAGCGGTCGGTAAGCAAAAAAGGATTATCCGCGCCGTACATATCGCTTTGATAATCCTTTCCCTGTCGGCTGTTTTTCTTCCCCTTAAGGGGAGACTGGCCGTATTTATTCTGACTTTACTGTTTCCTTATTTCGTGTTCCTTTTTTTCTACCCCAGGCTGACGCTGGAAAAGGCCAAAAACTGCGACGAATACCATATTCCTTTTCCCATGGCGGCCTGCTTCATCAGTCTGCTTTTCTCCCTGCGCTTTGTAACCACCACAAATATGGAAGAAAATACGTGGATTTTCGCATCGGCAGTTCTGCTCTTTATTCTGCTGATTCCCTGCCTTGTCATGCTCCGGCTCCGCAGAATAAAAGAACACCCGCTTTTGCTGGTCGGTCTCGCAGCGGCGCTGTTTTTTCTCTCCTTTTTCCTGCTGCCCGTCGCATGCTATGTGACTTCCGGTAAGCCGGTTCACGATACCGTTATCGTTCTTGACAAGGACTCCTACCGGGGTTCCCACACCACAAGCTACGATATCATTGTTGTCTGGCGGGACAAAGAGCAGAAAATGGACGTTTCGAGCAGCCTGTACAAATCCGTAAAGCCCGGTGATACCGTCAGAGTCTGCGTACGGAAAAGCCTTCCGGGGATTGAAATATGGCGGGTGCACCGGTGAGGGTGCGTCTTGCGGCTCAGGGAAGTTTTGGCATTGTACATGGAATGATCGCAGCCCTTCCCCTCTCATTTTACAGCACCTCAGCCACCAACAGGTTCCTCAGCTTCCTTGTAAGGGCAAAGGTTCCCGCATCCCTTTTCTGGATTCCCATCAGAATCGTCAGCTTCTCTTTCGGGAAATTGGCAAAATAGGTGCCCAGCCAGCCGTCCCATCCATACTCGCCCTCGGCGGCAAAAATTCCCGCCTGCATCGGTCTTTTACAAATCCGCATGAGATTTCCATAACTGAATCCCTCTAATCCAATCCAGTGATTGAAAGCGCTCTGCTGGTATTCCATCAGCTCCGCCCCCGTCATATACCGGACCGTCGCCGGTTTCAGAATCCGGGCGCCGTCCAGCGTGCCTTCCTGCAAAAGCATACGGGCAAAGCGCATATAATCGTCCAGCGTGGCAGACAGGCCCGCGCCGCCGGATTCAAAGGCCGGCGGATTCTTCATCCGGTTACAGACAGCCAGATTATTCCCCTCATACCGCAGCAGCGTCTTTTTTCCGTTTTCCACAACGGTCTCATAGGTTTCCGCCAGACGATCCTGCTTTTCCCGGGGCACCCAGAAAGCCGTATCTTTCATTCCAAGAGGGTCAAATAGCTCCTTTTTGAGAAACTCACCAAAGCTTTGCCCGCAGGCCGCCTCGATAACCGCTCCCAGCACATCCGCCGACGTGCCGTAGCGCCAGGAGCAGCCCGGTTCAAAGGCCAGAGTGCATCCGGCCAGTTTGTCCGCCACTTCCCTCGTGGTCATTGCGTCCTTTGCATAAAGCCGCCTGTCCATCTCCTCAAAAACAACTGCTGCCTGACGTCCCGCCGCAGTCGTCTCGTCAGGATAAACAAGCCCCGACGTCATCCGCAGAAGGTCATATACCCGCATAGGCTGCATAACCGGCTTCACTTCCATAGAAGATACGGCTTCACTGCCTTTCGTCTCCTTCTTCAAACCGCCCGCTGCCTCTTCCCCGATGCCTTCCTGCTTTGCAAAGTAAGACTGCTTTGCAAAGGCCGGCAGAAAATCAGAAACCGGCTGGTCCAAATCCAGTATTCCTCTTTCCATCAAAATCATTGCCGCTGCTGCAGTTATCGGTTTGCTCTGGGAATACAGCCTTAAAATGGTATCCCTCTCCATTGGAATACCCTTTTCTCTATCCGCCATTCCCGCCTGACAATAACAGATTTCCTCTCCGTCCTTTTCCGCCAGCAGATTCATGCCTGCTATCTCGCAGTCCTCCACCGCCTGTGCCATCACATTTTCCAGTTTTTCTTTCAAGCTCATTTGATCACCCCCGCTTTTCTGCCGTTCTTCCTTAATGCATTGGAGTATCCTGGAACCATTTCCAGCCATTGCAGCCTCCTCTGCGCTCCGATTTTATCACAGGCTCTGCTTCCAGTCAAATCCCCTGGCAGCGAAAACAGGACAAACACATACAAAATAAGGCCGGACACAATTCAACCGGAACCACATTCTTTAAACAGTGTTAAATCTGTCCTATCGTTCAATCCCATCATATCTGTTTCCGGTGGAAGTGATGTAAGTCCTCCATTCTCATCAACACCTTTTGCAATCACAGGCGGAACTGGCCGCCATATCCTTTACTCTTCCATTCGTTTATTATGATGTTCTGCTACCATCCGTTTACAGGACAGACAGGTGGCGATAAAATAGCTTCCATACACCATAAGGAATATCATAACCGTGAAAACCATATTGGTTGAAATATGGATATTCATAAATTCCTCTACAATCTCCATTGCTTTCCCCATCAGGACAGCAGAATAAATACCGGCGACAGCAAGCGGGGCTGCAAAGAAAATAGCTGTCTGTAATAGCAGGGTATGGTTAACCTGTTTCTTTCCCGCCCCCAGCTTTTGGAGCAATCCATAGCGGTAAATGTTATCCGTTGTCTCTGTAAGCTGCTTCAAAGCCAGCAGTGCGGCGCAGATCAGCAAAAATATCAGGCCGATATAACAGCAAAGGAATGAAACCAGTGCATTTAACCCATAGAACATATCGTACATCATGTTCTTTTCCGCATAACGGTAGCCGTGGGTATCATCCAGCCCAATCGGGATCATTTTCTGCAGGACCGCATCCGAATCAGCATCTGACCTGTATTGCACCAGAAGTACATTGACATCTTTCGTAAGGCTGTGGGCAACTGCATCCGGGACAATCAGCGTCCCCCGGTCATTGTTCCCGACAGAAGTCATAAAACAGGTCTCCTCCAAAACCGTATCAGACGCCCGTTGCAAAGGAATTCCGGCCAGCACGAAATCTGCATGGTTTTCCAGCGCTTTTTCTACATACTGAAAAGTTCCCTTGTAATTGCAGTTCAGCAGATACTGATTTTCTGCCAGCGTGACGGGCTCTTTCCCCTGCATTGCCAGGGCACGGTTAAAATCCGAAACACCCAGCACAGATACACCGCTGTCCAGAATTCCTTCATCAATAGGCCACAGCTTAACATCCTGGCCTGCGAATAAACTGCCATAAGTAAAATCTGCCTCATAAATGCTGATCTGCTCCATGTTCTCCGCATAGCCGGATAAGTCTGCATCTTTAGATGCAAGGTATTCTGAAATGCTGCCGTCCCCATCCAAACTGACATTTGACAGCACATTCAGGTCATAGGGCGTGGCAGATTTTGACAGCCCATTCATGGCAAGCGCGGTACTTACGCCAACCGATACCGCACATATCGTTACTGTGAGCAGTCCGCAGACAATCGTCAATAAAAAGACGTTCGTGCGGATCTTACTGCTAATCTGGCAGACAAGGAATGTATTCAGCCCCTTAAGATAAACATTGCTGTTTGCCCGGAGTACCCGGACAAGCACGTTAGACAGGGAATAGAAAAAGAGGAATGTCCCTGTTACAAGCAGGATTCCAGCCGTCTGAAAAGAGCGGTTCTCCCGTGAGGGTAAAATACCGTTTTTGTGGAATATCGCCCCGGCAGACAGAATACAGACCAGGGAAACAAAGAACAGCAGCACGGGCAAAAAGCGGCTCCGGCCCTGTGACGTTTCATTTTTTCTGCCGGCTGTCAAAAGGTCAATCAGCTGCACACTGGAAACAGACCGTACATTAAAGACCATGACAAGCAGGAAAATGACCACAAAACAGAAGGCAGTCTTCCGAAAGGCTCCCATTGAAAAGACAAGCCGGAACTTTGAAATCTCAATGGCAAACAGTTTTAGAGCGACCAGGGAAATTCCCTGTGACAGCATAAAGCCAAGGCATAAGCCCGTCACCAGTGCAAGCATCCCGACACATAGCGTTTCCCCTGCGAATATCCGGGAAATACGGCCCTTTTTCATGCCAAGCACCATATAGATGCCCAGTTCTTTTTTCCTCCGCTTTAATAAAAATAAGTTCGCATAAATGATCAGGAACGCAAGGACAACAGCGATCAGCACCGTCAGGGTAGAAAGCAGGATGCCGAGCTGGTCATAAAGAAGCGTCTTTGTCATGCCCATTTCTGAAAAAGCCGGCTGGTCTGAAATAGAATTAAATGCGTAAAAAACGCTCACCGAAATCATAAGGGTCAAAAAGTAGATCAGGTAATCCCGGATATTTTTCCCCACATTTTTCATGATCAGTTTACAAGAGGTCATTCTGCTCACCTCCCAAAACGGAAACCACCTCCAGAATCTTTGTAAAAAAATCTTTCCGGCTGCCTGCGCCGCGGTTCAGCTCGTTAAAGATTTTCCCATCCTTTATAAACAGGATGCGGCGGCAGTAGCTTGCAGAAAAGGCGTCATGTGTCACCATGAGAATCGTTGCGTCAAGGCGTTCATTCAGCTCCGCCAGCATATTGAGCAGCATCCGGGAGGAATTGGAATCCAAGGCGCCGGTGGGTTCATCGGCCAGAACCATTGCGGGGTCTGTCGCCATTGCCCTTGCCGCCGCTACTCGCTGCTGCTGTCCGCCTGACATCTGGTAGGGGTATTTATCCAGCACCTCACAGATTCCAAGTGCTTCTGAAATCCGGCCCACTTTCCTCCTGATCTCCGCCGGCTTTACCCCTGCGATAGATAACGAGAGGGAGATATTTTCATAAGCGTTCAGCGTGTCCAGAAGGTTAAAGTCCTGAAAAATGAAGCCCAGCTTCTTCCCGCGGAAATCCGCAAGCTGTGAGCCGTGCAAGGCGGTGATGTCCCTTCCGTCTACAAAAATATGCCCGCTTGTCACCGTATCGATCGTGGAGATACAGTTAAGGAGCGTCGTCTTTCCGGAACCGGACGCCCCCATAATGCCCAGAAACTCACCTTTGCAGACCTGAAAGGAAATATGGTCTACGGCTTTTGTCAGGCTTCCCTTGTTGCCGTAATACTTTTGGATATCATCCACCTGTAATATTGCATCGTTCATCGTATGTTTGTCTCCTTTCCAAAAGGGTAATCCCTATTGCACCCCTAATCTACCATACCGCCTGGAAGCCTGCCATTATTTTAGATTACATTTTCATTACCAAAATGTAAGGAAACAACGGATGCCAGGCTTCGCCAGACATCTTTATGTTACGCAAAAAGGCGGGTCATAATCCCGCCTCCTGTAAGTAGCTTTCCCGTGGGAAAGACAGGGCGACTGCCGTCCCCTGCCCCAATTCACTTTGGATGGTAATGCCAATGTTCATTTTACCGCAGAGTTTTTTGCAAAGGTACAGGCCGATTCCTGTGGACCTGGAGTAGCGGCGTCCGTTATCCCCGGTGAAACCTTTATCAAAAACGCGTGGCAAATCCGCAGGGGAAATGCCAATCCCATTGTCCGAAACAATCAGCCGGACAGCATTCTGCTCCTCATATGCCGAAAATGAGACCTGCAGATTCTCAGTACGGTACTTGATCGAATTGGAAATAATCTGGCCGATGATAAAAGAGCAGCTTTTCGTATCTGCACAGACAGGAATGTCCAGTCCGCAAAAAACCGGCCTGCCTCCCGCCTGAATCAGCGGCTTTGAGTAAGTCTTCAGAGCAGAATTTACAAGAGCCTGCAATGTTGTCTTTTCCACCTTGAAGTCTTTCTCCACTGCCGCAGAGCGGGCATAATATAATACCTGTTCCACAAACCCATCTATCCTGCGCAGTTCGTCATCAATCCGCAGGGTAGCGGGATTTATATGGTTCTCAACAATCAGGCGGGCAGAGGTAATCGGCGTCTTAATCTCATGTACCCATGAATCAAGGTATTCCCGGTATTCCTGGCTGTTTTGTTCCGCATCCGCCAGCCGGTCATTCTGGTACTTGTTACAACGTCTGAGTATCTCATCCAATATCTGTCCGTCTAAAAAATCGGGGCGGACAAGGATTTCCCCAATCAGCGTTTTTTCCTCCAGCCTGTCCAGAATTTCCCATAACTGGTTATAATAGTTCCTCCTGCGCCAGTAACCATATAGAAAAGCGCATACAAAAGCCATAAACAGAATGCTTTCCACAAAGAGGATAAAAACCATTGGTGTTTCGATCAGCCAGAGCAGCGCAAAAACAAGCAGCCCTGACACTGACAGGCAAAGGAAAGAAAAAATGTGGTCTGCCGCATAATCCTTCACTTTCATACAAGATACCCCAATCCACGCTTTGTTTCCAGATAATCAGGAAGCCCGATTTCTGCCAGTGTCTTCCGCAGACGGACAATATTTACATTAAGCGTATTTTCATCAATGAATTCTTCGCTCTGCCATAGGTCATCAATAATGGCATCCCGTGGAATGATATTCCCTTTGTTTACCATCAGCAGGCGCAAAATTCCCATTTCATTCTTTGTAAGTTTCTTATTCTGGCCGTTATGGCTGATCTCCGCCTTTAATAAATTCAAAGTCAGCCCCTTATGGGTAAGCACCACGCTGTCCTGTGCTTCGCCAGCCCTTGAAAGAAGTTTCTGTATCCGTGCCAGCAGCACCTGTGCATTGTATGGCTTGGATACAAAATCATCCGCACCGATATTCAGGCTCATCAATTCGTCAAAGTCTGTGTTCCTGCTGGTAAGCACAATAACAGGAACATGGGAGCTTTGCCGGATTTCCCGGCACACCTGGAATCCGTCCTGATAAGGCAGATTGATGTCCAACAGAATCAGGTCTGCTCCGGAGGCAAGCGCAAGCTGTGCTATATCATGAAAATTGTCGCTGCTCTCACATTGAAAACCATATTTTTCAAAAAAATGTGTTAACTCTTTCCGAATAGGAACTTCGTCCTCAATGATAAACAATTTCATCTCCGATTTCTCTCCCTTGTTTTATTCTGCCGTCAATCGGCTTCTCCAATGCTTTTAGTGTCAGCCAGACAGTTCCAGCCTTTTCATTGTTCCCCTTTCATTACATCTCCCTGAACGCGCCGTCCTCTGTTACATTTCCTGCCGTTGCTACATAATACCCTCTTGCCCGGAATGCTTTATTCCATTTACTCTGCTGTTCCGGATGCCTGTCATATATCATTAGCGTACTTTTCCCCTTTAAGTATCCCATAAAATTTGAAACACTTATCTTCAGTAGAATGCTTACGCACAGGTGTAACATGGCCGGCACACTCAGCGCCTTATATATTTACCAGCACTATACCCATTCTTATATAAAAGAAGCAAGGTAAGCAATCGGCTCATTCTTCCATTTCTGTCAGGCAATACCACGATGGGAATCCCAAAAGGAAGCTGCCCTATGGGCAGCTCCCTGTATTTATTTTGCTTGTGCCATTGAGAATAAGGTATCTTGTAAAAGTTTAGAGAAATTGATATTATTTTTTTCGGCAAAAGTATTCAGCCATGCAGGAATAGTAAGGTTTTTCCTTACAGCTTTTTCACCATATTTTTCTTCATAAGCGTCAATGTCTAATAATAGCATATTTATCATACACCCATTTTCAACAGTTATTTCTGAATAGTCAGAGGCATGTGGAATTTTCTCTCCATCTTCAAGTTCTCCTAATATCCAGCCACTGGCTGCGTCAATCCCCATTTCAATAGCCTGTTCCAAGTCTTTTCCCTCTGTTACACAACCGGGTAAGTCTGGAAATTCTACCACATATCCTCCGCTTTGATCTGTAAAAGGCTTAAATACAGCCGGATAAATTAATTTCAATATATTCACCTCCGTTTATACAAATTGAGCAAATGGGGCTTAAAGCCCTGCTTGTTTCATAATTGATTTCACTGTATCAGGATTCAAATCCCCTCCATGTTCTGGAATTGTAACTTTTCCAAGCTTAGTCGGGTGTTTGTATTGGTGGTGTGAACCTTTTTGCTTTACTTGATACCAACCGTTTTCTAATATCATACTTTCAATTTCTCTAAATCTCATCCAATACCTCCTTATCCATCCATGGCATCTCTCCTTTCCCTTAATTTAATTATATTATGATGCGTATTATGCGCATTGTCAATAATTCTATTCCTTAAAAAAATATAAAAGGACATCCACCTAAACAAAAGTTGAAATGTCCTTTGGTATATACGCTATTCAATATTATCTACAAAACAGTTTGCCGCTGTTACGTCGCTTTCTGCTGGTGTCTCAATGTTACATTTCCGTCATTAAATGGATGAATGCACAAAAAATCACATATAAAAACAGGAATCAATATAAGAGAGTCCACCTTCTCACTCGCAATTGCCTGCTCATACATAACCGCTCCACTGCATCCAGTGTATCATACGGTGCGCTCTGCTCTTTTCAAAAGGTCTCTGTGCCCTGAATTTTTGCAATCTCAACCAGACGTTCAAGTTCAACAGGCTTCTGCCTGATATATAAAGCCTGACGTATATCCATATCCCATGTCTGGTCTGCAAGGCGAATATAATCAAATGTTCTCATGTGCCACCCTCCCGGTAACGTTTTTCAACCATCCGGAGGAACTCAAGGGTGACAGCCGGATCATAATCGTCCAGCCCTTTTCATTGACTATTCAGACCTGCGGGAATACAACTACACGCTCGGAAAAATCAGCGGCAACTTAAAGTTTCTTTCTTCCTTGCGGTACACCCTGATATGTAAAACCATCCGTAATTTTTTGTTTCCCTTATTCTATGGAGCGATATTTTTAATTTCCTCTTTCCCATTATTGGCCTCCTGATTTAACCCATTCCATTTTAATTTTCCAAAAAAACGGCAGCTTTGTTTTCCAAAGCCACCGTAAAATTATTTCCAGTAATGCCAATATAGTTCCCGCCTTCCGGCAATGTTATTGTTTCTGAATAGCTGTCAGTTGCTTCAAGCAGGATTACCGGCTCATCACTGCCAGAAATCCAAAACACCTGCGCCGTTCCCCCGGTAATCTCCAAGTCGCAGGAAACAGAAATATCTTTGCCATTTTCACGCTTGATAGAAGTTCCTCCAAAGAGATATTCTGTTTTAGAAAAATCCTTATAATCTGGAGTATAAGTCCCGGTATAACAATCATCCCCATATGTCCGATCCCCTTTCAGTGAAAAATCGCTTATGAGTGCCGTATTTCCGGCTGAATCATCAACCTTTCTGTTATTTTCAGCTCCAAATCCATAACCGCCCTTACTCATTCGTTGGTGCTGTATAATTGCTTTGCACAACGGCAGGAAGT
This sequence comes from bacterium 1xD8-48, assembly GCA_009917455.1. GTDB lineage: Bacteria > Bacillota > Clostridia > Lachnospirales > Lachnospiraceae > Suilimivivens. The sequence continues at coordinate 8,911 of QZDS01000029.1, read as the reverse complement.
TCATCATATTGCACCTCTTTCCATTCAAGAACACCCCGAATCGGCATTACCGTTAAACGGATAAAAGCTCCCTCTTTCAATTCCTTTGATGTTCCGAATGTAATGTCTTTTCCTTTTCCATTCTCATCGTAAGAAAATAAAGTGTATGAGTAATCCATACTTCCACTAAAGTTAATTACACCGCCTTTTGATTTGGTCTGTTCTATTTTACTGTTATCAATCTGTGAATAGTAGTATGTGCTGCCAGTTCCCGAAAGAAACCACATACAAAAACCAATAAAACCTACAACAATTATTACAACTACCGCAATCCCGATAGATAATTTTTTCTTCATTCCTGTATCCTCCGCTTACCAACCTTTTTTTGTTATTGTTTTTTTGTGTTTTTTCGCTGCCTTGACTGGCACGTTTCCTTTTGCCGTGAATACGAAAACAGCAGTAATCATCAATACGACAATCATACTAATCAGACAGATTAACACATTCCAATGTACAGCCGGATCGTAGCTTCTGTAACTGATTAAACCTAAACTTGCAGTAACCGGATAAATATTTGCTAATGTAACATTTCCGGAAGCAAACATACCGCCATAGCCATAAACAAAGGCAATAATTGTTCCAGTCATATGTCCGTTTGGTATACGGGCGGCAAATACAATTACAGGCATGACTGCAATATACAAAAACAGACAGTTGAGAATAATCTGAATAAATGTCTGTAATACTGATGTTACAGAAATTCCCGGAAATCCCATCAACAAATTGGCAATTACCGTAAATGCCGCACTTACCAGCCCAAAAAACAAAGACAGCAGCGCACATACAAGCAGCTTCCCCCATAACAGGCTGCTATAAGGAACAGGAATAGTCATAATACTTTTCAGCGTATCGTCTTTCCCTTCCCTTTCTATGATATATCCGGCAATGAGGGCAATGCACATAGGGAAAATCGTTGTGGCATTATTTTTGATTACCTGTTCTGTAAAAAAAGAAAATGTCCAAACCGTTCCGTCCAATGCGGTTGTGGAAAAAAGCGTTAATACAACGGAGAGCAGCATTAGGAAAACACCTGCCCATATCATATGATACCGCTTTAATTTCCATATTTCGGTCTTAACCATGCGAAACATATCATTCATCCCCTCTCTTTTTATACATATAATCAATCACTATTACTGAAAGCAAAGCGATAACGGCTAAAATAATGATTGTCTGAAATGTAGTCGGAATTAAATTTTCCAGCATTCCCACACCGTCCATAGCGCCATGTGCGATTAAATTACCTGCGCTCCACAGGGTTGTAAGCGGAATAGGCATCAGCCAGCACATCACTTTGGGCAGTGCGCCAAAAGAGGATTCGGCTGTCAGGCTCAGGACACTATAAAAGACACATAATAAAACCGAAAATACATAGTTCTTACTAAAGAAAACCACAAGAACGATTAACGGCAGCGTTCCGGCTGTAATAAAAATTCCCATTTCCAACGCAAAAAATAATCGATAAACAATGCTGTTTACTTCTGCGATCAGTCCACCGCACAGGATTGTTATAAGAACCGATGTCAGACTGAAAATAATCCCAAAAAAGAACAGGACAATTATTTTTGCCAGAATCATCTGTGTGCTTGTGATGGGAATAGTACGCAGGTTTTTAAATGTATCGTTATCCCGTTCCATAAAAAAGAGCATGGCGGCAAGCACCCCAATCATGCATGGCAAAAGCAGCTCTACCCCATATCCCATGACAAACTGAAAATAATCATTGAAAATCTCTGCTTTGCTGTCGTATTGTCCTGCTGTCTGCGGCATTGTCATCATTGCTGTCAGCGGCACAGGAAACAGAAACGCTGAAAGGACAACCAACCATATAAATTTTTTCCGCTTTAGTTTTGAAAACTCACAAATAACAAGTTTAAGCAATCCCCTCACCCCCTGTTACACGTTTGAAGTAATCTTCAAGGCTTTCTTCACAAGTATGGGCTTCCGATACTTCCAGGCCATTTTCCACAAAAGCAGTAACAATTTTTCCTGTTGGCAAATCAAGGTTATGCACCTGTATATTGTGGTCGTCCTGTATGGTAAACTGGCTCTCATGGAAGATACGTTCTAAAATTCTTGCCGCCTGTGCCGTATCCGAAACAGTAAAGCGGATATGCCTGCTGCTCTTTGCTTCCAGTTCTGCAAGACTTTCTTCTTCCAGCAATGTACCGTGGTCGATAATGCCTATATCGTCTGCCAAAAGCGCAATTTCGGAAAGGATATGGCTGGAAATCAATATTGTTTTTCCACGCTCATTGCAGAGGTCACGGATAAAGGAACGGACTTCTGCGATTCCAATCGGGTCAAGACCGTTAATCGGTTCGTCCAAAATCAAAAGTTCCGGGTCATGCATAATGGCAAGGGCAATCGCCAGCCGCTGTTTCATGCCAAGTGAATATTGGGAAAACAGCTTCTTGTCTTTGTAAGGCAGACCAACCAGATCAAGTGCGTTTTTAATTGCGTTGCGGTTCGGCACACCCCGCAGGGTAGCAAAAATACGCAGGTTTTCCGTAGCAGTAAGATTAGGATAAAACCCGGGGGATTCAATCAGGCTGCCAATACGGGGCAGCAACTTCTTTTCATTTGCCGCCAAAGGCTTTCCCCAAATCGACACTTCTCCGGAAGTCGGTTGTGTAAGTCCAAGCAGCATTTTCATTGTCGTCGTTTTTCCGGCTCCATTTCTGCCAAGCAGACCATAGATACGCCCTTTCTGAACATGGATATTCAGATTGGCAACACTTTTTTGTGTTCCATATTGTTTTGTAAGATTTTTTGTTTCAATTACATATTTGCTCATTACGAAACCTCCTTTTCATGTCTGCTATTCTATCACGCCAACCTTGCATTAGCCTTGCACGAACCTTGCATTAACCTTGCATTTAAAGAAGCAAATCTCTGAAAAAATAAAATCCCCGCAGGGCAGAAATTCTATTGCCACCATAAAAAACAGCGCTGATTCATTCTGCCAGTGGAACAAAGGATAAAAACGGTTCCCTCTCCCGGTGTGCTTTCTACTGTTATTGTTCCATTCAATTTGGCTACAAGTTGATGTACGATAGACAGACCAGGTCCGCTGGCCGAATTGAGCATATTGGTGAATCCCTGCAAAGCAATAAAAATTGTAATGCTCATAACCAATAACGTTTTGTAAATGACTTTTTTAATCAAATTCACAAAAAAATTACAATTTAGGACAAAAAAGAGCTGGGAACCTATTTTTTAGATTCCCAACCCATTGTCAGTTTGTTAATGGCGCTTTCATTTCTTAGGGTTCCTCCTGCGCCTTCTGCTGGCAGGGGCAGAGGCAGCGGGGCATGAAACAGCCGGAGCCTCCGAACCTGGGCACGGTAGAATTTCATTTTGCTGGCGCCTCCGAAAGAACGCCATCCACAATCACAAACTGCCGGTCAGCCATCTGTGCCACTCGGCTGTCACGGGTAATGACAACCAGCTTTGTAAGCAGCGCCAAATAAGTTTCATCTGGCTGTTTCTTATCCAGAAGCAGGGGCATGATGATATTTTCTTTTGCCGTTAAAACGGACAGAAGATGGCAAAGTGCAGCATACACATTTTCGCTATGCATGGTCTGCTATGTCATTTCTATTTTTTCTCTGTAATCCGATAAACACTGCAAGCAGTATAACATTAACTGCCAAAACAACAATACTTCCTTCTATTTTACATTCCCCACCAGATAAAAGATTACTTCCTGAAAAGGTCATATTCAGCAAATGCGGATAATCATCTGCCAGCGACACGCCGCCTAATACTAACGCACCTATTCCATTCCATATAAAATGCATGATTGTTGGCGCTATAAGAGAACCGCTATATTCCAGGATAACCGTCATAAGCAGACTCATTGTAAGAACATTTACTACCGGAACCACGCCCGCCTCAAATGCGCCTCCATGCAATAATGTAAACAACGCAGTGGTTACTATGGTGGAAATGGCAATATTATATTTTTGTTTCAGCGCCTGATAAAGCCAGCCCCTTACAAGCAGCTCCTGCATGATAACATTCAGGAAAGCTGCCAATATCCACACAAAAAATAAAGGAATATCATTCTTTCCGCTAAAACCTATAGCTTTCATCAACTTCATAATAACAACAGGAAATCCTAACCACAAAATTCCCGTTATCATTCCTGTCAAAACTCCTTTTATCGGATTATTAAAAAGATGTAATTTTATAGTTTTCTTTTCAATTATCCAAAAAAGGAACGTAAAAGCTATAATCGACAGCAGCGGTGTGATTTCTGCCCATAATCTCCATACGGCAGGATTATCCGAATTGGACAACGGCAACACTGCTGACAATATTGCCCACCCCAGGAAAAAACATATACATTCTATAAAAGTGATCACTATCTTTTTCAAAACATTTTCCTCCCTGACTTCTGTTGGCAACAATGTGATTTCCGTATCCTCAAGTCCTTCACCGGCATAAAAGGTAAGCGTATTACCCTTCGGACTGATTTCTTCATCTGAACAGCAAACGGGTTCTGTACTTCCTGCAGGTATTGTAACTCTGATCTGATACTTTTTTGTGGAACTCGCCAGGAAGCATACTGCCAATATTACTAATACTGCTGCCATTGCTATAATAATCCATAATGTCGGTTTTTTATAATGCAATACGGATTTTACTCTTTACTTTACACCCCCTCCTGCAAATTTTCCAGTTATTTTTTTCATAACAAAGCTTTCATCGTGTAAATTAACTTAACTGTAACTTTATTAAACACAAATTATCGTAACGACAGGCCGCCGCATATGGCGGTGAGCCATAGCGGCGGTGAGCTTTTTCAAATTCCGTAGTCGTTTGATGCAATACCTGCCGGATAACATCTTGCATAGTTTTATTCTTTCTTCCGTATCAGGAAAATTCCAATAACTGCACCAATAAGAATAATCGGTGCTACTCTGACAAACAGCCATTCTAATGAGTGAAATGCCACTCCAAGGACAGCGGTTTCGGGGTCACCATAATTCCACCCCAGGTAAGGACTTTCCAATGCCAATAAGATTGCAAAAACTATTACTATGATTGCACATAACGAAATAACCAACCAATAAATAATTTTTCTTCTTGTGGTTTTCCTTTGTGCCAGTTGCAAGTTTATCACCTCCAGCTTTTCTGAAATAGCTTTTAAAGTATCAACTTCCGTTTCTGTAACAATTTCTCCCAACAGCGTGCTTACAGGTGTTTCAAGCACTTCCGATAAGGAGATTAAAATATCAGAATCGGGAACTGACAGTCCTTGCTCCCATTTGGAAACTGTCTGTCGCACCACGTTCAGTTTGACAGCAAGCTCCTGTTGTGAAAGTCCTTTTGATTTTCTGATTGCTTTAATATTTTCATTGAGCATCAGGGATAGCCTCCTTTCGATTTTCGCCACTATTATAAGTCAAACTGTCCGTTGCCACAAGCAACGTAAATTAACATCCCTTTCACACACTTACCCTGTCTCCCTGAACGTGCCATCCATTCCTCCGGCAAGGCTTCCACTGGCGCTGTATGATAGTAAACCACCGCCCAATCGCCCCTTTATAAGCGGCATCAAAAACACAAAAACAGGGGTGGACTGTCTGGTATCAAACTGTGAAAAACGGTTGTTCCGATAGAAAGATAACAGTTCGTAATCCATCTTGCAATCAGAAGTATTCCTGTCTTCTGTACCATAATGTATCCTATAATTTCTCCAGCTTCTCCAAAAACGCTCTGTAAAATTCTCCTTCTTTGATGCGGGCCTGCTGAACCTCTATGCTCCTGGGCGTATATACTTTGGGATGCTCCAAGTCATACAGCGCCTTTTTCGTTGCCCGAATCGCAGATTCCACCGTGTTACCAAGGATGTCAAAATTCTCTGTTTCACCCTTAAGCTGTTTATTAAGCCGCTGCACCATCATCTGCGATATGTGGCTCATCATTCCGTTGCTCCGGATTCCCATGCCATTCGCATTTACTTCTTTCGCCGCATCCATCCACGCATCCTTCACTTCCTGCGGGGCGTTCGGGCCGACCATCTCAAAGGCTTTCTCATCCTGGTCGGCCGCTTTCCCCTGCGCCGCCTTTTCTTCCACCGTTTCCATGAATCCCACAGTTCCGGACTCCACACTTCTTTCCATCTTCCTTGCCGTGTATCCTGTCAGCGGATATCCCGCTGTCCCTATTCCGTTAATCCCCATTTCTTTCAATCCTCCGCTATTTCATCATTGCGGCCCCTCAGTCGTTCAGAGCCGCTCCTGCTCCCTAATTTCCTGTTCTACAGGACGGCAGGGATGCCTGCCCTTCCGTGGCTTATTGGCGGTATGCGTCTGTCGGCTTCATTTCCTTCTACGCCTTTATATCAAGGCCGCCCCGCAGCGTTCCCCTGCCGGGAAGGTGCAATACTTCTTTCGTAAGAGGCACAACACGCCCATTACTGACTGCATAATCCAATAGCTGCTGCATCGCTTCCAGATTCGGCCGGGACAGCAGTGTCCCATTCTTCCCATATGTCCTGTTCCCCAGCCCTGAAAAGACTTCCTCCGTATATGCCATCTGCCCGTCCAGCCATTCCCTCTGGCCTGGCCCGTATCCGTATTCCGTATCAATGTCATAAAGGCTGCCATTTTTATAGCCGACAGTAAGCCCTCGCCCGTCTTCCTTATCCCATCCCTCGTTAACAAATACCTGATAATCTTTATGCAAGGATTCCATAGGCAGGGCATCTGTCTCCCCGGCTGCCCGCTTTTCATTATATTGCTCTGTTACTGCATCCCACAGGTTCCGCCCATCCGGCGTATAGATTACCCCGTCCCTGTTTTCCAGTTCCCTCATATCCAGTCCTGTCATGTCATTTACAAAATGCCACATGACCGCCTTCTCCTGGTATGCCATGTCATATAAATACTGCCTGGGCTGCTCAAACCCGTTATTCGCCGGATTGCACCAGCGCAGATGCTCATACAGATATCTCCCATTGTTTCCCCTGTTCAGGACTTCCTCTATCTGCCTTGCCAGCGCCCCGTCCACACCGCCTGCATGGATTTTGTACTCATACGGGTCAACCCGCAGGCGCAGTTCTGCCCCTTCCGGTATGTCAATGCCGTTTTCTGCAAAAAGCCGGTTGATGGAATCATTCATGCCGCCCCGCACCTCATCATTCCATTCCTCATCGCTCATGATTCCGCCAAAGTTCTTCCGGATCACCGGGTCATAACTGTTCACTGCCGCCGGAAGCCCGTTCAGGACACGCCTTTCGGATTCCGCGCATATCTCGCGCTCCCTCTGTGTCAGCCCCTTCACATAATAAGGGGATTTTGTGTTATAGTATTTATCCCATATATGCTTTGACGGATTATCAAATTTTTTATTTTCTTCATTTACCTTTGCGTAATGCTCATCAATGGCCTTCGTATATTTTTCATATTTCGCAATAACAGATGGCATGGGAAATGTTGTTGCGCTGTCCTGCTGTGACAGACTGTCGCTTTGGGATGCCCGCTCCGCATAGACCGGAATGTCCTGCTCCCTTTGGCGTGTTTTCACCACACTGTCAGCCTTTTCAGGTACTTTTACTTCCCCTGCCCTGTGCCGGGATGCAGCCGCCTGATTACTATATAAGGCGGAATATTCCTTTGCCGCACCGCTTCCGATTCCACTAACACTCATTCTTAAATATCCCCCATTCTTTTTCCGTTCTCCCCCTGCTCCCCTGATTCCCTAATCTGCCGGAACGCCGGGGATGCCCGTCCTGCCTTGTCAGGCTGTAGCTTATTGATGACAGGGAGCCACACACTTATAAAACCTTCCTGAACTGATATTGATACATATCAGAATACATATTGTCGGAGGACTGTGGTGTAAACCGTTCATCCAGTGCGCCCATATCCACTGCAAAACCACTATCCTCCACGGAAAACGCCCCGTTGCCAAACTGGAACTGTGAAGTGAAATCGGGAATCCCCAGGTCGCCGCTTATCCTGATTTTCCCTATGATATCAACCAACGCATCCTTCATCCGTTCTATCCTGGCATTGTCCTTTGTCTTGTTGATCAGATCAGCCGCCTTGTCCGGCAGGCCTCCAATCTTCCCATCGGGCGTCAGATAAAGATTTTCCAGGGAAATGTCCTCCCCCGTAACCCCTTTCAGATAGCGCCGGACTTCCTGCACGTCCGTGGCGTACTGGTATGTATTGGAGGACAGGTTCCCCACGCTGTCCGCAATCCCTATATAATACTGGTACATCCGGTCACCGTATCTTTCATCTATCAGTTTCTTCACCTTTTCCCGGACGGCGCTATCCTCTATCCCATCCACGGACACATCCCCGCTGCTCCCAATCCTTACGCGCATACCCTCTATGTCGTCACGGGAAATGCCCATTCCCTCCAAATCCTTAACGAAATCATCTGAAAAGCTGTTTTTCAGCTCCGCTTTATTCTGCGCTTTTTCCATGTCTTTCAGGTTGGCAAAAATCTTCACATACTCCAATTCCGCATCGTTTAAGTCTTTCCCATCCGCCATGTCCTGCAGCAGTTCATCCACGGTGCGCCCGCCCTTATACTTCTTTTCTTCCGGCAGGCTGTCAAACTGCTTCTGGTGGAGCTGTTCCAGCTCTTTTAAATAATTCTGCTCTGTCTCCCGCAGGACTGCATTGTACTGTTCAAGATATTCCCGCCAGTTTTCATACTTCCGGTCGTATGCGTTGTGGAGATTCCCATATGCTTCCCTGACGGCGTCAGTCTTTTCGTGTTCCTTGTTTTCGGAAACATGGAAACTGATCTTATAATAATCATCCGGGGAAACCTCCTCCCCGTTTCCGTTTTCTACCTTGAGGCAGTATTTATTGGTATTGATATCCCAATTAGGGACGGTCAG
>QZDS01000028.1 GCA_009917455.1 bacterium 1xD8-48 | reverse complement strand
TCCGGCAAGAATCCCCAATTATCAAGCTGTTTTCAGAAAAGTTTGGATTTTATATAAGTTTGGATTTGTGGGAATGTGTATAACTGGCTGCCTTATGAAGTTGTGGGTAACTCTGTTTGCAGGACGTGGGAAAGCTGCATTTTAGCTTTTCCATGTGCTGTGAATAGAGTTATCCATGACGGAATAGCCTGTTATGCACATTTCCATAATGCTTGTCTTTTGGTCTTTGGTTCGGAATAGTGTGGTACTGGCAGTCTATTTCTTGTTTTCGGTTACTTGCTTCTTTACCGTACATGAGCATTTGCACCCGGATTATCATTCCCATAACCCTCAAGCAGGTTGATGACACCCCACACCGCAAGGCCAGCGCCAAGGGCAACTACCAGTGTCTGTAAGATTGTGATCGCTGAAGTAAAAAATGCCATATTTTTCTCCGAAACCCAAACCCCCGAAACGCCCTATTTTGTCGTTTCACCACAAACTGTGTATCTCAGGATACGGGTTCTTTTCCTTTCTTAAGTTTTTATTTTATTTTTGAGATAAAAAAAGAGAGCCTCTGTATCCGGAACCGCTTTGGGAAGCGTCCATATATACGAAAAGCCTCTGGTTTTAAGTTCCATATTCAGTTGTTTTTCAAAATGTACCGTCAAGTACCTGACGCATTCCCTGCATGATATAAGCTGCACAGGGAACCGCAATGCTGTTCCCCAGCATCTCATAGCGTCTTGTATCCCCAATCTCTTTCCCGTCATGCCGGTATCTGGTCCACCCGTCCGGGAACCCCTGCAGACGCTCACATTCCAGCGGCGTAAGGCGGCGCGCCATACCGTCAAAAGCCACCACCGGCAGGTTGCCATGGGACTGGCCCCGCAGTGTCGGGGAAAGCCCGGAATGTTCCACAGCCAGGTAACTCCCGCCCTGGTCACTCAGTATCGCAGCTTTCCCCCGTCCAGCCATTTTTTGTCCGTTTTCCGGTATTGCCACCACATGGCGGTCTGCTGTTGTCAATGTATAGGAGAGTTCTCTCTGACAGCCTATGCCATGCCCTCCGTTTCCGGGCTTGCGGCCTATGGTATTCCCGGCAATGCAGTACACCTCCTTGTCCGGCATACCGTTTCCCGTCAGTCCTCCGTTATCTCCGCCGCCTGCCTTTTCAGGATCATCTCCACCAAAGGCGGAAACGCCCTGCCGAGGAGTGCCGCCCGCCTCAAAATACTCCCGCAGGCTTTTGGGGACAAATAATATTTCCCCGGCGCTCCTTCCTCTAAAATCTGTGACAAGGAACACTCGCCTGCGCCGCTGTGCTGTTCCGAAATATTGGGCATCGTACACGCACCAAGCGAGGTCAGCTGCTCCGCCTCGCACCATCCCGGCGTTTGCCCACTTCCCGGAGCAAGGCATTGGAACTTCGCCCGCTGTGAGCGCTTCGAGCACCGCCCTAAAGTCACGCCCTCCGGCGGATGAAAATGCGCCGGGGACGTTCTCCCACAATGCAAATTTCGGGTATCTCCCATCTGTCGCCTCCCTCATTTCATCAATGATTCTTACCGCCTCTTTAAACAATCCGCTCCGTCCGTCGGCAAGCCCCCGTCGCTGCCCCGCAATGGACAGCCCCTGGCAGGGTGATCCGAACGTGATAATATCCACGGGCGGGAGCTTCCCGCCGCGGAGACAGGTAATATCCCCCATATGCTCCATATCCGGGAAATGCCGCCTTGTGACCGACACACAGTCCGGCATGACCTCACTGGCCCACAACGTGCAGATGCCATAAAAAGATGCGGCATAAGGGAAGCCCCCTATACCGTCAAAAAGGGAGCCTAATGTAATCCCTCCCATAACCACCTCCCGTAAAAAAGCAGCAGGTATCCTGCCGCAGCCTGTCATGCTGTATTGCTTTTACAGCACACAATATCCAGTTACGCTTTATCCATCCGCCTCTGTCAGGCGCGCGTATCCGGTTAAAAGTATTATCCCTTACCATTTTCCATCCCCTTCACCGTCATGTCTTTTATGTTTCAGTCAAAAACCTCTTTTTCCGGGAATATTTTTATCAGTTCCTGTACCGCCTCCCACACGAAAGGATTGCTGTCAGCTTCCGGCACATAGCGGATCAGCCCGGTATTGATCGCCCTGCCCGAAACAAGGTCAAGCACCAAGTCCTCACTTTCCGGCTCCCCCGCCTTATGAATCCTGATCCCAATGGACGGGACCCCGTTCATACGCCCCGGCGGGATATTCCGGTAGATGGAAACCGCCTCTTCCAGTGTACCGATCCCCTCATGGCATTCCCCAAGGCTGTGGAACTCCCCACATTCTGCCACTGTAAAAGTCAAACCCTTTGTGCCTGCCCTTTCCTTTTTTGCATTGTTTCCTGCCATAATCTCCCTCCTGTCTGCAAAAAAAATTCTGCCTCACCCCCTGCTCATATTAATTTTATTTTGCGGTATTAAAAAAGGGCGCTGTTTCCTGTACAGTGAGTGCCCTGTCATGCCGCCTTATCCTTCTGTTTCCGCCGCATTTCCTGTATTTTCCGTATCCCCTGCGGTTTCTTCCACCTCAATCAATTCAAACTCCTCATCTACCCGCAATTTCAGCCTGTGTTCCAGGTACCCTTCCACGTCAAAGGTGTTCTTCCTGTCATAGTCTGACAGTTCCTTATACCGCTTGTGGCTGGTGATGTCGAACTTATTGCTCAAAAATGGACGCACCCCGCGGAGCTGCAGGATACATTTATCCCCGTCCATGACTGCAAGCTCATCCCTGCTCATAAGTTCCTTTCCGACCTTTTGAAAATTTATGCCATAAGAGCGGCTCTGCCCCCTGGTGTCGGAAGTATTGTACAAGTCAATGGTCTCACGCCCTAAAGTCTCTGAAATCTCCTTCAGGGTGGTGCTCTCCTTCCCGCCAAGGAATAACATGCTGTCACAATTCCCTAAAATAGTCTCGCTGGCATCCTTGTAGATCGTCTTTAGCTGGCTCTGCGACTGCAGAATAATAGAGGCAGAGATTTCCCTGCTCCTGATGGTGGCGATCAGCTTGTCAAACTTTGGTATCTGCCCGATATTCGCAAATTCATCGAGTAAAAGCCTTACATGGTACGGGAGCCTGCCCCCATGTACGTCATCCGCCCTGTCGCATAAAAGGTTGAAAAGCTGGCTGTACATCACCGCAACGATAAAGTTGAAAGTGTCATCCGTGTCGGAGATAATGACAAACATGGCTGTCCTTTGGTCGCCCAGCATATCCAGCTCCATCTCATCATAGGAAGTCAATTCCCGAAGCTCTGCGACGTCAAATGGCGCAAGCCTTGCACCGCAGCTAATTAAGATCGATTTTGAAGTTTTGCCCGCCGCAAGCTTAAATTTTTTATATTGGCGTACCGCAAAGTGTTCCGGCTTCTCCTGTTCCAGTTCCTCAAACAGCTCATCCACCGCATTTTTAAATTCCTCGTCATCTTCCCTTGTCTCCGAGGCGTTAATGAATTCCAGCAGGGTAGAGAAATTCTGCTCTTCTTCCGGTGCTTCATAGTAGATATACCCGATCAGCGCACAGTATAAGAGCCTTTCGGATTTGACCCAGAAATCTTCGGCGGATTTTTCCCCTTCCCCTTTCGTGTTGGCGATAATGGTATTCACCAGCTTTAAAATATCCTTTTCGGAACGGATATACCGGAAGGGGTTATAGTGCATGCTTTTCTTGAAATTAATGGTATTCAGCACCTTGATCCGGTAAGGTTCGTAAACCACCCTCCCGTTTTTATCCCTGACCGGTTTCCCGTTTTTCATCTTCGGCGTGCCCCTGCTTAACATTTTTCCGCATTCGAGCAGGATGGTACCTTTCGGATCAGTGGTCACGAAGCTGACATTTGAGGGCATCTGCATGAGCTGGGGCTTGACATAGAACCGGGTCTTGCCGGAACCGGAGCCGCCGATCACCACCACGTTCTTATTCCTTGCGTACTTTGGCTTTTTCGGCCTTCCATTCATGGTGAGCCGCTCCGTCTGGGTAAAAAGGATATTGTTGTCGAACACCGGATCGATAAACGGTGCGATATCTTTCCCATTTCCCCACCTTGCGGAACCGTACTCCACGCCCTGCCGGTATTTCTTCGCATTTTTTCCTTTCAGGTACACCATAGTTTTTACTATGGCCGCACCGATTACCCCGGCTGCCAGGTCACGGGCATGGAAGCTGGGAACCGGATTTTCAAACGCCATCTGGAAATTCAGGAAAAGCACCCCTGCCCTCTCCGCAAAGGAATTTCCCATGCAGTGCCGGTACAGCCATGAGAGCTTATCTGTCAGGTAAAATACAATGATGTAAGGCACATTCGTCATGAGCAGACGCTTCTTATCTGCCATGGAAACTTTTTCTGCAAAACCCCCCATGATTTTATCCGTCAGGCCATGCAGTGACAGGCCCTCTTTCTTCCCGCTCATAATTCCTGCCCCCTGTCCTTGTGTTTCGTCTTTTCCTTCTCCCTGTGCTTTGCCACGCGCTCCTTTGCCAGTTCCAGCTTTTTCCGGACGGAAGGCTTTTTCGCCTTGTTTAACGTCCTGCCTGTATACTCCTTGAAGGCGGCAGTGATGGAATCCACATCCTTTGCCCGGAAGAATACAAAATACCGGGGCGGCGATACCGACTTATCCTTTTTCAGGCTGTAAAGCACATGGTATTTACGGGCGCATTTCTCAAAGGATTTGATGTTCCCGTCAGTGACCTCTATGTTGGAAAGCTGTGCCCCGTTCTCCGCAAGTTTCTTAAGGCTCTGCTTTCCGCTGCTTACCGTCTGCTTTTTCTCCTTCTGCTTTGCCGGGGCATTATATCTTTCCTGCCGGTTATTCCGTTCCATATCGACAAGCGCCTTTTCCATTGCGTCCTTCAATATCTGCGCTGAAATCTTCCCGCCGCTGATGCAAAGCGCTATGAGCTTCTCGCTTACCTCGTCCTGCATAAATCTTCCCCCTTCCTGCCCTATACTTTTATCTTCAATTCCCGGACGATCTTTAACAGGCAGAAGCCGATACAGGGGGCATGCTTCCCATAAGGACAGCCCTCACAGGTTCCCTCCTCCTTTTCCGGCTCTTCCGGGAGCAGGTAGTAGCATTTTTCCAGCCCACAGACGCCTTTCTTTTTACGGAAATAGCAGTAGGCGCAGTCCGGTTTATCTTCCGCATACCTTTGTTTTTCTCCTTTCCCTCCCTGCACTCTGGTTTCCTCATTTCTTTATTTTTAATATCCGTGAACATAGTTAAACTATCAATCACCCTGTTGTATCCCATAAAAAAGCGTCCATGGTTTTTCACTGTCCATGAACGCTTTTTCCCTTATGTATCCCATATCCTGCGCAGAATCCGGGAACGGTCTTTTGTTCCGGGAAATCTATCGCTGACATTTCCCCGCCACAATGACAAGCCTCCCGTCTTTCCCGAACTCGGAACGGTCACATGTGGAAAGGGTAAGTATCTCCGCCGGGGCATGGTCAGGCTCCGCATAATAAAGGGCATATTCCTGAAGCTGTTCCATCCAGAGGTTGTAGCCCTCCATATCGGCATGGTTCCTTGTGCGGAAATCCCAGCTCCCGGTATCTTTGGCATTGTATTTTACTGCCGCCATGATCTGATATTCTGCTGTTATCCCGTAACACTGCGTATAATAAAGCTGCCTGTGCGCCATAAAGTAGTCTTCGTCCTTGAACCTTAGAAGCGGGGAGAACATGGTGTCAGAGGCACCGCCCATGTTGTGGGCATAAACCGTCCTGTTAAAATCCCACTGCCCGGTATCCTTATCCATGAACGGGCAGCCCGTGCTCTTTTTCTGTTTCCAGAAATCATGCGTCAGGTAGTAATCATTATCGGAAGTGCCGACCACGGGAAGGTCAATGGGCGTATCCGGCAGATAAAGCCAGCCTTTGACATCCTCATTTGCTTCCAACAGGGAATCCCAATCGTAGGTAAACGTTATGGCATTTTTATCAATTTCCCCCATATCCTCCACACCGTTCCCATTTTCTCCCTCCTGTGATTCTTCTCTCGCTGCGCCCATCGGCATAACCGGTATTTCCGGCAGGGTAATCCCCGCCCCTTTTATCTGCCGGAATCTCTGCTGTTGTTTCACTTCCTGATGGCTGTAGAAAAGCATTCCGGCTATGGAGAGCAGGGCAATGGAAAGCCCTGTGACGATCTGTATCACGATCCGCCTGCCCTTTTTCTCCTCCACATCAGGAAAAATCAGTTTCCCCAGCTTCCCTGTCAGATCCTTCATTTTGCCATAACGCCTCCTTCTTACAAAATGCAGGGGCATGACACCCCTGCAATAAAATTTTATTCCTTAGAACTGCGTTTTCCCTCACGGACAGAAAGCGCCGCCAAGAGAATGCCAGCCATTCCGATTGCTGCAAGAAAGTAAATCGGCGAGGTGCGTCCTGTCTGGATCACGGGCTCTTTTTCCGTTCCTGTCCCCGGTACGCCCGCTGCTGTATCCCCGGATTTCCCCGTTGCGGAAGTATCCGATTTTTTATCCAGGCCGCTGCCTGAACCGGTATCCGCTGTAGAAGTTTCTGTTTTGGCATCAGAACTATTTCCGGTATCTGCAGTGCCGCCATTGCCGCTTCCGCCGGATACCTTTTGCCAGCCTGCATAAAGGCAGATATCCCCGTCCGGCTTATAAACAGCGCCGGCCCTTCCAGCCAGTATCTGTTTATCCGTATACCATCCGGTAAAAGCATATCCTTCCCGTTCTGCGGCAGGGAGCTTTACGCCTTTACCCTTTGTTACTCTGGCCGAGGATTCCTTTACCGTACCGCCATTGGCGTCATACTTTACGGTATAAGCATCCGCTGTTTCTTCAGTACCGCCCTGGTTTGTATTGTCGTCTTTTTTATCCTCTTCTTTGGTCTTCTCCCATTTTGCATAAAAATCAGTGTCTCCTGTAATACGGTAAGAATCCCTGTATGCCCCTGCATACTGCGTCAGGGATTTGTCCAGATACCAGCCGGTGAAATTATAACCCTTTTTCTCCGGGAGCGGTAAATAAAGGCCTGCGCCTTTCACAATGGTGAGCGTTTGGTTTTTCAGTGTGCCGCCCTCTGTGTGGAATACCACTTTACAATTCCCCGGGTTTTTATCCCCGGTCTCTCCCGTTTTTTCCTTTTCCCACAAAGCATAGACGGTCATATCTTTTTCCACTTCCAGCTCGTCACCGGCAAGGCCGAGAAGTATGCCGCCCTTTTTCTCCGTATACCAGCCAAGGAAAACATAGCCGGATTTTTCCGTGCCGGGCAGGGTGATCTTTTCCCCTTTTGCCGCCTTTATGGGTGCGGCTTTCCTTCCGCCATTGGGATCAAAGGTAATGAGATAAGTAATCTCCGCCTTTTTCTCATAATGCGCTTTCAGAATAACATCACCAGCGACAGTATATTTCTCCCCTGCCTGCCCTGCACAGGTATCCCCGTCATACCAGCCCGTAAATTCATAGCCCTCCTTAGAGCAGGCAGGAAGCATAATGATATCGCCCACTTTTGCGGTAATGTCACCGCCTTCCATCTCCCCACCGTCCGCGTCAAAGGTGATAGCGGCTTCCGGTTTTTCCTCCGGCTTTTGGTCTTCCTTTTCCCAGCGGGCGTAAAGCATGGTATCTTCCGTCACGGTAAATTCCGTGTCCATTCTGGTACCGCCCTCCTTCGCTGTGTGCCAGCCAAGGAAAATATATCCTGCCTTTTCTGCTTCCGGCAGCCTAACCGCCTTTCCTTTTTCCACTTTCATGGGTAAAATTTCTTTCCCTCCGTCCGTATCAAAAGAAACAGTGCATACGGGCGCTTCTTTCCTTACATAATGGGCTTTCAGGATAACGTCATCGGCGACAGTATAATCTTCCCCTGCCTGCCCGGCACAGGCTTCCCCGTCATACCAGCCCGTAAATTCATAACCTTCTTTGGTACAGCCGGGAAGGGTAATGGTATCGCCAATCTTTGCGGTAATATCCCCGCCTTCCATCTCTCCACCATCTGCGTCAAAAGCAACTGTTGCTTCTGTTTTCTCCCATGCGGCGTAATAGGAAGCGTCCTGCCGGGGTGCAAAATGCTTCTCCCCTGCATTTCCTGCAAATACAGTCAGTTCCTCGTCTTCATACCATCCCTTAAAGCGGTAGCCCTTTCTGGAAGCCTCCGGGAATACCGTATTCGTGCCGGGAATGACCTGCTCACTTTCCGTCTCACCCGTGCCGCCATTATAGATATAAGTCAGGGTGACAAGGTCTTTTTCCTGCCATTGTGCGTAGAGGTAAAGGTCATCTGTCAGGCTGATTTCCTGTCCGGGCACATAGCCTGTCCCTGACCCGTCCTTCTCCGTATTCCATCCGGCAAAGTCACAGCCGAACTTCACAAGGTTTCCCATAAGGGGGAAAAGCTCTTCTTCACCCATAATAGTTACGGTATCTTCGCTGGTATAGTCATTAGGGTCTGAGCAATAGACGCTGTCGTATCCGGGGGAGCTGTTATTCGCGTCATAAGTCACCGTATAAGCCTCCGGCACTTCCGCAAGGTAAAGGTTCTCTCCCCTTTTTTCCGTCCGATAGTTCCTTGTGTGCCATACAAACTGTTCCGGGCTGGCATCCTTATGGTAAAGCGTCCCGTCAATTAAAACCCTGCCCGGCTTGATCGTGTCATAGCCGCCCAGCACAAAGGTGGAATCGCTTTCAAAATCTTCATCTAACAGAATGGAGGCCCCTGTATTGTAAAAATAATGGATATCGCAGGGTTCATAACCCACGGAAAGGTTATCTTCCATGACGATATGCCCGGATAAGATAATCCCCGTCTCGTTCATGTAACAGACCGTGCCCCCTGCATGGATTTTTTCCCCCGAACGGTTCCCTGTAATCGTGCAGTCGCGGATGACCAGTGGCAGTACGCCTTCCCCTTTGCCCGTCTGGACTGCACTGCCCCTTGGGGCTTTATTTCCGGTAAGGGTACAGCGGATCAGCTTCGCCTGGCCCCCTGTAGACATATAGACGCCGCCACCGTCATAGCCGGAACTGTTCCCTTCAATGACACAGTCCGTCATGACCAGGGATAATGTTGACCACACCGCACCCCCTGTTGAATCGGAGTGGTTCCCGCTCAGTTCCATGTCTGATGCTTCGGAAGGCCCCATGAGCCCAAGCGCCCCGCCCCATACAGCCGCACAGTGGCGGATCGTGCCCGATGTGATCGTAACTTCCGCGGTCTTGGCAGACTGGATGCCGCCGCCCGCCCCTAATGTATAGCAGTCCTGTATCAGGCCGCCATCCATGGTCATGCTTGCGTCCCATGCGACATCTACCGCCCCTGCAGTCCTGACGCTCCTGGAACTGTCTGCGCTTTCAGAATAATCCGTGTTATAGTTATTCTGAAGGACAGTCCCTGCTCCCATGGCATAAGAGCCTTTCACATAAACAAGGGGGCTGTCCCAGACCTGCCCGGTGTTGTTAAAATCCTTATCCAGCACCGCGCCTCCGTCAAGGATAATATCCTGCGTGGCAAGGCTGCCGCTGCTTATCCCGACCAGAACGTTTCCGGCGTCTCTGGCATAGCTTTTACCGGCAAACTCCTCTTCCCTGCGGATGGTCACCGGATTTTCCGCGTCTTCACTCTTTAAGGTAATGTTATCAGCAGTGACCTCAAGCGTCTTTGACACGCCGCAGTCCTTAAGGACTATAATCGTGTCGCCTGCCTGTGCGTTGGCAAAAGCCTCTTCCAGCTCTTCATACTGAATATCCCCGATCCTTGCCTCATAAATAGCCGTAATATCCTGCTGCTGTTCCGGCTTCCAGTTGGCATAAAGGTTCAGGCTCCTTTCCGGGGTGTACTCGCTCCCGGCCCATCCTATGGCTTTAAATGTATGCACGTTCCCGTTTTCGGTCACTTCTACCCAGCTTTCCAGATAATGCCCCTCATAGGATGCGTCTGGCAATATGATGCTTTCCCCCTTTGGCACGGAAATGCTTTCTGTCTCACAGATCCCTTCATAGGCCTCAAACGTGACCGTGTAACTGTCCTCTTCGGCCGCCCTTGCAGGCAGCGGGACGCTCCCAAGGATTCCCGTCGCGACCGTGGCTGCCGCCGCAAAGCATGTAAGAAGCTTCGTCATGATTTTCTTTCTTCCCATACGTCCTTCCTTTCTTCCATATTTCTATAAATATTAAACGTTCTGCCTGTGTCCCTCCCAGACCCGTTCCTGCCCCGGCTTCTGTTTCCGCGGCGTTCCCTCCTGCCAGGCACGCCAAATGCACACTCATCTGCAGGATATCAATCTGGGCAGGCTGTGAAATTGTCAAGGTTCAACGAAAGGGAATTTTGGATGAATTGAAAATGAGATTTATTTACCCCTTCACTAATAGCAGGCGGGAAGGAGTGAAAAATAAACAGTTTATAGAAATTTTAGAAATTAGTTTGTATATAATATAATCAGCCGATTATAAAAACATTTACTCTATCTTTGTATAATTCTATAATAGATACATATATGACAAACAAGGAACATTTATCTTAAAGCAATTGGGAGATCATACGCATGAATGGAAAGCAAATTGAATCAGAAGTAATCAGATATTTGGGAGACACTAACTACAGATACGCTATTTTGATTGAAGGAGAATGGGGCTGTGGCAAAACTTACTTCGTCCTAGATGATTTACAGACCGCTATTAAGAAATATGAATCAGCTCATACAAAAAGGAATATTCGTTATATTTCCCTGTATGGTTGCAAATCAATAGAGGAAATTGAAGAAAACCTATACTGGAGCATTATTGACGAACAGTTTTATAAAAAATATGAGCAGATTATTCGTTCTGAAAACTATTTTGGAAAGGAAAAAGAAAAACGCCAAAAAGGCGGCAGAATCATAACAAATATGTCTAAAAAGATGGTAAGTTCCCTAATGCAGCGGTTTGAAATATCTTCTAAATCATATGAATTTATTTCAGATTTCCTTTCCCTGAATAAAAATATCTTTATATTTGATGATTTGGAAAGATGCAGCTGTCCTCCAAATGATATTTTGGGATATATCAATGGATTAGTTGAACATGAAGGGGCAAAGGTAATTCTCATTGCCAATGAACGGGAAATAGGAACTCTGGCGCAAGTAAAAAACAGAGAACTTCAATACCTTGTTTCCTCTAATGAAAAAATCAAGATTCCAAAAGAGGAATCCATACTTTCTTACCATAACACAAATAAAACTGAGATTACTCTGGATATTGCTGAACTGGAAAGGCGCCGAAAAAACCTTTTTTCAGATAATGAATACAATCAGCAGTACCTCCGAATACGCGAAAAACTGATTGGACAAACATTACGGTATGAAGCTGATCTGGTTTCAATTATCCATAAATTAATCAATCAATGTAATTCTGATGCTCAATTAAAGGATTACTTGAACAATAATGTAAAATACTTTATTGACGTTATGTCGGAAAGCAAGCATGATAATTTGAGGACTTTCCAGTTTTTCTTATCGAAAGTAGAGTATCTATATTCTCATTTTTCATCATTTGAAATTGACCGTAAATATAGAAACACTACCTTGTACTTTATTATTCAGAATTGCTTTATGATATGCGTTGAGCATAGAGGGAATATTCAAGGTCCTGAAGACGAAGTTCTTCGGATTTGTTTTCAGAATAAGCGGAGGCTGCCAACCATTATCAATTATGTAAAATACAGTATTTTTGATTCCGAATCCTTCTTAAATGATATCACTGCTTATATTAATGCAGAATTAGCCGCCCGTCTGCCAGCTGATGACCCTTATACGTTGTTGTATAACCAGTATTACTTGCAGACGCAGGATTGGGTTGAGGAAAAGATAACATTAATTTTGGATAAGTTACACCAAAATGAATATAAGAGCCACTTATACTCCAATATACTTATTTTATTTATCAGATTAGTAAAATATGGATTTCCTGAAGAAATACTATTACATGCAGAAGAATATATGATAGCCAACGTAAAAGGAGGAAACAGCAATATTTTAGATGACTGCATTGCATCAGAAAACGCAGAAGAAATCAAAAAATGTAAGGAAAGCATTCATAGAATAAATTGCCAAATTCGTTCAGCCCGAGAGTCTTCAAGAACAGGGGACATACTCAGCATTTTGAACAATAACGAATCATGGGCAAAGGCACTAATTAACTATTGGGATACAAACAGGCAGCAAATTCCCCATGAAATCCAAATATTAAGTTATACTAATGCCGACTGCTGGCTGCAAAAAATACTTGGGAGCAATGCAAAAAATATACACCATTTCAGAATGTTTATAAATAGATTATATCCTGATAATGTCATAAGGGGAAACGCAGATGATGATATGCTTATTATCCAATCCATTATAAACAGACTGGAAAGCTATACAGATTCTGATAAAATTAAAAACATGCAATTAGGCTTGTTAAAAGAGCAATTATCCCAAATCCACCAATGCTATATAAAATATATGAAAGGTAATACTGAAAATGCAAGATTTTAAAATTAATGCAGGGGAAGCCCTTTTCACTTTACTTAATATCGAACAGTTTAGTTTTGAAAGTTTAAATGGTTATCCAAAAGAGAAAAATCAGGAACTATTTCAACAAATAGTAAATTATATGCCTCTAACAGAAATTAAAAGCGGAACCTATTTTAGGTCAAGGAAAATCAATGAACACGACGGAGAAGATACGGGAATCATTAGAAAAAATGGCCTGCCAATAAGCGGGTATAATGCTAAATATTCTGGTGTAGCACCTATACAAGCGATAAGGGAAAATGGAAGGGTAAATCGGATTGGCGAACAGGTTCTCTATTTAGCAGAAAATATAGAAACTTCATGTAAAGAATTGAAAACAGATAAAACTGATTATATTTCAGTATCTGAATGTACTCTAGGCAATAAGATAAAAGTGATGGATTTTACCATTACAGTTTCAGATGGACTTGTTAATCAGTTTTCCAACGCAACAGTACAATATTTTAAGCAAAATTATTCAGTCGATATCAGAGCATTTTATATTGGCATAAAAAAATACTTAACATCACCAAGCTATAAAGATCAAAACTATGTTATACCTTTAAATTTTTTAGATATTGCCAAAAAAAGAAATGACATTTCTGGCGTGAAATATAATTCTTTTTACACAGACAACTACAATATTGCTTTGTGGGATGAAAACAAAAATAGTAAGTGTACCAATGGAAAGGTAATAAAAGGACGATAACATAAAATCAGGAAAATTTTTCTATATAATTGCAAAAAGAAAAAAATGTCAATACGCTTTTTACAGCCAGTAACCCATTTATACAGAAATAGCAATATCCTAAAACTCCCCAGCACTTAAGGCTCTGCCTTAAAAACCCTTTCCCATCCCCATTACCGGGCTCTGCCCGAACCCGTCCTCGCCGGAAGCAGGAAAAGGAGCAGCAGCCCCTTTTCTACTGCATAAGGATAATCCGTGAACCTTATGTCAAGAGGCTTTCGCGGCATATCCTCACGCTTCGCGTTCCGGTATTCCACGGTCCTCCTGACAACGGTTCCGCTCCGTTGCCGGCATGGACGTTATCTCTTTTCATGGAGACGTTTCCGACATCATCTTTCTTATTTTTTCCAATACTTTTTCCCGCCTGTTCTGGATTGTTTTTCTGCTGCACCCGAATATTTCCGCTGTTTTCTTTACTGTCATATCCTCGAAATACAAAAGCCTTACCAGACGTTTCTCCTGTTCAGGCAGTTTTTTAAGGGCATTTTCCAGCCTGTCCCGGCATTCGTCCTTTAAAACCGTTTCCAGTGTCGTATCCTTAAGGTAATTTGATTTTTCAGGATAATATCCTTTTTCATGCAGTTTATTGATACTGCACACACCATGCTTCCTGTCGCATTCCCTCTGGTACCGCTCCCTCCGTTCTGAACGGTACCATTCCAGATAAATCTCCCTGCCCACTTCCACCAGCGTACCGCCACCCAGACGGATAAAATATTTTTCCCGTTCCCTTGGCTGCTTTCCCCTCATACAGCCGCCACCGCCTTTACCGCCTGCTTCCTGTCCGGGTATTGCTTCCGCAGTCTCCGGGCTGCCTGCGAAAGTATGGCTGATACTGCCGGGCTGGTGATCCCAAGCTCTTTTGCCGCTTCTCTCCGGGTCTTCTGCTGGAAAAAACAAAGCCTGGCTGCCATTCTCTGCCGCTCCGTCAGGCATTTTAGCAGCTCTTCCATGTTTTCCCTTTCCAGCAAATCTTCAACTGTTTTCGCACATACGTCTTCCATCGCTTCCCACTCTTCCGATATGGCGCTGTAGGAAACTGTCCTTTCCTGCTCTTTTGCCCTCTGGTTACGTTCCATCCTGTCCTCCCCTTCAAGGACAAGCCGGATATGCCATGGCTCCTTCGCAAAAAAATGTTCCGGTAAATAACTGCTTATCCCGCTGGATGCATACAGATAATCTCCGCATGTATGAACCGGGAATACGGTGGAATGACCGCCGGCATGGTATAATGCATAGCCATTCTGATAGGCTGCAATCCATGTGTCATTTTTCAGCTCCTTTTCTGCCACCAGCCTGCCTGTATTCCTTAGATTCCTTGCGGTGGGCATTTTTCTTCCATGTTCCGGTATTTCGGTAATCTCCTTCAATTCCTGCAATGTCAATTCTGGCCGCCTTTCCAACGGGCCGTGCCGGAATTATACTGGCTGCATTGCCTGCACCATCGCAGGACAGGCAGTAAAAAACAGCTTCCGGCTTACCCGTTTTTTTTAACGGGGCTGGAAACTTTTCCTTACTGCCTGTTATCTTGTGTATATTTTAACGGAACCAGCGGCCGCTTTCCTCACCGGTCAGGTAGAAATCCACTTATTTTCCCACCATATCCGTAGAATCCTTTCATCTGCCCCTCCGCAGGCTTTCCACCAGCGCCTCTACCGTCCGCAGCACGATCTCCCGCTCCGGTTCCCTTAAATGACTGATGCGGTGGAATATATCCCCATGCCGCTTTTTCCCCGAATCGGAAATAACGCCCAGAAGGCTGTCTGCGTCTGCATCCATTGCCTGTACCAGATTTATGAAAGTCCCTATGCCCATGGCCATTTGTCCTCCCTCAATCCGGCTTACCGTGTTGGCGCTGATCCCTGCTTTCTCCGCAAGCGCTTCCTGTGACAGGCGCAGTTCCATCCTCCGTTCCCGTATACGTTCCCCAAGGGCTGCCAGTTCTTGTGATTCTACACGTCTGCCCAACACGGTTTCCCCCTTTCCTTACAGATTTCCATTCCCCGGTCCCGGCAGCAAAGCCAGCCAGACCATACGCAGGCTGTCTTTTTCCAGAGATTATGTATTTGCATTGACATTGTGGCCGCTATCCGCTCCCATATAGGTCGTGGTTCACCTCCGCCCGGTAATAATTGCCTATGGTCAGTGCTGAATTATAAAGCGATGCCAGCAGGTACGCTTTGATATTCCCCACTTTGCCGGTATTCCCCTGCAGGCAGGCAAGCACATAGGCTATATGCGAATCGTCCAGCTTCAGGAACCGCTCCTTCACAACCGCCGCCGGCCTTTCCGCCCCCGCTATCCGCAAAATTGCATGGTCAGGCATCATCATCACATCCACCATCAGCTCCACCAGCTCGTCCAGTTCCTCCCTCTGGCAGCCCCTGGCACCCAAAAAACACTCATACGAGATATTTTTCCGTATGGCGGTACGGTAACGTTCCATCTGTCCTGTCACATCAGATGGATAAAGATTGATAGGATCAGTCTCACTGAAATCAGTTTTATTAAATTCAGTATTATTAGGTTGTGATTTTGGAAATTCTTGAATTGCGGCTTTCACTACTCCTGAATTGTGATTTTCATCATTCTTGAATTGTGATTTTAATAATTCCTGATTTGTGGTTTCCACAGTTCTCCTGTCATAATTGCCGGCTGCCCTGCTTTCCTGCGTTCCTGTCGTTTCCCTTTCGTCAGGGTCTCCCCCTTTCTCCGGCAATGGCGGCTCTTCCCTTACCATGAAATTCTTTACATAGATCACGTTAGGCCTGCCCAGTCCCAGGCGCTTTTTCTCTATCAGCCCGATGCCCTTATCAGAATCCAGTTCCTTCATCAGCTTTACCGCTTTCTGCATTCCGCAGTTCATCAACTCCGCTGTCTCCTCCACCGTAAAGACAATGTAAACCCTGTCCTCTTCATCGATCCACCTGTTTTTAATGCTGAGCCCCATGCGGTCCAGCATCAGCCCGTATAAGACTTTCGCTTCACAGGAAAGGCTCCTGAAGCGCTCCGCTGTGAACAGCATTTTCGGGATACGGTAAAAGCTGTACTGCCCCGCTTCCATCCCATGGAAATAATCAAACTGGATCCTCTGCATCTTCCACGCCTCCATTCCACACAATCTTTTTATGGTTTTCTCCACATAAAAACAGAGGCAAAATTCATCCCTCTGCTCTTATGTGGAACAATATTCTGTTTTTCTGACGGAGCATACCGCTCTGCCAGTGCTATTCCCCCTGCTCAAATCTCCACCTCTTTAAGAGGCCATAGATCACTTCCTCTATCTGCTCCGCCGAATAACCAGCCGGAAAATATTCGTTCAGCTTCTTTCTCTGCAGCCTGACTGCCTGGGCTGCCGGTTTTTCATCAGAAAGGATGATCTCCATTCCGTTTTCGTCCAGTTTCCCTTCCCTGCCTGACTCCTTAAGCTTCCTTGCCTGTGCCAGATTAGGGAATACGCATAAACGCTGCATTGTCTGGCAAAGAAGCTCCTGCACTTCCGGTTCCAGATAGGATAATTCCACCCCGGCGCCAAATGCAATGCGTTTTTCATCTACATAATTGAGCATAGGCTTTATAAGGAAAGTCAGGCGGATATACCGCTCAACCTGTTTATAGCTCTCCCCGCTTCCTTCTGCTGCCACCTCTGTGGATTTCTTCCCCAGATAATCAGGGACAACCTGTCCCTCTTTTTTAGGCCTGCCTTTTACCCTGTCTATCGCATCCAGCTTCATTTTATAGGCGTAAGCTTTTTCGCTGTACAAAAGCTCTTCCCTCTGGATGTTGGAATCCACCATCGTCACGGTGGCTTCTTCATCTGTCATGCTGCGGACAAAGCATGGGACCGCCTTAAGTCCCAGCAGTTCACAGGCCCTTTTCCGCCTGTGCCCCGATATGATCTCATACCCGCTTTCCTTCCCCGGACGGACGAGCAGGGGGCTGATGATCCCATGCTCCCTGACGCTCTCCACGGTCTCCTGCATTTTTTCATCATCCAGCACCCGGAATGGGTGGGAATCAAAGGAATGCAGCTGGTCAATGGCTATATCCTCTACCTTTTCCGATAACCTGCCTGTGTCCTCTTCCAGCCCAAACAAAGCGTTCACATCTGGCATTTTGATATTGGAAGCGCTGCTTTTTCTACCTGCCATGCGCCAGCACCTCCTTTGCCAGCATTTCATATGCTGCCGAGGCCCGGCCTTTCGGGTCATGTGCAAATATGCTCTTCCCCTCTGCGCTTGCTTCCGCCACACGCACCGACAAAGGGATATAATTCTCAAATACCGGTATCCTCTGCCCGTAGTTTCCGCGCACCATCTCCATGATCTCCCTTGCATAGTTTGTCCGGGCGTCCACCATGGTCAGCAGGATTCCCTCAAAATCCAGCGCCGGGTTAATGCGCTTCTTTATCCTCATGATCGTTGCGGTCAGCTGTTCCAACCCTTTTAAGGACAGATATTGTGCCTGCAGGGGTATGAGTACCGTATCCGCCGCCGCAAGCGCATTGATCGTCAGCATCCCGAGGGATGGCATGCAGTCTGTGATAATGTAATCAAAATATGGTGCCACCGCCTCTATGTACTCTTTCAGCATATACTCCCTGCTCATGGCGCTGATCAGCGACACTTCCACTGCCGCAAGGTCAATGTTTGCCGGAAGGAACCGCACCCCTTCCCCGTGGGTGAGGATTCCATCCTCCGCTTCTATTTCCTGCCCTTCCATGATGGAGGTAAGCACCGTGGCAAGCGTCTTGTCCAGCCTGTCCGGCTCCCTTTCCCCCATGCTTGCGGTAAGGCTGGCCTGTGGGTCGGAATCTATGAGCAAAACCCTGTTTCCCGCCCTTGCAAGACCAATCCCCAAATTTACCGTAGTGGTTGTCTTTGACACACCGCCCTTTTGGTTTGCGAGGGCAATGACCTTACATCTTCTTCCTGTTGTTTCCATATATCCGCTCTCCTTCCTATCTCACACGGACGTTCAGCCCTTCCATGGGGATATCTTCATATCCCATGAGATAATAATCCTCCCCGTCATGCTCTACTTTTGTCTGCACCCAGCAGGGCGCTTCTTGGGAATCTTCCTGCAATAAAGCTTCAATCAGGCTTCCGCTGCGGTAACAGTATCCTTTCTCCGTCCTGTATTCCCCGTTTTCATCCCTGTGCAGGGTACTGGTCTCCTGAACCGGGCGGAACAGGTATTCTATGCTGCCGCCTACGTCTGCCAGCTTTTCCATAATTCTCCTCATTTCCCTTAACTGGAACATCTGATTGCTGTCCTTATGGTCCGCATGCAGCCCCCTCAGGTCTGCATGTTCATCATAAGTGGTGACATATAAAATATCATCAATCCGGCATTTCAGCCCTTTCATCTGCACTAACGCCATACTTAACTCTGCCATACTGCCCTCCTTCTGCACTTTACGGTTTTAAATCCCAAACTCTGATAAATCTATCGGGAAACAGTATTCCGGATAGCGTACTTTAATCGCCTCCCAGAAATATACTGCGTATTCACAGCAGAACAGGTCTTCCACTGTATACCGCCGGCACTCTTTTACCTTTTCTTCCCCTTCAAGGGCATACACGCTGGGCGCACCGTTGCAGAAAAGGTTGAACGCCATGCGTACCACCCTTGCGCTGCCGCTGGTGATCCAGTCTTCCCTAAGACATTCTGTCTTTATGAAATCTTCCTCAAAGTCATAAATACGTTCCACATTCCGTCTGGTATCCCCGTTAATCCCAATGCAGTAAGCCAGCGCCTTATGGTATGCATCCCCGGACTTACAGTTCTGCAGGAAGTTCCGATAAAACATTTCATGCTCCTGGTCCTTAAAACTAATTGTACGTTTATTTCCTTTCATCATACCCATCGTCATACCGCCTTCCCCTGATATTCTGCATCTTCCGCCACCATCCCTGCCCCTTTGGGGTCAGACCATATCCTGCCGGTCTTTTCCACGATAAGCCTGCCGCCATCACAAGTTACTGATATCCTATCACCCGTGGAAAAACCCAAGTCCCGTAGCCATTTCCCCTGCAGCATGATCAATGGGTTATTCGTTCCTATGCTGGTTCCCCTTGCCCTATAAACTGTCATCTCTCTTTGTTTCATATGCTCTCCTCCTTTTAATCTGAGATAATTTCTACAATCCCATTGTCTTCAAGAATTTCCTGAATTTTGTTTATGCCGTCTTCCAGACTGCCGGAAGCATGGACTGTATCCATAATTTCCCCTGCTATGAATTCCATGCTTTCCCTGGTAATCCGATTGCCCATATGCACCCTCCCTGTGATAATAAAAAACAGGGCTAAACCAGCTTTCCCCTCTCTGGGGTTCTGAATTTAGTCCTGCCTGAATAATTCCAATATTTTTTTGCACCAAAATACAGTTTCCACCTCCCTGCCCATATGGCATAAATCCCCGCCGGAACCCTGGTGCTCCATATGCTTTTGTGAGATATCTGACCGAAAAAACAGCGCCGCCTTCCATCAATATCATGCTTCGTTGCAGTTTTGAGAAAGGACTAAATCAGCTCAAACCAGCGTATTTACTGGGTTTGTCTAACTTTAGTCTTATTATAACGTGGTCATCGCCAACACGCAAGCCACACCAGTATAAAATTTGAAATGCTTGATAAGAATATGGCTTATCCTTTACTGCTTCAATAAATTTCAGATATTCTTCTTTCGTCCAAAAAAGCATTTCCTCTGCTTTCCCTTTCCCAAGCGGTCCGGCTTTGACAACGGGATTGCTCTTTAATTCGTAGAACCTCACCGCATGATTAAATAATGCGCTCAATTCAGATTGCAGAGTTTTCAGATAAGTCGGCGCATAGGGCTTCCCTTTTTCATCACGATAGGAAATCTGCTCATTCTGCCACTGGATAATATCTTTTGCACGAATATCGCACATTTTCTTGTTCTCAAAGTACGGTAGCAATTTTGTGCGTAAGATATGCTCCTTTGTCAGCCAAGTATTGTGCTTCAGCTTCGGCTTCATATCTCTTGTATACGCCTGCACAAATTCCCCGAAAGTCATATCCAAGTCAGCCGCTTCTTTCATGCGGAAATGATGTTCCCACTCCGTAGCTTCTCTTTTGGTTTTAAAACCTCTCTTGACTTTCCGACAGTTCTTCCCCGTCCAGTCATAATAATGGAACGATACATACCATGTTCCACGCTGTTCATCTTTATATGCCGCCATAGTTCGCCCTCCTTAGTTCGCCGCCTGCGCCATGCCGTAGAATTTTTCTTCATAATATTTTCTGCTGACACGTCCGGCGATTGTGATAAAACCTTTTTCTTCCAGTTCCTCATTCATCTGTCGTACTAATTTGTAAGCAAATGGTTTGGAAACACCCAACTCCTGCGCTACCTCCCCGGCAGTTACAAATAGTTCATTCTTCATTCAATATCCTCCTTTTTATTTAGCGTTTTTGTTAAGTTCTGTATTTGAATTATACTTAACATTTCTGTTATTGTCAATAGCCTATTTGTTAAACTTATCTTTTTTATTAAATTTAGCATTTCTGATAAGTTTTTATTGCTGTATTATCTGAATTATGCTAGAATATATGGAGAATACAGAATTGAGAGGTCAGCTATGGACGTAACGATACGAAAAATACAAAAACAGGAATATCCGTTACTGGATAATTTTCTATATGAAGCAATTTTCGTTCCAGATGGTATCGAACCTCCACCTAAAACCATCATTACATCTCCCGAATTACAGGTTTATGTTGAGCGTTTCGGGGAATCCAAAGATGATTGGGGATTAGCAGCAGAGGTTGACGGTAAGATTGTCGGTGCTGTTTGGGTTCGCAGTATGAACGATTACGGACATATAGATGATGAAACGCCCTCTTTGGCAATCTCTCTTTATAAAGAGTACCGGGGCTTTGGCATTGGAACGGCTATGATGAAAGAAATTCTTAACCTGCTTAAATCACATGGGTACAGTCGGGTTTCTCTTTCTGTTCAAAAAGATAATTATGCGGCAAAGATGTATTTAAAGATTGGTTTTGAGATTGTAAGGGAGAATGAGGAAGAATATATTATGGTGTATTACCTATAACAAATTTATAAATAAATTGGAGAAAGGACATTCCATTTATGAGAATCCGACCGTATATACCAAGCAAAGATTACGAATATGTATCAAAATGGATTGATGACGAAAGAACTCATGCTTTTTGGTGTGCAAATCTTTTGCCATACCCCATGACACAAAAATCTTTCCATGATTTATTAGAGAAAAATGCAATGGACTGGACGGACAGTGCTTATGTCGCAACAGAAAACAGCGGACAGGCAGTAGGCTTCTTCTGTTATTCTGTCAATACAGCAGACAATATCGGTTTTCTTAAATTTGTTATTGTTGATAAAACTAAACGTGGAAAAGGTTACGGAAAAGAAATGCTGAATCTAACTCTGCAATACGCTTTTCAGATAAGTGGAGCAAAAGCGGTTCAACTAAATGTTTTCAATGAAAACACATTAGCGAAACAATGTTATGAAAAAATCGGCTTTGTTGAAAGAAAGATTGATAAAGATGTATTTGCATATAAAGACGAGTTATGGAGTAGATGTAACATGATAATTTCAAAACAATCACTCTAATTTTCAGAAAGGACACATGATTATGGTATTAGGAGAACGGATAAAGAGAATACGCACGTTCCGGGGCTTGACACAGCGTGAACTAGGCTTGAAATTGGGATATGAGGAACGCAATGCCGATGTTCGTATCGCACAGTATGAATCCGGCTATCGTGTTCCCAAAAACAACACTTTAATGGAAATGGCAAAGATACTGAATGTCAATTATATCCATTTTATTGGTGTCACTCCCGGTTGCGCCGAGGATATTATGCTCACATTCCTTTGGCTTGACGAAGACGACCGTAGCACGATCCATTTATTTCAGCTTGTCCGTAATCCCGGCAAATGCAACGCTTCTGATGATAAATCGGTGCGTTACTATGATAATGATGATTGGCCTACTCATGCCCCGGTGGGTATGTGGCTAGAGTATGGGTTAGTCAATGATTTCATGCGGGAGTGGTGTTTGAGGAAAGAGCAGTTGAAGAATGGGGAAATTTCCGAGGACGAGTATTTCGAGTGGAAAATCAACTGGCCTGCTACGAGCAGTAGTGTTGATGAAAAAGGGCATGATAAGAAAAATAATAGTTATAAATGGAAAAAATAGATATAAGGAGTTTTTATGGAAAACAATATATTACAAGTAAAAATAAAAAATATACGTGGAATTTCATTCTTAGAAATCAATATGCCCCTTAATCCTGATGTTTACGCAATTACAGGCATTAATGGCATTGGGAAAAGCACTGTATTATCTGCAATTTCTCCACGTTTAGTACGTCCTATTAATTTTTCTATGTTACGTGATTTTGATTTTAAATCAGATTCCTATATATCATATTCTTTAAATAATAATCACGAAATATGGAAACCTAATGAACAAAATCAATGGAACTGTATTACAGAACAATGTCTAAATCTAAGGGGTTTTCAAGAAGGCAGTATTACAAAGGGCACTCGATTCTCTAACACTTCATCATATAGAGCTTACAAAAAACTGCAACACGTCAACCCCAATTTAGTTGTTCCCGCCGACCCATTTGTAAAAGAAAACCTTG
This sequence comes from bacterium 1xD8-48, assembly GCA_009917455.1. Classification (GTDB taxonomy): domain Bacteria; phylum Bacillota; class Clostridia; order Lachnospirales; family Lachnospiraceae; genus Suilimivivens. Next base: position 41,759 of record QZDS01000028.1, on the reverse strand, counting down.
GTCTAATATTGCATAATAATAAATATTACTATCAAAATTTATTTCGACTAGAGCGTGACAAAGCTTATCGGATATATCATTACTCAGGAGTACCCTATTTTTTCCAAAACGGAGAAAATTTACTAAGCTATTTTGATCTCAGCACTGGTGAATTTTTGTTAATAAATTTGCTTCACTTACTAAATAATCTTCTTGTACGTGTTAATAATAATGAAAATCTAAATCTAATACTCATTGATGAAGTTGAGTTAGCTTTACATCCTTCAGCAATAAAAAGACTTGTTGATTTTATGAGAAATATTGCACACCGCTATAATGTTGCAACATATTTTTCTACTCACTCTTTAGAAATCATCCACTCTCTGCCAATAGATAATTTATTTTATCTTAAACAGACAGATTCTTCTGCCATAAAATGTGAAACACCATGCTATCCAGCCTATGTTACAAGAGATATTTATTATCATAGCGGTTACGATGTTATAATATTGGTTGAAGATGACCTGGCTCAATATATTGTAGAAGCATTTATACAAAAATGTAATTTAGAACAAAATAAAAGAATTCAAGTTCTCCCTATTGGCGGCTATGACAACACTTTAGACTTACATCAAAATCTATTAGAAGACCGTGTATTTTCAAACGTAACACATATTATTAGTATTATTGACGGAGATGTCAAAGAGATTGTTCTTAAAAAGAAAAACGAAGAAAATCTTTGGTCTACTGTTCCTTTTGATAATGTACTTTTTTTACCTATAGAAAGTTTGGAAAAATACCTAAAAAAACAAATTTTTGATTTAAAAAACCATAATCTTATGCGCTTAATCCGAGATCGATTATTCAAATTTAAAACCGAAATAAATTGGTTTGAATCTGAGTATCTTGAAAATATAGTTAATAGACGCAATTTGGATGTTGCACAAAATAAGCAACCCAAAACTGATATAGAATATTTTGCTAATGGAAAGAATCTTTTTTCAATTCTTTCCAAAGAATACATTAACAATGGCGGAACAAGAAGTGAATTTAGAAAAAATATGTGTGAACTTGTAATAAGTTGTAATAACTATTCTAATTTTGAAGAAAAATTAGGCACTTCATTAAATCAAATCTTTTATTAGCAAATATAGGTATCAAAAAGGTATCACGCCCCACATCAAAAGCCGGAAAGTCCGCTGTTTATGCGGCTTCCCGGCTCTCTGTTTACTATTCGAACTCTATGGTCGCCGGCGGTTTTCCCGTGCAGTCATACAAAACACGATTGACCCCTTTCACCTCGTTTACAATCCTGCTGGTAACCCTGCTCAATACCTCCCAGGGAAGCTGCGCCGCCTCAGCCGTCATAAAATCGGAAGTGTTCACCGCTCGCAGGGCAATCGCATAATCGTAGGTTCTCTCATCCCCCATCACTCCCACGCTCCGCATGTTTGTAAGGGCTGCAAAATACTGTCCCAGCTCTTTGTCAATTCCCGCCTTTGCAATTTCCTCCCGGTAAATCGCATCCGCGTCCTGTACCATGCGAACCTTCTGCGCCGTGACCTCTCCGATAATGCGCACCCCAAGTCCCGGCCCCGGAAAGGGCTGTCTGTATACCAGATGTTTCGGAATGCCAAGCTCCAGACCGGCCTTGCGCACCTCATCCTTAAACAAAAGCCTCAAAGGCTCTATAATCTCCTTAAAATCAACATAATCGGGAAGACCTCCCACATTATGGTGGGACTTAATTACAGCGCTTTTCCCGAGACCGCTTTCAATGACGTCGGGATAAATCGTTCCCTGAACCAGAAAATCCACCGCGCCGATTTTCTTCGCTTCCTCCTCAAACACCCGGATAAATTCTTCACCGATAATCTTGCGCTTGCGTTCAGGTTCCTCCACACCGGCCAGCTTTGAATAAAACCGTTCCTGTGCGTTCACCCGTACAAAGTTCAAATCATATGCCCCGCCCGGTCCGAAAATCTCTTCCACCTCGTCGCCTTCGTTTTTCCGCAAAAGCCCGTGGTCAACAAACACGCAGGTCAGCTGCCTGCCCACCGCCTTTGCCAGAAGTACCGCTGCCACTGAAGAATCCACACCACCTGAAAGGGCACACAAAACCTTTCCCTTTCCGACCTTTTCACGGATTTGCCTGATGGTGGTTTCCACAAAGGAATCCATGCGCCAGTCGCCTCTGCACTGGCAAACCTTGTATACAAAGCCGGAGAGCATCTTCACTCCTTCCCGGGTGTGCATCACCTCAGGGTGGAACTGCACTGCATACAACTTTTTCTGCGCATTTTCCATAGCCGCCACCGGGCACACCGGCGTGCGGGCCGTCACCTGAAAATCTGCCGGAGCCTTTTTGATATAATCCGTGTGGCTCATCCAGCAGATTGTTTTGTCAGACACGTCGGAAAAAAGAAGGGAATGTTTATCCACCTCCACCTCTGTTTTCCCGTACTCGCTGACCGGAGCCGTCTTCACGCTTCCGCCAAGCAGATAGGCCATAAGCTGGGAACCGTAGCAGATACCCAGAATCGGTATCCCCAGGTCAAAAATTTCCTTACTGTACCGCGGCGAATCCTCCGCGTACACGCTGTTTGGCCCTCCTGTAAAAATGATCCCCTTAGGGTTCATTTCCCTTATTTTCTCAATACTGATACTGCATGGATGAACCTCACAGTAAACATTGCATTCCCTCACCCTTCTGGCAATCAACTGATTATATTGACCGCCAAAGTCAAGTACAATGACCATTTCCTTTTGCATAAATTTTCTCCTCTTTCGGTTTGTCTGCGGCTCCCGTTTCTGCCTGTTATTCATTATATAAGACACACTGAAATCTTGTCAAAATATTCTTGCTTTCATTCTACGTCTCCGCGAACTGTTCCCATTTATGCCCCCGGTATCTCAAACAATAGCAAAGCGAGCGGAATGCCCAGTCAATAGTCATGGCAATCCACACGCCAATCAGGCCGCCGTCGAAATAGTTACTGAAAATATAGGCAAAGACTATCCGAAACGTCCACATGGAAGCAATGGCTATCAACATTGTCCACACCACGTCTCCCGCCGCCCGCAGGGTATTGGGAACCGTAAAGGAGGGCACCCAGAAAAATATCGCCAGCGTCGCATGCCATCGTATTACCTGAATAGCCAGTTCCTCCGTCTGGGGCGTGAGGTGATAAATTTTCATAATCAGCGGTGCAAAAACAATCAGAATCCCCGATATTCCTGCCAGCGCCGCCATGGCCATACGCACCAGCTTTCTGGTGTAATACCGGGCCTGCCCGTAATCACCGGCTCCCACACAGACGGACACCACCGAAAGCAGCGCCATATTAATTGCCTGTCCGGGCAAAATATTAAAGCCCGCCAGCGTATTGCAGACGGCGTTTGCTGCAATGGAACAGGTGCCAAAAGTGGATATCAGGCTGAGAAGAAAAATTTTCCCGAGCTGGAACAGGCTGTTTTCCAGACCATTGGGAACCCCGATATAAAGGATTTTTTTAATCAGCTTAAAGTCCATCCGCCAGGTAGCCTGCCCCTTAAAGCTGATTACCCTGTCGGTATGGAAAAACAACACCATAATGATAACCGCCGCCGCAGTCCTGGAAAGCGTCGTTGCAATGGCGGCTCCTGCCACGCCGATTTTTGCCCCGTAAATCAGAATCGCGTTTCCCGCTACGTTAATCAGGTTCATGGCAATGGCTATCAGCATGGTGGTTCTGGAATCGTTCATGGCGCGGAACAGCGCCGCACAGGAATTATAAACCGCAAGAGGGCAGATAGAAATAGACGTGATAATCAGATAGGTTGCGGCGCTTTCCATGACCGCCGGCTCTACCTGCCCGAAAATCACCTGAAGCAGCGGCTTATGCGCCGCCAGAAACACAATCGTCACAACCGCAGACATCCAGATGGAAAACAGCACCAGCTGCCAGGCCACCCTGCCTGCGTTTTTTCCGTCCTTCTGACCGAGAAAATGGCCGGCGACCACAGCCCCGCCTGTAGCCAGCGACGCAGTCAGATTGATTACAAGAATATTTATCGTGTCCACCAGTGAAACGCCGGATACAGCCGCCTCACCCACCCCCGCTATCATAATCGTATCCACCATCCCCACTAAAATGGCAAGAAGCTGTTCAAATACCAGCGGAATAATTAATTTTTTCAAATCCTTGTTTGTATACAGCATATCGGGCTCCTGTGTGTTATGACTACTTTTGTATTTGTGTACATTATACCACCAATTTCCGCTTCATCAAGATTACCCACGCGCATTTTTTGTATACATTTTCCATTATTATAAAAGTGCCTGACATCTTGCCAAAGCCATTGTCAGACACTTTGTTATCCACACCTGAATTTCTAAAACGCTTAAAATATTCATGTACTGCTCTAGTCTTCCTCTTCATGGTGCATATGACGGTATTTTTCTTTCGTGGCCATTCCTCCCCTGATATGACGCTCCTGCTTGTTCACGTCCAGAACCCTCCTTGCCTCTTTTGCCAATGCTGAATTAATCTGCATGAGTCTTTCTGTTACGTCTTTATGTACCGTCGATTTGGAAATCCCAAACGCCTTCGCCGTCTGCCTCACTGTCGCATTATTTTCAATGATATAATTGGCAATCTGGATTGCGCGTTCCTCAATATAATCTTTCAAAAGGAAACCCCTCAGAACACTTTTTTACATTGTATGAAGTGTTTTGAGGGGTTATGACTGCTTTATCTTTACATCTTTACTATCAATGCTTTCCTGAGCTTCAATTATTTATTATCAGTTATCATACTTTTTGCTACTTTCCTTGAATTTTCTTCTGATACTCTATCAGCAAGTTCTCCAATCTGAATAATGCACATATTGCACGAGTATTGAAAAGAAATATCCGTTTTATATCTTTCAAAATCCATATCAAATTTTGTCATAAGAGTACCAATATCATCACAGTATTTAATCATTTTCTTAATAGGCAGAATATCCTCATTCTTCATACAGAAGCACCCCCTCTCGCATAATCGCAGAAAGAAACTGCTTATCTTCAATCCCGGTAGTCACAACATCCACATGACAATTCAAAACATTTTCCAACTCATCAACAAATGCAAAATACTGTAGCAGGCTTTTCAACCTTCCGCGTTCAATATATAAGTCAACATCACTATCGTCTTTTGCTTCGCCTCTGGCATAAGAATCAAACAAACTCCTTCGCCCAATCCCATATGCTTTAGCAATAGGAGTTGTTTTACTCTTTATTTCATTGATAGTATATCGCATACGCAATCATTCCCTTGACATCATTTCGTAATCAGTTGAATTTATATTCATTTTACTTTTAATCCAAGTCCTGTGCAATCAAAAACTTTCCAAAAAATTTACCCTTCATATAAGTTTTTTCTAAAATTATAATAGCTTTTATACTCCGCACCTGGCCATTTAAGAAAAGTTTCTTATCCTCTTCGGTTATTTTTTCGTTCGGCAGTATATACTGATGTCTCTGGAATTCGTCCGCAATCGCTCTTTTCATCTTCCCATACGCAGATTCAAAAGTTGGCTGCTTTGCCGATTTCAGAGTCAGGTTAATAACCGTCTTTTATTCTTTTTTCAAATTATCAACACCTATTGGCAATGGTTTCTTCACTATCATCCTCCATCAAAATGCCTTTTCCATATTATACCCTATCCGCCTCTGATTCCTTATGACTTAAACAGAGTGTTCAAAATCCCCCTCCCAAGGGAAGCCCCCACATTGCCCCCGATTTTCTTTCCAAAGCTACCTCCCAGAGATTTGCCGATGCTGTTTCCGAATTCCCGTCCAATCGTTCCGGCAGCCGAACCGGCGGCTTTCTTTACTGCTGATTTTACCTTTTTGTCTTTCTCAGCAGCTTTCTTCTCCGCCGCTTTCCTTGCGGCTTCCTCCTCCTTCTGTCTTTGCTTTTGGGCGGCTTCCTCCGCTTTCTGTCTCTGTCTTTCTTCTTCTGCCTCTCGCCCTTCCCGCTCCCTGTTTTCTTTCTCCCTCAGAACCTTCCTTTCCAGAATTTCATAAGCGGATTCTCTGTCAATCATCTCAGAATAACGGCTGTAAAGCAGGCTGTCTGTAATCTCCCCTTTCCGCTCATCTTCCGTGATGGTTCCCATCCGGCTCTGTGGCGGCAGTATCCGGCATCGTTTTACAATTGTCGGAATCCCACTCTCGTCCAGAACAGAAACCAGCGCCTCGCCGATTCCAAGGGAAGTTAAAGCCTCGCAGGTATCGAAATCAGGATTTTCCCTGAAAGACTGCGCCGCCGCCCGGACCGCCTTCTGTTCTGAGGGCGTATAGGCATGAAGTGCATGTTGTATTTTATTTCCCAATTGCCCCAGCACTCCGTCAGGAATATCCTTCGGGCTCTGGGTAATAAAGTAGATTCCCACTCCCTTTGAGCGAATCAGCTTCACCACCTGCTCTATCTTGCCAGAGAGCGATTTTGATGCAGAATCAAAAAGCAGATGAGCCTCGTCAAAGAAAAACACCATTTTAGGCTTTTCCATATCGCCAACCTCCGGCAGGCTTTCAAAAAGCTCCGACATCATCCACAGCAGAAAAGTCGAATACATAGTGGGGTTCTGCACCAGCTTCTGACAGTCCAGCACCTGAATCACGCCCTTTCCGTTACAGTCTCTGCACAGCCAGTCCCCGGGATTTAAAGCCGGTTCTCCGAAAAATTCCTCTCCGCCCTCCGCTTCCAATGCTACAATGGCTCTCATAATTGCCCCCAGGCTCTGTTTCGCAAGATTTCCGTACCGGACACTGTACTCGGACGCATTCTCGCTTACATACTGTATCATGGAACGCAAATCCTTTGTGTCCAGAAGCAATAGCTGCTCGTCGTCCGCTATCTTAAAAATCACCGTCAGAATATCCGACTGCGTTTCATTCAGCTCCAGAATTCTCCCCAGCAAAAGCGGCCCCATCTCGGAAACCGTCGCCCGAAGGGGCAGTCCCTTCTCCCCATAAATATCCCAAAAGTCGGCCGGATAAGCATGAAATCCGTAACCCTCTTCCATAAGCCCCATGGTGTCTATTCTGCTTTTAAGGCTTTCGCTTTCCTCACCCGCTCTGCACACCCCTGATAAATCGCCCTTGACATCAGCCAGAAAGACAGGGACTCCGCAGTCGCTGAAGGATTCCGCCAGTACCTTAAGCGTCACCGTCTTTCCTGTTCCCGTTGCTCCCGCAATCATTCCGTGCCGGTTTGCCATCCGGGGATAAATAAAAACTTTTTCCTCGCCTGATTTTCCAATCCAGATTTTATTGTCATGATACATAACTTCGTTCCTTTCTATTTTAAAGTTCCGCAGATTCCGTTCCTTTTTTATAATTTACCATGCCGCCGCGCTCTTGACAATTCTTCTTTCCGTGCTATACTGAAAAAGTTGTGACAGTTCAGCAAGGCTGAAATGTTTGTCAGCCGAGTGTTCGAAACCTTCCACTCGTTAAAAAAATACTACAGGAGAAAAGAAAAATGAAAAATCAAAAATCAAACCACACCCTGCTGCTGGTACAGGCAGCAATGATTGCGGCGCTCTATGTCGTACTCACCTACATCGCCAATGCGATGGGACTTGCCAGCTCGGCAATCCAAATCCGTTTCTCGGAAGCTCTCACGATTCTTCCTTATTTTACCCCCGCTGCCATACCGGGCCTCTTTGTCGGCTGCTTTCTGTCCAATATCCTGACAGGCTGCGCAATCCCCGATATTATTTTCGGCAGTATTGCCACCTTAATCGGCGCCCTTTTAACCCGCAGGCTGCGCAAATGTAAATGGCTTGCGCCTGTTCCCCCGATTCTGGCAAACACACTTATTGTACCCTTTGTGCTTTTGTACGCCTACGGAATACAGCCTCTCTGGCTGTCCTTTATCACAGTGGGGATTGGCGAAGTTATTTCCTGCGGTGTTTTGGGTATGCTGCTTTTAATCGTACTTGAAAAATACCGGGGAAGCCTGTTTCCCGGGCAGTCCTGACCTCCTCCGAAAGCCAAAAGCGGCAAAGCCTGACTCCTGCGTCCGGCTTTGCCGCTTTGTTGCTTCCTTTCATCTGTATCTGACAGTTATATTTCCGCTCCCGGTATGCGCTTCTATTTTGATATCAGGGTTTTGCCCCGCATCGCCTTCCGCAATATCCCCCTTCTTATCATAAGAAAGAATTTCGTCGAAATCTGTGTTAATATTTCCGCTTCCGGTCTCCCCTCTGAAATGAAAATCCACTTCTTCGGGCAGCACCAGCTTTACATTTCCGCTTCCGGCGCTAAGAGCCACATCTCCCGAAATAACTGCCGCTTCTATCGTCACATTTCCGCTTCCGGCTCCGGCTGTTATGCATCCCGACAGCTTATCAATTCTGATGTTTCCGCTTCCTGAATCAGCGCTCACATCTCCCGTGATTTCCTTCCCGTCGATATTTCCGCTGTTTGCCTCAAGCGTCACGCTTCCCTCAATATTCTCTGCGCGGACATTCCCGCTCCCCGCCTCAAGAGCAACTGCATCTGCCGTGACATTGCTTATACGGACGTTTCCGCTTCCGGCCTTCGCTTCAAAAACCCCGTCCTCCCGGACACATTCTGTCTCCGAAGTGATATTTCCGCTTCCGGTTTCAAGGGAAAGCCGGCTGAGACTTTTTTCCGGGATGTAGACCTCGATTCGTTCTCCCTCTCCCACAAAAAAACCGAAAATAACAAAGCTGCGTCCCTGCCCTCTCACCAGCGCATTTCCGCCGTCCCCGTAGGAAACTTCCGCCCGGGCCTCCGGCTTGTTGCTGTATAAATATTCCTTTATTGTAACGGTATCGCCTTCCGCCGGATAAACCTTTATATTTTTACTGCCATAATCCAGTCTCAGCTTATCGGCTTTTGACAGCGGAATTTCAATGGTGTTCCGAAGCTCGGCCCTTCCCCCAAAGGAAAAGATAAGAGGTGTACCAAAATATCCTTCCCGGCCTCCCACCTTCACGCTCATTACGCTGATAAACCCGATGGCGATAAATACGGCAAACGCCGCAATTATAACGGCAGTCCTGTTTTTCTTCATTCGTTTCCCCCGTCCTTTCTATTATAATAGAAGGAATCCGCTTCCTGCCTTTTCCTCCTGCGGTTCAAAGAACGGATCCAGGAGACCATCGGATAATAAAGCGGTATCGTAAGAAAAATAATCCAGCCGGGATGCCAGGCGCCCCAGAAGCTGCCGACGCAAAGATAAATCAGCGTGGCCAGCACCGGATAGGCAAAGCGGAAAGCGTTTCCGCTCCTGATTGCGCTTACCAGCGACCCCCATATGGGAATCAGCAAAAACAAAAGCCAGGCCGGATGCCAGGCGCCGTATGTGACACCGATAATAAAGTAGATAATCGTAATAATTGAAGCTACAGGTATGGAATAATAGCTGAAACCTTTTTCACTCTCTTCCTCGTCGTCCTCCTGAAAATCGCTTTCCGCAGAACTGCCCGACTCCCGGTACGATGTTTTCGTTCCGGCGGCATTCTCCGCTTCCCACGCCGAATAATTTTCTCCGGCAACGCTTCCTCCGCCCTGCGACATCGTCACATCTCCGACAATCATTTCCGTCCCTGCCTTCTGCGCCTGCCCTCCGGGGGCGTCTTCCGCCTCCGGCATGGGTATTTCGTCCTCGGTTCTTAAAAGCTCGTCAAGGGATACCTTATAAAGACGCGCCAGTAAAATCAAGTTGTCGGTATCAGGCGAAGCCTCCGCCCTCTCCCATTTACTCACCGCCTGCCTGCTGATTCCCAGCTTCTCCGCAAGCGCTTCCTGAGATAAATTATTGCTTTTACGCAATTGAACCAGCCTGTTTGCAATTTCAATATTCATAATTTTTCCTTTCCTCACACCATGATGCTTTATATGTGTTTTTTATGAGCAAATTATATGATTCTCCGCCCGGTTGCACCACCAATTCTGGTTTGAGAAAGGAGCAACTATCGGTTGCGGAGGTTAATTTCTGTTTCTTACATAGGTGATAAAGCGGTTTCCATTCTGTTCAAACCATTCTCTGGAATCATTCATTCCCACCTTATAGACATAATTCCCGTCCTCCGCCCCGGGATTCATCACAACAGTATTCAGTTCGTTAAATCCGATAATCAGAACAGCCGAGCCGTCCTGCAGCATTGCAAGGACAGGAATATCCTGATTCACATAGTAGAGTATGGAATCCAGAGAACAGCCCGTCAGGTCAAGCACCTCCACGTCCGGCATATTTTCCTCCAAAATGCTCAGAACCGACTCGCCTCTTTTCAGCATGTACTCTGCATTTCTTACAATGCCTTCAAATTCCATCATCGTATCCAGGCAAACCGCCAGTGAATTCTTTTCTTCCGTAATTCCGTCGCCCTTTATCGCCATAATCTGGTTTCGTATGCTGCGGTTTCCTCTCATCCAGACATAGCAGCCGTCCTCCCCGAGAACCACGCCCGATATGGATTCCGCCTGTATTACCGCGCTTCTCTCATTTGTGTGAATGCTCTCCAGACCGGATTTGCCGTAAACATAATATCTCCTGTCCCTTTCCTCCTCCGACCCCAGTGCAATGCTGCGTCCCCCCTCAAACAATACCTCCCTTGGGGTAAGGTGTTTCATGCTATTTTTGTCAATCGCCCCGCGAAGCGCTATCTGCGTCAGCTTTTCATAGCTTTCTGTAAGGGCGGTTTCAATGTTATTGCGGCTTTCCGATTCGGATTCCGAGTTCATAATCTGGTCGTCTTTGATTTCCGTATAGGAACCGTCCTCATTTTTTTCCACTCTGGAAAGGTTAATCTGATTCCCGTTTACAACCCCTTCCGTCACATAAACATTTTCCTGCTGATAATTCATGAGAACTTCCTCAGTCTCATTTTCAATCCTGACGCAATACATGGGGACGATAATATTCCCCGCATAGTCTCTTACGATATCGCTTTCCCTTGCAATCCCGTAAATCAAATCCTCTCCCATAAAGCCCACGGGCCTGATAACCTCTCCCGCCCCGGCCCGGATACTCTTTTGCTGTCCGGTGGTCAGGTTCATAAGCACCAGCTCTTTTCCATGGCCTGAATTCCCGTCCTTCTGCCAGACTGCCATTTTGTTGCTGTCGGATACCTTGTAGCTTCCTTCCACAAGGTTCTCCACCACAGCGGTGCAGCTCCGTTTCACCACATTGATTCCATAAATCTTATCCTCCCATTTCAAATAAAGCATACTGTCCCTGTTAAGATACGCCAGCTGCGCTATCTCCTGCATAAGAAGATATTGAGACTCCTCACAGGGAAGATACACCAACTCCTCCACTGTATTGACACTACTGTCATAATAGTACAGGGAAACGCCCACTTCCCCCTCATGGCGTCCTCTGTTCATATAGCCGTACACAAGGAAGGTCACGTTCCCTCCTTCGTCCACATTCATAATTTTTATCTCATGAGCGCCGTATAACGTCCTTTTGTCTTTGTTTTCTTCATTATAAAAGCCGAAAAGCAGCACCATCTTGTTGTCGGTCACATTATAAGAATAAAGGCGGTTTTCCACCACAAAAGCCAGAATGTTCCCTCCGTCGCTCTCCCTAAGGGGCACCTCCTCCCCGGCAATGCCCAGCATAATCTTATTATTTGCATAAGCATCGCTCTCCGGCCGGAAAATCTGATTCATGGTACGCTCATAGTCCAGAAGGTAAATTCTCTCCTCCGTGTATCTTATTCGATAAAACTCCCTGACCTTGCAATAATTTTTTTTCATTCCCTCCATATAGGATACATAATACTCCGCCCAGAAGCTTCCCGTCTGGCTTGCCAGCTCCTTGATTGTAATGCTGACCGGCGTTTCCCTCGTCACGTCCAGGTCTCCCCATGTCACCTGCCGAAAGCTGCTGTGGATATCCACATGTCCATAAGAAGTGTTATCTCCGTCCGCATTGGTTTCCATATAAATGGTCAGCTCCCTGGCCGCCTCCTTATCAAAGGTTTTTTCCGAAAAATTATTTACAAATTTTATCTTCTCTTCGGCAAAATACTCCTCCGTGCTTACAACTCTTGTGTAGTACCTGACTTCGCTTCCATTCCCCAGTGTCAGCAAAACTACCAGCAGATATTCCTGATTCTGCTCAATCAGATCTTTCAGCCCGAAGGACACCGAAATCCTGTCCCCCGACTGCTCGAAATCCTCCACCTGCGTATTTTCAACAAGCCTCTCCCCGTCCGGGCTTCTCACCTCAAAGGCAATGCCGGAAACCATTTGCCCGTAGGTATCAATTTCCAGACGGATTCTTCTCCCCTCCAAAAGCGGCGTAATGCTCTCCCGCATCTGGCTCACCTTCATTGCCTTCGCATACCCGTGCATTTCATTAATCAAAAACCCGTTATAATTCACGGAAACTACAGGATAAGTCGCCTCCCCCATCTCCACGGTCATATCCGCCGTTCCCTGGTTCATGAATTTATTTGCAATAAACAGAGCCATAAAAAAAACACAGCTTATTATGACTCCCTTGATAACCGTTCTCTTCATACTACTCCCATCTATCTTCCATCAGACGCCCGGATGCAGGCATCTGTTTTTTCCGAATCAGTGCCTGTCCACAATTTGTGTAACAGAACTGCTTTGTGTATTTTGTCATATGACTATATTTTACTTATTTCGGGGAGAAACCACAACCAAAAGTTTTGTAAATTGGAGGATGGGGAAAAGGACGCCCGGACGAAGGCATATGACCCTCCCCGAGCGTCCCCTTGCCACTCTAAAACCTCAGCACCCCTCTCCTGCTATTATGCCTCCTCCTGTAAATCTCATAACAAACCAGTATCTGCACCAAATCCCCCAGCCATTTCCACTTTTCCTCCGGGAACACCGCGTCCGGATTATTTTTTATGTCTTCTCTTTTAATCCTGTCCGCAATGTCCATAGACAGTTTATAGAGCTGCCATTTATCGGGATATTCATCATAAATCATACTGTCGGAATAATCCAGCGTATCTAAAATCCCGGTAATCACCTTCTGATAACGCTTCGCCTCTGCCGGATACAATTGCTGTAAATATTCCAAATCCTTAATGACGCTGTCTTCCTCCTGATAATACATTGGCAGAGGATATGTCATATAGAAGGGTAAAATTCTTCTTTCCTGCATACGACCACTTCCTTTTCTCTTTACAGCTATCATATGCATTTCTTCTTATAAACGTTAAAGAGAGGCAGCGTTTATCTGCCCCTCTCTTATCATTTGTTTCTTATTAATGTATGGTGTGGATTCTGGCAAGGGCTCTCTGCAGAGCCGTTTCCGCCCGCAGAATATCCGTTTCCGGCGTCTTGCTGCGCAGACGTTCCTCGGCACGCGCTTTCGCCGCCTCGGCACGCTCCAAATCAATTTCGCCCGGCCACTCCACAATCTCCGCCAGAATCACTACCTCATCCTGAAGGATTTCGGCAAAACCGGCATGAAGCGCCGCCTCTTTCGTCCCTCCGTCCTCGGTAATCGTAAGAATACCGGGACTCACAATCACCGTGGTGGGAACATGCTTTTTATAAACGCCGATTTCCCCTTCGGTAGTGTTAAATTCCACCATGGAAACCTCTCCCTCATAAAATACACGGTCGGGAGTAATGATTCTGAGTGTAAATAAATTATTATCTGCCATCTGCTTCCTCCCGTGACTATTTCATGCGGGCAAGCACGTCATCAATACCTCCGGCATTTAAGAAGTAGCTTTCAGGTATATCGTCATGCTTACCTTCCAGAATTTCCTTAAACCCGCGAACGGTTTCATTAATGGGCACATACTTACCGGGAAGTCCGGTAAACTGTCCTGCAACGAAGAAAGGCTGTGATAAGAATCTCTGTACCTTTCTCGCACGGGAAACTACCAGCTTATCGCTCTCTGACAATTCGTCCATACCGAGAATTGCAATGATATCCTGTAATTCCTTGTACTTCTGAAGAATTTCCTGCACGCCTCTGGCTACCTGATAATGCTCCTCGCCCAGGATTCTGGGGTCAAGGATTCTGGATGTGGACTCCAGGGGGTCAACCGCAGGATAAATACCCAGCTCCACAATGGAACGGGACAAAACGGTTGTCGCGTCCAGATGGGCGAAGGTTGTTGCCGGCGCCGGGTCCGTGAGGTCGTCCGCAGGCACGTATACGGCCTGTACGGAAGTGATGGAACCGTTCTTTGTGGAAGTAATACGCTCCTGCAAAGCGCCCATCTCCGTCTGCAGTGTGGGCTGATAACCTACCGCGGAAGGCATACGTCCCAGCAGAGCGGAAACCTCGCTTCCTGCCTGTGTGAAACGGAAAATATTATCGATGAAAAGCAGCACGTCCTTGCCGCCCTTGTCACGGAAATATTCCGCCATGGTGAGTCCTGAAAGACCCACCCTCATTCTTGCTCCGGGGGGCTCGTTCATCTGACCGAACACCATGGTGGTCTTGTCGATAACCCCGGATTCCTTCATTTCATAATAAAGGTCGTTTCCTTCTCTGGTTCTCTCTCCAACGCCTGTGAACACGGAATAACCGCCGTGCTCTGTGGCGATATTTCTGATTAACTCCTGAATAAGTACCGTTTTACCTACGCCGGCGCCGCCGAACAGACCAATTTTACCACCCTTCTGATAGGGGCAGAGAAGGTCTACTACCTTGATTCCCGTCTCCAGAAGCTCCTGCTGTGTGGACTGGTCCACAAACTCAGGGGCCGGTCTGTGAATCGGCTCAAAGGTTACGCCTTCCGGAGCTGGCTTGTTGTCAATGGGATTTCCCAGAACGTTGAACATACGGCCCAGTGTATTTTCGCCGACAGGAACACTGATTGGCGCGCCTGTCGCTATTGCTTCCATTCCTCTTACCAGACCGTCGGTAGAACCCATGGCAATACATCTGACCGTATCATCACCCAGATGCTGCGCTACCTCAACCACAAGCTCTCCCCCGTCTTTTAAAGGAATCTTGATGGCTTCGTTGATTTCCGGCAGTCTGCCGCCAGTGAACTTAATGTCCAGAACGGCGCTGATAATCTGTGTAATTTTTCCCGAGCAGGTTTCCCTGCCCGTATTTATATCTGCCATTTTTCCTCCATTCCTGCGGCGCTTCCTACGAAATTGCGTTCGCGCCGGCAATAATTTCTGTCAATTCCTGCGTAATGGAACCCTGACGGGCCCTGTTGTATAACAGCGTCAGGTTATCTATCATTTCCTCCGCATTGCTGGTAGCCGAATCCATGGCCTGCATCCTGGCCCCGTTTTCACTTGCTACCGCCTCAATCATACCCCCGTAAATCAGACTTGTTATATACTTGGGTATGAGCAGATTTAAGGCTTCCTCGTCCTCGGGCTCAAAATTCATAAGCGCTTTTCCTGCGCCCGTATCCTCCGCGCCCTCTCCGCCTTTTAAAGCTTCTCCCCCGTTTACCTCAACGGGAAGGAGCTTTAAAAGGGTCGGTATATGGGAAACCGTGTTTTTAAAGGCAGTGTAAGCCAGATAAATCTCGCTGATTTCTCCTCTTGAAAAGCCTTCAAGAACCTCTTTGCAGATTGCCATTGCATCCACATAGGCCGGCTCGTCAATCACGTTCGAGTAGTCAGCCCTGATTTCATAGCGTCTCTGCAATGCCTCGCAGCCCTTTCTACCTATTGCATAAATCGCCAGGTCCTCATCCGCCAGTTCTCCTCTGGTAATCAGCTTAACCACGTTGGAGTTATAGCCTCCCGCCAGTCCTCTGTTGGATGTGATTACAATCACGGCTTTTTTACCGGTTTCTCCGGATTTGAGATACTTATGCTCCAGATTCTCCGTCTTTTTTAAGATGGAATTAACCGTCTCATACATGCAGTGAAAATAATTTTTGGACTTTTCCGCGTTGCTCTTTGCTCTCTGCAGCTTAACAGTGGAAACAAGCTTCATGGCCTTGGTAATCTGCTGGGTACTCTGAATACTGCCCCTACGCCTTTTTATGTCTCGCATTGAAGCCATATCAATAACCATGCCTTTCTCTTAAAATCACCTGTGAAAATTTATTTTTCACAGCATCGCCTTATCTTATTTCAAAAACGCTGCTTTGAACTCATCTATGGCTTTCTTCAGAGTGTTTTCCATCTCCTCGGAAAGAACTTTGGTTTTTGCAATCGAGTCGGGAACCTCGGGATATTTGGTATCCAGGAATTCGAAAAATTCCGCCTCAAACCTTGTGATATCCTCTGTGGGCACGTCAAGGAGATACTTGTTGGTTGCCACATAAATAATGATAACCTGATACTGTACCGGCATAGGCTTATACTGAGGCTGCTTCAACACTTCCTTGATTCTTTCACCCTGAGCCAGCTTTTCCTTGGTATCCGCGTCCAGCTCCGAGCCGAACTGTGAGAAAGCGGCAAGCTCTCTGTACTGTGCAAGCTCCGTACGAATGGGGGCGGAAATCTTTTTCATAGCCTTAATCTGCGCGGCCCCGCCTACACGGGATACGGACAAACCTGCGTTTACGGCAGGACGGAAACCGGAATTGAACATTTCAGTCTCCAGGTAAATCTGACCGTCCGTGATGGAAATTACGTTGGTAGGAATGTAGGCAGACACGTCGCCCGCCTGGGTTTCAATAATAGGCAGCGCGGTAAGGGAACCTCCGCCGTACTCGTCGCTCATTCTCGCCGCACGCTCAAGAAGTCTTGAGTGCAGATAGAATACGTCGCCGGGATAAGCCTCACGGCCGGGGGGACGTTTGAGCAGCAGGGAAAGCGTACGGTATGCCGTTGCGTGTTTACTTAAGTCGTCATAAATAACAAGCACGTCGCCGCCGTTTTCCATCCATTCTTCCCCGATTGCGCATCCTGCATAAGGGGCGATATACTGCAGGGGAGCCAGCTCGCTGGCCGTCGCCGCCACTACAGTAGTGTAGGCCATTGCGCCGTATTCTTCCAATGTGGTAACAATGGACGCCACCGTGGACGCTTTCTGTCCGATGGCAACATAAATACAGTTAACGCCCTGTCCTTTCTGGTTAATGATGGTATCCACAGCAATCGCTGTTTTTCCGGTCTGTCTGTCGCCGATAATCAGCTCACGCTGTCCTCTTCCGATAGGTATCATGGAGTCGATTGCCTTAATACCTGTCTGTAAGGGAGTGTCAACTGATTTTCTGGTGATAACGCCAGAAGCCACCCTTTCAATCTTACGATACTTATCTGTCTGTATGGGACCCTTGCCGTCAATGGGCTGGCCCAAAGCGTTTACTACACGCCCTAACATGGCATCGCCTACAGGAACCTCAACCACGCGTCCGGTAGTTTTTACCGTATCGCCCTCGTTGATATTTTTCTGGCTTCCGAGGAGTACCGCGCCTACGTTATCCTCCTCCAGGTTCAGTACCATTCCGTATACTTCCCCGGGGAACTCCAGAAGTTCTCCCTGCATTGCGTTTTCCAGACCATGTACACGGGCTATACCGTCGGCAACCTGAATTACGGTACCGACGTCTGAAACTTCAAGTTCTGAAGCATATCGTTTAATCTGCTCTTTAATAACAGAACTGATTTCTTCCGGTCTTAAATTCATGGTTCTTACGCACCTTTCTTTTTAGTTACTGCGAAAGCTGGCAGGATATGCCGGCCTTCATCTACTGCAGCTGCACTTTCAGCAGCTCCCGCGAGAGCCCCGACAGCCTGTTTTTGATACTGCTGTCCACTACCCGGTCACCAATCCGGATGACCATGCCGCCAATCAGGTCTTCATCCACCTGATAATGCATTTCCATCTTCGTAAAAGATGTGGTGGAAAGCAGCTTCTGTTCTATCTCCGCCTTCTTCGCTTCATTCAAATCCATTGCCGTGGTCACATAAGCAATTCCGATTCCCTTAACCCGCTTTACTTCGCTGATAAAGAAATCCAGTATGGAATCAATTTCCCCGTATCTGTCTTTGCTTACAATCAAATGGAGGAAGCCAAGCAGCTCCTTAGAGAGCCGTCCGTCAAAGACATTCTCTAAAACCTTCAGCTTTTCTTCCTTCAAAACCTTAGGGTGGTTCATCAGACTTCCGAAATCAGGATTTTCGGAAAGCAGTTCCTTCAGAGCGCAGACTTCGTCCAAAAGCTCGTTTTCCTTCCCCTCGTCCACGGCCAGCTCAAATAAAGCTTCTCCATACGTCGCTCCAACTAGCTTTGCCATGTGCTCTCACCTATTTCCTTTAACGTTTCATTTATCAGGCTTTCCTGTACGGTTGTATCAATAGATGCCTTTACCACCTTACCGGCCATTATGGATGCAAGCACTACCATTTCGCGCTTCACATCGTCCGCGGCTTTCTGCTTCTCCAGCTCCGCTTCCACCTTTGCCCTGTCGATGATTCTGGCCGCTTCTTCCTTTGCCTGCGCCACAATCTTGCTTTCGCTTTCCAGAGCGCGCTTTCTGGCATCGCTTAAAATCTCTTCCGCTTCTTTGTCAATATTTTTCAGTTTTTCCTCATACTGCTTTTTAAGACCGGAAGCGTCCTCTTTATCCTTAGCCGCACTGTCAAGTTCGTTTTTGATTTTTGCCTGTCTCTTCGCCAGCATTTCCCTCACGGGATTGAACAAAAAGTAGGACGCCACCAAAAACAGCACAAAGACCGCAATAATCATTAAAGTTGCGTCCGCGAGCAGTTGCAGGTCAAGGTCAAATATTCTGGGTTCCATTCGTAAACCTCCTTTCCTCGAAATATAGCGCTGCCTCCCGTTTTATTGAGCAGCTCCCATAAGAGGTCTTACGAACAGAAGAAGAATTGCCACAAGCAAACCGTAAAGACCGGTTGTCTCCGCTACCGCCTGTCCAAGCAACATGGTGGAAGTAATGTCAGATTTTGCACCGGGATTTCTTCCCACTGCCGCTGCCGCGTGTCCTGCCGCAATACCCTGGCCTACACCAGGTCCGATACCTGCAATAACTGCAAGACCTGCACCAATTGCTGAGCAACCTAAAATAAAATTACCATTGAAATCCATTTTTGTTTCCTCCTTGATATTTTAAATTATTAAATTGTTATCAATCACCCGTGCTGCATGCGTCTGTGATGTAAGTCATCGTCAGCATACAGAATACATAGGTCTGAATCGCGCCTGAAAACAGGTCAAAATACACATGAAGCGCAGCCGGCCAGATAATCGCCACCTTGCTGAGCAGTGCGTAAATCAGGGCCATAATCGCCGTTCCCGACAAGATATTGGCAAACAGACGAAGCGATAATGAAACCGGAACCGCCAAATCGCTTATGATGTTGATTGGCGCCCAGATTGGCCACGGTTCGCACAGACCCTTAAGTACGCCTGATACTTTCTGATATTTAAATTTATTGAAGTGAATCAGCGTAAACGTGATAATACCCAGTGCGAAAGTCACGCCGTAATCCGCTGTCGGCGGGCGGAGCCCTAAAAGACCGCAGATGTTGCTGAACAGAATAAATATAAATATCGTTCCGATATAATTGCGGAACCTGGCCGCCTGACCTCCCATAACGCCGCTTATCATCCTGTCAAGCATCTCCACAATCAGTTCCACCACGTTCTGGAACGCGCCGGGAACCTCCGTGGCATGTTTGACGGCTCTGTTTGCCGCTATGCAAAAGCCAATGATAACCAGAAAGACAATCAGAACGCACACATGTGTTGTTGTTATCCAAACCGTCTGCCCGAACAACTCATAGGAAAAGACGCCGTGAATCATAAAATCCACACTGCCAGATTCGGATAACAAAATTCCTTCTCCCATATCCTCACCTCCTTATCTATCCTGCCCATTTGCAGGTTCTTCTACCAGCGGGGGAAGAATCTCCTCCCCATATATTTTTGCGCTGATTTTCCGGGTGATAAAATGCATATAGGCCGAAGCCTTAAGGCTCATTATCCCCAGAAACGCGGAAAGCGGATTCCCGATTCCGCTTATGGCAATCAGTGCGAATGCCGTCACAATAAAACAATATCTGAACACATTATTAAGCCCCATGGTTTTGACCGCCTGATTTTCTTCCAAATCAAGGGCCCTGTCAAGGGACCTCCACATATGAAAAGCGCTTGCCGCCGCAAGCAGGATTCCCAGCCAGAGCCCGGCGCTGCAACCTGCTTTGTCCTCTGGCAGAAGCATAAAAGGCTGACATATAATTCCAAATATCAAAATCCCCGTTTCCAGTTCAAACAGGGTTCTGTTGATTCCGGTTATCTTACTTTTCATTTGTCTCCTTTGCTTTCCTGCCCTTATGAAGATAAGCGGACTGCTCGCTCTCCCTTGCAAATACCCGCCTGGAAAACCGGTACACATTATAGCCCCCGGACACCGCTCCCACAAAAAAAAGCAGAATCACTATAAAATCCGTTCCCAGCTTTTTATCCAGAAACATTCCCAGAAAGGAACAAAAAAGGACAGGAACCAACATGTTAATTCCAAATTGCCCTATCATTGTAAGCGCCTGATAAACGCTTCGGTTATATTTCACATGCTTCTCCTTTTCGAAATCCGATTCCATGCCATATGCATACCCTTTTTTATTATAAGCATTTTCTTCTTTTCTGTCCAGAATATAAAAAAAATGTTCAGAAAAATATACACAAAATTTATAACTTTTCTTTATGTGCACAATTTACGGATTCGTTGACTTTTTTTTCATTTAATAGTAAAATTTGTATAAAGAAACCCATACACAAACGGCAAACGGAGGATTCTTATGACCACTCCCACATTATACCGCAGACGCATTATCCCCGACGAATGTATTCTCCTTAAGGATGACGTTATCCTTTCATGCGACGAGGAGCGCATCGTAACTTCCTGGCACGCGCTTCACCCCAAAAAAGACCTGCACCACGGCGGCTCATGTTATTTCCTGAAGGAAGGCTTTAAAGTGAGTAAATTCTGCCGCATGGACGGGTCTCTTTTATACTGGTACTGTGACATTGTTGACTTCGACTACCATCCGTCCGATAATTCCCTGATTGTAACCGACCTTCTGGCCGATGTCATTATTTATCCCGACGGTTTTGTAAAAGTGGTTGACCTGGATGAGTTGGTAACTGCTCTGGAAGAGCGTTCCATCTCCCTTGACACCTTAAAGCTCAGTCTCCTGCATTTAGACCGCCTTCTGCAGATTATTTACTCCGGCGGCTTCGGAAAACTGCAGGCTTTCCTTTCCGGTATTTAATAGAAAATATGCCCTCCTATCTGGGTTCCCGTAAGGCCCTCTATGGGGGTTCTGAAAAAGAGGCAGTTCCCCACGGTGGTGGTTCCCGACATGGCCGCGTCGGCGGCCTGGTAACAGGCGTTGGTTGCGTGGTTTTCCGAAAGGGCAAGAGCAAGACGCCCGCTGGCGACCGGCGAGAACTGCCTGTTCTGATAAATCACCCCCACAACCGTATCGGGGAATACCGAACTCATCACCCGGTTCATCACCACGGCCCCTACCGCGACCTGCCCCTCATAGGGCTGGTTGCCGGCTTCGCAGTAAATCAGGTTGGCAAGCAGATATCTGTCTCCCTCCGCAAAGGTAATCTCCGAGATATCCCGCCATGCGGACTGCGCCGCGAGCTGGGAAAGCCGTCTCTCCTCGGCCAACTCTTCCTGCAGTTTTGCAATATCGTTCTTCTGCTCCTGCAGCTTCCTTTCATATTCCAGCATTTCCGCCTCTGTCTGGGACATTTCCTGCTGATAGGTGCTGATTTTACCGGAGGTCTGGTTCACCAGCCCGGAATAACGTTCCTGCTCTTCCTCCACGGATACCCGCAGCTCCTCCAAAGCCTCCCGCTCTTCCTCCAGCTTCGCTTTCGCAAGCTCTACCTCCTGCCTTGCGGCCTCAAATTCATCCAGTTTTTTCCTGTCATAGGCCGAAAGCTTTTCAATATACTCCGCGTGATTTAAAAAATCAGCCAGACTTTCGGCGCCGAAAAGCATTTCGAATATCATAAAATCCCGCTTCTCATACATAAACTTCACGCGCTTTTTCATGGCTTCGTACTGCTGGTCCTCTGTCTGCCGGGCTTCGCTTAGTTCCTCCAGCGCCTTGTCTATTTCCAGATTTTTAATCTCAATCTCGCTCTCCAGCATAGCCAGATTATTGCTGACCTCAGTGAGACTTGCGTTTAAGCTGTTAAGCTGCCCCTTAAGACCTTCCGTCGTCTCGCCAAGCTCCTCCAATTCGTCTTTGCGCTCGTCGATTTCGTTTCTGGTCTGCTCCTGCTCTTCTTTCTTCTTATTTATCTGGTCTTCCAGCGCCGCTATCTTATCGTTATCGGCATACGCGTTCATAGGCCGGGCGCATAACAAAAGAACTGCCGCAAACCCCAGGGCAATTTTTATCTTTTCCGCCGCTCTCATCCGCCTTTATCCTGCCTTTCCGTATATTGTGTGTAACACCTGATAGTATTATATATCCACCTTGCCGATTCTGCGCACATGCTTTTCCTCATTTGAAAACTCCGTGTCAAGAAACGTATCCACAATTTCAAGAGCCAGATTCTTTCCCGTATGGCCGCCCCCGAGGGCTAACATATTCGCGTCGTTGTGCAGTCTTGTCATCTTCGCAAGATAGGAATCCGTACAGAACGCGCAGCGCACGCCTTTCACTTTATTTGCGGCAATGGATATCCCTATGCCGGTGGTGCACACCACAATTCCCCTGTCGCACTCGCCCTCCGCGACCGCTCTTGCCGCCGCCTTCCCGAAATCGGGATAGTCGCAGGAATCCGTGCCGAAGCACCCGTAATCCTTACAGGCAATCCCTCTTTCCTTTAAATGCTCCATCACATGCATTTTCAATTCATATCCGCCGTGGTCGCTTCCCAAAGCTATCATTTTTACCTCGTTTCCGCACTGCATTTTCATTCTATGCACTGTAAGCTGCTTTTCATTCCAACCGGTTTGTCCGCCCTCAGTCCTTTAAACATGCACCATATGATTTCCCGCCGCCTTTAAAAGCCGGTTCATAATCGCCTGTCCCATGCCCTGAACGTCAAAGCTTTCCGCATAAATCACCTGGATTTCCTCATCGTCAAATTCCCTTAATATCCTGAACAGAGATTTTGCGATTTCCGCCTCGTCCGCCCGCTTTCCGACGCTTTTGACGCTGTCCGCCGGGTAAACCGCCGCCGTCTCGTCGGTGGCAATCACGCCCGTTTTTTTTCCTTCCGCTTTTGCCCCCTGCAGTTCTCTGCAGATAAAAGCGGACACAAGACGCGTCTCCTTCCCTTCCACAATGGTAAGACTTCCTCTCGGCGCGTAGTGACGGTACTTCATGCCGGGCGCCTTAGGCGCCTCCGTTTCTTCCCCGCCGTCCCCTGCCCCGGGAACCGTTTTCCGGCCGGCCGGACATCCTGCCGCCTGTCTTATCATTTCTTCCGTAATATACCCGGGCCTTAAAATCACGGGATTTTCCTCCGTGAAATCCACAATGGTGGATTCCAGGCCGATTTCCGCCGCCCCTCCGTCGATAATCATATCCACTCTTCCGTCCAAATCCTCCGCCACATATTTTGCCAGGGTGGGACTGGGCCGCCCCGAACGGTTCGCGCTTGGCGCGGCGACGTAGCCTCCCGAGGCCTCTATGAGCGCCCGGGCGATTTTATTGGACGGCATCCGTACCGCCACGGTGGAAAGCCCGCCCGTCGTTTCAGGCGGCACGCATTCCGTCTTGTTAAATATCATGGTAAGGGGGCCCGGCCAGTACTTCCCGGCAAGGGCAAGGGCCTGCTTCGGAATGTCTCTTGCGATTCTCGGCAAATCCTCCATTTTGGCAATGTGGACAATCAGCGGATTGTCGGAAGGTCTTCCTTTTGCCGCGTAGATTTTCCGGGAGGACGTTCCGTTTAAAGCATCCCCTCCAAGCCCGTACACCGTTTCGGTGGGAAAGGCCACAAGACCGCCGCTTTTTATTATTTCCCCGGCCCTTATAAGAACCGTTTGGTCTATATTATCTTCCTCTATTTTTACAATCCGCGTATCCATTTTTTATCAATGTCTCCGATATTTTGTCTGCACAGAGATTTAATTTTATCACACTTTCTGTCTTTTGACTACCTTTAATAAGCCCGTTCGTGCAGATATTCCTTATTTTTCTCAAAGTCTATCTGCAAAACCTCCATTTCCCGGATGGTTGCGTTCTGATAGCTTCCCTCCAGAGGAATGCTTCCCTGTTCCCATTCATAGCTTAAAAACTTTCCCGAAAGGAGGCTGAGTTCCATGCATTCCCTTTTCGTCAGGTTCGTCGTCAGATTCGGTAAAATCCCTTTAAGCACCTCTCCGGGGCCGGATAAAAGCGCCGGGGGCAGGTTTTTTACGATTCCGGCCAAAACCTTTCTCTGCCGCTGTGTCCTTCCAAAGTCCGTTCCCATATACCTGTTCCTGCTGTACGCAAGGGCCTGGGGGCCGTTTAAGTGCACGAGGCCGCTTGCGGCGGTGTCCATATAATCCGTTCCCTCCGGTCTTTCGGTCAGCATATTGTATTCCACCAGATAGGCGTTTATATACTCAATCTCCTGCCCGGTCACTTCCAAATCCACGCCGCCCACGGCGTCCACCAGACCTGCGAACGCCTCGAAGTTCACCATCACATACCGGTTGACTTCAATGTCGAAGTTCTGCCCGATGGTTTCCATCAAAAGCTCCGGCCCTCCGAAGGAGTAAGCCGCGTTCAGCCGGTTTCCGTCGTGTCCCGGTATCTCCACATAAATATCCCGCAGAATGGAGGTCATATAAACGGTTTTGGCCTTTTCGTTGACGGACAAAAGAATCATGGCGTCAGACCTGCCGTTCTCATCGTTTCCTCTCGAATCATTTCCTATTAAAAGGATATTGACCGCTCCCCCGCCTTTCCACGGCTTGTCCTTAAAACCGGCCGCCTCCTGGTAATTGATTTCCCCGTATAGCCGGCCGATCAGATAATACCAGCCGCCCAAAAGCACCGCCAGGAGTACCAGCAAAAATAAAATCAGCCGCCTGAAACCGGATTTTTTTCTTTTACTTTTTTCTTTCCGCATTTTCTTCCACTCCCAAATCCCGCAGCCAGTCCTGGTTTTTATGTCTGTTTGCGCAATATATTCTACCATTTAATACCGAAATATTCAAATATTTCATAGCATCAATGGACTTGATTTTATTGCGTTCCTATTTTAAAATGTTCAGTGTGGGAATTTTAGAATCGTTGGAATAATTATAAGGAGGCACCCGTTATGCAGAAACGTATTTTAGTAGTGGATGATGATGCTCTGAATTTGAGGAGGACTCAGATGATTCTGGAGAAGCAGTACGATGTGGTTCTTGCGGAATCGGGAGAACAGGCGATTGCCAAGGTTATCCATCAGGATTTTGATTTGATTCTTCTTGATATTGCCATGCCGGATATGGACGGTCTTGAAACGTATAAGCGCATGAAGAATTATTCTGTGGATATTCCTGTTATTTTCCTGACGGCGTCCGGACATGAGGATGACGTGCTCAGCGCAATCAGGCTGGGGGCGATTAACTACCTGAAAAAACCTTTCCTCCCTCAGGAACTTCTGCGCAGAATTGCATTGGGGCTCGGTGAAAAATGAAAACAAAGGGACTAACAAGCTTACATCTTCTTCTGGCCGGTATTGTCACCCTGTTCGGCACTATGCTGATTCTTGTTACAATAGCTATGTCATGGGAACCATGGATGGTTCCCATTATTATCATTGGCAATTCCCTCGTGTGGATTCTCCACATCGGGAGATTCGGACAGGAAACCTTTTATGAAAATTTATGCGCTGGCCTTTTGATGGTCGGGTTCTTTTTCTTCAGTGTACATAGATTTGTCCTTTATGACATAGCCGCCATAGCCTGTATGATACTTCTCATTTTTTCCATGTTTGATAAAAAGCGTCTCCTTTATATGACAACTACTTTATATACACTGGAACTATTGTATCATTTCTTTATTTTACACTCCATTAATCCTTATATGGGCGTTAAAAATATGGTGCGTCTTGGTCTGGGCGCCATGGTTGTGCTTGGCTCAATGGCGATTGCAATGTTTCGTATCAACAGACGCCGGGAGTCCCGGAAGAGACATGAACACGCCCTCGCCCAACTGGAGACCTCCGGACAGCAGAACGCCGAGTTTTTGTCCAATGTATCCCATGAACTGCGGACTCCGATTAACATGGTTCTCGGCATCAGCGAGGTCATACTGGAAAAGGATATTTCCCCCGAAGTCAGGGAGGATATGCTGTCCATACAACTGGCCGGCAAACGGCTTTCCAATCAGATTAACAACATGCTCGACTATACGGAAATCGTGGAAGGCACGCTCATTCCGGCAAAGGAACCCTACATGATTACGTCGGTGTTAAACGACATCATCACAATGACCGCCGTTCAGAACAGCCGCCACCAGCTCGAGATGGTTTTCGATATTGACCCGAAAATACCGGCCGTTCTCATCGGGGATGCGGAAAAAATTTCCCACGTTCTCAAAATCCTTCTGGAAAATTCCATTAAGTTTACGGAGGAAGGCGGCATTAACGTGTGCATCGGCTTTCGTCCGGAAAATTACGGCATCAATCTGGATATCAATATCAGAGACACCGGAATCGGTATGACGAATTCCCAGCTTCTGCAGATGTGCGATGATTTTTATCAGGCGGATTCCGGGAGCAGCCGTCTGGTCGGAGGACTGGGGCTGGGGCTGCCCATTGCCCGGGGCCTGCTTTACGCCATGGGCGGTTTTATTCATTTTGAAAGCGACGTTCAGCAGGGACTCCACACCCACATCTCTATTCCTCAGGGAGTTGAGAGTTACGAACCGGCCATGGCCATTTCCAACGTGGAACAGTTATGCGTCGCCTGCTTTTTCCGTCCGGAAAAATACAGCAACGACGACGTGAGAAGGTATTATGACAACATGATTGTGCATATGGTGAACGGGCTTGGCATTGAGGGATATCAGGCGCACAATTTTGACGGACTGCTTAAGCTGCAGCGCAGCCATACCTTAACCCATGTGTTTATCGCCCAGTCCGAATACGAAGAAAACCCTTCTTATTATGAGGAGCTTGCCGATTCTCTCCGGGTAGTTCTTTTTGCCGAAAAAGATTATGTGCACAGCAAAGACAGCAGGCTGCTTATAATCCGCAAGCCTTTCTTTGCCCTTTCCGTCGTGAATCTGCTTAACGGCCACGCTGCCGAAAACGGCTTCGAAGAAGCCCAGGCTGCCGGGCGAAAGCCTTTCTCCTGCGTGGGAGTCCGGGTTCTGGCCGTAGACGACGAGGAGATGAACCTTGTGGTTGCAAAGGGCGTTTTAGGCAGCTACGGGATACAGGTGGACACCTGCCTAAGCGGAAAGGAAGCCATTGAAAAATGCTCCGCCATATCCTACGACATTATCTTCCTCGACCACATGATGCCGGGATTTGATGGTGTGGAAACCCTGAAGAGAATCAGGGAAATCAATAACGGGATTTATCGGGATTTGCCGGTGATTGCCCTGACCGCAAATACCATCAGCGGAGCCAGGGAAATGTTCCGCCACGAAGGCTTTACGGAATTTATTCCCAAGCCCATTGAACGTGCCGTTCTTGAGCGGGTGCTTCGCCGGGTGCTTCCCAAACACTGTATCCGGTACGGCACGACGCCCAACGACTCGGAGCCTTCTTCCGAAGAAACCGTTACGGCAAATGAAACTGTTGTGACCAGTGAAGCTGTTATGGCGTCGGAAGCCGCGGCAGATGAAACCGCCACGGCAGGCGAAACCGCTGCAGAGGATGAAGCCGCTATGATACAGGAGCCCGCTGCGTCCTCTCCCTTTGACCCTCTTACCCGGGTTGGCATAAACATACAGCTCGGACTGGAATACTGCGTCGGGGAGGCAGATTTTTATACGGAAATGCTGCAGCTGTTCTGCTCCCAGGGCCCTGAAAAAAGAGACGAAATCGCTTCCCTGTATGAAGCCGCCAACTGGAAAGACTATGCCATTAAGGTTCACGCCCTGAAAAGCACTTCCCTCACCATCGGCGCAGAAGCGCTTTCGGAACAGGCAAAACAGCTGGAGCTGGCCGGAAAAGCAGAGGATGTTGAATATATCCGCCAGAATCATGCAGCACTGCTTAGCAAGTACGATGAAGTCTGCCAGAGTATTGCCGCGTTATAATAAAAACAGGAGGAAAACCGGGTGTTAAAAAAATGGATTGAACTCATTTTAGACCACAAAATCAGCCTGAAGGAACGTATGTTCCGCATCGTTACAGGCGTCTGCATGATTGCGCTGGCAATCATACTTCCCATGGGAAGAAGTCTTATCAATGTGCTGATACTGGCGGCAAGCCTTTTCTCTATAGCCGTCATTGTTAAAAAAAGTATACAGCACGATTGCATCGATGCGGGAGCTACCGCTATCTCTGTGCTGCTCCTTTTGCTTTTCCCGATAAGTTTTTTTACGGCGGGCGGCTTTTACAGCGGAATGCCCGAATGGTTCGTACTGGTTTTCATTTACATCAGCATCACTTTGCAGGGGCGGCGGAAATCTGTATTTTTTCTGCTTTGCACAGCGGAAACCCTGCTCTGCTACTTCATTGCCTACCAGTTTCCGGATTATATTGCCCGGAATACCCAGAGTCATTCCTTTTTCGATTCCGCTGCCTCCGTTATTCTTGTGGGGCTGCTTACCAGTATACTGCTTTTATTCCTGACAAGGATATATGAGGAGGAAAACGAGCTCGCCAAACAGCAGAAAAAAGAAATCGAGGAATTAAATAAAGCTGAAAATAATTTCTTCTCCAGTATGAGCCACGAAATCCGAACTCCCATCAACACGATTATCGGATTAAACGAAATTATTTTACGCGGAGATATTCCGGACGATGTCGCCGAGAACGCAAGGAATATCCAGGGCGCCAGCAAAATGCTTCTTACCCTCATCAACGATATTCTTGATTTATCCAAAATCAAATCCGGGAAAATGGAGATTGTAAACGTCTCTTACGAGACAGGGGCTCTTTTTTCGGAAATTGTCAATATGATATGGATTAAAGCCAGGGAAAAGGGTCTGGAATTTCGGCTGCATGTGGATTCCTCAATTCCAAGCATGCTCTGCGGCGACGAGGTGCGCATTAAGCAGATACTGATTAACCTGCTCAACAACGCCGTGAAATACACAAGCAAAGGCTCCATCACCCTTTCCGTGCGGTGCGAGCGTCTGGGCTTAAACAGAGTCCGCGTCTGGTACTCCATAGAAGATACCGGACTGGGTGTAAAAAAAGAAAATATCCCCTACATTTTTAATGCTTTTAAAAGAGTGGACGAAGAAAAAAACCGTCATATCGAAGGCACCGGACTGGGGCTCAGCATCGTTCAGCAACTGGTGGAACTGATGGGCGGCGAAATCAGCGTCAACAGCGTCTATACCAAAGGGTCAACCTTCCTGGTTATGCTGGAACAGGATATTGTGGACGGCAAAGAGCTTGGAACCTTTACGCTGGAATCCCGCATGCGGACCCACGAAGGGGAACATTACCAGCAGAGCTTTGAGGCGCCCGAAGCGCGCATCCTCGTGGTGGACGATAATGAAATGAATCTGATTGTGGTGCGCAAGCTGCTTTCTGAAACAAAAGTCCAGATAGATACGGCGCTAAACGGCGCCGAGTGTCTGAAACTGACGCAGAAGCTCCACTATGATGCTATTTTAATGGACCACCTGATGCCGGAAATGGACGGAATAGAGTGCCTTCACGCGTTGCGCTCACAGCCCGGAGGACTTTGTCAGGATGTGCCCGTAATTGCCCTGACCGCCAATGTTGGCAGCAACAACCAGCTCCTTTACCGGAAAGAGGGCTTCAGCGGCTATCTTGCAAAGCCGGTCAGCGGCGCCCTGCTTGAAGCGGCGGTCCTTAGTATTCTGCCGCAGGAGCTGGTAAAACTGAACATGGAGGCCAAACCCTCAGAGCTGGATAAAGATATCCTGATTTTTGAGCAGGCCCAGAGAATTTCCCTTATGATTACAACGGACAGCGTATGCGACCTTCCGGATTCCCTGAAAAACGAGTTTGGAATATCCGTCTGTCCTTACTATGTCTGTACCGAACAGGGACGCTTCCTGGATGAACTGGAACTGAAAGCGGACGAACTGCTGTTCCATATAGCCAGCGGCAACACCGGATTTTCCCAGCCCCCCGAGGTGGAGGATTACGAGAAATTTTTTGCCGAGAAGCTTACCGAAGCGCAGAACATCATACACATCACAATGGCAAAGCATGCCAGCCAGGGATATTACAATGCCCTTGAGGCGGCAAAATCCTTTGAAAACGTTACGGTTCTGGATTCCGGCCACCTTTCAAGCAGCATGGGTCTGTCGGTTCTGTATGCCGCTTCCATGGCTGAAAGGCATATTGCAAAAGCGGAAATTATAAAAACCGTGAAAAAGCTCCGGCACTATATTTCCTCGGCTTTCGTCATCGACAGCACCCATATGATGTGCCAGGCCGGAAGAATATCCAAAAAAGTACAGATTCTCTGCGACGCCCTTTTGCTGCACCCGGTTATTATGCTCCGTAACAGCAAAATGGTTGTGGGCGGCCTGGAAATGGGAGATTTTACGCACATTGCGAAACACTATATCCGAAGAATACTGGCGAATCCGAGAAATATCGACCGCCGCATTCTCTTTATCACCTATTCCGGTATGGATTCGGAAAAGCTCCAGTACATTCAGACACTGGTACGGCAATACTGTCCTTTTGAGAGGGTTTACCTGCAGAAAGCCTCCTCCTCCATTGCCAGCAACTGCGGTCCGGGTTCCTTCGGCCTGCTGTTTATGAAGAAAAACGATATTGATATTTCCTTTTCGGAATTTTCCAGACAGGGCGACGAAGACTAATACACAGACAGGCGGCTGACCATCAGTGGGTCAGCCGCCCGTTTTTTTCTGTTTTTATTTTTCTGTATTTAAATATTCCATTATCCCCATATAAATGTTCCACGCCATTTTTTCCTGATAGCTGTCAGAGGAGAGTTTTTCGGCTTCCTCCCTGTTTGATAAAAATCCGCACTCGGATTCGGTTCCTTACAGGCAGACTTACAAATCCGTATCTCTTTTATACTGTTACAGAAGCATTCTGCCTCCTGTAGGTATCATTGTCTTTCTGGTTTAACTCGTTTTCTACCTGCGCCAGCTTTTTCTCCAGTTCCCGGATTTTCTTTTCATCTCCGGAAGCTGACTGTATCTGCTGTTCCAGCTTCCGTTTCTTTTCTTTCAGCTTTTTTATTTCCCTGTCAACTTTATCCGTATTTGCGACACTTTTCTCCGCCGGCTTCCCCTTGCTGTCCCCGCTTACCTTCGGCACTTTTCCATCTTCGCCTTCCCCGGAACGGTCATCCTTTCCATTTGCATGGTCAGCTTTAGGGTCATCAAAAAGGATTTTCCGGTTGCCGTTCCCGTCCTGGCCTACCCGGTACAGTCCCGTAGGCTTTTTCCCCGCTCTTTCGCTGCTGATGTATTCATCCTGCGGTTCGGAGAGCTTGCCAGGTTTCTTTTCCTCTGCAGCCTTCTCTGCTTCTTTTGCTTTTTCCGCCCTTCGGACGTCCTGTTTTTCCTTCACCCTTTCTGCATAGTCGGTTCTGGAATGGTCATAATTTCCATTCACCTGCATTGCCATAAGTATATTTCTCCTTCCATTTAATATTGTCAGGCAGCCGCCCTTACAGACAGCTTCCTTTTTCTTTTTTCGGCTGTAGAAAGTAACGTGTTAATCCATTTGCTGTGGGATGCCTTCCGGATGCCGTGAAATGATCAGCAGCACATGGAGGACAAATACTTTTCCCCGTGTCTCTATACTCATGGCGCCGCCATATTTTTCAGCCACCGCATTTACGTTCAACAGGCCTGTTCCTTTTTTGAACACGCCTTTCCCATGGAAGCTGTTCTCAATTTCCATCATAAGGAAATCTCCCTGGATACGCCCGGACACCCGGATATATTTTTCTGTACCGACATCCAGACTTTTTACTGCATGGATCGCGTTATCCAGTGCGTTTGACAGGACAATGCAGATATCAATGTCCTTAATGCTACAGGGGTATGGCAGAAGGAGGGAACATCCCACATCTATTCCCATGCTTTTTGCAACCCCCAGTTTGTTTCCTGCCAGAATATCCACTACCGGATTGTTGGTGCTGCAGGGGAATGACATTTTTTCCGCCATATCATCCATATCCTCCATATAGGTTACGGCTTCCTCCAGCTTCTCACTCTGCAGGAGCTTTTTTACCACTGCAATGTGGTTCCTGATGTCATGGCGGAAGGATTTTGTCCTGTCATAACGAGCCTTCGCTTCCTCCACATACTGGTTCAGGAAATGTTCCTGCTGCTCCAGCAGTGAAATTTCGGTGCTGAGGCGGAAATTCTGCTGCAGTTTCTTATAGGAAAACAGAATGCAGAACAGGCTGGCAAGTCCTAAAAAATTCATGGTAAGCAGCTGCCAGTGGTTAAGCAGATACTCAAAAGGTCCGTCTTCCGCCAGGATTTTAACCTGGTATTCAAATTCTACCATATTGATGTACTCGCTCATAATGAATATCATCAAAATCGGGATGAAAACCAAAAACATTTGCTGCATTTCCACTGTAGTATAGTCGGAAAAATAACGGTACACCATATAATAACAAAAGCCAGTCAGAGCAAGTGACACCGCCTCACTGGCCAGCATGAACGCGATACCGGCCGTATCATGGAAAACAACAGGCAAAAACGGGCATAAAAGGCTGATCAGGGATTTCACAATTCCATAACACAGCAGCATGATCTCAGTCGTCAGAGCCGTATACAGAAGGGAAGACTTAAAATCCGCATGACAGACAAACATCCCGCATACCGTAAGCAGAAAGACAAGCGCCACAAAACCGATAATCGTACCAACCGAAAGAAAGCCAGCCGCAATCACTGCACATACTGCAAACAGGAAATA
Organism: bacterium 1xD8-48; assembly: GCA_009917455.1. Lineage (GTDB taxonomy): Bacteria > Bacillota > Clostridia > Lachnospirales > Lachnospiraceae > Suilimivivens. The sequence goes on along the minus strand of QZDS01000028.1, from coordinate 8,841 downwards.
AAAAGGAGGCCATATTTTCTTTTTCAGTATCTTTGTCAGAAAATAAAACTGAAAGGACATCTCAATCATGCCCATAATGTATATATTGAAAAAATCTAAATACTCAGCCATGTTACCAGCCACCACAAGTAAATACTCTTACATATTTTTCATATACTGCAGAACAATACCGTCCATGTCCTTCAACCGGATATCCGGAAACAGGATATCAAGCTGCCTATTGTAGCTTAACAGCTCTTCGCCACCTCCTCGCCATTATATCATCAGCAGCAAAAGATAAATACTTTATTCCTGTGTCAAAAAAGTTATTCAGCTGTAATCACTACAATCTTAACAGCTTCATCTGGGTGCTCTTCATCAAAATCAATCAGTCCCCGGTAACTGATTTCTACTTTATCGCCCACGGCAATCAAGGGGTCTCCTTCCGCTTCCTGAGCACTCTCCGTGGAAAATCCTTCCAGTATCCGGGCATTCTCCGTGGAAAAATAATAAAGCATGTCATCATCCGGATTTTTGATTGTGATTGTGTTACCTTCATACTTTTCAACAATTCCGGCAATGGGATCGCAATCTGTGTTTTCTTCGTCTTCCGGAGAAGCTTTACCATCCTCTTCTGTAATCTCCGACTTTGGCGGTTCCACATCATTCGTTTCTGTTGCTGTCGTTTTCGTATCTGCAGTTTCTTCCTTATCCGTTTCCTGCCGGGAATCATTCTCTGCAGATACGGCATCCCCTTCTGATTCTGATGAGCAGGCGGTCATCCCCATTGCCAAAGCAATCATAAAAATCAGTATAAATTTCTTTTTCATAATTTTCCTCCCATATTCTAAAAGAACCGTATTTCTGTGGCATGAAATTCATCATTTACAAAACTACCTTTCATTTCAACCGACATATGTTCCTTTAAGTCCTGAAATCCAGCCTCTTCGTACTCCTGGTTTTCTCCATCTCCACCAATGTTTCTTATATAAAAACTGGTATCCTCTTCAAAAATCACATGAATCAACCGGGAATCAGGGATATCGGCATTAGAGCTTGGAGAACTGTATGACAGGGAACCGTCTTCAAGAATTTTTACTCCCTTTTCCACAATGAAAAATGAATCCTCTTCCATCTTCCAAACTTTTCCAAGGAAATCCGCATCAACGGCGGCAGCAATATCCGGTTCTAAAACCTGCCATTTTCCCGATGTATTTTCCTGTGACTCCGCTGTTCCTTTGTCATTATCTTTTGATGACGTGTCAGTTTCTTCTTCCGGCAATATTTCACCTGACCGGGCTTCTTCTGTTTTAACAGCAGATTCTGTAGCGGAGCCGCAGCCTACGGCCATTGTATTCAATATACAGACAGTGCCGAACAATATCATTAGTTTTTTTAGTTTCATAAGTACCTCCTGTTTATCATCATAGAAATAATAGCCATTATAATCCGCCTGAATCATTCAGGCAACCTGTTTTGTTGTGAAATGCTATCTGGATGCAGCGAATGTCTGTGAACTGTTTCCATTGGCTGAGCCAAACCTCATTTTTAATGCACATTTATTTTCTCTGTCCGCTTTCCCCCCGTTCTCTTTCAGAATCCCCATATGGCACAGTACCTGGATACAGTCCACATACCCCTGGATGTATATGGGTTCCGGCGGGAGGTATGTGCATTTTGGGAATAGGACAACTATTAACAAGCATAGATTATATTGAATATACAGATGGAGGAAATATGGATAAGCAGCAAACGCATCTTTTATGCCAGACAGATATTCAGGCAGTTGACATCCAGAATCTGGTTGACATCAATGATGTCAAAATAGACACCACTATGAAAAAGGCTGACCGAATACAAAATTTTATCAGAGACATAAAAAATCCTTATTGTTTCCGCTGTAAAAATACTGTTGTTAAAGTTTCTTTTTGCAGCGAAGGCGGTTCCTTTCAGGATCTGCTTCAGGATTATTTTAGTTCTCTGCCTCCCGGCGAATAATCTGAAATATTTGTTTTTGGAAAGGATGAATGATCATGAATGTAAATGACGAACGAAAAGAATGGATGGCGGCAGATTACACCCGCCTTTCAAAGGAGGATGGCGATAAAGAAGAAAGCGACAGCATCAATAACCAGAAGGCTCTGATTCACCACTATGCCGAATGCCACCCTGAACTGTGTCTGGTGAGACACTATTCCGATGACGGGTATACCGGGGTGAATTTCAACCGGCCTGGTTTTCAGGAAATGCTTGAAGGAATCAAAAACAGAGAAATCAACTGTATTATTGTTAAAGACCTGTCACGGTTTGGGCGCAATTACATAGAAGTCGGGCGTTATATAGAACGGGTTTTTCCAGCCCTTGACATCCGGTTCATTGCCATCAATGATAATTATGACAGCATTTACAATAACTCATCTTCCGACCAGCTCCTTCTGCCGTTTAAGAATTTGATCAATGACGCCTATAGCCGGGATATATCCATAAAAGTACGTTCCAATTTGGATGTGAAGCGCAGGCAGGGTGATTTTGTAAGCCCTGCTGTTCCCTATGGGTACAAGCGTTCAGAAACGGACAAAACCAGGCTTGCCATAGATGAGCCCGCTGCAAATATTGTAAGGCTCATTTTTGCCAAAAAAATTGAAGGACAGGGCAACCGGCAAATTGCTGCTTTATTAAACCATATGAAGGTGCCTACACCCATCAGATACAAGCAGGAAAGCGGGAGCCGTGCGCAAACTGCTTTTCAGGTATACAGCACGCCAAAGTGGTATGGCACTACAGTGAGACGTATTCTTGAAAATGAAATTTATACTGGCACACTGCTCCAGGGAAAGACATATCGGCCCAATTATAAAATCCGGAAGCCTGTTGCCAGGCCGCAGAAAGACTGGTTCCGCAAGGAAGATGCCCACGAAGCAGTTATCAGCCGAAAAGATTTTGAGCTGGTCCGGAGCATAATGGATACGGATACACACCAGTCGGCCGGACAGGAAACCGTCTATCCCTTCTCAGGCATTGTATACTGCGGCAACTGTAATCAAAGCTGTAACCGAAAGCAGACGGTAAAGAAAAACAAAAGTTATTTCTATTATGGCTGTTATCTTTCCAACCACACCACCTGCTGCAGGGGATTCTGCATCAACGAGTCTTATCTGGAGCAGACTGTGTTAAACACATTACGTCAATACATAGATGACCTGACTGATATGGAGCAAATGCTTTCCCATCTGGAAAGCATGCCCGGACAGCAAGCCAAAGTAAAGACGTTGACGCAGGAACTCGAACATGCGGAAAATGCTATGCAGAAATATCGGCAGCTCCTTGCAGACCTTTATGAAGACTACCATGGAGGCCTGCTAAACAAAGAGGAATATTTGGAATTAAAGGAATCCTGCCAGGAGCAGTTGGATGAACTGGCTGAAGCATTGAATAACATGACTGAACAGCAGAACAGGCTGACCGCCGCATTTATGGCAGACACGTCCCTTATAGATGAGTTCCGCAAATATTTGGAATCCCCTGTTCTCAACCGTAAAATGCTGGTATCTATGGTAAAAAAAATATATATCTACCCCAAAAACCGGATACACATTGTTTTCCGTTTTCCAGATGAGTTTGAAAGGCTGCTGCCTTTCCTGCCAGACGCTGTTTCTGATAAACTCATTACGAGGGAGGTATAGACTGATGCCGCATAAAAGAAAAGGCAGGATTACGGACACAGCTGCCATGGATTCCAGCGTCGTTTCTTTCGTCCCGGATGGTACGTCAGGGCTGATGCCTGCAGGTTTATATCTGCGCATATCCGGCGAGGAATCTGCAAAGGGCGAAAAACTGAATAATCAGAGAGATTTGCTGCTAGACTACGCCAGAAAACAAAACGACTTAAAAATTGTAGACATTTACTCTGACAACGGGGAAACCGGGACAAACTTTGACAGGCCGGAATGGAACCGTCTGATGGAAGATGTCAGAAGGGAACGGATTACCTGTATTGTGGTAAAAGATTTGTCACGATTTGGGAGGAACTATATTGAAACCGGGAATTATCTTGAGACGATATTCCCGGTCCTAAATGTACGCTTCATAGCCGTCAATGACAACTATGATTCAAAAAAGCTGGAGAGCAGCGCTCTGCAGCCGTTGGACACCATGATAAAAGGCATTGTGAATGAAGCCTATGCAAAGGACATTTCCCGCAAAATATTTACGGCAAAGGAACTCCAGCGAAAAAACGGATTATATTATGGGAATGTACCGCCCTATGGCTACTGCAAAGATCCCGCAGACCCGCACCATTTAATCATCAACCCGGAAACTGCGCCTGTTGTGCGGCAGATTTTTCAGTGGAAGCTCGACGGCATGGGTAATTCCCATATTGCCCGTCTCTTAAATGAGAGCAATACTCCGGCGCCGATGCGTTATCAGTTTCTGATGGGAGCGGTAAAGGCTCCGCGCTATGAAAACAGCATTTGGCAGGGCATTACCGTCAAAGTCATCTTAAGCAACCGCACTTATACCGGGGATCTGGCAATGGGCAAAAAGCGGAAAAACCTCTCCAGGAACCTGACCAAAGTCAGAAATATCCCCTGCGAAGACTGGACAATTACAGAAAATACCCATGAGGCCATCATAAGCCGTGAAGCCTTCTTTGAGGTCCGGCATATCTGTACACGGGAGCTGGAGAAAAACAGGTCAGATTCCGGGAAAGCGGGGCGCTGCCATGAGAAATCATCATTCTGCTGAAAATCTTACAGGAGAAAATATCCTTGCCTGCTATCTAAGGGTATCCAATGAAGATTTTGACCTGGAGCAGAATATCCTGAAGGACGAAAGCACCAGCATCAGCGCACAGCGCCGGCTGATATACAGCCATATTGAATCAAACCCCGAGCTGAGACAGATGCACATAAGGGAGTTCCTGGATGACGGTTATTCCGGTACAAATTTTGAACGACCTGCAATTCAGGAAATTTTTCAGTTGGTCTCCGAGGGTAAGATAGGTTCCATTATCGTAAAAGACATGTCACGATTCGGACGGAATTATATCGAAACCGGCTATTATATAGAACAGATTTTCCCTTTAATGGGAATACGGTTCATAGCCATCAACGATTCCTTTGACAGCATCGAATATTCCGGGAATACTCCTGGACTTGAAATGGCATTCAAAAATGTGATTTATGATTATTACAGCAGGGACTTATCCGCCAAGGTAAAGAGCATCAGGAGGGTACAGCAGCAACGCGGTGACTTTGTAGCAGCCAGACCTCCATATGGATACATTATTCCTCCTTCTGACCGACACAGGCTGGAGGTTGATCCTGAATCCGCAGAAGTTGTAAAGACTATCTTCCGTCTGACGCTTTCCGGATGGAAACCCGTTCAGATTGCACAGCGGTTAAATGAACTGCTCATTCCCACTCCTGCACAAAGATTGCACAAATTTTATGGCTTTCAATGCGGCGGCTTCACAGAGGAGCAACTGATGTCCCAGTTTTGGAAACCTGCACAGATTACAAAAATTCTACAGGACGAAACAATGACCGGGGCGACTGTCAACAACCGTGTACAGGTAAAAGGTACAGGCAGCAGAAAATTCAAGCGGCAGAAAGCGGAAGATTATGTGGTTGTCAGGAATACCCATGAGGCCATTATTGACCGGAACACATTCCTCCAGGCAGCTGCCATTATCCGTAATCGCAGGACTGTCCATACTGACAACCGACAAAAGAACGAAAACCTGTTTTACCAGAAGATTTTCTGCGGCCATTGTGGATGCAGGCTAAAACATGAAGTCCGAAAACGCAATTCTCAAATCCATGCAGTGTACTATTGTCCCCATGCAAGACCGTCTGGCGGCGGAACGTGCAGCTTACATTCCGTGAAAGACGAATTTCTAAAGGAACAGGTACTGCGCCCCCTACAGGTTCAGGTTCAGCTGATTTGGGACAAACAGATGTCGTTGCCAGAATCAGACAGGGAACGGCTCCAGGGCAGACTGCGGGCAATTTCACGGCTATTGGAACAGAATAAAGGTAAAGTTCCCCGCCTCTATGAAGAATACAGAGCCGGGAACATAAGCAAGGAACAATTTGTCAGGCAAAAAAATGCCATATCATCTGCCAACGAAGAGCTTGACTCGGAAAGGAGTGAAACAGAAGAAAAGTTATACGCTATAGAATCCGCAGTTTTGTCTGCAAAACAGAAAAGAAATGAGTCAGAGCCGCTTCTGGAGATAACCAGACTGGAAACTCTGACTCAGAACGCCGTTAATCTATTTGTAAACAAAGTCGTTGTAAATTCTTCGGATTCTATTGAAATCACCTGGAAATCAAAGGATTTATTTGTATACAAAAGATTGTAATTATAAACCGTTTTGTCTGTCTGAAACACAATACTCCACAATCACAATCGGTTTGGAAGTCTTTTTCAGCAGGAAATAGCTGTCGTTTCCCTTTGCCTCCCTGTGGTTTTCGGAATCAAGGCTCTTTAGCTGCTCCTGAATAATGTCTGCAAGCCGTTTGCTGTTCTGGCTGGTGGCATAATAAAACACCTGAGCTCCTTTCACATATTCCTCATGGTAGCTGTTCTGGTGGATACTGACCACCAGCTCCGGGTCCGCCTCCTCAATAATTTCCAGCCTTTTCTTCATATCCTGTACCTTTTTATTGGAAGCATTTTCATCGTACAGGCCGTCGTCCCCTTCCCGGGTCATCACCACATTTATTCCCTCCGACTGCAGAAACTGCTTTAAAATCTTTGCAACTTTTAAATTGATGTCCTTCTCCAACTGGTCGTTGACTCCCACCTTTCCGGGGTCGGAGCCGCCATGCCCCGCGTCTATCACCACGCAAATATCCTTTTTGCTTTCCACCTGCCGGGAATTAACGTAGGCCGCCCCCTCTCTCGCCACCACAAACATGGAAAACAGCAGTATCCCCGCCATTACCAGCTTTAAAACCCTGTTCTGATTGTCCGTCACGCCACGCCTCATTCAATTATACTTTATTCCATATGTATGAAAAACAGGCCGGAGGTATACCCCCGGCCCGTTGATTCGCATATTTCATTTAACCTGTAATCTTTAAGGAACGAACCGCAGCCGTCAATGTAACGACTTTCATTGCGCCGCCAGAAATTCCAGCGCCTGCTTCTGCAGTTCATCAAAAACTTTCTGTGCTCCTGCCGCTTCCATCTTTTCCCGAAGCTTTGCAATGTCCGCCTCCGGGTCATCCGTAAAGCCAAGTCCCAGAAGCTTGTAATCCGTGTCGAAAATTTCACCCATAGCGGCTATCTCGTTCTTTACGGATTCATCGTTAAATACAAATGTCTGGTAACGCTCGCTTCTGGCGGTTTCCTGCCAGCTCTTATTTAATTCCTGCAGATTCGGGATTCCGCCTTCAATCACACGCCAGTTGGCATCGTTTCTTACGCCCCAGTTGCAGTTGCCGTCATAGGCATAATTTGCGCTGTCGGGAAGGGATACCAATGCCTGGTCTCCTGACGCTTCCCAGTGTTTTCCTTCGATTCCATAGCAGAACAGGCTGTTTACTTCTTTATCATTGCGCAGATAGTCAAGCGCCATTAAAGCCCGCTCCGGATTTTTGGACTTTGAAAAGATACTCATACCGTTTGCAAGATAAGAATTGAGTACCGGAGGTACGCCGTCCTGTGCGTCAAATACGCGTACGTCCCATTCGGGATGCTCTGCCGTAACAGACGCGTAAACGCTCTTTGCCGTATTGCCGTTCATCATTGCCAGAGCGGACCGCCCCGCCTGGAAGCTTTCCGTGTTATTCTGTGTGTTGACAACCGCATTCTTGCTCCAGAATCCGCGGTCTTTCCAGTCCTTCAAACGTGCGATTGTATCCTGGAACGTCTTCTGGTCATAATTACCCACAACCGCAGCGCCGTCGTCAACCTCGCTTACGCTTGCCATTACCTGCCAAGGTCCGATACCGATTACCTTCTCCTCGCTCTCCCAGTTCGCCTTCTTCCACATACGGTCGAAAAGGAAAAGCTTGTCGTAATCGGAACCTACATCAATAGGAATCAGCGAAGGCTCGTTAGCCACAATGGCGTCCATATAAGCTTCCGCTTCGTCCAGTGACGCAACGGAAGTAATGCCGTACTTATCCATCAGGTCGCCTCTTACCATGTAAACATAAGCTGTAATTTCCTTGTAATTCATAGGAAGCATGTAAACTTTATCGTCAACCTTTGCCTGCTCCCATGCTTCGGGATACATTGTTTCCGCACTCATCGGCGCGTAGGTCTCCAGCGCTTCCCGCGTAATCTCATAAAATCCCTGTTTGGTAGCCTGTGCGTTATAGAAGCACCAGTCAGCCGTGTAAATGATGTCCCAGTCCTCGCCTGAAGCAAAAATCAGAGGGTATTTCTGCTCGTATTCGCCCCAGCTCATAAACTTCACGTCGATTGTCGCGTTGATTTCCGCTTTTAAACGTTCGTTAATCTTTGCAAATACCTCGTCGTTGTCCACGGGACGGTCGCCGATTAAATACATAACGAGCGTAACCTCCTCGGAAATATCGGGCCCTGCTTCCTCTGTGCCGGATGCCTCTTCCGTTTCGGTCCGGGCGTCCGCCGCCTCTTCTCCATCAGACCGGCTTTCCGTCTGCGTATCTGCAGGCGCGCCCGTATCCTTTTCCTTGCCGGAATCACCGGAACCGCAGGCGCCAAGTACAGTCGTCAGCATGACCAGCGCCAGCAATAATGACAAAACCTTTCCTTTTTTCTTAAACATAACTTTTTCCTCCTTTATATTTTTATAACTTCTCGGAATCTTCAGCCCTTATTTCATGGGGCTTTCAGAACCTATTTTTCAAAAATCACCCACTT
>QZDS01000027.1 GCA_009917455.1 bacterium 1xD8-48 | reverse complement strand
GCTGCTTCTGTGAGCACCCCTGTTCACCGGCGAAATATGGAAGAACCGTACACATCTTTACCGATGACAATCCAAGGTTATTTAACATACCGCCAAGAGACTCTAAAGCATGGAAAACGGAATATGACAGAAGAACTTCCGTGGAACGCTCAAACAAGCGCGAGAAAGAGGACTATAAATTAGAAGACGGCAGGCACCGCTCTACGAAGATGTGGTACTGCCGCCTCTACGGCATCATGATGCTCCAACACCTTGATGCCTGGGAAATGCCATCGATTAAGGCATTTCAAGAATCATTATTAGGATTAGCCGCCTAATAATGATATCTTAAGCGATCCCTTAAGATTTTTTAAGGCATAGTACCCGCTATGTCCAATGTTTATGTCCATTTTTCTCAAATTTCTTTTCCTGCACGATATTCAGGTGTCAATTTTCGGTTGGAATCTCATTCATTGAGATTCCGAGAAGTTATTTTTAAAAGTTTCAATGTTTTCGTATTCTTTCGCGGCCTATCCTTTTACCGCGCCGATAGTAACCCCCTTTACAAAATATTTCTGTAAAAACGGATAGAGCAGTACGATAGGGCCGGTTGCCACCACCGTCATGGCCAGCTTCATAGGCTCGCTGGGCACGTCGGAGGCCGGAATCCCGCTGCGGGCCGCGGCCGCGTTGATTGCCTGAGCCTTTGTCAGTATATTATTTAAATAATACTGCAGCGGATAAAGCTCTCTTTTTCCCTCGTCCAGAAACAGCATGGCGTTGTACCAGTCGTTCCAGTAATTGAGGGCGATAAATAATCCCACCGTAGCCAGCCCCGCCTTGCACAGCGGAAGCGCTATCCGGAAATACACCACCCAGTCCCCCGCGCCGTCCAGTCTGGCGGATTCATACAGGGAATCCGGAATATTCATCATGTAACTTTTCAGAATAAGCAGATAAGTCACATTGACCAGTATCGGAAGAATCAGCGCGATGATATTGTTGTGAAAGTGCAGATACCTGGTATTAAATATGTACCAGGGAACCAGACCGCCGCCAAAAATCGAGGTGAAGTAAAAGAAAAACGATACCTGATAGCGGTAACGGAACTCTTTGTCCGCCAGCACATATGCCGCCATGCTGGTAATAAACAGCCCAAGGCCCGTGCCCGCCGCCGTCACAAAAATCGTAATTCCATACGCCTGCAAAAGCTCCTCCGGAATGCGGAACAGCATCCGGTAAGAATCCACCGAAAAATTCTCGGGAATCAGCCGGTAGCCGTTCAGCCGTATGGACTGCTGGTCCGAAAACGAACCGCTGACCACCAGCCAGAAAGGCAGCAGACAGATAAGGGACAGCACCGTCAGCACCGTAAACGACAAGATATTAAACACCAGACGGTCAGAGCTTACACGTCTTTTTTTCTGTCCGTATATTTTCCGCATAAATAACGCCTCCTTTTTCTCCTGTCCGTTGTCAGAACAGCGCGTAATCGGGTTCCACTTTTTTCACAATATAGTTAGCCGCCAGAACCAGCACAAAGGAAATTCCCGACTGGTAAAGCCCCGCCGCGCTGGTCATTCCAAATTCCTGCAGCGTCATCAGGGAGCGGGTCACATAGGTGTCGATAACGTCCGTCACATCTAATACCATGGGATTGTTTCCCGTTACCTGCCAGAACATCTGAAAGTCTCCTTTCATAATCGTCCCGATTGCAAGCAGGAACAGAATCACCACCGTAGGCCGTATACATGGCAGCGTGATGTAGCGTATTTTCTGCCACATGGTAGCGCCGTCCAAATCGGCTGCCTCAAACATTTCCCCGTCTATGTTGACAATGCTTGCCAGATACATGACCGTGCCGTATCCTACGTTTTTAAAAGCGCTGACTACAATCAAAATCACAGGCCACGCATTTTTGTTGGAATAGACATCCACAGGCTCCATTCCCACGCTCTTAAGGAATGAATTGACCGCCCCAAATTCATAATTAAACAAATTATAAACAAAGGCTCCCACTACCACCCAGGAAATGAAGTACGGCAGAAACATCACCGACTGGGTAATGCGCTTAAACGCTTTTCCCGCAAGCTCGCTCAGTAAAACGGCGCATGTAATCTGCAGAAAAGTGTTCACGCACAGAAACGCGATATTATAGAGAATGGTGTTTCTTGTGGTGAGCCAGGCTTTACCCGACTTGAAAAAATACTGGAAGTTCTCCAGCCCTGCCCACGGACTTCCGAAAACGCCGTCATGGTAGTTGTATTTCTTAAAGGCAAGGACAATCCCTCCCATTGGAATGTAACACATTAAAATCACCACGACCGCCGCCGGAAGAAGCATCAGCCACTTGGTCCTGTTGTGGCGCAAATCATATAAAAACGGATGTTTTCTGCTTTGCATAAGTTTTCCTCCTTTTGCCCTCCTTTTTACAATTTCCCGGTGCGTCTTTGCAGTTTTATCTTAACAGACCCCTTCCGTCCAATACAATGGGACGAATTTTCGAAAAGGGTACAAAATTATGTTGTTTGCCATTTTGCACATGAATATTATTATTTTTAAATTGAAAAGTTTTTTGTTTTTGTATATCATTGACATATGAAGCAGATTTTCAAGGGGGAATGTTGATGAATTTTACCGTATTGATTGTTGACGACGAGTCCATGCCAAGAAAAGTGCTGTGCGACCATCTTCCCTGGGATGAGCTTGGGATAACCAGGGTCTTACAGGCCTCCGACGGCGTCGAGGCCATAGATACGGCGCGCCGCAGCCATCCCGATATCGTAATCAGCGACATCAAAATGCCGCGGATGTACGGCCTTCCAATGGCTGCCGCCATCCGTGAATTTCACCCCGGATGCCAGTTTATTTTTCTGAGCGGCTACTCGGATAAAGAATACTTAAAGGGCGCCATCAAACTGAAAGCCGCAAGTTATGTGGAAAAGCCCATTGATTTGGAGGAAGTGGAGCAGGCCCTGCGGGATGTGATAAGGGATATTCAAAAATCGGACAGTCAGGAGGATGAGCGAAAGCTGTTTTTCCATGGGGAGCGCAGGACGGATACGCCCCCTGGCAGCAAAATTTTCCAATACAGCCAGGCGGAGCTTGACACGCTTTCCGATTCTGTAAAACGCCGCCGTGAAACGGAGACCGTAAATATTCTGCATAAATTTTATCGGGAAATCCGCCGGTGCGAGGGAACCGAGCCCTCTTACCTCCGCCACTTTTACCGCCAGATTGTCTATGTGTTTTTAAACGCCGCCGAAAACTGCAATATCACCGCCATCACCCAGAACGCCGACTACTACCTTTACACCGCGGCCGGGCAGGATACGCTGGCGAAGCTATGGGATACCCTGTTTTCCCTTTCCGGGGAATATTTCTCCGCTTTTGCCGACGGGGATACAGACATTGCCTCCCGGGTGGAGCGGTATCTGGAACAAAATTATACGGACTGCGGCCTGACCGTTCAGGATATGGCCCGAGAGCTGGGTTTTACTTATACCTACCTGTGCGCCGCCTACAAAAAAAGCTGCAGTAAAACCATCAACCAGCGGCTTACCCAGCTCCGCGTCATGCATGCGAAGGAACTGCTTGCCGGTTCCGGTAAAAAGCTTTATGAGGTCGCCCGGTCCGTAGGTTACGCCGACGGCAAATATTTTACGAAACTGTTTACCCGGGAAACCGGACTTTCACCCAAAGAATACAGGGAGAGACACCGAAATGAAATTTAAGTCCGGCTTTTTTCGCCGCGCGGAAACGAGCAGCCTGAAAACCAAACTCCTGTGCATATATTTTCTGCTGGTAGTGCTTCCTCTCGGTTTTTTTACCGTATATGCCTGTCTGCGGGTGCGCGGCGTCATGCAGAAGCAGACTCTGACCGCCGCCCAGAACGCCTTTGACGATACTTTTCTCTCCCTGCAGCAGACCTTCAGAAAGCTGGACGAGGTGCTCGACATTCTCGTAATGGACCCCATTGTCTACGACATGGCCTCCAACGCGCCCGAAGACTATACCTATATCAGCCGGCTTGAGGATTCCGACCAACTCGCCCTTACCTTTGCGTATTTATGTAATCTCTCCGGCCTCCAGCGCATCCGCCTGTACGCCGACAACGATTACCTCTACGCCTCCGGTCAGAACAGCATCGTCCAGCTCCGGGAAGTCTCCGGCAGCAACTGGTACACCGCCCTTTCCGCCCAAAACGGAAGAACCTGGTTTGCCCCGCCCGATTTCGCGGACCAACCGGAGGGCGAGAGGGAGTGGTTTTCCTCCATGCAGGTCATTTATAACCCCCGCAGCGTCAGAACGCCCCTTGCCGTTCTGCGCGCGGATATCGACGCCAGACATGTTGTCAGCCTCGCGGAAAACACCTCCGTCACCGAAAACGGTATCCTGCTGCTTCTGCGGGAAAACGAGATTTTATACCATTCCTCCGGCAGTCCGGCCCCAAAGTCCTTCGGGACCCTTGCCGGCCTTCTGCCCGCCTCCGATACCGGCGTATGGGAGCCGGTGCAGATAGAAGGAGAGGATTATTACGTCCAGTGCCGCGCCCTTTCCATGGAGGGCTGGCGCATGGTATCCCTCCTTCCCTTTAACGATATTTTCCGCCTGAGCCACGAACTGCGGTCTGAAATGCTGATAATCGTGGCCATTCTCGGCGTAGCCGCCTACCTGCTTGCCGTCGCCTTAAGCAAATCCACGCTGAACCGGATTTTCCTTCTGGCCCAGACCATGCGGCGGGTGGAACAGGGAGACGTTGACGTGAGGATGGCGCTTTCCGGAAATGACGAAATCTCTCAGCTAATGGGAAATTTTAACCAGATGATGAACCGCATCGACGGACTGATGGAGGAAAAAGTCCTGTACGGACAGCAGATTAAAAATCTGGAGCTGAAAGCCCTTCAGGCCCAGATTAATCCCCATTTCCTTTATAATTCGCTGGATTTAATCAACTGCACCGCTATCTCCCGCAACGTTCCGGAAATAAGCCGGATGGTAAAAGCCCTGGGACGGTTCTACCGGATTTCCTTAAGCGGCGGGAATGACCGTATCCCGCTGGCCGACGAAATCCGGCACGCGCAGCTTTACACAGACATCCAGAATATGCGTTTTGAAAACAGAGTGCAGGTTGACTGGCGTCTGGACGAAGCGGCCGGCGAATGCCTGATTGTCAAAATCACCTTACAGCCGCTGATAGAAAACGCAATTATCCACGGCATCCTTGAAAAGCCTTCCAGGAAGGGCCGTCTTAGGGTGACCACCGCGCGCAGCAAAAAGCGCGTCACAATCACCATAGAGGACGACGGCGTAGGCATGGACGAGGAAACCCTGCGAATGAATTTTTCCCCGGCTCCCCGCAAAGACACGGACGAGATGCCCAGGGACGCGCATGTAAAGTCCCGGGATACGGACGACGCCCCCGGAGGATACGGCGTGCGCAATATCTGCGAGCGCCTTCGGATTGCCTATGGAAAACCCTACGGTCTCTCATGCATAAGCACGCCTGGAAAAGGCGCCACTGTTACCATATTAATTCCCGCCGTCACCCCGGACGATACCCCGGCTTTCGAGGGCGGACCGAAACCTGAAAGGACATCATTATGAAATATTCTGTTTTTACCGACACAGACTGGCTCTACCCCGACTCTCCCCACAGCGACGACCTCCTGATGCAGCTTGCCCTGCCAGGAGGCGGCCACTGCGGCTGTCAGGTGCTGGGCGAGATTCCTTCCGGATCTCTGCGCCTTACCTTTTCCTGGCATCAGGAGGCGGCCGGTCTGGAAACCAGACTTTACTGGCTGCTCCCTGTAGGTGTAAACGAAAATACCGACTGCCGGATGATGACTACTACCGACTACAGCCGCTGCCAGGATTTTGTTACCAGAAAAGCGCCTTTTGAAGTTTATGACGCTCTGCTTCCCGTAAAGGAGCGCCGCCCCAAAGGCCGGCTTGCCCTTTATGTGTGCGTGGAAGCCGGCCCGGATGCCGTTCCCGGCTCCTATACCGGAGAACTGTGTATCCTTGAGGGGAAACAGGAAACCAGAATCCCCTTAAGATGCCGCGTCGGCGCCGCCCTGGTGCCGCCCCTTTCCGCCAGCCGTCTTGGCATGCTGAATTTTTTTGACTACAACGGCCTTGCCTCTCAGCATAACGTGGAAAAAAACAGCCCGGAATACTGGCGGCTGTACCGCCGCTATGTGAAAGCGCAGGTGGAAATGCGCTGCACCCACATACTCCTCCCTTCCGGACAGCCCGTCTACCAAAACGGACAGCTCTGCGGTTTTGACTTTTCCATGGCAGAGCGCGCCGGCCAGATTGCCAGAGCCGCCGGAGCCAGATGGCTTTGCGGAGGCCCCATCGCCCACTGGCAGGTCTGGGACGACAGCGAATACTATCCCAAATGGGACGCCGATACCGGCGTTACCACTCCCAAAGGCTATCTCCAGCTCCGCCTTTATTTTTCCGAATGGGCAAAAATTGTCAGGAAAAATCGCTGGCAGGGCTGCATGACCCAGTCTCTGGCCGATGAGCCTCAGACCTGCAACGACGGCACTTACCGCATCCTTGCCGGAATATTCCGGAAGTTTCTTCCCGGAATCCCTGTCGTTGAAGCCGTGGAGACCACAAATCTGGGCGGGGCGATTGACATTTGGGTTCCCAAGCAGGATACCTATGAAAAATGGAAGGACGAATACGAAGCCCTGAAAGCGGCCGGCGAAGAAATGTGGTTTTATACCTGCGCTTTTCCCGCCGGCCCCATAATGAACCGAAGTATGGATTTGCCTCTTACCGTGAGCCGTCTCATTCTCTGGATGGCCGCTCTCTACCGGCTTAAAGGATTTCTCCACTGGGGTTTTAACTATTATATCGGCAGCGACATCTGGCACAGCGCCTGCTGCCCTCACAAAGGCGAACTGCTGCCTGCCGGAGACGCCCACATTGTGTATCCCGGCCAAAAGGGTCCCCTGAAAAGCATGCGCTTTGAAGCCCAGCGCGCCGGAGCCGAGGATTACGAGCTTCTTGTGCAGGCGCTTCGCCTGTCTCCCGAAAAAACCGATTCGCTTATTCAAAGCGTCTGCCGCGATTTCCGTACCTATACCCGTAAGGGTCAGGATTTGCTTGCGGCGAGAAATAAACTTCTTACGCTTATTGAAGGGGATTCCCCCCGGTAAAGATAAATTAAGGAGCGGCCATAAACCGCTCCTTATATTATATATTCTCACTTTTTCTATTCGGATAAAACAAATGCGTTTGCTTCTCCTATCTGTTCAGATACACCCCAATCACATCCCAGATTTCCGGCTTTTCAAAGCCCAGCCGCCAGCCGGCCACGCCGCCAATCTGGTATTTCTCCATAATATTCAGCTTAACCTCTATGGAACGCTCATCCTCCAGCCATACCTGGAACAGGCTTCCGCCCTCGGTATATTCTCCGTAATTCTGACAGGTTTCTTCATCCCACTCCAGCGCAATATTGTGGGCGCTCACATATTCCTCGGCCGCCGCCATGCCTACCGCCTGACTGCCAAGCTCCGCGCCCTTAGTCTCCCATATTCTGGTGTAAAAGGGAACGGCGTTTATCACCTTATGCGCCGGAACCTGCTCCACCGTCCTTTCGATTCCCTCCTCCACGAAATTAATGGACGCAACGCTTCCCGCCTGGTCGCTTCCCGAATAGTGCTCGTCATATCCCATGATGATGACATAGTCCGCCACTACACCCTGCTCCCCCCTGTCATAATGGTCCGTATAGCCTGTGGGTACATAGTTATCCACGGAAAGCACAATGCCGTTTGCCCGGCAGGGAATGGAAAGCTCCCTGATAAACTCAATATAATGCTCCCCGCAGTCCGTGCTTATCTGTTCAAAGTCCACATTAATACCGTCTATGTTATAGTCAAGCGCCGTGCTCACAAGGCTGTCAATCAGCCTGGCTCTTTTGGTGGTGGAAGACAAAAGAGCGTACATGTCGATGCTGTCCGCATACTCGATGTTCTCCACAAGCGCCCACACCTCAAGCCCCATACCATGAGCCTTGTCCACATAATCCTGGCTTGCAAAGCTTACAAAACCGCCCTCGCTGTCATTTAGCTTAAACCACGTGGGGGAAATCACGTTCAATCCCTTCGTGTTTGCCACCGCCTCTGAAAGAGTGTCGTTTCCGGCAGGTCCCCCTATCACGTGCCAGCCGAGGTTAATCTTATGGTCTCTTGTAATGCTGGTATACTCCGGCTCCACATAATCAGTCACTGGTATGGGAGACTCCGCCGCCGTATTCTCAAGCCGCTTGTTTTCCACATACCCGATGATGGAATCGCCGGTTTTTACCTTGCTCCAGCTTTCCATTTCTTCCAGTATAATGACCTTATCCCCGGCTGTCATATCCTTTAGGATTTCGCTCTTGACTCCTCCTAAAACCCTTACGGCGGTATCCTTGTTAATCTCTGCCACGGCGCGCTCGTTCCACTGGGTATAAATCTGGAGGCGGTTCGGTTCCCCGAAGCCTTCATAGGAAAAATTTGCATAATTTTTCACAAAATCTATTGCAAGATACAGGACGTCGCCCTCATACCTGGCCGGAACATACGGCAGTTCCTCCGTTCCGCTTTTGCCGCTCACCTCGCTGCTGCCGATAACCGTGCGGACAATATCGTCGGGAAGCGTATACAGCAAAAGCCCTTCCCCCTTATCCTCGTAAAAACGGTCGTTAAAATATTTATGGACTGTGGTCAAATCCAGATAATAGGCATTATCAAAAAGCCTTGCCCTCTCCTCAATCAGTTCATCCTGCAGAATAATTGCCACATCCGATTCCCCGTTCATCTGAAAATAAGCGGACAAATCAGCTCTTTCCTTAGAATAGGAATATCTCTCAAACAGTGCTGCTCCCACGCTCACGCCTCCTATTACAATAATAAGGACGATTGCAATCAGTACGGGTATTAATTTTTTCTTCATCCTGTGACCTCCAATCGCCCTATATTATAGCAAACAAATCAGGTACCGTCATTATTAATTTTGACTTTTTACAACATTTTATGCCTGCCGGAGCACCGGAAAATCCTCATCGTTCCAGGGGGCTGTCCGTCTTGGGCAATTCCCCGGCGTCCGCAGGCGTGCTGCAGGAGGCTGTTACTTCATATAAATTTTATCGTATCTGATTTCCTTTACCCTGCCGCTTTCGTCAGTCACATAATCGGGCATATAAACGGTATCTTCATTGATGCAATGCCTTACAATATACTCCGATGTGGCCAGCGTACCGCTGACATACAGTTTAACGCCCTCTCTTTCCATTTCTTCAAGTCTTGCTCTGAGCGGCTGGAGGCTTCTCTCATCCTTTGCAGTCATAATTTCTCCCATCTGTCCCGGGATTTGTTTCCTGGCATTTTCCAAAAGGCATCCGTGATATGTCATGTCAGAGAGATAAATTAATCCCGAAACCGATTATAGTTTTCATTTTAATGACGATACTAAAAAGGTAAGATGCCGGATACGTATCTAAGTTTAAATAAATTACCGCTGCGAACACCAAATAGGATTGAATTATAATTAGTGAAAATCTATAGAAATATTCGCGACAAGCACAAAGCCTGTAAGACTTCCCTTCATAAAAATAAGTAGAAATTCCTGTATCAATTGACTGCGGGGCCGCCGGCCCGAAGGGAATAGACGGCTCTGCCGGGGCATACAATGCATTACTACAGCGATTTGCCGTAAAAGGTATTGCTGCGCCTATGCCAGACTGCGGTCATAATAAATCCGCAGTATACCCTGACAGGCCTCCTGATTTTATTCATTTAGATTAGTATGAAATTATAAAGTACATGCCTCCTTCCGATACTGATTTATCCGGAAGCATCTTACAGGACAAATTATAGTATTAATTACCAGATTTTGCAAGTCTAAAATACATTTATTTATTAATTTTTAACAAATATGTTAGAAATCATTTACACACTGGCAGATTATTAAATTTTTTTAAACTGTTTTTCTGACCTATTGACTTAATTTCGCCTAAAGTATAATATATTTTTAAGTGACTCTTAATTGTCACCAAACGGAAGGATAACAGTATCTTAATAGTAGGGATGTGATAAATTATGAAAATTGAAAAAGTTAATGACCATCAGATTCGCTGTACCCTTACCCGGGAGGATTTGGCCGACAGGGAATTAAAGCTCAGCGAACTTGCTTACGGTACCGAAAAGGCAAAAGATTTATTCCGTGATATGATGCAGCAGGCATCCTTTGAATTTGGATTTGAAGCGGAAGATATTCCATTAATGATAGAAGCAATTCCTCTGAATTCAGAGTGTATTGTCCTGATTATTACCAAAGTGGAGGACCCGGACGAACTTGACACACGCTTTTCAAAGTTTGCTCCTTCCGTCCACTCGGACAGCAGCGCCTTAGACGAGGTTCTCGATACCATCGCGGAAGGCGCCGATGACGTTCTGGATTTGTTCCGCAAAATCCAGAACGGAAAGACCGGAGGCGCCGCCACCACCCAGACAGGCGCTCCGACGTCCGACAGTAACGCCGAGCTCGAAAACGCCAAACGTTCTTTCAAGGATGCTCTCCAGAAAAAGCTGTCCGACGCGGCGGCCACGATGGACCTCACCAGGCTTTATTCCTTTGCCAGCTTAAGGGAGGTAATCGCTTCGGCTCACGTACTTTCAAACTTTTATGACGGCGTCAATTCTTTATATAAGCAGGAGGATGGTTCCTATATTCTGGTTCTGTCCAAAAGCGGACACACACCCATTGAGTTTAACAAGGTGTGCAACATTCTCTCCGAATACGGCAGTTCCGTTAAATCTGTTCCGTCTTCCGATGCCTATCTGGAAGAACACTTCGAGCCGTTGATTAAAAATACGGCGTTGCAGTCATTATCCTGCGTTTAGCCGGCAAACCGGCCGGATACCCTGCGGTATCCGGCTTTTTATTACAGAGAGCCTTTTTATAAAGCGCTGTCGCACTATTTGCTTAATATTATCCAATATTTAGTAAATAGTGCCCAGTTCTTTTTTTTACGCAAAAATGCTTGGTTTTTGTCGGAACCTTTGATAAAATGAGGTGCTGATTAATTCGAAAGGAGTTCAATTATGAAAAATTCAAAACGCATACTGCGCGCCCTGCGTATCGACGCGGCGGTTTTATCGCTTTGCTTTCTGCTTATGCCGGCCATTGCATTTGCGGCAGAAGAAGCGGCGCCTGAGCTGCCTTCCATGTATGCAACCTTCTGGGCTCTTGTCCCCCCTGTAGTTGCAATTGTGCTGGCTCTTATCACAAAAGAGGTCTACAGCTCGCTCTTTGTAGGAATTCTGGTCGGCGGCCTGTTCGTCTCCGGCTTTTCCTTTGAAGGCACCATCACACACATATTTAACAACGGCTTTGCCGCCGTACTTTCTGACAGCTACAACGTCGGCATCCTGATATTCCTTGTGGTTCTCGGCGCTATGGTAAGCCTGATGAACCGTGCCGGCGGTTCCGCCGCGTTTGGTCATTTTGCCAAAGAAAAAATCAAAAGCCGCGCGGGAGCCCAGCTTGCAACCGTAGCCCTGGGCGTACTTATTTTCATAGACGATTATTTCAACTGCCTGACCGTGGGCAGCGTCATGAAGCCCGTAACCGATGAGCATAAGATTTCCCGGGCGAAGCTTGCCTACCTGATTGACGCCACGGCTGCGCCTGTCTGCATCATTGCCCCCATTTCCTCATGGGCCGCCGCAGTATCCGGCTTTGTGGAAGGGGAGGATGGATTTTCCATTTTTATCAGGGCGATTCCCTATAACTATTACGCACTTTTAACGATTGTAATGATGATAGCCATTATCCTGCTTAATATCAATTACGGCCCCATGCGCACCCATGAAGCCAACGCGTTAAAGGGAGATTTGTTCACCTCAGGCAAGGCAGCAGCCTCCAATGAGAAAATTCCCGTAAACTCAAAGGGTAAAGTGATTGATTTGGTCATTCCCATCATCACCCTGATTGTCTGCTGTGTAATCGGAATGATTTACACCGGCGGTTTCTTTGAGGGCGAGGGCTTTGTAGCGGCCTTTTCCAACTCGGACGCTTCCGTCGGACTTGCCCTTGGAAGCATCTGCGCAATGCTGATTACAATTATTATTTATTTAATACGAAGGGTGCTCTCCTTTAAAGAATGTATGGAATGTCTGCCTGACGGATTCAAGGCCATGGTTCCGGCCATTTTAATTCTGACCTTTGCATGGACCTTAAAGGCGATGACAGACAGCTTAGGCGCCGCCAAATTCGTTGCCGCCGCCATGGAACAGAGCGCCGGGGCTCTCATGAACTTCCTGCCCGCCATCATCTTCCTCGTAGGCTGCTTTCTTGCTTTTTCAACTGGAACCTCATGGGGCACCTTTGGCATCCTGATTCCCATTGTGGTTGCGGTGTTTGCAAACTCCAACCCGCAGCTTATGATTATTTCCATTTCCGCCTGTATGGCCGGCGCCGTCTGCGGAGACCACTGTTCTCCCATTTCGGACACCACCATTATGGCCAGCGCGGGCGCACAGTGCGACCATGTAAACCATGTTTCCACCCAGCTTCCCTACGCGCTGACGGCAGCCGCCGTTTCTTTCCTCACTTATCTGGTGGCCGGCTTTGCACAAAATCCGTGGGTTCCGCTTCCGGTGGGAATCCTGCTGCTTTTACTCTGCCTGATTTTAATTAAAAACTTCGGCAATACAAAGGAAGAGTAAAAACGCCTCTGCAATAAACTTCAAAGGGATGCCGCATGAAAACATAATTTCATACGGCATCCCTTAAATCATTAACAGCATAAAGGCAGCACACTTCGCAAACTGCCTGCCGTTGCTCTACAGCGCCTCGATTTTGCTCATCAAATCATTGATATCCATACCATGCACCATGGCTGCCTCCTCAAGGCTTTCCGCCTGTGCGGACGGGCATCCCAGACAGTGCATTCCCGCTTCCATAAGAACGGGAGCCACGTCAGGATTTGTTCTCAAAATTTCACCGATTGTCATTTCTTTTGTAATTGCTGCCATATAATATAACCTCCTTCACCTCGTTAAGCATTCGTTTTCCGCCGGCTGAACGGTTACAGAATTTGTCAGTCCCGCGGTCGTTATCAGTATAATACTTTGCCCGATTTCTGGCAAGCCTAAACCTTGCGAAGCCGTGGGAACACAATTTACAAAAAAATCATAATATTACCTTAAAATTCATGCTTTGTTTATAAAAAAGTACACTCTCAACCTTGACTCATTATGACTTGGTAACATATAATGATGGTACGGCAATCGCATAGTTTTATGCACAATTATATCAAATAAATCAAAATTGAGGAGGCTTATGCAAATGAAACCAGAATGGACAGATTTTGTAGGCGGCAAATGGGAAAATGAAGTCAATGTACGTGATTTCATTCAGAGAAACTATCATCCTTATGATGGTGACGAATCTTTCCTTGCCAAAGCTACACAGGACACAACCGATTTATGGCAGATGGTACTTGACCTGCAGAAAAAAGAGCGCGAGGCAGGCGGCGTTCTTGACATGGATACCAGGGTTGTATCCACAATTACTTCACACGGCCCCGGTTACCTTGACAAATCCAAGGAAAAAATCGTCGGCTTCCAGACGGACAAACCTTTCAAGCGTTCCCTTCAGCCTTACGGCGGTATCAGAATGGCAGAAAAAGCCTGCTCCGATAACGGCTATGAAGTAGACCCTGAAATCAGCGAATTTTTCTCAACTCACAGAAAAACACATAATGCCGGATGCTTCGACGCTTACAATGCAGAAATGAGAGCATGCCGTTCCGCGCACATCATCACGGGTCTTCCTGATGCTTACGGACGCGGCCGTATCATCGGCGACTACAGACGTGTTGCTCTGTATGGTATTGACAGACTGATTGAAGACAAACAGGCTCAGAAGGATTCCACCGGACGCGTTATGACTGATGATGTGATTCGTCTCCGCGAAGAGCTTTCCGAGCAGATGGTTGCTCTCAAACTGATGAAGGAAATGGCTGCTTCCTATGGCTGCGATATTTCCAAGCCTGCTTCCAATGTAAAAGAAGCTATCCAGGCTACCTATTTCGGGTATCTGTGTTCCGTTAAGGAGCAGAACGGCGCCGCTATGTCCCTTGGACGTACATCCACTTTCCTTGATGTTTACGCTGAGAGAGACCTTGCAAACGGAACCTTCACAGAAGAGGAAATCCAGGAGTTCGTTGACCACTTCATTATGAAGCTGCGCTGCGTTAAATTTGCCCGTACTCCCGAGTACAACCAGATTTTCGCCGGCGACCCCGTATGGGTAACCGAGTCTCTCGGCGGCGTTGGTGTTGACGGTCGTCCCATGGTAACAAAGATGAGCTTCCGTTATCTGCACACCCTGACCAACTTAGGTCCCAGCCCTGAGCCGAACCTTACAGTTCTCTGGTCCACCAGACTTCCTGAAAACTGGAAGAAATACTGTGCAAAGATGTCTATCCAGACCTCTTCCATCCAGTATGAGAACGACGACCTTATGAGAGTAACTCACGGCGACGACTACGGTATCGCATGCTGCGTATCCTCTATGGTTATCGGTAAGGAAATGCAGTTCTTCGGCGCAAGAGCAAACCTTGCAAAATGTCTGCTTTACGCTTTGAACGGCGGTGTTGACGAAGTTACCAAGAAGCAGGTTGGCCCTAAATACCGTCCTGTTACAGGCGACGTTCTTGATTTCGATGATGTTTACAGCAAATTCATTGATATGATGGAATGGCAGGCTGACGTATATGTAAATACTCTGAATATTATTCACTATATGCATGACAAATACTGCTATGAGAGAGCTGAAATGGCACTCCATGACAGAGACGTTAAGCGTTACTTTGCAACTGGTGTTGCCGGACTTTCCATCGTTGCAGACTCCTTATCAGCAATCAGGTATGCCAGGGTAGAAGCAATCAGAGACGAAGACGGCATTATCGTTGACTTCAAGACAACCGGCGACTTCCCTAAATACGGAAATGACGATGACCGTGTAGACAGCATTGCTCAGGAAGTTGTTCACAAATTCATGACAGCAATCAGAAGACACCACACCTACAGAAACGGTGTTCCTACTACATCCATTCTTACCATTACTTCTAATGTAACCTATGGTAAGGCAACAGGCAACACCCCTGACGGACGTAAGAAAGGCCAGCCTTTCGCTCCCGGCGCCAACCCGATGCACGGACGTGACACCCACGGTGCGGTAGCTTCCTTATCTTCTGTATCCAAGCTTCCTTTCAATGATGCGCAGGATGGTATCTCCAATACCTTCACCATCATTCCCGGAGCCCTCGGAAAAGAAGACCAGGTATTTGCTGGCGATATCGAATTAGATTTAAATAAATAAATTTCAACCCTATTTCAGGAGGTACAATGCAATGGACAATGAAAAAATGGTGGAAGACCTTGTAAAAATGCTGGATTCCGGCATGGCCATGGGCGTAGGCCATGTGAATGTGGACTACGACGAAACCAAAGACGATACAAAAAATGTTCAGACCATGGGATGTACGGACTGCTCCAGAACCCCTCTGGCGTGCAGTGTACCTACCCTGGAAGACGGTCTGGATGATTTTCACTAAACAGCGAAAGCGGAACTATAATAAGAGGAGGCAGATTACCATGGCAAACACAGCGCAGGTAGATAACTTAGTATCATTATTAGATGGCTACGCAACAAAAGGCGGACATCATCTTAACGTAAACGTGCTAAACAGAGATATGTTATTAGATGCTCAGAAGCATCCCGAGAACTATCCTCAGCTTACAATTCGTGTTTCCGGATATGCTGTAAACTTCATTAAGCTTACACCGGAACAGCAGGCTGACGTTATTTCCCGTACATTCCATGAGTCAGTTTAAATCATATTTTTGTTTGAATAATAATTAACGACTGTTTAAGGGCTGTTGCAAATAATATTTAATTTGCGGCAGCCCTTAATTTAAATCCTTTGAGTATATCTTTATCAATTTTTATCTGTCAAAATCCCGCTTGCTTTCATGACCAAACGATTTTCCCTCTCTTTGAAATTCCAGTATATCTCCCGGCTGGCAGTCCAGCACATCGCAGATTGCGTTTAAAGTGGAAAAACGAATTGCGCTGACTTTACCGGTCTTGATATTGGAGAGATTCACATTGGCAATTCCTACCTTTTGCGCAAGCTCGTTTAAGGATATCTTTCTGTCCGCCATCACGCGGTCCAGCCTCAATATTATCGCCATTTACTATCCCTCCGCTTACAGAGTTTCGTCCGACTGTCTTTGCAGCTCGCAGCCATACTCAAAAATATTCATCACACACCATGACGCCATCGCAACAACCAGAGCCATTCCAAGACCGGACTGCGCCGTATAAAATACTATCAGCGCCAGTGTAATCTTCATGTTTTTAAGGATTCCCGGCCGGAAAGGAGAGTAGCTTTCCATAAAATCCTTAAAAATTCTGCTTACAAAATGCAGTACAAGCGCCAGCAGAAGCATGGTAATTCCGAATATAATCACGTAAATCCCTATTGCCAGCGCGTAATTTCCTTCCTCCATCAATCTTCTCCCCAAATCGCGTTCAAAGATACTTTCAAGAGACGCCAGCCCACTCTCCTGCATCGCTCCGTCCTCAATTGCTCTGCCAAGACTCGCGTTCAAAATGCCTCCCAGTCCTATGACAAGCATTCCTGCCAGTATGGTCAATATAGAGCATACAATAAGAAATACTTTTGAAATATTGGTTACAACATAAGCCGCTTTACTGCTTTTCCTTATTTTTTCTATCTTTGTATTACTTTCACTCATCTTTTTCTCCCTTTCCTCTTTTATCCTTCCTTTTATCCATAGCTTACTCTCAATTTTTATGTTTGTCAATATATTTTTAACGTTTATCATTAATTATTTTATACTTTTCATAATCCAGTAGTAAATAGCCGCATTTTCTTATTGGAATTTCCAAAGCTATTTGATATACTATACAGGTAAAGAAAGGAGAGTTTACTATGCAAGGCAGAATTCACTCATTAGAAAGCTTTGGAACCGTAGACGGACCGGGAACGCGTTTTGTCGTTTTTGTACAAGGCTGTCCCATGCGCTGCGCCTACTGCCATAATCCTGATACCTGGGCCATGACCGGCGGCACCATGATGGAGCCGGAGGAGATTTTCGAACAGTATCAGCGAAATAAAGATTTTTATAAAAACGGAGGCATCACCGTTACCGGAGGCGAGCCCCTGATGCAGGTGGATTTTCTCATCGACCTTTTCACCATTGCAAAGCAGCATAACGTGCATACCTGTATTGATTCCTCCGGCATCGCCTTTAAACCGGACAATAAGCCTTTTATTGAAAAGCTTGACAGGCTTATGAAGCTCACCGACCTGGTAATGCTGGATATCAAGCATATCGACCCGGACAGACATAAGGAACTGACCGCCCAGCCCAACGACGGCATTCTGGCCTTTGCCTCCTACTTAAACGACAGGCATGTGGATATGTGGATTCGCCATGTGGTAGTGCCGGGCATCACCGACGACGAGGAATATCTTTACAAGCTCGGCTACTTTATCGGGCAGTTTTCCAATTTAAAGGCCCTTGACGTGCTTCCTTACCATACGATGGGCGAAAGCAAATATAAAAAGCTGGGGATTCCCTACAAGCTGGCCGGTGTTCCCGCAATGGAAAAGAGTAAAATCCCTGAGAAAAAAGAGGCCATTTTAAACGGTATCCGAAGACGCCGGGAAGAAAAATCCATGTAATGATTTTCCATTGGATTTCCTGTAATTTTGCGGATTTTATGCTTGTATTCCCTATGAATTTATATTAGAATAAATAGAAAGAATTTGAACATAATTTAAGGAGGATATTATCATGGCATATGTAATCAGTGACGCTTGCATTTCCTGCGGTGCCTGTGCAGGACAGTGCCCTGTTGGCGCTATCAGCGAAGGTGACGGCAAATTTGAAATTGATGCTAATACATGCATCAGCTGCGGTTCCTGTGCCGGCGGTTGCCCTGTTGGCGCTATTTCCGAGGAATAAAAATAGCGGATATATGTAATTACGCAGTTAAATGCTGCTGCATTAAGGCTATCTTGTTTTACGCCTTAATGCAGCAGCATTTATATTTCCTATTTTTTTCTCAAAAATCCCTTTGATGCCCCGCGTGTTTTTTCCTTGTCGTCGTCCGATTCCGCCGCTTTCACGGAAGATACTTCCGTCCCCTTGCGCTGCTGCTCTTTGCGCAGCTTCCTTCCCCTTCTTCCCTTTTGATTATAGGAACGAAGCAGCTCGTCAATCTGGCGGTAATGCTCCTCCTGCCTGTTTACTCTCTCCTCCTCACGGAGGTCTTCCCTCTCCTCCAGAAGTCTGAACTGGTAATCCAGCTCCTTGAGCAGGCTTTCCTTTATTTCCTGACAAATCTCCTGATTATTGCACTGTACCGCATCGGCAATCATATCCTTTAACAGCTGCTGCAGCCGGAAGCTTTTCTGCTCCCTGCTCTCCTCTGTTACGGCTGCCGCCTTTCCGTCCACAGGAAGAAATTCTCCCTTTTTCACCATTACCACATGACGCTTTGCCATGTCCATTTCCCCCTGAGAGGTTGTCCCCTGCATTTCCGGTATTCCCTGCATGTCCATTACTCCTTTCTCTGCGTTTGTTATTCTTTCATACAAAAATACGGGCGCCTGCAAATTTCCGTTTTTCAGCACATGGCGAATTGCCTTGAGCTGCAATCCCTGTTCCTTTAATTCCTTTACTCTTCTGAATCTTGCAATGTCTTCTTCCGTATAATAGCGATGACCCATCTCATTTCTTTTCGCCGGTATTTCAAGCTCCTCCTCCCAGTACCTGAGTACATGAGCCTCTACCTCCACCTGCTTCGCCGCATCTGAAATCATATAAATTTTTTCCGCCTGTGTCATACACTAACCCCTTTCCTTATTTTTTCTCAACGCTGCACTTTATATAAACAAAGCAAAAAAGAAGACAACTTTAATAAGCCTGTCCTCTTTTGTATGTGTATAATATATATGAAATTTTATTTCTGCAGATTGGCAAACTTTGTAAAATCCGGCAGCCACGCCAGCTCCACTGTTCCAATCGGACCGTTTCTCTGCTTGGCTATGATAATCTCCGAAATGCCTTTTCTTTCAGTGTCCTTATTATAATAATCGTCCCTGTATATAAACATGACGACATCTGCATCCTGCTCAATGGCCCCGGATTCACGGAGGTCGGAAAGCATGGGTCTGTGGTCGGGACGCTGCTCCACCGCCCGGGAAAGCTGTGATAATGCCACTACCGGTACTTTCAGCTCTCTTGCAAGAGCCTTCAGGGAACGGGAAATATCCGATATCTCCTGCTGTCTGGAATCAGAGCCTCTTCCGCTTCCGCTCATCAGCTGCAGATAGTCTATGATAATCAGCTTCAGGTCATGCTCTAACTTATACTTTCTGCACTTTGAACGCATGGTGGGAATGTTGATTCCCGGTGTGTCATCAATAATCAGGTTTGACTTTCCAATGACCCCGGCGCTTTCAATCAGCTTTTCCCAGTCCATATCGGAAAGGTTGCCTGTACGCAGCTTCTGGGAATCCACACGTGATTCCATGGCAAAAAGACGGTTTACCAGCTGTTCCTTACTCATTTCCAGACTGAATATTGCCACTGTCTCGTTTGACTTAAAGGCCACATATTCCGCTATATTGAGAACAAAGGCTGTTTTTCCCATGGAGGGCCTTGCGGCAATCAGTATCAAATCAGCCGGCTGCATACCGGCAGTCTTGTAATCCAAATCAATGAAGCCGGTTGCTATGCCCGTCACGTTTCCGTCATTTTTTGAAGCCTTCTCAATCTGGTCCATGGCATTCATGACAATCTGCCTGATAGGGACGAATTCCCCTGTGTTTCGCCTCTGCACCAAATCAAAAACCCGCTTCTCCGTGTCCTCCAATATTGCTTCAAGGCTCTCCTTACCTGCATAACAGGTATTGGCTATCTCCTCATTCAGCCGTATCAGCCTGCGCAGTGTTGCTTTCTCCGCAACGATATTGGCATAGTATTTGATATTTGCCGAAGTTGGAACCGACGTTACCAGGTTACCTATAAACTCAAGGCTGCTTACCTCCGGCGGTACATCCTTTTCACGAAGCCTGTCCTGAAGGGTAACCAAATCCACCGGTTTCCCCTCGTCGCTTAGTTCCGTCATGGCGTCGAACACCACTCCGTACTGTCTGTTATAAAAATCATCGCCACATATGATTTCAGAGGCCACCATAATGGCTTCCCCGTCCATAATCATGGCGCCGATTACCGACTGTTCCGCTTCTGTGCTGTGCGGTAATATCCGCTTTAAAAGCGTTTCCTCCGTTTCTGCCATCGATATTTAACCTTTCGCTTCTGTCACTTTCACTTTCAGCTTACCTGTCACCTTAGGATGCAGCTTTACGGCAACCTCAAAAACGCCGAAACTCTTTATCGCTTCCGGCAGGACAATTTTCTTCCTGTCAATTTCCCTGCCGCACTGATCCTTGTAACCCTGAGCAATTTCCTTTGAGGATACAGAGCCGAAGGTTCTTCCGCCCTCGCCTGCTTTGATGGATAAAACCACCTCGTCCTCCTCCATTGCCCGGGCAAACTCCTGTGCCTTTTCAAGCTGCTCCTGGGCGATTTTTTCCTGATTTGCCTTCTGGAGCTTCAAGTCGTTCATATTCTTATTGCTGGCCTCGATGCCAAGCTTCCGGGGCAGAATATAATTCCTTGCATACCCGTCGCTGACTTCCACTACGTCGCCCTTTTTTCCGAGACTCTTTACGTCCTTTGATAAAATTATCTTCACAATAATTTCCTCCTGTGTTTAATCTATCACCAAATCGCCCTCGTTAATCATCTTGTCCAGAGTTCCTTTCAGAAGCCCGATTCCTTCAAAAACGGAAACGCCGGTAAGCTGGCACCCGGCGATGCCAAGGTGACCCCCTCCGCCCATTTTCTCCATAATCACCTGTACATTGACCTCATCTATGGAACGTGCGCTGATAAACACCTGATTCTGGTAGTCTGTCAGGACGAAGCTGGCCTTCACGCCTTTAATGTTGAGCAGCTCATTGGCCGCCTGCGCCCCTACAACAGTAGGGCTTTGTATGTTTTCACTTTTGCAGATAGAAATTGCAAACGCGTGCTTATAGATTTCCGCCTGGCTGACAGCGTCTGCCTTGGTCTTGTATTCGATGGCATCCTCCCGGAAGAGCTTGCGCACCTTCGTCACATCCGCGCCGTTCCTGCGCAGAAACGCCGCCGCCTCAAAGGTTCGAACGCCCGTCTTGGCAGTAAAATTATTGGTGTCAATCATCATACCTGAGTACATACAGTTGGCTTCCTCCGCGGTAATCCGAATGCTCTCGCCGATATACTGCAAAATTTCCGAAACCATCTCGCAGGTAGAGGAGGCATAGGCCTCCACATAGGAGAGGGTTGCGTTTTCAACCGCCTCCGAGCCCTGTCTGTGGTGGTCAAGCACCACAATGGACTTACAGATACGGAGCAGTTCCGGGCATTCCGTGATACTGGGCTTATTGACATCTACCACCACAAGGACAGTGTTGCTCCCGGCAAGCTCCATCGCCTGCTGTCCGTCGATAATTACGCTGTCCCTGTAGCCGTCATGGCTCTTAAACAAATCCAGCACCGGCTGTATGGTCGCCCCTACGCCGCTCAGCACAATGTGGGCTTCCCTGTCCAGCGTCTTTGCAATGCGGTAAATTCCTACGGCAGCGCCAAAGCTGTCCGCATCGGGAATTCTGTGTCCCATAATCAGCACCCGCTCCTTGCCGGAAATAATTTCCCGCAGCGCCTGGGCCTTTACTCTTGCCTTTACACGGGTATTTTTTTCTACCTGCTGGCTCTTGCCGCCGAAATAAGTGATATTCCGCGGAGTCTTGACAACGGCCTGGTCGCCTCCCCGCC
Organism: bacterium 1xD8-48; assembly: GCA_009917455.1. GTDB lineage: Bacteria > Bacillota > Clostridia > Lachnospirales > Lachnospiraceae > Suilimivivens. The sequence continues at coordinate 44,383 of QZDS01000027.1, read as the reverse complement.
CTAATGCCAAATCGATGGCGTTGCGGGCAAATTCATAATTCTGGGCATAAGTATAACCGTCCACGCCAAGTCCTATGCTGATTGTAACCGCCATCTCGTTTCCGATATTAACGGTCTTTACCTCCTCAAGAATATCGAATTTTTCCTCCTGCAGAACCTCTGCGGCCTTTCTTCGGAGAACCACCATATACTTGTCCTTCTCCATCTTTTTGCAGATTCCGTCCTGCGCCGCAATATATTTATTAATCTTCCTGTCTATCAGCGCAATCAGAAGAGAACGTCTTACCTCCTCCACGCTTTCAAGAGCTTCATCATAATTATCAAGATAAATCAGTCCCACCGCAAGGCTCTGGTCCTCCACTTCCTTGAGGGCAATTTTTAACGCCGTCTCATCGAAAAGATAAAAGGCCACCAGATATCCCTTATACTCCTCCGCCTCCACAATGTCGCTGCTGTCAACCATTTCCCGCATGGGAATCTTGCGCATTTTCGCGCTGTAAAAATTATTTTCAAAGGTAAGGTTTACCTCCGCAAATTCCGATTCGCCCGGCAGCTTTTCCCTCGTTATGGAAGGAAAAAGAGAGGTAATGGATTTTCTGTACCCCTTTTCCTTGTGCACCGCTTTTTCGAAGGCCCGGTTTGTCCATATAATATAGCCCTCGTCGTCTAAAATCGCATAGGGTATCATAAACTCCCGAAGGAGTACTCTCTGTATCTGACCATACTGAGTCGCAAAGCTGACCAGTTCATTGATAATCACCGGCTTACTGTAAAACTGCAGCGCAAGCACCACCCCGAAATAGAGAACCGCAAATCCCGTCACCACCAGTCCGGCAGGCACGCTCAGCAGATAAACCAGCAGATTGACCACTATCAGCAAAAATCCCAGGTATAAAGAAGTCTGCACATATCTTTTCAGCCTTCCCTTTAATTTAATCCCGCTTTTCAATGGAGCCATACAATACCCCTCGTCATCTCATTGTAAATATGCATTGCCTGTCAGCCCAGGCAGGTACATGCTCTTTAGAGTATAACATTTTTCGGAAAAAGTTTCCACCTTATTATTCGCACCATTACGACACAATCCGGGTAAATTTTACAAAAAATCTAAAACAGCCTCAGATACCAGTCTGCCGGAAGCACTCTGGATATCCATGCAATCTGAGGAAGATACCTCTCTGCTTTAATAAACACCGGGCAAAACAGGCAGCTCCCCAGAATCAGGACAGGCAAAAGACCGTAGAGCGTCCGGCTGTTTCCGATTATCAGTCTTAAAATCATAAAAAATACAACCAGCGCAATGAAATACACAAACAGCCCGACCAGCTCCTTCCCGGCCTCCCCGGCATTGCCGGTAAGCCACAGGCAAACGCCCCCCAAAAGCACGCTTCCCGCCGCCGCAATAAGAATCCCCTCCGCCTTCATCCTTCTCCCCATCCGCCCAGGCATGGCGGACCAGATGCCGTTCTTATCCAGCACATTTCCAAAGCCCAGAAGCCCCGTAAGAAAAACCATAACTGCAATTATGCCGCGCACAGTATTTAAGGTTTCCGGCTTTTCACCGCCCATACCGTCCGCCCTCTCATACAGAAAATGAAAGGTGCTGCCGTCTCCCATATACTTATCGTTAAGCTCGCACAGCCTCCTTTTGGCGGATTCAAATTTCTCCGCCGCCAATGGGACGTCCGGTTCCGCAAAGCCGCCTCTCTTCCCGGAGCCGTTCTCCTGCGGCTGTCCGGCTCCAAAACCTGTTCCTTCCCCGAAGCCGCTCTCCCGAAGATAGCCCTCCAGCACCTCTTCCGATAAAAGCGTAAACAGATGCGCAAACACAATTTCCCCGGATATTTTATGGACGGAGGAGCCCGGGGAACGGTAAAGAACCGCCTGCCTCTTTAGCTTTCCCGCTGCCAGCTTCTCGTAAAAGCCTTCCGGCATAAAATATCCGCATTCCAGACTGCCGTTTTTTATCCGGCGAAGCATCTCTTCCTCATCCCCATAGCTTTCAAATCGGAAAATGCCCTTTTCCTCTGAAAGGGCGGAGATGAGTTCCCGTCCTTTTTCATCGGACGCACATATCCCCACTTCAATGCCCCGGTACTCCTGCCCCGCAGAAGGCTTCCCACCAAATCCGCCGGCAATTCCGATAAAAAATGACGCCAAAAGGGAAATGACAATCCACAGCCTGAATTTCATAAAGTACTGCTTCCAGAGAATTGCACCCATCTGTCCCCGCTGCGCCGTTTCCACAAGCAGCGCCGAAAGCCGTGTATTCGGCATACGCCTCTCATGCTTTTCTCCGGTTCCTTTGTTCCTCCCCGGCTGCCATTTGCCCTCTCTTACAACTGCCGCAAATACGCCTGCCAGTACAAAAAGCAAAATCATCGCAAGAAGCTCCGCTGCCGCTTTTCGTCCAAAATCTCCCCGCAAAATTGCCGCCAGTATTTCCATCCAGCATTTATAGGGCAAAATATTTCCGGCTTTTTCCGCCCAAAGCGGCAGAAACGGCGCCGGAATAAAAATTCCTGCCGCCAGCATGAGCACAATCAATATTCCGAAACACAGGGAAATCCCCCCCGCATGGTTTCCCGTAATTTGAAGCATAAGCCTTAAGAAAACGCCGACAGAAAACCAGAGAAGCCACATCCACAGCCATTTTACCCGAAAAGCAAAAAAGCCGCCCGATAAAAGCGCATACAGCAATACTCCGATAACCGTTCCCAAAAGGGCGAACACACCCCCAAAGGCTGCCGCATCTGCAAGATATCTTTCTCCCGCGACGATTCCCCGCGCGCACAGCATTTTCTCCCGCTCTCCGGCCTGTATCCTCATGCATTTCCCGAAAGAAATCCCTGCAAAGGAAAAAAAGGCAAGTAAAAGCGAAATCCCGTAGTATTCCGTCATACCCATACCAGGCGCCGCGCTCACCTCCACTTCCTTAAAAAAGCCGCTCCGCCCCATGGCGTAGTCAAGGTATTTCCTGTTCAGGTAATCCTCCGCCTGCGGAATTTTCTCAGGATGCCCTTCCTCGATACAAAACGCATCCGCCGCATAGATTCCCGCCTGAGCCACGGTCAAAAGCCTGGCGCCAGCGTCGGCAAACTGCCTGAACACCTCTGTCTCCGCCTTGCTGTAGCCCCCTGCAAGCAGAATGGTCGCCGGCGTATTTTCCCCGGAATTGACACTGTCCACAATCCCCTCCGGCACAAGAACGGCCGCAGAAAGACCTCCTCCGGAAAGCTCTTTTCCGGCCTCCTCCCCGGACAACCGCACAAAGCTCACAGTATCCTTTATGCTGTCCATTGAGGCAACAAACCGAATAAGCATTTCCGTCAGGCGGTCATCATCATGAGTTACAATACCCACCCTGATTTCACTGACCGCCTTTTCTCCATACACCGCCTTTGAAGCACAGAAGCCGATTCCAAAAAGAAGCGCGCCTGCCAGAACGGTTTCTGCCAGAATAACAGGAACCATCATGATATATTTTTTCATTTCAACCCAAAATAGCATCCGCCTGCCGTACATAAATCCCCTGTCCCGTCTGCTGCCGCCATATAAACAGCAATATGCGCCCTGACTCCATCCTGTAACTACCGCATATACTTGTTAACCACCTCATCTGTCGGCATCCCTGATGGCACTAAAACAGCCTTTCCGCCCTTAATCACCCACAGACTCCGGCAAAGGGCAAGCTCTCCCTCGTCATGGCTGCAAAGAAGTACGCTTCCGCCATTACCTGCGAAATCCCTGATATACCCTTTCAGTTCTTCCTTAAACACCAAATCAAGAGACGCAGAGGGCTCGTCCATCAGCAAAACCGAAGGGTTGTGAAGCAGAGCGCAGACAATATTCACCCGCTTACACATACCTCCGGATAAGTTCCTAACCCTCTCCCGGTAAAAAGACGTGATTTGAAACCGTCCGCACAGCTCGCCAAGACGCTTCTGATTTTCCTTATAATCGCCCACTCCTGCCCACAGCTTTAAATTGTCCGCTACAGAAAGCTCCGGCATAAGGATACTTTCCTGCGGGACAAAGCCCATACACTCCGCTGCCATGCCGGGCTTTTTTATCTCTTTTCCATCTATCAGAATGCACCCTCCATCCGGCCTTTCCACTCCGGCCAGAATACGGAGCAGCGTGGATTTCCCGCAGCCGTTCGCCCCCGCAATACCCGTACACTGTCCCGGCTCTGCCGTAAGGCTGATTCCCTCCAGCACCTTTTTTCTTCCGTAATGCTTCCTGATATCCCTGACTTCCAGCTTCATTCCCATTCCCCGTCCCGGTATTTTCCTGTTTTTAATCAATGCCACGCATCATCGGCTTTTTAGCCCGTTATCCGCCGAAAGAATACAGATTTCCGGCAATCTCAAAGAGAATCTTATACCAGTCCGCCTGCGTCATCCTCATGATATTTCTCCTTTCACCCTCAGGCTTTGTGATTTCTCCCGCTTCATCTGAAAAGGTAATATCCCCGGCCAAAAGTTCCGTATCGTTCATTTCAAAGGTATCAATGCTCAAAGTAAGCTCAGACCCCGGCACCGTCCTGTCAATCTCCCCCTCCAGCAGATAATCAAGGGTGTAAAGACCATAGCCGGCACTTATCCTGAGCTCCAAATCCCCCTTTTCCATGTCGTATTCCAGGCGGACCTCCATCTCGCTGCCGTCATAATCCATCTGATATCCGGCCTTATAAAGGCTCCCCTCCAGACTTCCCTCCCTGGAATACACATTGGTCTCATAGCCGTCCGTCATAACAAGCTTCATATTTTCAAGGGGGAAATTACCGCCGTAGACATTCCACTCCACACTGATTCCCTCCCAGAACTCGGCCTTCAGGTACGCAAGGTTCCTGCGATAAACATAGAAGGTAATCACAGCATCCTCCTGCTTTTCTCCGATTCTGTCAGCCAAATCCGAAAGCAGCTCACCTGGGTCGTAGTCCTTACGAAACTCTTCCTGACTGACGTATCCAAAGCCGGATGCCAGCAAACTGTCCACATAAAGCTGAAAAATCTCGTTGCTCTCGTAAGTCTCGCTGACAACGTCAAGCAGCCTTATAAGCTGCTCGTCGGAAATCGTCAGCGTATAGCCCTTACAGCTTCTTCCTTCTCCGTCCACCTTAAGATTCCTGCTGTCCGCCTTCTCCACCTTCATCTCGTCGTACATTTCCGCAAAAGCACCGGTCAGCTTTCCCACAGCCTGTCCCAGCTCCTCATATACTTCGGCATTTTTCCGGCTTTCTTCATTATAAGACCGTAGTATCCCGGCAACCTCATCGTCCAGACCGTATTCCTTTATGAACCACTCCATATCCTCATCCAGACTTTCCCTGTCCACGTAGAAAACCGTTTCCGTCAGCGCCGGCGCTCCAATCAGGATTTCCTCTTTGTCCGCATACAAATCCGCCTGAAAAAGCGAGCTTCCATAATAGCCCACATCAATCGACGCGCCGCTGATATCCTCATTTCTGGAAATATCCATGGCAAGCTCCACGCCCTCGCCCAAAGAAAAGTCAGCCTCCATGGAGAGCTTTTCCCCTGCAAACATATCCCTGTACTCATCAAATGCCCACACTTCCCCCATAGCCTCGGCACTCTGGTTGAAAACATTTGCCACTGCGTTAATGAGAAGCTTCTTTTTGCCTCCAAAAAGCCCGGCTGCAGCCGCTATCCCCAGCAGAACCAGAAGCAGTACCGCTACGATGGCCACAGGAATTATGATTTTAAGCTGTCCTTTCTTCGGTGTCCCTGTTTCCTGCGTTATCTCCGGGCTGCTTACCGGCATTTCTTCCAATACATTGTCGTTGTTTCTTTCTTCCATTCCCTTCTCCTCCTTCTTTATTTCTGCGGGCAATGAGTCAGGCATCCATTTAGCGGACACCGCCCCGGCGAGGGTAAAAAACGGCTGCCGTTTACCGGCAGCCGCTTACAATTTCATGTAAATACTTTTTGTGAAGGAAAGTCGCTTCCCGCTCAAATATTAATCACATGTATAAGGCATAAGTGCAACGTGACGCGCTCTCTTGATTGCAACTGTGAGAGCCCTCTGATGCTTTGCACAGTTTCCTGTGATTCTTCTGGGGAGGATTTTACCTCTCTCAGACACATATCTCTTCAATTTATTTACATCCTTATAATCAATCACATTGTCTTTGCCACAGAATACACAAACTTTTTTTCTTCTGCGCATTCCGCCTTTTTTTCTCATGGGAGAATCAGACCTGTCTTTACTATATGCCATCGTTATTGCCTCCTGTCTTTCATTCTTCAAAACCTTAGTTAAACGGCAGCTCCTCGTCAATTCCATCAGGAATATTCATGAAGCCGTCGCCCGCTCCCGAGGGCTCAGGAGTTCTGCTGCTGCCACCATAACCGCCGTTATATCCGCCGTCCGCGCCGGCACTGTTGCTGTTCTTGCTCTCGGCAAATTCCTGGTCCTCAACAACTACATCCGTAGTGTATACCTTAACGCCATCCCTGTTGGTATAGCTTCCTGTCTGGATACGGCCCGTAACTAAAACCTTGAGCCCTTTTCTGAAATACTTTTCAGCAAATTCCCCGGCTCTCCCGAAAGCCACGCAGCCGATAAAATCTGCGCTGTTTTCATCATTGTTACGGTTAAATCTCCTGTCCACGGCAAGTGTATATCTGGCAATCGCCATTGAATTGTCCCCCTGTGAGTATCTCACCTCGGGGTCTCTCGTTAAACGCCCCATCAGTATTACTTTATTCATACTTCCTCAACTTTCCAGCGCATAACGCAGATGCGTCTTACGCTTTTTCCTGTTTAACGCATAAAAATCTGATAACATTGTCCATAATGCGAATACGGCTCTCAATTTCGGCCGGAGCTGTGCCCTCAGCATCAAACTGGATGAAGTAATAAAAGCCTTCTTTCATCTTCTGAACTTCATAAGCCAGTCTCTTTTTGCCCCAGTCGTCAACGTTTGTAATTGTACCGCCGAATCTTTCGATTAAAGCCTTGCAGCTGTCAACAACCGCCGCTCTTTCTTCATCTTCGAGTTTCGCATTTACAACAACGGCTAATTCATATTTGTTCATGCTTAAGTTACCTCCTTTTGGTCTCTGGCCCCCTTGCGGGAGCAAGGAATAGAGATTCCTGTTGTTTCAGAAATCTTTTTACCATATCACGGAGTAATATCATACCACTAATTTCCGTTTTTTGCAAGCGGTTGTCCGAATTTTTCACAGAAATCAATTTACAGATTCCGCTTTTTCAATCTTTCGGATTCTTTTCTCCACCTGGCTTCGCGGACTCATAATCTGATGCCCGCAGCCTGCGCATTTCAACCGAAAATCAGCCCCCACGCGCAGAACCTCCCACTCAAAGCTCCCGCAGGGGTGGGGTTTTTTCAGCGTCAGCCTGTCTCCTACACAAATATCCATAAATCCGCTCCTTTTTCTGCGCCGCCGTTCCTCTCCTCCTTACAGATAAAACAGACGCATAGCCCTTTGACATCCCACGTCTATAACGCCGCGAAAATTTCCCCGATGCTGCCCTGTACCACCAGGTCCGCCTCATTGTCCCTGCCGGTAGGCGTCTTGTTTACCAGTACCAGCTTATTCCCCCTGTAATAATCAATCAGCCCTGCCGCCGGATAAACCACAAGGGAAGTGCCGCCGATAATCAGAACATCCGCATCCCTGATATAGCTGATTGCGCTGCGCAGGGTTTCATCATTCAGGCCTTCCTCGTATAAAACCACATCCGGCTTGACGGAGCCGCCGCAGGCGTCGCATTTCGGCACACCCTCCGAATGCAGCATATACTCCGCGTCAAAAAACTTCCCGCATTCCTCACAGTAATTCCGCAGCACGCTACCGTGAAGCTCCAAAACCTCCCTGCTTCCCGCCGCCTGGTGAAGCCCGTCGATGTTCTGGGTAATCACCGCCTTAAGCTTCCCTTCCTTTTCCCACTGAGCCAGCTTAAGGTGCGCGGCATTGGGCTTTGCGTCAGGACAGAGCATTTTATTCCTGTAAAAGCGGAAAAACTCCTCCGGCTTTTGCCTGTAAAAAGTGTGGCTCAAAATCGTTTCCGGGGGATAGTCATAAGTCTGGTGATATAGTCCGTCCACGCTTCTGAAATCCGGGATGCCGCTCTCCGTGGAAACCCCGGCCCCTCCGAAAAATACGATGTTGCTGCTGCCGTTTACAATTTCTCTTAATTTTTCAATCTGTTCCATTGCATACCTCCTTTTGCTTCCAATCAGCCGCCTTCCATTCATTCACTATCCTATCAGAACATTTTTTCCTTCAAATGCAAACCCATAGGCTTTTATTTTCTCTTCCGGAATTGCCTTCTTTCTCAAATCCGCTTTATAATTTTTATCCTCTATCTGCCTAAGAGCCGCCTTCACTGTATCCTCCAGAGTTTTATCCCTTCGGGGATTATATACCTTAAATTCTATTACGCAGGCGTTTAAACCTTTCTCTTTTGGTTCCAGTACAATATCATATCGTCCAAATCCGCTCTCCCGGTTGGAGGTGATGATGTACCGGTTTTCCAGTCCCACCATCAATCCCAATACAAAACCATGGTAAAAACGTTCCGGCTCCGCTATACCTGAAGCACGCTTCCCGGTATCAAAATAGCTGAAAGTCTCGCTCGAAATGCGGTTCATATACTCATTCATGGCATCCACATCATCCAGAAGCAATGCTTCCACAAAATCATTATAGTCTGAAGCATTTCCCGAAAACCATCCATGTATCATATTTCTGAACATAACCTTCACTTCAAAATTCGTCAATGCCAGCTCATGCACCGGTGCTGTGAGTAATTCGCTTTTTCCATACCCCTCATGTTTGACCGCTTTCAAATAACCGCTGGCCAGAAGCAGACTCCATATGGCATATTCATTATTATCCAGCTGATTAAAAACAATCTGTTCGTCAATGGGTACAAACAAATGCTCCCCTTTCATTAGCCGTTCAAAAGACTCCTTTATCTCTCTGCTGCTTTCGCGTATCAGCTTCCCCGCCAGAGCATTGGAACTGGTATTTGCCCAATAGGTTTCAAACTTTTTCTTACTCAGATAATTAATCATCGACCATGGATTGTAGATACCCTTGCGTTTTCCGAAGATAAAACCGTCATACCAATTCCTTACCTTTTCTTTTTCTTCAAGTCCATACTCGTCCATGGCAGCAAAAACCTCTTCTTCCGTAAATCCGAATGAAGCGCTGTATTTTTCTGAGGTTGTCGTCACCACCTCCAGATTATTTAAATCCGAAAATACCGACTCTAATGCTTCGCAAGAAGCTATGCTGATGCGGGTAATTCCGGTCATAATTGCCCTCTCCAGCCATGGATTAGTCTTAAATGAGGAATTAAAAATTCCTCTGATAAAGGAGGCCATTTCCTCCCAGTACCCGCCAATATAAGCTTCCTGCATAGGCGTATCATATTCATCCAGAAGAATAATGACTTTCCTTTTATAATATCTCGAAAGAAAATCCGACAGCTTATAAATGGCAAGCGTGGCCACCACGTCCGGCATATCTTTTGATACATCCAAAAAGAATTTCCTTTCTTCATCTCTGAGCAGGCCGCTTTCTAAAAGAAAATAATTCTCGCTGTACAAATCCGCAATCAGTTGACAGATCTTTTTCTTTGCCTGCCAGCAGTTTTCCTCCTTCACATTAGCAAAAGAAAGGCTAATGACCGGCCAGCTTCCCTGTAAATTGCGATATTTTTCTTCATCCCAGATAGAAAGCCCCTCAAATATACTCCCGTCCTCCTTGTATTTAACAGACAGAAATTGCTCTACCATACTCATGTTCAGCGTTTTTCCAAAGCGCCGCGGGCGGGTAATGAGAGTCACAACATCTCCATATTCCCACCATTCTTTAATAAAGTTCGTTTTATCTATATAAAAATAATCATTTTGAATCAACTGTTTAAAATTCTGGTGCCCCAGCCCGACAGTTCTCGGCATCTGCAGCCTCCTTTCCATGCCCATACCAAATTGCAGATGTATCAGCTTTATTCCTGTACATTGCACGAAATTTTCTGTGTTTACATATTCCCCACAAGAAAATCCTTCATCACTCCCAGGAATTCCCGCACCATGTTATTGATTTGCAAAAAGGGCTCTCCCCTCGCCGCAATTCCGCACACATTCCGATATCCTGCTTTTTCCGCAATTTTAACCGCCCGGAAAACATGAAAATTGTTGGACACCACGCCTACGGAATCCGTTTCCTTATCAAGGAACTTGGCCGAAAAGGTCAGATTCTGGAAAGTGTTCTTCGACTTATCCTCCATAAAAATCCTCTCCTTTTCAATTCCCTGCGCCGTCAGATAATCGTACATTCCCTGAGCCTCCGATATATGCTCGTCGCGCCCCTGACCGCCGGAGACAATCACCTTCGTCCCCTCATTTTCCTCAAGATACTCGCAGGCCTTATCCAGCCGGTATCGAAGCGCTTTAGAAGGTCCGCTCGCTTTCATCTGGGCGCCAAGCACCACCAGATAATCAAGCCCTGACCGCCCTTTCTGCATAAAACCGCTGATAATGAGTCCTTCCACAATCACGAACAAAAGGCTTAAAAGGCATACTCCCACCAGAAATAATCTGCGAAACCATAGGGGCAGGCATTTCTGCCAGATTCCCTTTCGAAGTAAAATTGACAAAATAATTGCGCCTGCGCCGAAAAACAGCCAGATAAAATAAAAATTGGTTCCGTGGCCCACAAAAAAAGCAACACACAGGAAATATACAATTGATAAAATTCCCAATACAAATAAAAGATGACACCAGAACAATATTCCGCCCTCCTCCACGGTTTACAGCATATCCTGATTGTAAACCGCCCTTTCTCCTCCGATAAACTTTCCTCTGGTTCTGGCGCATACCAGATGAGCCCTGCCGATTTCCCCGATACTTATGCGGACTGGAACCGCAACCTCCTCAAGATGCATTCCAATCAGCGTATCCCCGATATCCATGCCCGCCTGCGCTCTGATATGCTCCACTGCAACGGGCTGTACAAATCTCTCATAAGCCGTTGTTGCAAAGGAGCCGCCTGCCTTTGGCTTTGGAATTACATTTACAACAGGAATCCGCTCTCTTGCCGCCAGCTCTCTTTCAATAATAATCGCTCTGTTTAAATGCTCGCAGCATTGCGCTGCCAGATAAATACCCTTTTCCTGCACCACGCCGTAAATGCCCTCGAACACCGCCTGCGCCGTCTCCAGACTGGACGCGGTTCCGATTCGCTCCCCTGTGACCTCGCTGGAGGAGCATCCAACCACCAGAATATCGCCTTGGGACAGACGAGCCCTGGCAAGCAGTTCTATGACCGCCCGCTCCGCCTGATTTTTAATTTTTGTATATGATTCTACCATACTCTCTCCGTTTCTTCGCAGGCATAAATGTCAAAAGACGTTTTCGCCCTGAACTCGCTGATTTTATCTTAACACATTGTGGGAATTTCGCATAGCTTACCGGAATTAATTTTTAATATCCTCTTCGCCTCCGCCACAACCTTCCTGTCCGTCCTGAAAATACTGTATTCGTCCATAGCCGGAAACCCCATGGGAACGCCTTCCTTCCGGTAGCGCATACCGCTGTCCACAATCTTTTTTGCCGACATATGATAACACGTGATATTTGTCTGTGCCAAAAAATGCCTGATAACCTCCGGCGTTACTCCTGCTCCCGCCATCAGCTTCGGCCCGCCCTTGTCCTCCCGAATACGGTCAAGCCTCTTTAGCAGTTCTATTCCTTTCAGGCAGTTTTCCTCCTGCCCGGAGGTCAGTATCGTATCAATCCCAAGCTCCCCGGCCTGCTCATAGGCTTCCATCGGGTCTGCGCACACGTCAAAGGCCCTGTGCAACGTAACCTTCATGCCGCCCGCCGCTTCCATCAGCGCTCTCATCTGCGGCATATGGAGACTTCCGTCCTCCTTAAGACACCCGATTACGATTCCCTCCGCACCGGCCCTGCCAAACAGCTCCGTCTCTCTTTTCAATATCTCAAACTCATGCTCTGTATAAAGAAAATCTCCAAAGCGGGGACGCAAAAGCACCCGAATCGGGATATCGCTGTAACGTCTTATCTGCTCGAACAGGGCAACGCCCGGGGTAAGCCCTCCGATGATGAGCCCCGAACACAGCTCCAGCCAGTCCGCCCCTCCCTCTGCTGCCGCAAGCGCAGATTCCACGCTGTCCACACAGCATTCCAGAATATATTTACCCATAAATAATCTCTCCTCCTTATCGCTTATATCTTATTACACTTTCTCCATCCGCCGCAATCTTTTACAATAAAAATTTGTATCATTCCGGTTTTTCTTCAAAAAGCCCTTTCATCCCAATGGTTCCGCCGCAAAACTTTGCCGTGTAAAACTCCTGTGTCTTGATAACTCTGCCGCCAACGTGTTATCCTAAATAACAGGCATCCGGAGCAAAGGCTGCTTAAAGTATCAGAAAGGGGATAACCGCCATGCTGCAAATCGCCATATGCGATGACGAACAATTTTACAGAGAAAAAATCCGACGGCTTCTCACCGATTACCTTGAAAAACGGGACCTTGGCAGCTCCATTTCCTTTTTTACCTCGGGGGAGGAATTCTTATCCCAAAGTGAAAACAACGTAAAATACGACATTGTTTTTATGGATATCAGTATGGACGAGTTAAACGGCATTGAAACCGCCATGCAAATGCGCGCCTTTCACTCGGACACCTTCCTTGTGTTTGTGACTGCTTTTATTGATTATGCTCTGGAGGGATATAAGGCAAACGCCATCCGCTATCTTATGAAGGATACTCTTGACGTGGCCATGGGGGAATGCATGGACGCAATTTTACAGAAAATGCGCACATCACAGGTAACCTTTTCCTTTATCGAAGGCGAGCGGAAATTATATACCGACAACATTATTTATATAGAAAGCAGCAGGCACAAGTCCGTCTTTTACTACATGGAATCAGAGATGACTCATTATCAGATATACAGCAGGCTGGACGCCGTCGAGCAGGAGCTGAGCGGCTGCGGCTTTCTGCGCATTCACAAAAGCTATCTGGTAAATATGAAGCACATTCGGAAAATAAATAATTACACAGCTTATCTGGATACCGGATTAGCGCTGCCCGTCCCGCGTTCCCGCTTTCAGTCCGCAAAGGAAGCGTTCGTAACCTACAAAGGAGCAATGTAATGGAAACTATCATAAGAAGCGTTATTTTATCCTTTTTGCTTGCCGCCGGCTGCACTCTGTTCTTTGAAGCCCTGCTGCCGAAGCGGACTTTCTCCGCTTTGTGGCTGCGGTTCTTAAAGCTCCCTGCGTTTATGGCCGGACTCCTTCTGATTTCCTTTACCCCGATTCCGCCTTTTATCTTCCAGCCGGTTCGTTTTGTCCTGGTCATCATGGCGGCGGCGCTGATTTTCTTTGATGTAACTTTTGTCTGCAGCCTGGTATTTTCCCTGCTGCTTTGCAGTATTTACTGGATTATATCGTCCCTTCTTGTCTCCGCCATGTATCTTTTCCCTCCTGCTTTGCACAGGAGCCTCAATGACGCGGCGGAATATATAATACACAGTATCTTTTTATGCCTGATGCTGATTTTTCACCATAGGTTTAAAAACCGTTCCCACCAATGGTCCGTCAAAAGCCGGATTTTCGCAGGCTTTTTTTCTCTTGTCAGCCTCATAGTCATTCTGTCGATAATTATGATAAACGAGAGCGGAACCGCCGCCGAAAATCATGCAAGGCTTGCCGCTCTGTCCGGCTTTGCAGTTATTAATGTCTGCAGCTTTTACTTTATCAGCAAAGCAATGGACAGGGAGGACGAAATGCAGCGGCTCCGCCTCCTCCAGGAGAAAACGCAAAATCAAATGCTTCTTTATCAGGGAATGCAGAAAAGCTACGATTTACAAAGGCGGCAGCTTCACGACTATAAAAATCAGCTCGGCTGTATTCAGGGAATGCTGGAAAATGGGCAAATGCAAAACGCACTCTCCTATATTTCCCGTCTGACGGGAATCCTTTCCCAGAGCTCCAGCCTTATCAACACCGGCCACGAGGTGGTAAACATTATCCTGAACAGAAAATATCAGGAAGCCTCCGATAAGAAAATTACAATGACCCTCGCCATAAACGATTTGTCCGGTCTTTGCATCAGCGAGGAGGAAATCGTCATACTCCTTGGCAATTTGCTTGACAATGCAATCTCCGCCTGCGAAAAGCTGGATTCCGGCAGGATAATCAAGTTTAAAATGACTCTGGAAAACGGTCAGTTGATTCTCTCCGTCCGCAACCCTGTAAAGGAGCCGGTGCTGATAAAGGACAACAGGGTTGTTACCGGAAGACAGCGCGGCTCCCGTCACGGAATGGGGCTGCTGAACGTGGATTCCGTTATCAGAGCACATGGCGGGACCAGTGTCCTGAAATACGATAACGGGTGGTTTTATTTCTCCGCAATTATCCCCTGACGTCTTTTTTTGCTTTCCTGCCGTCTGTTCGTGCCATGCCTGTTGAATTCGGGAAACCGGCCAATATAATAAAAATAAACGCTGCCGCGCTTCGCGGGTCAGCTTATTGTAATAAAAACAGCAGGAGGTAGATTAAAATGGCAAAGAAAAGAACATTTTTTATTTTACTAATCATCGGCAGCCTGTTCCTGTGCGCCTGCGGCGGCACAGCAGCCACGCCAAAGGACGGCTTAAATTCCCCGAAAGCTGCCGCGGAATGTGTGATGAACAGTCTGAAAACTATGGATTTGGATACCTTTAACAAGTATACGGATAATTATATCTCCACCCAACGGAACTTTATTGGCATTCCCAAGTCCAGGGAATACCGGGTTTTTAATGAGCTGCTGCAGCCCGCCCTTTTCAAAGGGAAGTACTATAAGCGCAATTACCGGCTCTCCCAAAGGTTCACTCAAAACCTGTCGTGGGAAATCATGGACGTCCGGGAATCTGACAAAAATGCAGAGATTGATATAAAAATCACCAATCTTGACATGTCCCTTGCCACGGGAAATTATATTGCGTCCATTTTCGAAAATATGAGCGAGAGCGAAGGCATCGGTATCGGCTCGTTAATAAGAGATATGTTAGATTTGGCAGGGGATATGGACGGCTTTTTATCTGCAATCGACTCTCTGGATTCCGGCGATACCTGCACCATCGCCGTTACCCTTTCCGCCTTTTACAAAGACGGGAAATGGAAGCTCCATGTCAGCGATGAATTTATCAACGCCTTTATGGGATACCCTGATTCGGAAGAATATCCTGAGGAAGTCATACAGAAAATAGAAGCGCTGGAATTGGAAATTGAAAATAAGGCGGAGGATTGGGCGGAGGATTTCGAAATCAGGGCCGATGCGTGGGCGGAGGAATTTGAGGACAGGATTGAGGGGCTTTTTGATTAAGCCCCCATTTTGGCTTGTATTTTTCTGACTGATTATGATATATTATTATCATAAATTTTAGTAAAAATATTCTGTTTTCCACAGGAGGCAGATTGTGTTATGGTAAAAAAAGAATATTTTGGTGAAGGTAAAAATATCGAATTCAAAAGAGAAATTCCCGACAAGCACGAAAAATTCCTGAAGGATATTATTGCATTTTCCAACAGCACCGGCGGAAAAGTAATTCTGGGTATTGAAGATGAGACCGGTAATGTGTATGGAATTGGCGAGCAAAGTCCGTTTAGGTTATCAGATTCTATTTCAAATATGATTTCAGATGCATGCACGCCACAGATAGAGCCGGATATCTCCATCCAGACAGCAGAAAACAAAACTATTCTTGTAATCGATATAGCGCCAGGTAAATTCAGACCTTATTATCTTGCAAATAAAAGCAAAGAAAACAGCGCTTATATTAGAATAAATGGTACAAGCAGACCTGCTGATATCAGGAAACTGCACGAGCTGGAACTGGAAGGGCAAAATATATCCTACGATACCCTCCAGGAGATTGGCCTTGAATATGATGAGAAGAAAGCCCTGGATTTATGCAGGAAGATGAAACAAATTGCAATCGATTCCTGCGAGACAGATGAAGAAAAACTTTCCATAAAAGATATGACACTGGAAAAGCTTCACGATTTTGGCATACTTTGCAGAGTTGGCAGAAATCCTTACCCCACACATGCATTTAATTTGCTGACAGATAATAAAATCAAATCTTCCAAGATTCAATGTGCCTTATTTAAAGGGCAGACAAGAGATATATTTATAGATAAAAAAGAATTTAACGGCCCTGTTTATGAGCAGATAGATGATGCCTACCATTTTGTTCTAAGGCATATAGATATGGGAGCCGAAATTGAAGGCGAGTATCGAAAAGATGTCTATGAACTGCCCATATCCGCCATCAGAGAGATGATTGCAAATGCAGTCCTTCACAGAAGTTATCTGGATAAATCCTGTATTCAGGTATGTCTGTATGACGACAGAATCGAAGTGTCATCGCCAGGTATGCTTTATGGCGGACTGGATTTGGAAACAGCAAAATTGGGCAAATCTACATGCAGAAATGAAGCCCTGGCAGAAGCCTTTCATTATATGCATACTGTAGAGGCATGGGGAACCGGACTGCCAAGAATTATCAACAGATGTAAAGAATATGGATTGCCGGAACCTTTATTTGAAGAGTTTGGCGATGGCTTTAAGGTTTCGCTCTACAGAAAAGTAAGCAACGCCCCTGAAAATGTAAGCAACGCCCCCGAAAATGTAAGCAACGCCCCCGAAAATGTAAGCAACGCCCCTGAAAATGTAAGCAACGCCCCTGAAAATGTAAGCAACGCCCCTGAAAATGTAAGCAACGCCCCTGAAAATGTAAGCAACGCCCCTGAAAATGTAAGCAACGCCCCTGAAAATGTAGGCAATGGTTTTGAAAAATACTGTGTCCTGTTTGAAAATGCAGAAATAACAGAAACCTTCATTTCCAATATTGAACAGGTATTTGACAAGTGCGGCATCAATGTTCCATTTGGTCAGACAAACGTAATGGAATGGTTGAATTGTTCAAAATCTAAAGCAACCAATATTATCAATGCAATGAAAGCGGCAAATGTTATCCGAAAAGTTACCGGATTAGGTTCCGGGAAATATGAGTTTATTGAAATGCAATGATACTGACACCTTTTATGCGTAAAATCGAAAGGCTGTGAAATTATTGAATTCAGGGTAAAAAAATGATATGATAAAGACACAAAAAGGAAGGCAATAAGATATGGCAAATATATATGATGGGGCATTCCGGACAATATTAAATGACTGCCGGAAGCTGATTATCCCTGTAATCAATGAAATTTTCGATGAATCATATACAGGTGACGAAGAAATCCGTTTTTTCCCCAATGAACATTTTTTAGACCAGCAGGACGAGGCAGGCAAAGAACGAATTACGGATACAAATTTTACGGTTTTCGGTGATGTGCCAAAGAAATACCATGTTGAGTGCGAAAGCAGCTTACCGGACGGAAGAATCACCATAAGGCTTTTTGAATACGATGCACAGATAGCTCTTGATGAGGGCGAGGTCACAGAGGAAACACTGACTGTGACATTTCCCAATACGGCGGTTCTCTATCTCCGCACTTACAAAAAGACACCGGATAAAATGAAATATGTGATTGTCACACCGGGCGGAACAGTTCAGTATGATGTGCCGATTATGAAGGTGCAGAAGTATTCGCTTGACGATATTTTTGAAAAACGCCTGCTGATGTTAATCCCGTTTTATATTTTTTCACATGAGAACAGCTTTCCAGAGTATAATAGTAACGAGCAGAAATTGAAAAAACTGAAAGCAGAGTATCAGGTTATTTTGGAAAGACTTGACGGACTGGAACAGCGCGGAGTGATTGGGGCGTTTGACAAACGCACAATCATAGAGCTTTCCGGCGATGTGATTAAAGAGATTGCACAGAAATACAAGAATGTGCAGAAAGGCGTAGGTGATATGATGAGTGGAGCATTGATTGAAACAAGTGCAAGAACCATTTTAAATCAGGGAAAAAGTGAGGGAATTAGCGAAACGAAAAAGGAAACGGCACTTAGGATGCTAAAAAGAGGAAAAATGACAATCGAAGAAATTGCAGAAGATGCTGGTCTTAGTGTTTCAGAAGTAGAACAGCTCGCCGGACTTCAAACAGTGTAAAACGATAACGTGGAAAATTTAGTATTGCCACCATTAAGCAGGGAAGCCAGCTAACGGTAGAAAGTCAGGCTTATGCTTTCAAAACCCGCATACAGGGGAATAAAACTTATCCCCCTGCAGCGGAGTTTTGGCATAGTACCGTTGCTATTGCCTACAGAAGACTTTCTTCACAACAACAATATCAACCAAAATGCAAATCCCGATATAACACAGCCAGCACAGACCAACCATTACAAACGAATTCTGCATATAAAGCTGCGGAAACGGGCTGAACGTCCACCAGGAACCGTGAATTGTTCCGTCTATAAAATTAAACGCGCTAGTAACCGGCATTAAAAGAATAATCCAGGGGTTTATCATGAGGAACCATTTTTTCGCCTTTTCCTTCCGCCCGCCCACAATCTGGCCGATTACATAAATCATACATCCAAATGCAATCAAAATGAAACCCACAGCAACTGCATTTGCAGTCTGCTCCTCTATCCAAATCATGATTGCAGTTACCAGCCCGATAAAATTGAAAGCCGTACCGACTGCCGCATAAATTCCCGCGTCCTGCCCCTCCTTTTCCCTGACTTCCGCCGTCGGTTCAATTCCTTTTAATAAAAAATCCGTTGTCACTTCAAAGTAATCGCTCAGTAAAATTACTTTCTCCAAATCGGGGCTGCTTTGCTCGCTTTCCCATTTGGAAACCGCCTGCCGGCTTACCCCTATTTTATCCGCCAGCTCCTCCTGTGATATTCCTTTTGCTTTCCTCAACGACTGTATTCTGTCTGCTATGGTCATAATGACACCTCCTTGTGATATCATTATCTTACTACAAAAAGTGGTTGCACTTCCAGCATTTACACCTGTCAATCTGTCAACCTGCTGTTGCAGACAGACTATCGAATACTATAACCAACTTCCCCAGCTATCATAATATTCCTTAAGAATCCTTGGGGCCTCATTGTCTTGTTTTATTTTTTTAATCTGCTCTGCGACATATTTCGCCGCAATTTTAAATTTTTTTCTTCCAATCTCTGCATCTGCTGTGGAAGGGTCACCCTCCTGATGTGTTGGGTGGTCACAATACCAACTAACCGGCGTTCTGATTCCGCTCATATGTTCAAGCCTGTGAAGATTAACTGCTCCTTTAGGATTAATTTTCTCCTTGTGTACCAATTCTGAATGATAGGCCATGACTAGTTCTGTCTCTGTCTTGGCAGCATGCCCGTCTTGGTCAATGGAGGGAAAGGTTTCATTACAGGCACCTAAAATATCAAAAACACCTAACTTATAAACTATATAATCTCTCTTTTCAGCCAACTGTGCCTGGAGAAAATAATTTAAAAAATTAATATTTCCACCATGCGATTCCAGCAACACAATTTTTTTGAAACCATTTCTATTTATT
This sequence comes from bacterium 1xD8-48, assembly GCA_009917455.1. Taxonomy (GTDB): domain Bacteria; phylum Bacillota; class Clostridia; order Lachnospirales; family Lachnospiraceae; genus Suilimivivens. Next base: position 24,843 of record QZDS01000027.1, on the reverse strand, counting down.
TCTTTGACTATTTCATTCAATAGCTTCATCTGCATTTCAGGCGACACAGCAATCGTGCCCGGAACATGCTTTGCCTCGTTAATCTGTCCAAAAAAATAATAAGGAAAAATCACAAAAGGCTCTATTTCTGCCGCCATTTCGGCAATAGTTCTCCCTATAATCATATCAGTTCCTAAGGGCGCATGGCTGCCATGCTTTTCAATTACTCCCATTGGTATAACGCAGACCTGCTCCTTTCTTACTGCTTCTGCGAATTCCTCCGCTGTTAAATCCTCCCACCGCATAAAATATCTCCTTTTCAAATTTTTCAGATGTATTCTTAATGTACTTCTATCAGCTGTTTTTTCTAATAGTGGACTGTCTATATAGCATACTGACACTCCCATGTATATGCTGAAACGCTTTACCGGCATAGCAGTTAACCCTTTCATCCTTACTGCCCTTTACTATTTCATCTACACAGCATAAAGTATCCTGAATCGTTTGAATCCCAATGTCCCTTATACAATGTCCGCTGTAAAGATGCCGAATTTCCGGAAAACGTTCTGCAAATATTTTTACTGCCTTCCCATATTCTTCTACACTTTTTCCATTTTCATCCAGAATCCATGGCGTAGGATTGACAGAATCTCCTACAAACGCATTTCCACTCTTTCTCTCCACAAATACAAAGGATTCTTCAGTATGCCCCGGAATCATGGCTGCTTCCAAAACAATATCTCCCAAGTCAAAAATCATTCTGTCAGCCAATGGATGGTAAGAGAAAGTACTTTCCCTCACAATATTGCTTTTTATTAATTTATATTTTCTTCCATTCCCCTCCAAGGCTGCTTTCAGAAAGTTAAGCCGTTCTTTCAGACGGTCAGAATTTCCTTCCCATTTCTCCATTTCAAGCGCAGATGCATAAATAGTGTCAAATAACGGATGTCCTCCAATATGGTCTAAATGAACGTGAGTTGTCAGCACCACTACTGGCAGGTTTGACAGCTTCTTAACATATTCCCGAATATTGGCTATCCCGCATCCTGTGTCAATTAGAGCACATCTTTTTTTACCAATTATAAATGCACAGGTGTTCTTGAAATCAGGTCTGATATCTTCGGCTACCAACCAGGTGTAATCATTTATCTTAATACACTGATAAAGCTCCATTTAATCTCTCCTTTTATCCCTTAACCGAACCGGCCGCCATGCCATCTACAATCTTTTGATTAAAGAAAATAAATAAAATCAGCATAGGAATAGTAATTAAAACAATGTCTGCAAATAACAAATTAAAACTGCTTGCAAATTTTCCCATAAAATTATACAGCGTTAATTGAATCGTAGCGTTTTTAGTCCCAGGCAAAAAATATAATGGATTATTAAAATCATTAAATATTGTTATAGAATCCAGAATCGTAACCGTTGCAGCAATTGGCTTTAACAAAGGTGCAATCACCATAACAAATATTTTAAAACGTCCGCATCCATCTATTCTTGCCGCTTCTTCAATTTCCCGTGGAATAGACCCTATGTAACTTCGAAACAACATTGTGGTAAAAGGTATCCCCAGAGCAATTTCAACAAGAATCATACCAAATATGGTCTTATATATTCCAAGCGACTGCATTACCCAAATGGTTGGTAAAATGGACGGAGGAATCATAAGTCCTGCCATAATTCCTGCATTAACAATTCTAACCGGCTTGTCCTTTCTTCTCTGAATTACATAACCAGCCATTGCACACACCAGCAACAAGCCGACTACCGAAAAGAAAGCAAGAATAATGCTGTTAAAAAAGGCTCGGATAATCAAATAATTTTGATTAGAAAAAGCGCCATAATAATTCTCCAATATGTGAAAGCTTTCCGGCCATGAAATGCTTAGCTGACGAGCTTCCTTTTTAGACTTAAAAGAATTAATTAAAAGAAAATATAGCGGTACACCAAATATGGTAAGTGCTCCAATAACACTGAGTATCTCAGCCAGGCAAAGTTTGATTTTTTTCTTTTTCATGCTTCCACCTCCTTACTGGCAAGCCAGTTGAACAGCGGAAAAGCAATAATTGCAATAATTACAAACATAATAACATTTCCTGCTGTCGATAAACCATAAAATCCGGCAGCATATTGCTTATAAATAACTGAAGCCATGGTATCTGTGGCAAATCCCGGCCCGCCTCCTGTCATTGTCCAGATTAAATCAAAGCTTCTCATCCCACCTATGAAAGAAAGGATTATCACTGAATTCATTGACGGACGGCAAAGGGGAACTGTAATACACTTGAACTGCTGCCATCTGGTAGCTCCATCAAGGGAGGCTGCTTCGTAATAATCTTTTGATATCGCCATAATTCCGGCAATATAAATTACAGTAGCCACACCTACGCCTTTCCATACATCTACAGCAACTACCGAATATAGCGCAATACTACGATTACCCAGCCAATCAATGCCGCCAAGCCCAAAACTTTCCAGAATTTTATTAAATAGCCCTTTTGAAGGATGCATAAGCGAAGAAAAAATAATGCCTACCGCTACTGTACTTATTAAATTTGGAAAGAACACCACTGACCTGACAAAAGTTTTTGTGCGGATTTTAGAGGTCAAAATTACTGCAAACAGCAAACCGATAACCACTTTAAACCCACATGTCAATATGGCATATATAAAAGTGTTTGATATCCCAATCCGCAGGGAATACTCTGAAAAGAAATTGATAAAATTCTGTATTCCCACCCAGCGAAAGCTTGTGAAATCCCATACTGTCATACTGAAAAAAAACGAAATAATTGTCGGAAGAATAAACAAACCGCCATATATGGTAATAACCGGAATAAGAAACGCAAAAGAATACTGATTCTTTTTCCTCTTCATTGCAATCTCCTTTTCATTTTTGATAAAGCGGCAAAAGCTTTTTACTTTTGCCGCTTCCTGCTTTTATGGCCACCCAATTATTCCCAGCCTTCCAGTCCAAGCTGAACGGCCATCTTTTGGCAATCCTGGTCGTAAACCGCCGCTGCCTCCTCTGCCGTCAGTGCGCCGCTAATGCACTCCACACAAATCTGGTCACAACTTGCCCCTTTTAATTGTGTTTCAAATTCCAGTGCAAGTCCGGTTCTTCCTTCGTCAAAGTACGGCTGAATACCCATAACGCCTTCACAGGTATCCTCTGGGAGCTCAATGCCTTTTACCAGATAAGGCCCATCCGCTTTCATATGTGCCTTTGCGATATCCATCCCTTCTTCAGACACATAAAATTCCAGAAAAGTAAGTGCTGCCTCTATATTTTTACTGTTATTGGAAACGTACATTCCATTGGGCATCCAAACAGTATAGCCATTTACAGAAGCGTCATCACCGGGTACTGGGAAAATAGAAAATTCATCCGGGTCACCCCCATAGGTTTCAAAGATTGCAAATGCCTGACTGGTAAGGAAGAAGTGTACAACATCATTTTCCTCAACTAACATATCCATACCATCTGACACGGTAGTCGCCATATAATCATTATTCAGATACTGCCCTAAATCACTTAACTTCTGCCATGACCTTAACGCAGCTTCTGTAGTGGCAACTTTTGATGTGCCAGCCTCAAAATCTGCCGCCCAGTTTGTCTCTACAGCTTCCACATTATAGTTATCTGAAAGTACTGGATACTGCGCGCTCCAGGCATCCCCACAAGTTCCCAGAACAGCATCATAACCGGCAGCCTTACACGCATCACAGTTTTTCAGAAAATCTTCCCAGGTTTTGGGCACCTCGAGACCCAGTTCTTCATAAACAGCTTTTTTATAGATAATGCCGCCTACATTACTGCTGGTTACCGGAATCCCATACTGCACTCCGTTTGCAGTAACAGCTTTTTTGAATGTCTCGTCCACATTTGCCATACACGGCTCATTGGTCAAATCCACAAAATACTCTGCGGGATTTAAAGCCATTAACTGAGCACCGGAATTAAAAATAAGCAAATCTGTCATTTCACCTGCTGCCAGTCTGGTTTTTACCTGATTATCACCGTCAGAACCATTGGTTTTATTTTCAAGCTCAATCTGAATATTGTATTTTTCCAAAGCTGCTTCTGAAAGCGCTTCTAGCGCTTCACCATAAGAATCTAGCCAGTTCTGGTCTACCAGACAAGATAAAGTCACTGTCTCATCATAATAAACATCTGTGGATACTATATCCCCATCTTCTTCAGCAGGTAGAACCTCCTCTCCGTTCTCCACCGCAGATGCATCGCCCGAAGTCCCTTCCGATGTTTCAGGCTGTGTTGCGCTACCACCGCATCCTGCAAGAAGACTAATTACTGCCGAACAGGTAAGTATCATTGAAAGTGCTTTTTTCTTCATTTCTTTTCCTCCCTGATTTGTTTTTGATACTCTGAATTATAAATTTACTGTTCCCTTATTTACATGGAGAAAAATGTAAAGAATGATGGAAAAATATGCACTTCTCTATTCACTGTTTTGTTCGCAAAATTGTTTAGGCGACATCCCCATCACTCTTCGAAACAACCTGCTAAAATAAAACTGGTCTTCTATACCAACAAGGTTAGCCACATCCTTGACGAACATGTTTCTGTTACTCTTAAAAATCAGGCATGCCCTTTCAATTCTCTTATTTGTCAAATACTCGTTAAAAGAAACCCCAGTATACTTTTTAAATAAACGGCTCATATAGGACTGTGACACGCTGAACTTTTCACAGATTTCCAACATGGTAAGAGGCTCTTTATAGTTTTCTTCAACATATTTCATTACCATATTATAAAATTCTTCTGTATCAATCTTGTTATTATAAGCAGTATTTTTCTGATAACAACTTTGTAGATAATCCCGGATGCCGTCACACAATTCCTTCATGTTTCTGGAATAACAAAACAACTCATTAATGAAGTAGGAAAAATCTTCTTCACAATGCATTTCCTTTGCAATTTTCATAAGTGCATAATCAACCAAAGTCTTCACCTGATATAATGGCATCTCCTCTTGTTCAAACTGTCTAAAAGCAGTTTCCAAAAGATGTTTGATTTCCCTCCAGTTATTTTTATGAACAAAAAACAGAATATCGTCCACATTGATTGGTTCTACTTTTATATGATTTTTCTTATTTTTTTCTTCTATTTTTATACACTGTGTCTTTCCACAAATCAAGCATTGACTTAAGGTATTATATAATTCATTAATCCTGCTGGGTATTTCATCAACCGTAGTGCAGTTTTTAAACAATAACATTGTATAATAAGCATCATGCGGCTTTCTTTTCATTTCCTCCATAAAACTTTCAACATCCATCAGTTCCTCCGGCCATACATATAATGCTTCATTGGCATCTCTTCCAAAAATACAGTTTAAGCCCTCTATCTCAGAAAGTAGTTCCCGATAATTTGGGACAGGAGAAGTACCAGGAAGACCTAATTCCCGTATAAGCCCCATATGGTATCTGGCAAAAGGAAAATACTTTTTCAGTTGATTATGTTCGACCATCTCATTTTTTATAATAGCCCGAAAAATCGACATCCTCGCTTGAAGCTGCTTTTCATGAATCATATTTTCCAGCCGCTCCATAGTAATCTTAAACTGTTTGGGGCTAATTGGCTTTAACAGGTAGTCTAATGCCCCACTTTTCATCACACTTCTGGCGTATTCAAAGTCCGAGTATGCGCTGATTACCACAGAATCCGTATATCTGCATTTTTCATGCACCTGTTTTAAAAGTTCCACACCATCCATACCGGGCATACGAATATCAGAAAATAATAAATCCGGTTGAAGCTCCATCACCTTTTCCAATGCCTCATTTCCATTATCCGCTTCTCCAATCACCCGGAATTCCGGATAACGATTAATAAACAGTTTTATATTTTCTCTGGCAACGGGCTCATCTTCAGCTACGACAATACTAATCATTTGCTTTCTCCATTTTTGCTCCTATAATCACTTCTGCTCCCTGTACAGTATTAGATAATTTAAAAATAAAGTCCTTTTCCAACAAAAGAAGCATACGGGAATAGATATTTATAATCCCCATACCACCTATTTCCATATCCATAACCCTTTTTTCTTCCAAAATAATTTCCCTAATCTTTTCTTGCTCATGGTTAAGTTTGTTTAAAACCTCTTTATCAAAGCCTTCGCCATTATCCTGAACTTTTAAATACCACCACCCATCTTCAATCCATCCTGTTATTTGGATTTCCATAAGAAGGCATAAATGATTATATCCATGGGATATGCTGTTTTCCACTATTTGCTGTAAAGTAATTTTAGGCAGACGCTCACAATAAATCTGTTCATCTATCTGTATTTCATATACCAGCTTCTCCCGATACCTGTGCTTTAGAATCATCAAATACATTTCTAAATATTCTATTTCCTCCCGAACAGTGGCCACACGTTTTTTCAGATTTGTTGTATACTGCAACATCTGAGTAATACAATTGCAAATTTCACAAATATCATCATCTCCGGAAAGCGCTCCCCTATAAGATATCACGTTTAATGTATTATTAATAAAATGCGGATTAATCTGTGCCTGAAGAACATCCATATTCGTTCTCATTTGCAATTGTCCAAGCCTTTCCTCCCGTATGATTCCTTCCTTTATCCGCAACATCAATTTTCTATAACCATTATTTAGTGAAATCAACTCATCAAGCATATCTTCCTTTTCTGGTAGTTCAATATCAAAATTCAGGTTTTCAATATTTGTTTTATCCATCTGTTCTTTTAAGTGGGTAATCGGTATAATCAGCTTCTTCATGTAACTATAATAATATATAACAGATATTGTCAAAAACAACAGCATCAATAGAAGCATACATATATAAATTTTAATTACACTGGCTACCAACTGCCCTTGGGGAATTTCATAATAAACTGTCAGAATATCTCCATTTATGTCATAAGTTCTGCTTGATAACAGATATTTTCCACAAGAAGTGTCCAAATTATCCGGCAATCCCCTTAACTTCTGTATCAACTTCTGATTTTCAATCTCAGTGTATATCACCTCATTATTCAAAGTAGCCATCACTGATACCCCTTCATAGGAACGAGGAGTCTGAAATAAGAGAGAATAATCCTTATAAGTAACCTGTACTTCAAAATAGCCTTTATTAATTCCAATTATTTTTCTAATTCTACTCACTACAATCTCGGGACTATCTTTACTCCATGAATCCTCATGCGCCGGATAAAATATCAAATTTTTTTCTGAAAAGTCAAACTTTAACTCCTCTTCTTCTATCTTTTTTACTTCTTCATTTGATGAAACATTACTTCCTCTGTATTGGCTGGTAACAAATATACCATTTTTATTATAATAACTGACCCTATGGTAATATTTATCAATACAATATGTTTTTAAAGCCTTTTGTAATGTATAAATTGAACTGTAATTTCCGGGAAATCCATTTTTAAACTCTGGCTGACTTAAAGAATTGACAGCTGCAAGCACATCCGAGTCCGACATTAAAAATATAGTAATGTAATCCATATTCTCTATAAGCCGCTCTAAATTTACCTGAATCTGGTCCGCATAATAATCCATATAATTGTAATAGTTCTCTTTATTATGGCTTGTTACGTTAATTAAAAAAATCAAGGTTATCAAAATAACAAGCACTGCCATTAAAACAGTATATAGTAAATACCGGCTTATTTTATTATACTTTCTGCTTTCCGCTTGTTTTTTCCCTGTCATCTTCTTTATACCCTCCACTTAAATTACAATATACGCTTCCTCTGTCTTTTCTTTCGTTGACATTATATCACGTTTCCGTCTTATATGACAGTACGCCGGCTTGTAGCAAATCTCTTGTTAGCTTTAGTTAATTGGGTAAAAGAAAAGACTGTCTCGTGAACAAGACAGCCCTCCATTCCCACTAACAAAATACATATTTCTTCATTCTATCAAAGGCTTCCTTCACCCTCTGGTGAGGCAATGCCAGATTAATGCGGATGGAATTCTCCCCATGGAACATTCTTCCGTCCTGCCAGGCGACGCCCACGTCCCATCCGGCCTGTTCCAGCTCGTCTATGGTTTTCCCGTGAGCCTTCAGCCATTCCGTACAGTCGATAAACAACATATAGGTTCCCTCCGGCTTCGCCACCTGTACGCCGGGGAAATTCCCGGCAATAAAATCACATGCGTAATTTATATTTTCACTGAGTACCTGCCGCAGCTCGTCCACCCACTCATGGCCTTCCGGCTTGTAAGCGCCAATCAGCGCATACATACTGAGTACATTCATGGAATTATAATGGGATTTGCTTCCCTGCGCCTCCACGCGCTCGCGCAGATATTTATTGTATATAATATGATAAGAACCAATCAGCCCTGCCAGATTGAAGGTCTTTGAAGGCGCATACAGCGCAACTGTCCTGTTCCTTGCGTCCTCGCTGACTGCCTGTGTCGGGATATGGCGATTTCCGTTGAGAATGATATCCGACCAGATTTCATCCGAAATCACCACACAGTCATTGGCACGGTAAACCTCCATCGCCTTTTCGATTTCCTCCTTTTCCCAGACGCGTCCGCAAGGGTTGTGGGGACTGCAGAAAACCGCCACATGAATTTTGTTTTCCTTAATCTTCGCGTCCATATCCGCATAATCCATGCGCCAGACGCCGTTTTCGTCAAGCTTTAAAGGGCTGTGGATAATTTTTCTTCCGCAGTCTGAAATACAGTGGGTAAATCCTATATAGGTGGGACTGTGGAGCAACACCCCATCGCCCGGCGCGGAAAAGGCGTCAAGGACAGATACCACGCCGCCCAACACGCCGTTTTCATACCCGATGCAGTCTCTGGTAAGTCCCGTCACTCCGTTTCGTTTTTCGTGCCAGCTGATAATAGAATCAAAATATTCATCCCTCGGCTCAAAATAGCCGTAGGCCGTATGCCTGGTCCTCTCGATAATCGCCTCAGGCACCGTCGGAACCGTGGGGAAATTCATATCCGCAACCCACATGGGAATTAAATCAAAGCCCTCCTTCGGCTTCATATTGCCAAAGCTTCCCTCGCCCTTTAAGGGACCGTCCACTGCTATGGCGTCCATTCCGCGCCTGTCCATAATTGATGTAAAATCGTACTTCATAATGAACCCTTTCTCCTTCCTGTGGTATCATGTTTTCTATAGGTATTGCCGGCAGATAATATCCTTAAGCTGCCCGAAATCCGTAATCGTAAAATCCGGCGTATATCCCTTTTCCTCCCATTCCCTTTTGTACTGTTCTTCCCTTTCACAATCTTCTTTCGACCAGTGGGAAATCCTCATCAGCTTTTCATAGAGTCCCGGCGGATTATCTGTCGGAATACGGCACCATACAGACCTTACGCCCGCCTTCCTCGCCATCAGCATATCCTTGGAAAGGCTGTCGCCTATATAAATGGTTTCGGCGGGAGAAATCCCTTCTTTTTCACAGATTTCAATTATTAAATCAGGATTTGGTTTTTTCTCATGCACAACATGCGTCCTGGGGGAGGTCTCCTTTTTCATCGGCCGCCTGTCATAACTATCGGAAACATAAACATACTTAAAATAATCGGCAATCCCCAGCCTCTCCAGCCTGTAATAGCCGTTTTCTTCCGCTGATTCCGTATAGCCTACAATAGTAATTCCCATCTCAGACAGATATTTTAAAGTATCCTCCACCCCCGGATACAGTTTCAGCAGCCTTTTACGCTCCGAATTAAACCGGTGAAACGCCGGGTCTAATTTCTCCCTGATTTCCTCCTCCGTGGCTTCTGCAAACCGCTCCTTCGCGGAAGGCAGCTCCACGGCGCCAAAGGGCGGTTCCACGCTCCCGGCTTTCCTGTGAATCTCCTGAAATTCCCCGATAATTTTGTCTACGGGAACCCCGAGCAGGGAGGAAAGCTCCTCCGCCATCTTATAAAATGCCGGTATGTAAAAGCCAATCCACGAATACAGCGTATCGTCCAAATCAGTAATTATCAGTTTTATCATATGTTCTTCCCGTCAATGCAATATATTTTCCTGACAAAAAATCCGTTATACTAAAACATTTACATGCTTTTAAGTATAACGGATTTCCTTTCAATTTACAATGAATCAGAATCATGTAATAAAGAAATTACCCTGTGAAAGTCTTTCACCTTGCTGCGGCAAAAACCATGTTTTCTCTTTATACGCGCTCAGGCACAAACCGCACCCTGAATTCAAATGCCTCCTCATTCAGCTGATACTCCTCCGCCAGCTCTGGCCCGCAGCTGTTAGAGCCGATACCGCTCTGACTGTAATCCACACAGAGCACAGTATACGGCGACTCCTCCAGTTCATAGTTATGCGCCTTTTCCGTAAGCTCTTCCTGGGTATAAACAGAAGCGTTAAAGGAAAAAGTCTCCTCGCCTGCCACGGTAAGCGTCGCTTTTCCTCCCTGCAAAATCACGTAATCGCAGTCAAAGTGGCTTCCGTTTTCCTGGGGCCTGATATAATCCTCATGCATTGCCTTCACATTGGTTTCAAAAACTCCGTGATAGCCGGCCCGCCTCTTGTCTATATAGCTTTCCTCCGGTCCGATTCCGCAGTAGGTTACCTTTGTCATGGACTTCGGAAGGAACAGGCGCAGTCCGAATCTGGGGAGGAACGGGAATATCGGATTCTTTTCCACCTTCAAATCCACATCCACCGCTCCGTCCGGCAGAATTGTCCAGAGCGCCCTGATATTCAAAATTCTCTGGATATAAACGGCGGATATGGAAAGCGTCGTCCCGATAACCACCTTATCTTTCCCGGCCGTAACCTCCGTCTCATATGCCCTCGTAACTGTGCGGTCGTACTGCGCCTTTCTCCACTCTTCCTTGATATTGCGGTCATTGTCTGTCGGCGCTCTCCACACATTAAACTCCATGGGCTGCTCTAACAGATTACGGTTCCCGTATACCATCTCCTTAAAGAGACCTGTCAGCTTATCATACACATAGGTAAATGCCGGTGTGGAAACGGTAACTTCCGCGTCTTCCTCCTCCACCCGGAAATCGGCCGTCCCGCCGCCTGTTGCAAAGAGCGCCTTTACCTTCCGGTTCTGTCTCTGCGCGTTTGCCAGTTCCACTTCCTCAAAGCCAAGCAAATGGCCCGCATTCAGAACGGCGTCCCCATCCTTTAAGAGGTAAGAAACCTTCAAACAGCATTTTCCCTCGGCCGGAACCGTAAAGGAGGCGGGAACCGTCCTCTCTCCGTGTGCCGGGATATTCAAAAGCTCCTCGCTGTCAATCGCGCCGCTCTCCACGGAAACGCCGTCGCAGAGCACTTCGTATGCCACGGTTAAATAATCCTTCAAATTTGTGAAATCCATGTAATTCTTAAGAGTGATTTCCTTCTTTTCCTGGTCAAAGGCCGTCACTCTTGCCGGGCGATACACATTTTTAAACTCCAGGAGCCCGGTATGAGGGGTTCTGTCGGGATACACCAGACCGTCCATGCAGAAATTGCCATCGTGGGGATGCTCGTTATGGTCGCCGCCGTATGCGTACATCTTTTTCCCGTTTATGGTTTTACCCATGTCAATGGCATGGTCGCACCACTCCCACATAAAGCCGCCGCAGGCGCCGTCATAGCTTTCGACCACCTGGAAGTAGTCCTCCAAATCGCCGGGGCCGTTGCCCATGGCATGGCAGTATTCGCACATGATAAAGGGCTTTGTTCCGTGCTTTTTAAAGTAAGAATGAATTTCATCAAGAGTCGGATACATCCGGCTGTAGGTGTCCAGATTATCAAAATTATACTTACGTTTCTTTGTAGTGTAAAGGGCGCTCTCGTAGTGTGTCAGACGAGTGGGGTCAAATTCCTTCGTCCATGCAAGGGCTTCCTCAAAGGTGCAGCCGTAAGCGCATTCATTTCCCATAGACCAGATAACCACGCAGGGCCTGTTCTTATCTCTCTCCACACAGCGCTGCGTCCTGTCAACAGTGGACGGGATAAATTCGGGGTTATCCGAGATTGCCTCGCTCCAATGCTCAAATCTGACAGCAAAATCCGGGTTCCGCATAAACATATCCTCGCGTCCCTTTTCCACCATCTCATTCCAGCACTTTACCTTTTCCTCCGTCGTCAGTTCCTTTGCGTAAACGTCAATAGTCCCATGGCTTTCATTGTCCGCCTCGTCAATCACATAAAAGCCAAGCTGGTCGTAAAGCTGGTAAGCCCAGGGCGCATTGGGGTAGTGGCTGGTGCGGATGGCATTCATGTTGTGCTCTTTCATCAGCTTCAAATCCTTTAAAAGCTGCACAGGGCTGATTACAAAGCCTGTTTTCGGGTCGCTGTCATGACGGTTTGTCCCGTGGAACTTCACCTTCACGCCATTGATGTACAAAACGCCGTCCGTCACATGGATTTCACGGATTCCGACCTGGTCGGAAATGACTTCGCCCGCCGTCTCCAGAACCAGCGTATAAAGATAAGGCTCCTCCGCATTCCACAGATGGGCTTTCTCCACTTCCATTACTGCCTTTTGGTCCTTTACCTCCGTCTCCGAAATACGCTTTCCCTCTCTGTCAAAGAGAGACGCCTTAACGTCAACCGGCTGATTTAAATATTTAAAGCTGATTTCAACCCTTCCGCTCTTATAATCCTCCGAGGGCTGCGCCTTTACAAAATAATCGAAAATCCCTTCTTCAGGTCTTCGAAGGAGATATACATCCCTGAAAATACCGCTCATACGGAACTTATCCTGGTCCTCCATATAGCTTCCGTCACACCATTTAAGCACCAGCACCGCCAGCGTGTTTTCACCCTCGCGCAGATTCTGCGTCACGTCAAACTCACTTGTGGAGTGAGAAACCTGACTGTAGCCCACAAAAACGCCGTTTACCCATACATAAAAGCAGGAGTCCACCCCTTCAAAGTTCAAAAAGGCTTTCGGCGCCTTTTCATCCCTGTGATAAGTAAAGGTACGCACATACTCGCCGCAGGGATTCTTCTGCGGAACATAGGGCGGGTCCACAGGGAAAGGATAACGGGTGTTTGTGTACTGATGCCTGTCATAACCGTAATTCTGCCATACTCCGGGCACCGTCACAGTGTCAAATTCCGCGGTATCATACCCTTCCGCAAAAAATTCCTCCTTTGCGTCATAAATGCTGTCAAAGTAGCGGAATTTCCACTGTCCCGAGAGCAGCATAAAGCGGTCTGTCATCCTGATACCGTCCATCCGCATGGATGCCGGGATATAGTATGCCCTGTTTGGCATGGTATTTTTATGAAGAACCTTTAAGTCCTCATAATATCCTGGAACTATCATTATAATCCTCCTTATGATAAAATTTTCGCCTCGGCTCTTTCCGTCCGCCTCTGCCGTCCGGACAGGAGCCTTAAATATAATCTATAGAAATGATTATAAGAAACTCCCGCCCGAATAGCCATAGTCAGTATTGGACAAAATATGCACAAAATGATACAATCACAGCAGACACTCTCCGCCTTTGCAGGAGGAAAAATGGTGTGATTTAAAAGACATTCGGGAAAGGAATTCCACCCTATGTATGCAAATGCCGGGTATTTAAACGATGCGGATATTGAAATTGAGGATAACAGCCATCCTCTTATGGTCAGCGGATGCGGCGTCTACCGCCTTATCCGCCAGCCCGATATGACTACCGTAAGGCCGGACGGACGCAAAGACTATCAGCTTTTATATATTGCCTCCGGCAAAGCTTTCTTTCATTTAAACTGCGGCCTGAAAGAAGCCGCCAGAGGATGTATGATATTGTACAGGCCGGGGGAGAGCCAGCATTATTACTATTATGCCAGGGACAATTCCGAAGTATGCTGGATTCATTTTTCAGGATATGAAGCGGGCGCCGTTCTGGACAAAATTGGATTTGGCAATTCCCAGATTCTCTACTGCGGAAATTTCTTTAACTTTTTTGAACTATTCCGGGGCATCATCCTGGAACTGCAGTTAAAGCGCCCTTGCTTTGAGGAATTTTTAAGCCTTTATCTGCGCCAGCTTTTTGCCGGAATTGAGAGAACCCAGCTTGACCTTTCCATGGAAAAATCCACGGAAAACTCTTTCAGCCACCGGGAGCTGGAAGCGACCGTCCACTATTTCAACGAATCCTTTGCAAAGGATATCTGTATAGAAGAATACGCAAAAAACCAGCATATGAGCGTATGCTGGTTTATCCGCAGTTTCAAGCGTTATATGGGCGTAACGCCCATGCAGTATGTTACTTCCATCCGTATAAATAAAGCCAAGGAGCTGCTGAAGAATACCAATTATTCCATTCAGGAAATCAGCGGCCTTGTGGGATATGAAAACCCTCTTTATTTCAGCCGGATTTTCAGAAAGCAAATCGGCTGTTCTCCCTCCGGTTACCGGAAAGGATAAACAAAAAATCAGCGGGAAATCTTCACCACAATATTTCCAAGGGGTTTCATATTCCCCTCCTTATCTCCAAAGATAACCTCCCCTTCCGGGAGCTGAACCTTCATGTCCCTGCGGTTAAAGTTCTGGAAGAAGATATAATCCGCATTTTCTCCGCTTCTGCTCGTGACCTCCACGCCGTCTGGAATCTCTGTGGGAAGAATGGGCGAAATGCCTGCCTCCTTCGTCAGCCTTTCATAAAAATCGTCATAGAATGCCTGCTCGGCGTCCGCGCACACATAATATGCCTTTCCCTCCCCGAAATCATTTTCAAGGAGCGCCGGCGTTCCCGCATAGAAATCCCTGCCGTAGGTCATGAGTGTCCTTGCGGCAGCCGGCTTCACCAGCTGGCACAGATATCTGCACACATAACTGTCTTTCATTCCCTCCGGCGTCCCGTCCGTCCGGCACAGCAGATTTTCCTCCTCGTCATAAAGGGAATCAATCTCCTCGCTTCGAAGCCCGAACACATCCATCAGCCCGTGGGGCGTTCCGCCAAGGAAGCACAAATCGTTTTCGTCCACCACGCCCGACCAGTAGGTCAGCACGAAGGTTCCGCCCTTTTCTACAAATTCCCTGACCTTTTCCGCAAATCCCTCATGGAACAGGTACTGCATGGGAGCTGCGACAAATCTGTAAGGCGCAAGGGAGCATTTCTGGTCAATCACATCCACGTTAAGCCCCTGTCTTCGTAATGCCCGGTAGGATTTCTCCACACATTCCTGATAATGAAGATCCTTGTTACGGGGTCCCTCCGAGCCGTCTAGCGCCCAGCGGTTATCCCAGTCAAAAATGACTGCCGCTTCCGATTTCGTCGTCGTTCCGGCCACTTCGGAAAGAGCCTCCAGCATTTCCCCGGCCTCGCACACGTCCCGGAAGGTTCTGGTATCATTTCCATCATAATGGTCAATTACTGCCCCGTGGAGTTTTTCCGCCGCCCCCCGGCCTTTGCGCATCTGGAAATACATTGCGCCGTCCGAGCCGTGGGCAATGCTCTGCAGAGACGTTGCGGTAAGCATCCCCGGCCTTTTCAGCTTGCTGACATCCTTCCAGTTAGTGGCTCCCGGGCAGGACTCCATCAGGAAGAAGGGCTTGCGCTTTAAGCTGCGAATCACATCGTGCCAGAAAGCGGTGTCCCTTGCTGTCTCCCACTCCTCCCGCTTATGCCAGGAAGGATAATTGTCCCAGGAGGCGATATCTATTTTTTCCGCCAGACGGAAATAGTCAATCTCATAGAAATGATACATCAGATTGGTGGTTACCGGCAAATCCGACCCGGCATCCCGAATAGCCCTTATTTCGTCCTCCATATAGTCGATGGTCTGGTCGGAAATAAATCTTCTCCAGTCGAGCTTTAAGCCTGTAACCGACATTTCTCCCAGGGGAGAGGGACTTTCTATCTGGTCAAAGCTGTCGTAGGTGTGGCTCCAGAAGGTAGTCCACCAGCTTTTATTAAGGGCCTCTATAGTCTGATACTTTTTCTTAAGCCAGCCTCTGAACGCTTTCTGGCAAAGCTCACAGTGGCACTCCCCGCCAAGTTCATTGGAAATATGCCACATTTTTACCGCCGGGTGGGCGCCCAGCCTTTTTACAAGTTCCGTATTGATTCGACGCACCTTTTCCCGATAAATCGGAGAGGACAAGCAATGATTATGCCTGCCCCCGAACAGATTCCGCTGGCGCATGGCGTTTACCCGAAGAACTTCGGGATATTTATCCGCCATCCAGTGGGGCCGTGCCCCCGAAGGCGTCGCCAGAATCACGGAAATGCCGTTTCCGTGAAGCCTGTCAATTATCTCCTCCAGCCATTCGAACCGGTATTCCCCTTCTTTGGGCTCCAGCTTCGCCCATGAAAATATGCCCACCGTAACCGTGTTAATCTTAGCCTCCCGAAAACGCACAATATCTGTCTCTAAAACTTCGGGCATATCAAGCCACTGCTCCGGATTATAGTCGCCGCCATGCATCAAATAACCGCTTCTCATTATCTTCTCCTGTTCCCGCTTCCTTTATGAACCGTTTTCTTTTTTCCGGCGGGATGTTCTGCCCTCGCGCCGTCCATGTTTCGCTTTTTTCCGTCCGGTCTTTTTTTCTTTCTCCTGACGGGTTTCTTATGCTTTCTGCCCCGTGAGCGCTTCCCGGCAAGAATAAATATTACGATTCCCGCAATAACAAGAGCCGCCACCACACCGCCTCCGATTATCCATTTCATCTTTGCGTTGTCTTTTTCAGCTACCGCGCCGCCGTTCTTTTTATCCAGCCTGATTTCACCGGAAAGGGAAGAACCCCCGTCCGTTCCGCTTCCTTCTCCGTAAGTGCCGGATATCCCGGCTTCACCGCCGCCCGCGCCGCCTCCGGCTCCACCGCCTTCTCCGGCCGCACCGCCGGCTCCGCCGTTAACCACAATGCTGTCCGGCCCTTCCTTCGGGGCAACCACCGACACTTTTCCGCTTCCTTTGGCCGCTCCTGCTCCGGCCCCGACGCTTCCCGCCAGGGTTTTATTGCCGATTTGGGCGGCGCTCCCTTTACTCATATCCACAAGCTCCGGATGCAGATTATTTTCCTTTACAACCGTGGAGGAAATGTTCTGGGCATCCGCCGGATTATTCGTAAAACGTGTCTCCTCGTCGTACAATCCCTGGCTCATATTGTCGTTTCCATGACCTGCGTTTCCTCCGCTGTTCTGGCCGCCGCTTTCACCGCCGCCCTGGCTTCCGCTGTCGGAACTGCCGCCGGGCTGTGAAGGAGTCACCGCTCCAATTTGCAGAAGAACGGGATCCGGGAGAGAGGAGATAACAGGTGTTTTGTTTCCATAGGAGGCGTTTGCCGTCTGAAAAGAGCCGTCGCAGTAACCAACCTCCACCTGCAGAACTGCGGAAGAATCCGCCGGCTCTATCCGCACATGTCCAAGCCGCAGTTCCCCGTCACCGAACAGACTCTGGTTTTTCAGGGAAGATACATAGATATCCATTATCCCCGTATTTGCATTATAAATATAATCATGCTCCGTTACGCTTTCCAGTCCCGAGTCAAAATCAAAGACAACCTCTCCCTGGTTTTGTCCGCCCATATCCACGCTCAGGGAAATCGAAAGTGTGGAAATTTTCTCTTCCTTTGCATGGCTCATGCCAAGCGACACAGCAACCTTGGAATTCTCTTCCTGCAAGGTCACTGTGTCCTGTTCCTCTGCATTTACCTGCAGAGGAACAAACATTCCCAATATGGCTAATCCCAAATATAATTTCTTCCAGATTCTTTTCACCTTGTATCTCCCATCGCTTACCATGCCGCTGCACCGTCTTCTGTTTCCGAATCATGTTTCAGGATAATCTTATCCAGTTTTTCCGGGATTTGCAGAGGCAGTGTGTCGCTTACAAGCCTTTGGCCTTCGTTCGTCAACGCGTTGTCTACCCGGTAAAGCTGTGCCCGCACTCTGGAGTAAGCTGGAACCTGCCCGTCCGCAGACTCAATCCAGTAAATCCAGATACCGTCGCTTACCTCTCCCAAAAGCCCGTTTTCCGGCACTTTCGCAAGAATAATCTGCTCCGCCGCAAGCGTTCCTTCCGAATCCACTCCTCCGACGATATTGCCTTCCTCATCGTAGATTACCACCACGTTATAAGCCGGATTTCCTTTGTAGCTTCCCGTAAATATCAGGGAACCTGCCGGGATTTTCTTTTCCGTTCCGCTCCGTTCATAGAAGTAATCCTCCTGCAGTATCCCCACAGCCCCTTCTATGCTGTCCGGCTTTGCCCCGAAGGAAATATTGTCTCCGGAGGGGCCTAACACGTCAATTTCCGATATGCTGACGGAACTCTGTCCCGGAGCCTTCAGTCTCACATAAGCGGCGTCATAGGTACATACCCATGGGTCTTTATCCGCATTTTCAAAGTAAACCGTCTGGCTTCCCTTTTTATTCTCAAACTGTCCGGTCTTCACCGTAGTCCAATTTTCGCCGTCAACACTTATCTCAATTATATAGCCGCCAATCGGCGTACCGGATTTCACGGTGTATTTTAACCCGCATACCTCAAGCACCTGATGGAACTGAAGTAGAATTGCGGCGTCCCCGCTCTTTGCATTTCCCTCGTAGGTACTCCGCTCGCTGCCGTCAATCACTTTGTTGATGGCCGGGATGGGCGCGGGCTCGCAAGGGTCTTCCTCCTCCGCGGTTCCTGTTTCATCTTCTCCCGAGGTCATATTCGTGGTCACCGTCCAATGCGACTTGTCATGGCTTCCGTCATGGGCGATTCTCACGTCGCCAATCTTCCGGGCCACAGAGCGATAGCCGAATTTATCCACCGCAATCACTTCGTAGGTTACCACCCTGTTGTTGATGGTATACACGCGGTCCACATAAGTATTCTCCGTGGAAAATCCTACCACCTCTCGCACGGGTTTGCCGTCTTCATAGTGATATCTGGCAATCTCATATCCCAAAAGCACTTCCGGGTTTGCGGAACATTCAATGGAGAGCGTGACTTCATTGGACTCTCTTCCGCCCGCCGAAGCCGTGCTTCCCGCTCCAATCACTTCTTTATTCTTAATAGAGCCCGAGGTGCCGTTTTCGATTTCATAAACTCTTGCGTCGTCCGTCAGGTAATACAGCGCCCGCTCCTCCGCCGGGAAATTCCTGGCGTAACTCATCGTCTCTGCGTCAGGCGTAAAGCCCCACCGCATGAAAAATTCCGTCAAATCCTTTTCCGCCGCCGCGCAGGCAAGACGCATGATGTTCTGGTCCCTGTCGCCGCCAAGCTTAAGGCCGCCCGGCGCGAGGGAAGTATTTCTGCTGTAGGTATCCACCCTGGCAAAGAACAGCCCTTCGTGCTGCGCCTGATAGCTGTCGTATATTTTGTAGTTATAGCCTCTGTCATAGGCCAGATGGAGCTGCCAGTACATGGCAAGCTGCGTAAATACATTGGAAGCTCTTCCCACTGTGCCCGAAGTCACTTTTTTATAAACATTATCATAGGTAAAGCGTACGGAATCATTGCTGTCCGTGGATTTAGTAAGCTGCGCGAAATAGTTGTTTGTCACTTCCGCGTAAGCGTAGCTTCCCTGGTTGATATTGTGGCCGATTTCATGGGAAATTCCCCAGCCAAAATAATATCCGTCAATGTGCCTGCCCTGCTCATCCTTTGTCACGGACGGGCTGGAAGACAGTCCCGGTACAGACCCCCACTCAATTCCGATGTGATTGCCTGAGGCGTACATAAACGCGCCTGCAAACATTCTCATGTACCGGATATTCAGGTGCTGGGCCGGCATTCTGTCGGTGGCCGGCGCATCCGCATCGCTGCTAAGTCCCTTATGATGGTAAAAGAAATCCATCATCTCGTCCATTGCATGCAGGGACCTGTTCAGCTTGTCCGCCTTTTCCTCTAAAGAACCTTTTCCAAGCCCGGCCAGAATCTGCTCCGCCGAAACGGACAGCATCATCTTATCCAGTACGATATCCGTCGCGCCCAGAATACAGTTTTGCCTGTCATATTCCCGGTTCACCTTATTGTTTTCTCCGGCCGATTCATGGAGCTGTACATGCTGCTCTTTCTGTCCGGCCACATGGGCTTCCAGTTCCTCCACATATGCGGTAATCCGTCTCTGACGCTCTCCCGTATCGGAAACTCCGTACAAATTAAGTATCGGCTCTTTTGCCCCGCCGCTTACACGCACCGCGTACCTGTCGTTGTCATTATTCCCTGTATATTGCACATAAAGCGCCCCGCCGCCCTCGCATGCCAGACTTTGAATCGCCGGTATGGTAATTTCATTGCGTCCAATCTTAAGGGACGCTACCTCCGACGCAAACGCGCCCGCCTCCGCATGATACTGCGTGGCAATCAGCTTCAGATTGGAATTGGAGCCGGTTTTTAAGCTTTCATGCCCTACATAGATAACAACCTGCTCTCCTTCGTAAGCCGTGACTCCTAAAGGCTGCCATGCGTTCAGGCCGCCAAAGCCCAGATGCTTGTCTTTTGCCGCGGTGATTTTCGGCTGTACCTGAATAATATCCGAAAACTCCGTGTTCAGAAGCCCCTTTGCATTATCCAGCTCCCTTTGGAGCATATCCCTTTCCGGATGATATTCCCCGCTCTTTTCGTCCTTTGTGTCCAGACGCTTCTGCAGCGCGGCGATTGTTTCCACATTCACTCCCGCCTTTAAGGAGGTATGCAAATCGTCCGCATACAGCGCAAGAATGTCGTCCTCCAGGCTGTCGTAATGATAGAAATTCACTTCGGCGATGGTAATATTGTAAAGATTGTATCCCCTTGAAAAGCCCAGGCGGATTTTATTTGCCGTAACCGGCTCCGCCAGCTTAATCAGGTAATACTTTCTCCCGTTTGCATCCGTTCTTTGCACTACTACAGGATTCTTTGCGTAAGTGCCGTCCGGATGTTCCCTGTCATAATAGTAAACCGACACGCCGGCATAGGAGGCGATATCCTCGGGTTCCGCAAAGGTGATGTAACTCATCTCATAATAATCGTCCAGCGTAAACAACAGTCCCTTGTTCGGCGCCACATATGCCGCGCCGTCGTCCCAGTCAAGAACCTGATAGCAGGAACCATAATCCTTGTCCACCGTTCCCAGCGCGCTTTTCTTTCCGGCATCAAGAGGGCTTGCCACCATGGCGCCCCTTCCGTGGGATACATCTAAAATATGGGCGCTGATTTTTCCTTTTCCGTTGGATTCATTTATCAGCTTATAATTGGGCATCTCGGCGGGCGTAATGATACTTGTCCGTGCTTCCGAATGAATGGAAGGCGCGCTTTCTCCCAGACTGTTTACGCCTGTCACATATACCTCGTATAATGTCTGATCCTCCAGCCCGTTAATTTCATATTGATTTTTTGCAATGCCTGTTATCTTCTCAAAGGAGCTGTCGCCGGACTTCTTATAAAATACATTATAAGTATCCGTGTCCTCCATGTTCTTCCAGCTCATGCGCACGCATCGGTATCCGCCTGTTGCTTTCAGATTGTCGGGCGCGTCGGGCTGTTTCGAAACGACAGGCGTCGCAGACACCGCTCCGCTCCACGGGCTGACCCATGTGCCATTCACCGAGCGCACACGTACCTGATAGGATTCTCCGTTTTTAAGCTTGTCTTCTTTGAAAGATTTTACTTCCAGACTGTTTGACGCGGCCCGGACAATTTCCGAATCGCCGCCATAGCTGATTTCCACTTCATAGCCGGTAATATTCGTCTCCGCGTTCCATGTCAGGAAAAAGGATTTATCCGCCGCAGTATATGACAAATTCCCCGGAATATTCATATCCGGCTCGGGAATGCGTTTCTCCATGTCATTTAAAAATTCCACCCGGGAAATTTCGGCCAGAGAACCGCCGGAGCTTGTTTTGTTAATTACAAAAGTAACTTTTTTTACGGCAACGCTTGTTCCCAGATTAATTTCCAGAAGATTATCCTGACCGCTGGCAGAAGACGCCGGTGTCACGCCGCCTTCCTCCGATACAGCCCGGCCCGCCTCCATTATCTGACCGTTCCATATCTCCTTTTCAATGGGGATATCGCTCCCCTCTACCTCCACAAGCACAACGCCGCTTTCAATGGTATCGCTCCCCATGGTAATGGCAATCTGCTCCACGGCCGTCCCCTGGCCGCTTTCCTCCTGAGCCTTGCTTTGAAGGTTAAATCCGATTTCCACCGGCGCAGACTCCGAGATTGCCCCGCCCTGAGCATTCTGAAACCTGACGGAGCCGCTCTCACCCTGCAGAAGCTTCTGTAAATCGCCGTCCCCCTGCACCCGCGTGGTGTCCGGGTTCATATTTACCTTTACCGCGTCCGGGGACACGCTTTCCGCCAGAGTCGCGCTGGTATTCAGGCTTTCATCCATTGACATGGAACGGTTGCCGGCGTAAAACTGCAAATCCAGAATATCGGTCACGCCGTCTCCGTTCAAGTCTGTCATTCCACCCTCATTCCCATTACTCATAGCGGCAATAATGACACGTCTGTCATTACCATCAATCTTTCCGTCTCCGTTGACGTCCCCGATAAACATCACGCCCGGACGGGCCTTATCACTTTGCAAGTCCGCAAACCCGGTGTGAATCTCCACTGTCCTGGTATTTTTATCCACATCTATGTACTGTTCATAAGTAACAAACCCGGGCGCGGACACTTCCAGACGGTAAGTCCCCGCTTCCAGCCCGGAATAGAATACCGGATGCTTTTCCGAATTATTCTCCAGCGTAACGCTCTTTGCCTCTTCAATCCGGTTCCCGTCCTTATCAAGGGTGACAACCATGTTGATTTTCGCATTGGGCGCAATCGGAAGCGCGTTTCTCAGAATCACCTCTACACCGCCCCTGGGATTATCCGAAGCGTTCGCGCTGTTCCAGTCCCCGCCGTCTGAAGACGACGGCAAAACTTCCCCCTCCGGCGAACCGGTGGGAGACGCAGAAGGAGAGACCGACGGCGACCCCGACGGAGACGATGACGGTACGGCATCCGCCGACGATGTGGGAGACGCCGACGCGGAAGCAGAGGGTGATGCCCCTTCATAAGACACAGGCGTCGTTTTGGGAGAGGGCAGTGGCGTCACTGTGCCGCCGGGTTCCCCGCTCCCTTCCGGAGTTGCGGACGGCAAGACCCCTTCTCCTTCTGTTTTTTCGGGAGATGACGTGGGTGTCATATCAGTTTCTGACACCGTTGTCGTTGTTCGTGTTCCCAAAGAAGACGCTGTCGGCGATACGGTTACCCCATTTCCGGTATCTTTCATTTCCCCCGCATGGGCCGGAAAAGTACATGTTACTACCAGGCCAAGCGCCAGCAGCCAGGCTGTTATCCGTTTCATTGGTCTTGTTCTCCTCTTCTTTTGTTCTTTCTATTCTTTTTAAGGCGTCGCTAAAGTTACTTTTACTGATATGCCAATAAAAGTAACCTGCAAAGCATTGCCACAATTCCAGTTTTTCATGTTTTGACAGTCGTTAGTATATCATTCCCTTTCGGATTTTTCAAGTGGATTGAAGGGCTGACGCGGATATGTCGCGCTTAATTATAATTTAAAGTAACAAGGAATTTTATAGGTGTCGCCCAAATGATGCGCAGTCTATTGTCCGCTTTTTGCTTTATGTCAATGAGTTTGATTTGCAGGGGTTAGATGAACACTTTTCCCATAACCCCATTCTCCATATCATCTATACTGTAAATCTTATCCATAGCCTCAAACGTCTCCCTCAAATTACCTCTTGCATTCCTCCAGCCAATTCCGTCTGTAAACCATACAAAAGTAAATCCATCTATAGTGTCCGCCTCCCGAGAAAGCATTTTATAGCTTCTTGCAGTTTCATTAAGCTTTGAACCCCCGCCACCGTAAAAGTTTGTTTCAATACCATAGATCATTTTATCTGTCCTGATTACAAAATCAAATCTCTTTGCAGCTTTTCCCTGATTAGACAGTGCTGACAGGTCAATGTTCCATTTTTCTTCGATATCCTTTAAATACATTTCCTTAAAGTAATTTACATCCTTTCTAAATCCCGCCGCCAATATGTACTTTTCAACCAAATCTTCCATCTGATGACCACCACGATTCTTACGCCCATTAGAATCTAACCCGGTTTCAATTCCCAAAGCATAATCCACCAGATTATTCACCAGGTGATTTGCAATCATATCAAACAATCCCGTTTTATGCATAAATACCTTGTACTGCTCCACATTGTAATTCATCTTTTTGAAATTGTACAAAAATGTACCCTCTTCATCCTGTGCATAAATCTTGTAACCTCGCACTGCAAGAAGCAATGGGATGCATTGCAATGTTTCCGGATATCTGGACACAATTCTTTGGAAGTCTTCCTCGATGTTTCTTGAACCAATTAATGAGTTCAAAATATTCAACTCCACCTTGATTTCTTCTACATTTCTTACAACCTTGTCAAAGTCAATATAGTAATCATAACCTGATATACTCGTTCTGAACTTACTCAGCCATTTGTCAAAATCTCTATCTGCCATTTGCTGCCTTCTCCAGTCTTTTTCGTGATATTTCCAAGTATTCTTCATTTACATCTATTCCAACAAACTTCCGGCCAAATCGCACAGCCTCCACTCCGGTAGTACCGGAGCCGCAGAAAGGGTCTAAAATAATCTGCCCTTCCTCCGTTGATGCCAATACAATTTTTTCAAGCAAATATTTCGGCTTCTGTGTCGGATGCTTTCCTTCTGTTTTCTCAGACATTTTCGTTAGCGCTCCTGTCCACACATCTTTCATCTGCCTGCCATTATTCATTTCTTTCATCTTGTGATAATTAAAAACATGCCGGGCTTTCTTCTCATTCTTCTTTGCCCATAAAATGGTTTCCGTAGAATGTGTAAAGCATCGACATGCTAAGTTTGGTGGTGGATTTGTTTTCTGCCATGTTATATTGTTTAGGTGTTAGTCAGGAAATGGGGTGATAGGCAGTTAAATCAAATGTCTAACAGCCCCCTCATCTTAACATCGC